>JBKJPY010000056.1:0-137397 GCA_046594195.1 Acidimicrobiales bacterium | reverse complement strand
TGACTATCGCGTCTGGGTCACACCCGTTCCCATCCCGAACACGGAAGTTAAGCCAGACTGCGCCGATGGTACTTGGGTGGATTCGCCCTGGGAGAGTAGGTCGTCGCCGGATTTCTCTGAGGAGGGTCCCCACTTCGGTGGGGGCCCTCTTCTCGTTTTGGCGAGCGGTGCCTGCATGCGGGGCGTTCGGAGGCCGAGGCCGTCTGGCGCTAGTGGCCCGGTCGATCCACCACGGTGAGGCCGGTGAGGACCGCCATCTGCGCGGCGTCCGGCCAACGGCGGGTGACGACCCGAGGTGGCACGACGTCGGGCAGGGGGTTCCAGCACGCCGGGCCGCACACGCGTGCCACGACGTCCCATCGCACCCGAACGATGAACGGATCGGCTCCCACGAAGCGGGGCTGGGCGAACAGCTCGACCACGTCCGAACGCGCCAGAACGCAGATGCGTCCCTCGATCCAGGTCGTCGCCGTGTGGGCGCCCAATCGCCCGGCGACGACCACGACCGGCGCCACCAGGAGGGCATCGCCCTGGCCGGTACGCGCCATCATGGCCTCGAGTTCGGCTCGCTGAGCTTCGGCCTGGGCCACCTCGGCCTCGACCGCGTGCAACGTGCGCTGCGCAACGGTGCGAGGGTTGCCCGGACCCTGCGCCCAGCGCGGGCGCCCGGGCGGGACGGCTCCACGCCGGACCGGCGGGGGCGGCGCGGATTCGGCCGGTGGTCCGGTTGGAGGCACGCCGCAACCCTACGGGCCGTGGATGCCCCCCCCGGCAAAGGACTTGGTCAGCTGAGCCTGCACCGAGGACGACACCTGATCGGCATCTGGGGAGGAGGCGATCGTTGCGGAGAGCGGCGTGGCGCAGCCGGCCGTGGGCAGGCGCCCATGAGCGGTAGCAGGTGCCTTTCAGCTCACCAGGATCGGCCGACAACCGAACCCAACGATCGGCCCGGGTAGGGTGACCTCGTGGCCCCGAACGATCGATCTTCGTCGCGCGGCGGCACTGGTGGAAAGAAGCCCAGCACCGGGTCTCGCCCTGGTGCTCCCGGCGCTCGCTCCAGTTCCAGCAAGGGCGGCAAGCCCAGCGGGGGCCGGAGCGGAACCTCGGCCCGCAAGGGCGTCCCGCCTCGGTCGGCTGCCGCAAGTGGATCACGCTCTGGCGGTGGCTCCCGTGGAAGCAGCACTGGTCGCCCAGAGCACGAAGAAGCGCGCACCGCCGGCCCCAAGAACTGGGGGAGCCTCGGTCGCAAGGGTGCCGGGCGCCTGACCTCGCCGGAGTTCGATGCCCGCGACAGTGTTGGGGCGACCGGTCGTGACGAGCGCCCTGGACCGGCCACCCGGGGCTCGGACCCATGGGTGCGCGTCGACGACGTCCGCACCGAGGCCTCCGGCGCCGTGACCCGGGGCAAGGGCACCCGGCCGGCCAAGCCGGGCGGGTCGGGCGGGCCGAAGGGTGCGACCCCCAAGTCCGGTGGCTCGAAGCCGCCGGCCTCGGGTGCGACGAAGGAGCGGCGCGGGCGGGACTTCCGCAACGCAGGCGCCGGCACCGGCGGTGCTGAGGCCAAGGCTGAGCTGGTCAAGGCCCTCGGGGCCTCGCGGGGCGCGCGGGCCAACGAGCGGCTCCGCGAGGCCGCCCATGGCTTCGAGCGCGAGCGCTACACCGAGGCTCGAACCCTCCTCAAGCCACTTGCCGATCAGGCGCCGGGTGCCGCCACGGTGCGCGAGTTGCTCGGGCTCACCTACTACCGCCTCGGGCAGTGGAAGAACGCGGTGACCGAGCTGGAGGCCTTCCGGCAGATCACGGGTTCCAGCGAGCAGAACCCGGTCCTGGCTGACGCCTACCGGGGCCTCAAGAAGCACCGCCAGGTGGAGGAGCTGTGGGACGAGCTGCGCGACGCGTCGCCGTCGGCCGACCTGGTGACGGAGGGGCGGATCGTGATGGCCGGGTCACTGGCCGACCGCAAGCAGCTGACGCCGGCCATAGCCCTGCTCGAGAAGAGCCATCGCGCCACCAAGAGCCCCCAGATCCATCACCTCCGCCAGGCGTACGCCCTGGCCGATCTCTACGAGCGTGCGGGCGACATCGCCCGGGCCCGCGAGCTGTTCCGCTGGGTGGCCGAACGCGAGCCGGACTTCGCCGACGCCGCCGAGCGCGCCAGCTCCATCGGTTGAGCGTCCTACCCCCTCGGTAGGGTCCGGGGTGCTCCTCGCGGGGCCCGACATCGATCGCCGAACGGGCGGTCCGCGGTGCTCGACGGCACAGCCGTCCCTCGTCCAGCTCGGTTGCCATCAGCCGACGCCTGACCCTGGAGGGTTCTATGAACGTCGTCATCATCAGAGGTGTGCTGTCTCGGGTCCCGGAGGTGCGGGAGCTGCCATCAGGGGACCGGTTGGGCCAATTCGAGGTCACCGTCCGCGCACCGGATCGGCCCACCGCCTCGGTCCCCGTTGCCTGGCTCGATCCGCCGGCGCGAGCGCTCGCGCTCCCCTCAGGAGCCGAGGTGGTCGTCACCGGCGAGGTTCGTCGCCGCTTCTTCCGCACGCCGGCGGGCACGGGGAGTCGCACCGAGGTGGTGGCCGCACACGTGATCCCGGCAACCCAGCGCAAACGGGTGCGCACCGCCGTGGACGCCGCCCTCGAGGCGGTGGCAGGTGCCCAGGTGTGAACGCACGGCCATGCGCACACCGCCCCGTGCGGGTTGGGTGGGGCTGCGAGACGTCGGCCAAGATGGTGCCGTCAGCGTGTGATCAAGATGGGGATGCCTCAGCGATGAACCAGGACCAGCTCGAGCAGGTACGGACCGGGAACGGCTTCATCGCCGCCCTCGACCAGAGCGGTGGCAGCACCCCCAAGGCGCTGAAGCTGTACGGCGTCGAGGAGGATCAGTACTCCGGCGAAGCCGAGATGTTCGACCGCATCCACGAGATGCGCAGTCGCATCATGGAGAGCGCGAGCTTCACCGGCGAACGCGTCGTCGGCGCCATCCTCTTCGAGATGACGATGGACCGACAGGTCGACGGCATGGACACGGGGGACTACCTGTGGCAGCGCAAGCACGTCGTGCCGTTCTTGAAGGTCGACAAGGGTCTGGCCGATGAGGCCGATGGGGCTCAGGTCATGAAGCCGATGCCGGAGCTCGATGAGCTCCTCGCCCGTGGCGTCGCCAAGGGCATGTTCGGTACCAAGATGCGCTCGGTCATCAAGCTGGCCAACGAGATCGGGGTGAATGCCGTGGTCGACCAGCAGTTCGAGGTCGGGCGCCAGATCCTCGCCGCCGGCCTGGTACCGATCATCGAGCCCGAGGTCGACATCACCAGCCCCGAGAAGGCCGAGGCGGAGGCCCTGCTCAAGGCAGCCCTCCTGCGCCAGCTCGGGCAGCAGCCCGCCGATCGGCCCGTCATGCTCAAGCTGACGCTCCCCGAGACGGATGGCTTCTATCAGGAACTGGTCGACCATCCCAGCGTGCTGCGCGTCGTCGCCCTCTCCGGTGGCTACTCGCGGGAAGAGGCCAACGATCGCTTGGCTCGCAACACCGGCGTGATCGCCAGCTTCTCCCGTGCGCTCACCGAGGGCCTCTCGGCCCAGCAGAGCGACGCGGACTTCGACGCCACGCTCGATGCGACCATCAAGAGCATCTACGAGGCGTCGATCACCTGATCGGCCCGATGCCCCTCGACGTCGACGGTGCCCGGTCCAAGTGGGCCGGGCACCGTCGCGTTCGGGCCGCCTCGCCGCCGGCGGCCATGCTCGCGGTACGGCCGTCCCGGGCACCGCGGCACGGCTCAGGCGCGGATGACCTCAGGTCGAAGGTCCCCCGCGAAGCAGCGTCCACGTGGGTACCCTGCCCAGCGGGGAAGGGGATTCCCTGCAGGGGACAACCGAGGAGGCAATGTGGCCGACCTTGCTCAGTCATCGGATCCGGTCGAGATCGACCAGGTCATCATCCGCTTCGCCGGCGATTCCGGCGACGGCATGCAGCTCACGGGTGATCGCTTCACCTCAGCCAGTGCCGTGTTCGGCAACGACCTGTCGACGCTGCCCGAGTTCCCCGCCGAGATCCGGGCACCGGCGGGCACCCTCGCCGGGGTGTCGGCCTTCCAGGTCCACATCTCCGATCACGACATCACCACCCCCGGCGATGCGCCGGCGATCCTCGTCGCCATGAACCCCGCAGCGCTGCGGTCGGAACTGCACCACCTCGTCGACGGCGGCACGGTGATCGTCAACACCGACGCGTTCGAGGAGCGCAACCTCACGAAGGCGGGCTACCGCTCCGACCCGCTGACCGATGGCACCCTCGACCGCTACACGGTCTACGAGGTGCCCATGACGTCGCTGACCAAAGATGCGGTCGCCCCGCTCGGGGTGAAGCCGCGCGACGCGGAACGGTCGAAGAACTTCTTCGCCCTTGGCCTCATCAGCTGGATGTACACCCGTCCGACCGAGCCGACGCTGACGTGGATCGAGGAGAAGTTCGCCAAGCAGCCCCAGGTGGCGGCGGCCAACCGGGCTGCGTTCGCCACCGGCCACGCGTTCGGCGAAACGGCCGAGCTCTTCGAGCACAGCTACTCGGTCCGCCCGGCGGAGCACGAGCCCGGCACCTACACCAACATCACGGGCAACACGGCGCTGGCGTGGGGGCTCGTCGCAGCCGGTCAGCTGGCGAAGCTTCCGGTCTTCTTGGGCGGATACCCGATCACTCCGGCGTCCGACATCCTCCACGAACTGTCGAAGCACAAGAACTTCGGCATCCGGACGTTGCAGGCAGAAGACGAGATCGCCGGGATCGGTGCAGCGCTCGGAGCTGCGTTCGGCGGCCACCTCGCCGTCACCACCACCAGCGGCCCTGGCATCGCGCTGAAGTCCGAGACGATGGGCCTGGCCGTCAGCCTCGAACTGCCCCTCATCATCGTGGACATCCAGCGCGGGGGGCCATCCACGGGGCTGCCCACCAAGACCGAGCAGGCCGATCTGCTCCAGGCGATGTACGGCCGCCACGGCGAGTCGCCCATTCCGATCGTGGCGTCCTACAGCCCGTCGCAGTGCTTCGACGCGGCGATCGAGGCAGCTCGGATCGCGCTGAAGTACCGGACGCCGGTGCTCCTGCTGTCCGATGGCTACCTCGCCAACGGGTCCGAGCCCTGGCGTCTGCCGGATGTGGCCGACCTCCCGGACATCTCCGTCGAGTTCGCCACCGAGACGAACCACACCGATGCCGAGGGGAACCCCGAGTTCTGGCCGTACCTGCGCGACCCGCTGACGATGGCCCGCCCGTGGGCGGTCCCAGGGACCCCCGGGCTCGAGCACCGCATCGGCGGCATCGAGAAGGAGGACGGCACCGGCAACATCTCCTACGACCCGGCCAACCACGAGCACATGGTCCACGTCCGGGCGAACAAGGTGGCCGGCATCGCCAACGACATTCCGCCCGTCGAGGTCTTCGGCGACGTCGACGATGCCGAACTCCTCGTCATCGGCTGGGGCTCGACCTGGGGGGCTATCGATGGTGCCGTGAACCGGTGCCGCCACCGGGGGAGGAGGGTGGCGCACACCCACCTCGTCCACCTCAACCCGTTTCCCGCCAACCTCGGCGAGGTCCTGCGCCGCTACCCCCGTGTGGTCGTACCGGAGCTGAACCTCGGCCAGCTGTCGCGCCTGCTGCGCGCCGAGTACCTCGTCGATGCGAGATCGGTCACCAAGGTGCAGGGCGTTCCGTTCACCGCGGGTGAGCTCGAGGTGGCCTTCTTGAAGGAGATGGACCAGTGACCGACATCATCGAGCACGAGACCACGGCCAAGGACTGGACCAGCGACCAGGAGGTCCGATGGTGCCCCGGTTGCGGGGACTACTCCATCCTCAAGGCGGTCCAGATGCTGATGCCAGAGCTGGGCGGCCGGCCGGAGAACACGGTCTTCGTGTCTGGCATCGGCTGTGCGGCGCGGTTCCCGTACTACATGGACACCTACGGGATGCACAGCATCCACGGCCGGGCCCCGGCCATCGCGACCGGCCTGGCGATGGCCCGCGATGACCTCGATGTGTGGGTCGTGGGCGGCGATGGCGACATGTTGTCCATCGGCGGGAACCACCTGATCCACGCCCTGCGCCGCAACGTGAACCTCACCATCTTGATGTTCAACAACCAGATCTACGGGCTGACCAAGGGGCAGTACTCGCCCACGAGCGAGGTCGGCAAGGTCACCAAGTCGACGCCGTTCGGGTCGCTCGACCAGCCGTTCAACCCGATCAGCGTCGCGCTGGGCGCGGAGGCCACCTTCGTGGCTCGGACCCACGACCTCGACCGCAAGCACATGCAGGAGATGTTCCGACGGGCTCGCAACCACCGCGGTGCGGCGTTCGTCGAGATCTTCCAGAACTGCAACGTCTTCAACGACGGCGCGTTCGGGGCCATCACCGCCAAGTCGGCGCGCGACGACATGCTCATCCCGCTGGTGCACGGCGAGCAGGTGCGCTTCGGGGCCCAGAAGGAGAAGGGCGTGGCGATCGACCCCCAGGGCCGGGCGCAGATCGTTCGGGTCGACGACGTCGGCGAGGACGCGATCCTCGTTCATGACGAGGCTCGGTCCGAGCCGGGCCTGGCCTTCACGCTGTCGCGGCTGTCCGCCGGGCCTCACGAGCCCACGCCGGTCGGTGTGTTTCGTGCCGTGGAGCGGCCGGACTACGGCAGCGAAACGAACCGGCAGCTGGCTGCAGCCCAGGACCGTTCCGGTACGGGCGACCTGCGCAGCCTGCTGCACAGCCGGCCGACCTGGGACGTCAGCTGAGGGGGGCCTCTGGCTCGGCGTCGATTCCCCGGGCGATGGCGTTGCGCTCGAGGGCATCGACCATCCGGGGCACGTGATCGGAGAAGACGCCGTCGATGCCCATCCGCAACAGGCCATCGAGGATGCGGTCGAACTGGGCGTCCCATCCGAACGTGCAGAGTCCGAAGCGGTGGAACAGGGTGCTGAGGCCGCCGCTCCAGTCGCTGTGGTGCAGGTTGATGGCGTCGATGCGCAGTTCCTGGAGCTGCGCCGCCCGGCGCTCCGGCCCTTCCTTGATGCGGGAGAGACGGGTCGAGTCCACGAGTCGTACGTGCGGTGAGAGGTCGCGCAGCGCGGCGAGCCGCTCGTGGTCCGTGTCGCAGAGCCACAGCCGGGAGGCCATGGTGGGGTCGATCCCGAGGGAGTCGGCGATGACGGTGGGGCCCGACTCGGGATCCTTCAGGTCGAGGGACAGGTCGAAGTCGGTGCCGAGGGTGTCGTAGAGCTGGCGGAGCGACGGGATGTGGGGTGGCAGGTCGGCTCGCGCCACCTCGCGGATGGGTCGTCGTCGGAGACGGCCGCCGACGACCCCGTCGTGGTCGAGCACGGCGACGCCGTCCGCGGTCAGCCAGACATCGCTCTCCAGTGCATCGGCCCCGAGGCGCAGGGCCAAGCTGAACGATTCGAGCGTGTTCTCGGGGGCGTGGGCTCGCGCCCCGCGGTGGGCAAAGCCGATGGGGTGGTCGAGCCGGGCTGGGTTACGAGGTGCCACGCCGCCATGGTGGTCCACCGGGCCCCCCAGAGCCAGCACCGACCCCTCAACATCACCCCACGCGGGCCGATTGAGTCGGACAGGAACACGGGAGGCGTCCGCGATGGCAACGATTCGAGCGAGCTGCAGCGACTGCGGCGATGTGGAGCTGACCAGCTCTGACGTCACGGTGCGCGTGTGCAGCGCCAACAGCGCTGGGTCGTACTCCTTCTCGTGCCCCACCTGCTCCCGCATCGTGGTGAAAGCAGCCGAGCCGCGGATCGTGGAGCTCCTGGTTACCTCGGGCGTCCGCCTCGTGACCTGGCACCTCCCGGAGGAGCTCGCCGAGGTGCACGAGGGCGACCCCATCGACCACGACGACCTGCTCGACTTCCACGCCCTCCTGCAGCGCGACGACTGGATCGACACGCTCCGGAAGATGACGCCGGGCTGAGGCCCGCCGGAACTCGCCGACGCAACCGGCCGAGTCCCCGCTACGCTGACCCCGTGGATACCACCTGGATCGCCCCTCCGGCCGTGCTCGGCCTCGGCGCTGCGGCAGTGGCCGTCGTGCTGCGGGCGCTCACCAAGGCCACCGATGAGGCCCAGGCGGCGCACCGGCGCTTCCGTCGGCTCGAGGATGGGCTGATCCCGCTGCGCGTGGAGACCCGCCGCACCCGGGACTCCCTGGATCGCCGGCACCGCCGGTAGGCTCCCCTCATGTTCAACATGCCAGGAGGGCCAGAGCTCCTGGTCATCTTCTTGGTGGCCCTCGTCGTGATCGGGCCCCAGCAGCTTCCAAAGGCCATGCGCACGTTCGGCAACGTGATGGCCGAGGTGCGCAAGGTGTCCAGCAGCTTCCAGGCCGAGATGAAGAGCGCGATGGACACCGTCGTCGATACGTCCGGCAACGAGAAGCCCCAGAGCGGCACCATGGCCACGCCGAGCACACCCACCCGCACCGAGGTGAGCGACGATCTCGACGAGGTGATCGCCCGCAACGACGATCATCCGGATGTCGCCTCGGATCCGGACCATTCGGTGGCATCCGAACCGGAGGCGTCTGCGCCTTCCACCATCGATCCAGCTGACCGCGCCGCGGGCTAGGCGCCCGAACCATGGCCGGAACCGTCACCGACGCACCTCCCCACGACGGGCGCATGTCGCTCATGGACCACTTGGTCGAGCTCCGAAGCCGATTGATCAAGTGCGCCATCGCCATCGCCGTGGGTTCGGCGCTCGGGTGGATCCTCTACCAGCCGATCTTCAACTTCTTGTTGGTCCCCCTGGAGAACCTGTCGAAGGACCCCAACGTCGGGGACAAGCTGCTGGTGCTCGATCCGCTCGAGGGCTTCATGCTCCGCATCAAGATGTCGGCCTACATCGGGATTGCCGTCTGCATGCCTTACCTGTTGTGGCAGCTGTGGCGGTTCATCTCGCCCGGGCTGTACCAGAACGAGCGGCGCTACGCATCGGCGTTCGTGTTCTCCGCCACGTTCCTGTTCGTCTTCGGAGCCGGCGTGGCGTACTTCACGCTCCAGCCGGCGCTCAGCTTCCTGCAAAGCGTGGGCGGCGAGAACCTGTACTACCAGTACTCGCCGTCGAAGTACCTCATGTTGATCGTCTACATGATGTTGGCGTTCGGTCTCGGTTTCGAGTTTCCGATCATCCTCGTCGCACTGCAGCTCGTCGGTGTGCTGAAGCCCCAGCAGCTGCGATCGTTCCGGCGCTTCGGCATCGTCATCATCTTCGTGGTCGCTGCGGTGATCACGCCGAGCGCCGATCCGATCAGCCTGTTCGCCCTGGCCATCCCGATGATGCTCTTCTACGAACTCTCGATCCTCATCGGGTTCGTCGTCGTCCGTCGCCGGGCCGCCAACGAGGTCAGTTCCGGAGCGTGACCGCCGAGCCGTTCGTCCTCGACCGCTTCCAGCGCCAGGCGCTCGCCGCGATCGACCTGGGACGCAATGTATTGGTGGCCGCGCCAACGGGCGCCGGCAAGACGGTGGTGGCGGAGCATGCGGTGGCCCGTGCGCTCGCTGAGGGACGGCGCGCCTTCTACACGACGCCGATCAAGGCCCTGTCGAACCAGAAGTACGCCGACCTGGTCCGCCGCCACGGTCGCGACCAGGTGGGCCTGCTGACCGGTGACAACGCCGTGAACCCCGGCGCGGGCGTGGTCGTGATGACCACCGAGGTGCTCCGCAACATGGTGTACGCCTCGTCACCCGCGCTCGACGGGCTGGCGTGGGTCGTGCTCGACGAGGTCCACTTCCTGCAGGACACGTACCGCGGGCCGGTCTGGGAGGAGGTGATCGTCCACACCCCGCCCTCGGTCCGATTCGTGTGCCTGTCGGCAACCGTCTCGAACGCCGAGGAGCTGGCGGGATGGATCTCTGCAGCGCGGGGACCCACCGAGACGGTCGTCGAGCACGAGCGGCCGGTGGACCTCGTCAACCACTTCCTCGTGTACGACAAGGGCACCGGCGATCTCGTGCAGGTGGAGACCCTTGTGGATGGGCGGGCGAATCCGGAGGGTTCTCGGTTCGATGCGCCGGTCTCGGACGGTCCCAAGCACGAGCGGTTCCGCGCTCGCGGCAAGCACCGGTGGGGCACGCCGCGCCGTGCCGAGGTGGTGGACCACCTGTCCGGCAGCGCCCTGCTGCCTGCGATCTACTTCGTGTTCAGTCGCAAGGGCTGCGAGGACGCCGCTCGGTCGGTGCTCGATGCCGGCCTCCGCCTGACCACCGGCCCCGAACGGGCGCGCATCCGTGCCATCGTCGACACCCATGTGGACCACCTTGGGGACTGTGACCTGGCAGTGCTGGGCTTCGACCGGTTCCTCGCCGGCCTGGAGGCGGGGGTGGCCGCGCACCACGCCGGCATGGTGCCGCCGTTCAAGGAGGCGGTCGAGGCGTGCTTCGTCGAAGGCCTGGTGAAGGTGGTCTTTGCCACGGAGACCCTCGCCCTCGGGATCAACATGCCGGCGCGGTCGGTCGTCATCGAGTCGCTCTCGAAGTTCACGGGCGAGCACCACGAGGACCTGACGCCGTCCCAGTACACCCAGCTCACCGGCCGCGCCGGCCGCCGGGGACTCGACCCGGTGGGCCACGCCCTGGTGCTGTGGTCGCCGTGGTACGGGTTCGACAAGGTGGCGGCGCTGGCATCGAGCCGGGAGTTCGTGCTGCGATCGGCCTTCCAGCCCACTTACAACATGGTCGTCAACCTGGTCCGCCGCTACGACCGGGAGCAGGCCCACGAGCTGCTCGGCCGGTCCTTTGCGCAGTACCAGGCCGACGCGTCGCTCGGCCGAATCGTCAACCGTCGTGCGACCCGCCAGCAGCTTCTGGCCGAAGCCACCGAGCGTGCCTCCTGCGAGCTCGGTGACATCGACGAGTACCGATCGCTGCGAGCAGACGAGCGGCGGCGCAAGCGAGAGGCGCGCCAAGGTGCTCGCGTCGAGGTCGCCGAGCGGGTGGGTGAGCTCGCTCCCGGCGATGTGGTCCGCGTCGCTGGCCACCGATTGGCGGTGCTCTCGGTGTCCCACCGCAAGGGCGGGGTCCGGCTTCGTGTGATCGACAGCGACGCCCGCGTGTCGGTGCTCGACGAGGACGACTTCGACCAGCCGCCCGTCCGGGCCGCGTTCATCTCCCTGCCGGAGCCCTACAACCCTCAGAACCGCATCTTCCAGCGCCAGGCGGCGAGCGCGCTCCGCAAGGTGCGCGTGTCGCACCGGACGTCGGCGGGCGATCCGGTCCATCCCGACGACGAGCCCGACGGGCTCGCGCAACCCCCCGTGCGAGCCAGCGACCTGTCGGTCGCCTCCTGCCCGGACCTCGACCTGCATCTCACGGCGGTGGCCGAGCGCGACCGCCTGACCCGCCAGTTGGCCGAACTGGATCGCCGGGTCGAAGATCGCACGACGTCGCTCACCCGACGGTTCGACGCCATCGACACCGTCCTCACCAAGCGGGGTTTCATCCGCGGCTGGTCCTTGACCGAACGCGGCGAGGTCCTGGCCCGCACCTTCCACGAGTCGGACCTGCTGGTCGCCACGGTGGTCTGCGAGGGAATCCTCGACGGCCTTGACGAGGCCTCCATGGCCGGCCTGGTGTCGGTCCTGACCTACGAGCACCGGTCCAAGGACGCACCTCCTGCTCCGTGGTACCCCTCGCGCCTCGTCCGCGAGCGAGCGACGCAGATCGACCGGATCGCCCAGAAGCTCGTGCGCGACGAAGCGGGAGCCGGCATCCCTCCCACACGACTGCCCGACCCCACCTTCCTCGCGCTGGCCTACGCCTGGGCGGCGGGGGAGTCCTTCGACGTCGTCATCGCCGATGAGGATCTCTCCGGCGGCGACTTCGTCCGCAACGTGAAGCAGCTCATCGACCTGCTCCGCCAGATCGGCGAGGTCGCCCCGATCGCCGCCACCCGCGCCACGGCCCGGGCGGCTTCGGACCGGCTGTACCGCGGCATCATCGCGGCGTCGTCCGAAGTCTCTGGGCACGGTGATGCTGGATCGGCCGACCGCGCCGGGCCGGCGGACGTCGCGGTCCCGTGACCATCGAGAAGTACCAGCTCTGGGGCGAGCACGGCTCGCTGCCAGCCGGAGGCGCGCTGGTGCGGTCCGATTCCGCGGCACGCGCCCTCGCGGAGCAGCATCGTCGGGCGGGTACGGCGATCCCCGCGCTCGGGCTGCTCGGAGGGGACCTGTGCCGCACCGTCGGTGGCCGAGGAGATGAGGCCCGGCTGCGATCGCCGGAGGCGATGGTCCTCCCGGTCGACCTCGGATCCGTCTTGGTCGACGGCCTCCAGCACTGGTTCGTCTCGCACCTCGTCGCCCGTCGCAGCTGGTGGCGTGGCCGGATCGTCGCGGTCATGAACGCCCAGTGGATCGGCCCGTGGGACGTGGCGCCGAAGGGCCACCCGAACGACGGCTTGCTCGACGTCCTCGATGGCAACCTGAGCTTCGACGACCGCCTGAAGCTCCGGTCGCGCCTGCCCACCGGCACGCACGTGCCCCACCCCGGCATCACCCAGTCCCGCGTAGCCGCGCTCCAGCTCGAGTTCGAGCGGCCGACGCCGATCTGGCTCGACGGGGAACGAATCGGGTCGGCCCGCTCGCTCAGCATCCGCACCGAAGCCGACGCGCTGACCTGCGTGGTCTGACCGCGCCCGCGCCCGTGCCCACGCCCATCGGGTGGGATTGGTGCGGAACCGGGCGGTACCGTCCGGACCATGCAGGCATGGATCCTCGACGAGTCCCCTGGCAGCTACCGCTACGGCGAGATCGCCGATCCGTCCGTGGGGCCCGACGACGTTCGGGTGCGACCGGTGGCCAGCGCCCTCAACCACATGGACCTCTGGGTCACGAAGGGCAAGCCCCGTCCGCACCTGCCCCACGTTCCAGGATGCGACGTGGCCGGGGTCATCGAGGCGGTGGGATCCCAGGTGGCCGAGGTGGCGGTCGGCGACGAGGTGGTCGTCAACCCGGCCGTCTCGCCCCTGGACATGGTGATCGCCCATGGGGACGACGCACCCATGTACCCCGGGTTCCAGATCGTGGGCGAGCAGCGGTGGGGCGGCCACGCCGAGCTGCTGACCATCCCGGCCCGCAACGTGGTGCCCAAGCCGGCGAACCGCAGCTGGGCCGAGTGCGCCGCGTTCCCGCTGGCCACGCTCACCGCCTACCGGATGCTCCGCCGAGCCCGGTTGGTTGCCGGTGAGTCGGTGCTGATCGTGGGGATCGGAGGCGGGGTGTCCATGGCCGCGCTGGCGCTCGCCCAGGCGATGGGAGCCACGGTCTACGGAACCTCGCGCGACCCAGAGACCTGCCGTCGAGCCGTCGAGGCGGGTGCTGCGGCAGCCTTTGCGTCCGACGAGGACTGGCCCGTGCGCTGCGAGGTCGTGCTCGAGAGCGTGGGGCCCGCCACGTGGGACCGCTCCATCCGGGCCCTGGTGCCCGGCGGTCGCCTGGTGGTGTGTGGCGGCACCTCCGGGCCGGTGGTGGAGGTCAACCTGCCGCGTTTGTTCTTCAAGCAGCACGAGATCATCGGCTCGACCATGGGCGGCTACAGCGAGTTCGCCCGCGTCGCAGCGCTCGTGGAACAGGGCCTGACGGTCGCGATCGACCTCGAGGTGTCGATCGACGAGTACCCGAAGGCGCTCGAGCGCTTGTCCGAGGGCGGCCAGGTCGGGAAGGTCGTGCTCCACCACGGGTGACCGGTCGGAGCCCGACGTGGTCGAGTGGAAGACGGCGTAGCCTGCCCCGATGGTCGATCTCGCCGCAGCCAAGGACCGCATCGACGCCGTCGTCGCCGAGCACGCTTCCACGCTGCTCGAGGCGTCGCACCGCATCCACGAAAACCCCGAGCTGGGATTCGAGGAGCACCATGCCCACGAGGTGCTGAGCACGGTGCTCGAAGGCGCCGGGATCCCCGTCACCCGCGGGGCGTACGGCGTGGACACGGCGTTCGAAGCGGTCGTCGGCAGCGGTGGGCCACGGATCGCGGTGCTGTGCGAGTACGACGCCCTCCCCGGCATCGGGCACGCCTGCGGCCACAACATCATCGGCACCGCCGGCATCGGTGCCGGGATCGCTGCGGCGGCGGTCGCCGAGGAGCTGGGCGGGACCGTGGTCATCTTGGGTACCCCCGGCGAAGAGGGTGGCGGAGGCAAGGTCATCCTGGCCGAGCAAGGGGCGTTCGAGGGCATCGATGCTGCGCTCATGGTGCACCCAGCGGGGATGGACCTCTCGCGCTTCGGCGCCATCGCCATCCAGCAGCTCGAGGTGACCTACCACGGGCGAGCCGCGCACGCCGCGGCGGCACCGCAGGCGGGGCGAAACGCCCTGGATGCGGCCGTGCTCGGCTACAACAACGTCGCCGCGCTGCGCCAGCACATCCGACCCGACGAGCGGATCCACGGCATCTTCACCGAGGCGGGCGAGGCTCCCAACGTGGTACCTGCTCGGGCTGCTGCCACCTGGTACGTCCGTTCGCCGACGGTCCGAGGGCTGCACAAGCTCAAGGCTCGCGTCCTCACCTGCTTGCGGGCCGGCGCCGATGCTGCAGGTTGCACGATGGAGCACGTGTGGCTCGACCCCGCGTGCTGCAGGTTGCACGATGGAGCACGCGTGGCTCGACCCCGCGTATGCCGACATGGTGGACAACGAGCCGATCATCGAGCTGTACCGGGAGAACATCGAGCGCACGGGACGGACCCTGGTCGACCCGAAGTCCCTCGACGCCATCGTAGGAAGCACCGACATGGGCAACATCAGCCACATCGTGCCCTCGATCCACCCCATGATCGCCGTGTCGCCGCCCACCGTCGCCATCCACACCGCAGACTTCGTGCGCTATGCCCGAGCGGAGGAGGGCGACCGAGCGGTGCTCGACGGTGCTCGGGCACTCGCCGCCACGGTTGCCGACCTGTGGGCGCAGCCCGAGGCGATGGCTGCGGCGACCGCAGCCTTCGCAGCGGCCCGCGCGGACGGGCGCGCCACGGGTTCGGCCACCATCGGCGCAGGTCCGGACGCCTGAGTGGAAGCCTCGGCGGCAGTCCCCGATCCGGCCGGCCTCACCCTCTAGGGTCACCGCCTGTGACGGTCTATGTGGCTGAGGAGTTCAGCGAATCCGAAGCCGATGTGCTGCGTCGGTACTTCACGAACCTCGACAGTCCGGTGTTCGCGCTGGTGAACCTGCCTGAGGTCGTGAAGGGTGCGCTGTTCGCCCGCTACTCGCGGTCCTCCAAGAGCCTGCGGCGGCTCTTCCTCGACGAATTCGTCGGCGAGCTGGACATCTCTGGTGACCAGACCATCGATGCAACGGTTGGGCTGCGCAGGGCCGAGGAACTCTACGACCGGGTGTTCTTCGAGTACGGCGACGACTCCGTTGCCCAGTTGGGTGGGGTCCACCTCGCCTGCGAACAGGCATCCAACCTGCTGACGAAGGTCCTCGAGTGGGGACGGCTCATGTCGTACCTCGAGCAGTCCACCCGATACATCGCCTACGACGCACGCATCGGCGGTCGTTACCGCTTCTACCGAGATCCCGGGATCTTGGGATCGCCCCTGGGAACGCGCTTCGTCGGGGAGATGGACCGCATGTTCGATACCTATGCCGAACTGCTGCCGAGGCTGACCGACTTCTTCAAGGAGCAGTTCCCGAAGGACGAGAACGACTCGGACTTCGTGTACCGCCAGGCGGTCCGGGCCAAGGCGTTCGACGCGCTGCGCGGCATCCTGCCGGCGGCTTCGCTGTCGAACGTCGGCATCTACGGAACCGGCCAGGCGTATGAGGCCCTCCTGTTGCGGATGCGATCGCATCCGTTGCCCGAGGCCCGCACCTACGCCGACCTCATGCTCGGCGAGCTGCGCAAGGTGATCCCGTCCTTCCTCAAGCGGGTCGACCTGGCCGACCGGGGGGTCGCCTGGAGCGACTACCTGGGGCGCAATCGCGAGGCCATGGATGACGTAGCGGAGCGGTTCTTCCCCACGGCGGAGACCGAGGCGCAAGACGCCCCGCGCACCACGCTGGTGGACTTCGACCCGGACGCTGAGATCCACCTGGTCACGGCCATGTTGTACGCCCACACGCACGTGCCGGAGCTCCAGGTGGAGCAGCGGGTACGGGCCATGTCGGCCGAAGAACGGCTCACGGTCGTCAAGGCCTACGTGGGGGAGCGGGCCAACCGTCGCCACCGTCCCGGCCGGGCGCTCGAGCGGATCGACTACCGCTTCGACGTGCTGGCCGACTACGGCGCCTTCCGCGACCTCCAGCGCCATCGGATGCTGACGCTCGAGTGGCAGCCCCTCACGCCCCTCCACGGCTACACCCGACCAGAGGCGGTTGACCTCGCCGGGGAGGCTCCCGCGTTCGATCGCGCCATGGAGCGCTCGGCCTCGCTGTACGAGCTGCTGGCCACCCGGTTCCCGGCGGAGGCCTCCTATGCGGTCTGCCTGGCCTACAAGGTGCGGTTCACGATGCAGATGAACGCACGAGAGGCCATGCACATGCTCGAGCTCCGCAGCGGCCCGCAGGGCCACCCGGCCTATCGGGAGGTCGCCCAAGACATGCATCGACTGATCGCCGAGCAGGCCGGGCACCATGCGGTGGCCGAGATGATGCGCTACGTGGACCATTCGCCCGAGCCCAGCCTGGAGCGCCTGGAGTCCGAGCGCCGAGCCGAGGCTCGACGCGAAGGTCGATGAACGTCTGGGATGCGGCATCGCCGCATCTCGCGCGTAGTATCCGCCCGCGGCATCGCTCGACGATGCCAACCCCCACTCACCGAGCACTGGTCCGACGAAGGAAGACATGGCTGACGACGAGTTGATCGATGCGGAGATCGACGTCGAAGAAGACGACGACCTCATCGATGCCGAGATCGACGACGACCTGGACGATGACCTCGAGGACGACCTCGATGGCGATGACGTGGTTCCCGACGAGGAACTCGTCGCCGTCGTGGTCGACGACGTCGAAGACGAAGAGGAAGCGGACGCCCCGCCTCCGCCGGCCAAGGGCCGGAGCGGCGACGATGACGAGGAGGACGACGACGACGTCGATCCCGACGATGTCGAGGAGGATCTCGACACCATCCTCAAGGACCGCATCGCGGCGGGCGCCGACGATGACGACGAGGACGACGAGGAAGCGCCGGTCGACGACCGCACCGATGGTGGCGACCGCATCGCACCGCGAGCGGCGGAGGAGTTCTCGTGCAACGAGTGCTTCTTGCTGGTCCGGCGCAGCCAGTTCAGCGCCAAGCGAACCGACTGCCCCGGTGGCCTCGATGGCGAGGATTGCCCGGTCAAGAAGGAACTCGGACTCGCCTGAGTCCGTGCACCGCCGCGCCTCGGCGGCCCGATGATTTCTGACCCGGTGCGCCGGTGGACCAACATGGACCGGTGAGCGACGACAAGAACCCCATCGAGCACGCCGTCGAACTGACGGTGCTGGCGCCCATCGGGTTCGCGCTCGAGGCGAGGCGGCTGCTTCCTACGTTCGTCGAGCGAGGCCGCCAGCAGGTCAACATGGCGCGGGTCATCGGACAGTTCGCCGTCGCCCATGGCCAGACCACGGCATCGAAGAAGCTCACCCACGTCCAGGCCCAGGCCGAGTCGATCCTTGCGGAGTTCGGTCTCGTGAGCACCGAGGACGAGCCAGCTTCCGAGGCCCCCGTCGAGGCGGATCCGGCGGTCGCGCCGGCTGCGCCGCCGACGCCTCGTTCGAGCGCGGCTGCGACCGAACTGCCGATCGCGGACTACGACAGCCTTGCTGCGTCTCAGGTCATCCCACGGTTGGCCGGCCTGTCTGCGACGGAGCTGGCGGCGGTCGGGGCCTACGAGCAGAGCCACCGTGGTCGCAAGACGATCCTGGGCAAGATCACGCAGCTCGGCGCCGAGTAGCTCCCGTGGAGGCTGCCCGTCCCGCCTCGCCGGCGGATGTGCCCGCCATTACCGACCTGGCGCGCACGGCGGTGGGCGAGCTGGGCCTGCTGCGGGGCGGTCCGGTCTGGCAGCTGCAGGATGCCCGCGTCGAGCCCGTCGACGAAGGGATCCGAGCAGATATCGAGCGCGGACCGGATGAGGGCCTGGCGGTCGTGGGCACCATCGACGACGCGATCGTCGGCTACGGCGTCAGCCACCTCGAGGTCCTGACCGACGGCTCCGTGCTCGCCGAGGTCTCGGACCTCTACGTGGACCCCGAAGCGAGGGGGATCGGCCTCGGCGAGGCGATGATGAACCTCCTGGTGGCGCACGCCGTCGAGGCCGGTGCGATCGGGATCGACGCTCTCGCCCTCCCGGGCGATCGCGCCACCAAGAACTTCTTCGAGACCTTCGGCCTCAAGGCGCGTGCCATCGTGGTGCACCGGTCCCTGGTGGCCACCGATCCGCCCCAAGCACCTGGAGGTGACGATGGAGGATCCTGAGCTGTGCGTGAGCGCCGTGGTCATCGACGACGACCGGCTGCTGCTGGTCCGGCGCGGCCGAGGCCGTGCTCAGGGCTCGTGGGCGATCCCCGGTGGGCGCGTCCGGTCCGGTGAGCTGCTCGCCGAGGCGGTCGTGCGTGAGCTCCTGGAGGAGACCGGCATCGAGGGCGTCTGCGGCAACCTGATCGGGGTGCTCGAACTGCTCGATGGCGACGGGCCGCATCAGGTCGTGCTCGCCCATCTTGTGACCCTGATGGAAGCGGTCGAACCGGTCGCCGGCGATGACGCGGCGGAGGCCCGCTGGGTCCCGCTGTCCGACGTCGCGGAGCTCCAGCTTGCGACCGGTCTGGCCGAGTTCCTCCACGATCACCAGGTGATCGCCACCATCACCTGACGGCGCGGAGCAGGGGAGGGTTACTTGCCCTTCCACTCCGGCGAGCGCTTCTCGATGAAGGCGTTGAGCCCTTCACTGAAGTCCTCGGTCCCGAACATCTTGATGATGCCCTCGCCCGAGCGCTTCCAGCCGGTCTCGTCGTCAGCGTCGGTGGTCTCCAAGGTGATGAGCCGGCTCTCGCGCACGGCGAGGGGAGCGGCTTCGCAGATCTGCTCGGCCAGCTCGGTGGCACGGGCCAGCGCGCCGCCCTCGGGGCTGAGGTGGTTGACGAGGCCGTAGTGGTGCGCCTCCGCGGCAGAGAAGTCCAAGCGGCCGGTGAGGATCAGCTCCATGGCGATGTTGCGAGGGATCTTGCGGGGGAGCCGGAAGAGCGCGCCACCGGCCGCGACCAGGTTGCGCTTGACCTCGGGGACGCCGAACACCGCAGTCTCCGAAGCGACGACGAGGTCGCACGCCAAGACGATCTCCGTCCCGCCGGCGAGCGCCGGGCCGTCGACGGCGGCGATGAGCGGCTTGACGCGGTCGCGGGTGACGAGGCCGGCGAACCCGCCCTTGAACGTGGACATCCCGCCGGGGTCGGTGGCCATCTGCTTCAAGTCGGCGCCAGCGCAGAAGATCCATCCCTTGGCCGTCTGCGCCCCCGTCAGGATGCCGACCCACGCCTCGGGGTCCTGCTCGAGCTGATCGATGGCGGCCTCGATGCCCTGCGCGACGTCGGTATTGACGGCATTGCGGGCGTCGGGGCGGTTGATGGTGATCACGGCGATGTGCCCGCGAAGTTCGTAGTCGACGGTCATGGAAGCGAACGTTACCGCACTTGACCGATCAGTCAGGTTGGCGGCCCACGCCCGGTTACGGTGGGCAGCGATGCCCTCCGCTGGTCGCCGCTCCGTCGCCTGTCCCTATTGCCGCAGCGCCGAGGTCGCTCGCATGTACCTCGGTTCGGTGCACCTCGACTCGTGCCAGTGCGCCGAGTGCGGCGCTCGTTGGGACGAGGATCCGCATACCGGCGAGTTCCGCGGGCGGGCGACCCGGGCATCGGTCGTCGTGCCGCGCGACGACACCTGACGCGACGAGGCCCGGGCCGCAGCCCGGACCCCGATCGGTTCCAACGGTGCGGTCGGCGCCGTGTCGTGCTCAGCTCTCCGGCTGGTCGACTGGTGTGTCGGTGGACGTGGCGGGGGCCGCTCCCGGCTCGGGCTCCGAGGTGGGTTCGGTCTCGGCGGTGGTGACCACCTCTGGTCCATCGACCGGCTCGGAGGTCGGCGCCGGTGCCGTGGCGGTGGCATCGGTGGCGATCGGCGTCGCGCCGGTCTCGATCTCGGCCTCCTGCACGGCCGCCTCGATGACCTCGACCGGCACGTCCTCGCCCGCCACGGCCTCGGCGACGTCGTGGAGGGTGTCTCCTGCGGGTTTCGGAGGCTTGGGCGGCTTCGGAGGACGGGGCTTGTTCCCCTTCGGGCCACCGGGCCCGCCCCGGCCGCGACCCTTGCGGGACGGGGCACTGGAGGGGTCGATGCCGAAGGCCTCGGCCACCTTGGGTACCCGGTCCGCCATGCGGGTGACGACGGCGACGAGCTCCTCGGACGGGGTCTCGGGCTTCGAGGCCGGGGCCACGGTGAGGCGCACGGGCGAGAACGACAGGGCGTCGAGCACGGTGGCCCAACGGTCCGCGAGCGTGTCTGAGGTGAGGGCAGCGGATGCCGCCTCGGTCAGCTTGGTGGCGATCTCGGCGGGCAGCGGCGCCCCGGCCTTGGGCGGCCGGGAGCTGAGCCGCAGGGCACGTACCACCCGACCCTCGGTGAGGGTCTCCTGGAGCTCGGTGAGCCACGCTGCCTGCTCGCTGTCGAGGCGGGCAGTGAGCCCCTCGCGGAGCTGGCTGGCCAGTTCCCGGGACTCCTCGTCCTTGGCGCCGGTGTCGGCAGCGACGACCACGGACCGCAGGTCGCGGAGATCCAGATCGGCGAGATCGGCGAGGGCAGCCTCGGCCTTGTCGCGCCACTCCGCGGCCCGGAGGTCAGGGAGGAGGCGCTCGGCGATCGCGATCAGGGGCTGAGCGGCGACCTCGCGACCCCCGGCCGCGCGGGCCTGCTCGTTCTGCTTCTCGACGGCCTGGCGCACGGCGGGGATGCCTCCGTTGAGCACCTGCTCGGCGATGACCTGTTCGGCTGCGGGCATCGCTTCGAGCGCCGCCTTGCGGTGGACCCGGCCCGCACGGAGCCGCTTGGCCTTGGGCTTCGGCGGGGGAGCGGGGCGGTCGCGGCGGGGGCGATCCGGTCGGGGTCCACGGTCACCCTCGCTGCGAGACGGGCGATCGCCGTCGCTGCGAGGCTTGCGATCCCCGTCGGGCCGGCCGCGGCCCTCGCCGCGCGGCTTCCGATCGCCATCGCGGCGAGGGCCCCGATCTCGACGGTCTCCACGGTCTCCACGGTCACCCCGCTCGCCGCGGTCGCGTCCGCCGCGACCTGCGAGCTTCGAGGTGACGAGCTCGTCGTCCTTCACGGGACGAGCGATGATCTCCAGGGTCTCCACTGGTGCCCGGTTCTTGGTCTTCGGCGGGAGGACGGCCACGACCTCGGTGCCGTCGAGCGAGAACTCGATGTCGGCTCGGAGCTCCTGGCCGACCACCGCTCCGGCAGGGAGCAGCTCCGCCCTCAGTACGCCCTTGGGCTGCTTTGCTCCGGCGGCACGCCAGCTCCACGTGCCATCGGCACGGTCACTGGTCAGCTCGATGTCGATCCTGCGAGACATAGGGGCGCCAACTTACTCGGTGGGCGGGGTCGCCTCGTCGGGGACCCGGGAACGGAGCGGCGCGCAGGCCGGTCGTCAACCGGTGAACGGATGATCGGTGCGGATCGGCACTGCCGGCGGCGCTCCGCCGAATGGTCGCGCGGCCCCGAACAGGAGCCCGAGGCCCCGCGACCCAATGTGCCGATAATCTACGTTATGTAACGTTGGGACTTAGGTTCCGGCATCGGCCCGGGGCTCGATGCGCAGGTCCGCCAACGGGCGGGCGTTGTCGAGCAACCACCTGAGGGCTGTACGGACCTCGGCGCCGCTCGGTGAGCCTTGGAGATCGCCGTCGACATCCTCGATAGCGGCCTGCAGGCAGTACTGCGCGTCCTGCAGCTCCTCGAGCTTGAGGCGGTCGACGATCACGTCGTCGTCGCCGAGTCCGTGGGCGGCGGCGAACTTGCGGGCCATGTGTGCCTGCTGGCGACAGCCCGGGCGGCAGTACCGCCGGGGACGCCCCGTTCGGGCCCGTTCCGGCAAGATCCGACCGCACCACCGGCACCGCTCACCCGTCGGTAGTTGCGTCACGTGACGAAATTAGCACGAGTGAGCGGCCCTCCTCGCGAACGAATCCGAACCGGCGCGGTACAGTCCCTGCGACGGGCGGGTCCGGGGGGTTCTCGTCCAAACCAATAGGGGGATAGCTGTGGTGCTCACGACCTCGAAGGCGCGGCGGATCGTCGCGAGCCTGGCGCTGCTGGGAGCGCTCGTCGTCGGACAGGGGGGCCTGGCGTCCACCGCCGATGCGACCGGCGAACCGCCGGCCACCGACGCGGCGGCGACGAACGCCGTCGCGCCGACGCCGACAGCTGCTCGTCCGGGGAAGCCCGCCAGCGTCGCCGCAGTCGGCGACTCGATCACCCAGTCCACCGGTACCGGAGCCCTGGCCCGGGAGACCCCGAAGAACAGCTGGGCGACGGGGTGGGAGGTCAACAGCGTGGCCGCGCGCATCGGGGTCGCGACCAACAAGCGGTACAACCTGTCGGCGAACGGCGACAAGATGTCCGACTTCGCTCCGCAGATCCTGAACGGCAAGTCGGGGGGCAGCGGCGACGTGGCGGCGCTCCCCGCCGACGCCGGGCTCGTGCTCGTCGAGTTCGGCGGCAACGACCTGTGCCGGGACACGGTTGCGGACATGACGCCGGTCGAGACCTACCGCACCCAGCTCAAGGCGGGGCTCGCCGCCGTGGCGACCCGTGCCCCGAACGCCCTGATCCACGTCATGAGCGTCCCCGACATCTACAACCTCTGGTACATCCGGGGGGCGCCGCAGAACAGCACGTACCACCCTGAGTCACAGAGCAGCCAGGCCTCCGGCATCAACGGTGCCCGCTTCTACTGGGACGGCCTCACCCCGCTGGGCGTGAAGTTCCCTTGCCAGTCGCTGCTCACGGACCCCGACAGCTACGACGCTTCGGACCGTGATCGTCGCGCACAGGTCCGAGCCCGCAACAAGCTGTACAACACCGTCCTCGCGACCGAGTGCGGAAAGGTCCTCCGTTGCCGCTTCGACGGCAACCGCCTGTTCGACCTCACGTCGAACCGGGTGTCCCCTCCCGACGGTGCCCTCCTGCCTCAGGCGCAGTGGGCGTTCACGGATCTGGACATCAGTCGCAACACCGCGAGCTTCTGCCCGATCCCGGGCCTGGTGGGCGGCGGCTGCGGCGACCACTTCCACCCGTCGAAGCAGGGCCAGGGAAAGATCGCCGATTCGGCGACACTCTCGGGCCGGAACTGGGCCGACACCACCATGCCCACGGCGGGCGCCGCGGTGCTGCCCAGCGGCCGACCGGGAGGCGTCCACCGCCTCAGCGCCACGGTGCGCTTCAGCGGAAGCGATGCCGCTGGACTGCGGGGCCAGGAGGTTCGGGTCCACGATCCGGACGGAACCACCTCGGCCTGGACGCCGTCGCTGGGGGTCGCTCCCGACAAGGTCATCACCAAGGTCGGCACCTCCTACGTCGAGGTCCGGTCCCTCGATGTGAACGGCAACCTCAGTGCCAGCGTCGTCACCGGTGTCGTCGTCTCCCCCGCTGCGGCTCCCTCCGGCCCGGTTTCGCCCGTGGTGACCGCAGCCACCACGGGTCTCACCCTGTCATGGTCCGCTCCGGCCGACGACGGGGGAAGCACCATCACTCGCTACGACATCACGCCGTTGATCGGCGTACCCACGCCGACTTCCGGCCCGACCTTCTCCACGGTGGCCCGAACCGCTTCGCTCCCCGCCGTGGACGCCGGCACGATCGCTCGCTACCAGATCGTCGCGGTGAACGCCGTCGGGTCGAGCAGCCCGGTGTTCAGCGGCCATGCCCTCCCCCCGTTCGCCTCGGTGACCGACTTCGTCTCGCAGCAGTACGAGGACTTCGGCGCAACCTTGGTCCCCGGCTCCACCGCACCCGATGTGGCCGGTCTGACCGCCGGCACCGAGACGCCGTCGGCGTTCGTCGAGCGCCTGCGCTCGTCGGCCTGGTTCGACGGTGCGTACGGCCCGGCGACGCGGCTCTACAAGGCGTACTTCATGCGCCTCCCGGATCCCTCCGGCCTCGACTACTGGGCTCGGAGCCGACGCAACGGGCGCACGCTCGCCTCGATCTCGCAGCAGTTCTCCCGGTCGTCCGAGTTCCAGCGCCGCTATGGCCAACTGACCAACTCGGTGTTCATCGACACGATCTACGCCAACGTCTTCGATCGCGCGCCGGATCCAGAGGGTCGTGATTTCTACCTTCGCCGTCTGAACGACGGCCGGTGGTCCCGCGGCCAAGTCGTGCTGCAGTTCTCCGAGTCCTCGGAGTACGAGCGCAAGATGCGTGGCACCGTTGCCATCGTCGAGCTGGTGCGAGGGATGACCGGCAGGGCGCCGAACCAGGCAACGGTCGATGGCCTCCTGGTCGTCTACGACAACGATGGCACCTATGGAGTCTTCGGCCGCCTGATCGAGGCCGCCTCCTACGCCGAACGGGTGCTCGCCTGACGTTCGCTCCCCCGTGGCCAGGTGGGTCCTAGGCTCGGGGCATGGTCAGCGCACGCCTCCCACGCAGCCCCTTCGTCGAACGCGACACGGAGCACGAGCGAGTCTGGCGCAAGCAGCGCCTGGCTCTGGCCTTTCGCATCTTCGGTCGCTTCGGCTTCGACGAAGGCGTGGCGGGCCACATCACCGCCCGAGACCCAGGCAACCCCGACGTGTTCTGGGTGAACCCGTTCGGGATGAGCTTCAAGCAGATCACGGTCGACGACCTCATCCTCGTGGACCACCACGGCCAGGTGGTCGAGGGCACGTGGCCCGTCAACCGCGCCGCGTTCGCGATCCACTCATCGATCCACGAGGCTCGGCCCGACGTCGTCGCGGCTGCGCACAGCCACTCCAAGTTCGGCCGGGCCTTCTCCGCCCTCGGGCGCGAGCTCGAGCCGTTGACCCAGGACAGCTGCCTCTTCTACGAGGACCATGCGCTCTTCGATGACTACACGGGCACGGTCAACGATCCGCAAGAGGGCAAGCGTCTCGCGCACGGCCTCGGCGGCAACAAGGCCGTGATCTTGCGCAACCACGGGTTGCTCACGGTCGGACACTCCGTCGAGGAGACCGTCTTCTGGTACGTCACGATGGAACGGACGTGCGAGGTCGAGTTGCTGGCACGTGCCGCGGGCGTGCCCGTGCTGATCGATCCCGAGGTGGCGCGCGCCACGCAAGCCGAGAATGGCGGCCACGTCCAGGGATGGTTCCAAGCCCAGCCCCTCTTCGACTGGATCGCGGAGGTCGAACCCGGCGCGTTCGGGTCGACCGAGCCCGTCGACTGAGCAGTTCGCCTGGCGGGAGGAGAGGGCCGGATCAGGCCTTCGACGTGATGGTCATCGTGATGGTGACCTTGCCATCGCTCGTCGGGTCACTGGCGATGGCCACGACGAGCGTGTCGGTGCCCTTGGTCGCGGTCATGCCGGCGTAGCCACCGCCCGTGACATCGCTTGAGGTGTTCTGCGTGACCTTGTAGCCGGCATCGGTCACCTGGGACGTGATCGCCGCCTGGAAGTCCTCGATCGTCCCCGAGGCCTCGCCCAGCACCGTCATGGTCTGATCGCCGCCCGTGGTCGATGTGTTGGAGGTGACGATCTTCACCGAGTCGGGCGGGGCGAGGTCCGCGGGCCAGTCCTTCGGCAGCGAGGCACCGTCGCCGTCGATGTTCATCTCGGTCTGGTTGCCGTCCTTGTCGGTGTACTTGACGGTGCCGTCCTTGGAATCGATGTCGACGTTGCCGCCGCCCGACTTTTCGATCGCTTTTTCGGTGAGCTTGTCCGCCGCGTCGCTGCTGCTGCACGCGGAACTGACGAACACGAGTCCCATCGCCAGGCTGATCGCCGCTGTTTTGATGCGCCCGTTCACGTTCTGCCCCCTGGGTCGGATGAATCCTTGACAGGCTCGCTGCCCGCAGGCCGAGCGTAGTGGTGGACATCTCCACGGGGAGCGGATCCGGTCGCCACCTGGTGCCTGCTGGTATCCTCCTCCTGCCGTTCAACGTTGGCGGGAGAGTGCTCCTCGGAGCACGCCGAAGGAGCAATTCCTCCCCGGAATCTCTCAGGCCCCCGGACCGTCCACGCAGGCAACGCTGGAAAGCAGGTGCAGCGCCGCACCTCACCGAAGGGGAAAGCCCGTCCATCGGGTGAAGCTCTCAGGTCCACCGACAGCGGGGGAGGTCAAACGAACGCGGCCGACTGGCCACCGAGGAGACTTCCGATGACCGATCAGCCCACCCTCCGCCACCTCGAGGGCGTCGCCCCGTTCGAAACCCGCCACCTGGGTCCGGGCGGCGAGCAGCAGGCCAAGATGCTGGCCACGCTCGGCTACGGCTCCCTGGACGAGTTGACCGATGCCGCCCTGCCCACGGCGATCCGCAGCACCGAGGCCCTCGACCTGCCGGCGGCCCGCACCGAGACCGAGGCGCTGGCCGACCTCCGGGCGCTGGCGGACCGCAACGAGGTGGTCACCTCGATGATCGGGCTGGGCTACCACGCCACGATCACGCCGGCGGTCATCTTGCGCAACGTGATCGAGAGCCCGGCCTGGTACACGGCCTACACGCCTTACCAGCCCGAGATCTCCCAGGGTCGCCTCGAGGCGCTCCTCAACTTCCAGACCATGATCGCGGACCTCACGGGCATGGCCCTGGCCAATGCGTCGCTCCTCGACGAGGCCACCGCCGCCGCCGAGGCCATGACCCTCGCCCGGCGGGCCGCCAAGGGCAAGGGCTCCGACGCCGTGTTCCTCGTCGACGCCGACTGCCACCCGCAGACCATCGAGGTCGTCCGCACCCGCGCCGAGCCGCTCGGACTCGCGGTCCTCGTCGCCGACCTGTCCGAGGGCCTGCCCGCCGACACGGAGGCGTTCGGCGTGCTCCTGCCCTACCCCGGTTCTTCGGGTCGGGTCGTCGACTGGACGCCCATCATCGAGGCCGCCCACGACGGTGGCGCCGTGGTCGCCGTTGACGCCGACATCCTGGCGCTGACCGTCCTGCGCTCCCCCGGTGAGATGGGCGCCGACGTGGTGGTCGGCGTCACCCAGCGCTTCGGCGTGCCGCTCGGGTTCGGCGGGCCGCACGCCGGTTACATGGCCGTGCGCGAAGGTCTGCAGCGCTCCATGCCGGGCCGTCTGGTCGGCGTTTCCGTCGACGCCGACGGGGACCGTGCCTACCGCCTGGCGCTCCAGACCCGCGAGCAGCACATCCGCCGGGAGAAGGCCACCTCCAACATCTGCACCGCCCAGGTGCTGCTGGCCGTCACGGCCTCGATGTACGCGGTGTACCACGGCCCTGAAGGGCTCACCGACATCGCCCAGCGTGCCCACCGCTTCGCCGCCACGCTCGCCCAAGGCCTGCGCACGGGCGGCGTCGAGGTCGTCCACGACGACTTCTTCGACACGGTGACCGCTCGGGTGTCCGGTGGTGCCGCCGAGGTGGTGGCCAAGGCGCTCCACGCCGGCGTCAACCTGCGCCTCGTCGACGCGGACACCGTCGGGATCTCCACCGACGAGACCACCGTACGGGCCGACATCGAGGCCGTGCTCGGTGCCTTCGGCGTCACCGATGCCGACCTCGATGCCCTCGACGCCGCCGCCGGTTCCGCCATCCCCGCCGGACTCGACCGCAGCACGCCCTTCCTCACCCACCCGGTGTTCCACCAGCACCGCTCGGAGACCGCGATGCTGCGCTACCTGCGCATGCTGGCCGACCGCGACCTGGCGCTGGACCGCTCGATGATCCCGCTCGGATCGTGCACCATGAAGCTCAACGCCACCGCCGAGATGGAGGCCATCACCTGGCCCGAGTTCGGCCAGATCCACCCGTACGCACCCCTCCCCCAGTCGGCGGGCTATCGCACCCTCATCAGGGAGCTCGAGCAGTGGCTGGTGGAGATCACCGGCTACGCCGCCGTCAGCCTCCAGCCGAACGCCGGATCGCAGGGCGAACTCGCCGGCCTGCTGGCCATCCGCGGGTACCACCACAGCCGGGGCGACCTGCGGCGCGACGTCTGCCTCATCCCGTCGTCCGCCCACGGCACCAACGCGGCGTCGGCCGTCATGGCCGGCATGCGGGTCGTGGTCGTGGCGTGCGATGACGCCGGAAACGTCGACCTCGACGATCTGCGCGCCAAGATCGCCGACAGCGCCGACACCCTCGCCGCGCTGATGATCACCTACCCGAGCACGCACGGCGTGTTCGAAGAAGCGGTCACGGACATCTGCGCAGCCGTCCACGACGCTGGTGGTCAGGTGTACCTCGACGGTGCCAACCTCAACGCCATGGTCGGCCTGGCCCGTCCCGGTCGCTTCGGGGCCGACGTCAGCCACCTGAACCTTCACAAGACGTTCTGCATCCCCCACGGTGGCGGTGGCCCCGGCGTGGGCCCGGTTGCCGTGGGCGAGCACCTGAAGCCGTTCCTGCCCAACCACCCCCTGGTGGCCGAGGCTGGTCCCGCGACCGGACCGGGGCCCATCTCCGGTGCGCCTTGGGGCTCGGCGAGCATCCTGCCGATCCCGTGGGCCTACGTCCGCATGATGGGCGGCGAGGGCCTGCGCCGCGCCACCCAGGTGGCCATCCTCAACGCCAACTACGTCGCCCACCGCCTTCAGCCCCACTACCCGGTCCTCTACACCGGCCGTGGCGGTTTGGTCGCCCACGAGTGCATCGTCGATATCCGTCCGATCACCAAGGACACCGGCGTGTCAGTCGACGACGTCGCCAAGCGGCTCATCGACTACGGCTTCCACGCCCCCACGATGAGCTTCCCGGTGCCAGGGACCCTGATGATCGAGCCCACCGAGTCTGAGGATCTCGATGAGCTCGATCGGTTCTGCGACGCCATGATCGCCATCCGAGCCGAGATCGCCAAGGTCGGCTCCGGTGACTGGCCCGTCGACGACAACCCCCTGTCGAACGCCCCGCACACCGTCAACAGCCTCGTCGGCGAGTGGAACCACCCCTACGGCCGCGAGGACGGAGCGTTCCCCTCCCCCACGGTCCGCCGCGGCGACCGCTACTTCCCGCCCGTCCGCCGCATCGACGGCGGCTACGGCGACCGCAACCTCGTCTGCAGCTGCCCCCCGGTCGAAGACTTCGCCGAGTAGGCCGTTACGCCACCGGCTGAGCCGGGGTGGCCTTCACAAAGGGCGGCTTCACGACCTTGGCGTCGACGGGCTCGCCGCGTACGTCGATCTGGACGGTGTCCCCGATCTCGACGCTCGGCGGGAGGAAGGCGAGGGCGATCCCCTGCTCGAGCGTTGGGGAGAAGTTGCCGCTGGTGATGATGCCGGACTCGACGCCGTCGACGAGCACGATCTGGTCGGCACGGGGCGGGCGGCGGCCTTCGATGGTGAGGGCGCGGAGGTGGCGGCGAACCCCGGCCTCCTTCTCCCGCAGCAGGACATCTCGGCCCAAGAAGTCGCCCTTGTCCCAGCTCACGACCCAGCCCAGGCCGGCCTGGAGGGTGGTGATGCCCTGGCCCAGCTCGTGGCCGTGCAGCGGGAGGGCTGCTTCGAGGCGAAGGGTGTCGCGGGCGCCGAGACCAGCGGGGGTGAATCCGGCGGCGAGCACCGCGTCCCACAGCTCGGTGGCCTGCTCGGCGGGCACGGCGATCTCCAAGCCGTCCTCGCCGGTGTAGCCGGTGCCGGCGACGACGCACTCGATGCCGCTCCAGGTCATGCGGGCCACGTGGAACCGGCCGATCGCGGCGGCCTCGGGCCAGATGGCGTGCAGCTTCCGCCTGGCGGCCGGGCCCTGCAGGGCCAGGATGGCTCGGGTCTCGGTGACGTCCACGGCCCCCTCCCCCAGCGCGTTGGACACGCCGCTGGTGTTGGACGCGTTGGGCATGACATCGAAGACCTCGTCGTCGACCCACCACACGATGATGTCGTCGACGACCGAAGCGTCGTTCGGGCTGAGCAGGTGCGTGTACTGCGCTCGACCCGGACCGACCTTGTTCAGGTCGTTGGTGAGGGCGTGCTGCAGGCGCTCCAGGGCCTCCGGCCCGGTGATGCGCACGGTCCCGAGGTGGCTGACGTCGAAGACGACCGCGTCGGTCCGGCAGGCCCGGTGCTCCGCGAGGGTGCCCGAAGGGTATGACAGCGGCATGTCCCACCCCCCGAACTCGACGAGCTTGGCGTCGAGGGCACGGTGGGCGGCGTCGAGGGGCGAGGTACGAAGCGTCACGGAGCGATCGTAGTGGGGCGCTCCCGGTGCCTCAGCCGGCGGCGGGACGCTCCCAGCCGACGTCGGTCCACGGTGCGTGGGGGTCGACCGAGTCGAGCTCGTCCAGCGGTGCGTGCAGGGTGCCCAGGCCCAGCAGGCCGAGGGGCTCGGCGGCGATCTGAACCTCATCGCCGGTCTGCGCCAGCTGCTCGGGGGCCTCGAGGCCGTACTTCACCAGCAGCTCGAGGTAGTCGCGCTGGTAGAGCAGGGCGATGTCGATGAGCGGCTGGAGCTCCCGCAGCTTGCGGAGCTTGCGGTGCTTGCGGGTGACCAGCTTCTGGTTGAGGGTGGTGACCTCGATGTAGCGGCCATGGTCGGGAAGGTAGAAGTCCGGCGAGAACGCCCAGGTCGTCGATCCGTCCTCCCCTCGTTCGAGCACGAAGGTGTGCGGCTCGTACTCCCACCGCACCCGGTAGAAGTCCAGGAGGCGGGCGAACTGCCGCTCGGAGTTGTGAGCGAACGCGACCTGCTCGTACGGGAGCCCAACAGAGATGGGCGGCGGCGGGTCGACCGGTTGGATCGGGTCAGCTCCCGGTCGCGGCCTGCGTCGCCGGCGGGGCGGCGACGGCATTGGTGCCGCCCGAGTTGAGGTCTCGGACCGCAGCGTCGATTTCGGCCTGCACGCCGTCGAGCGACAGCAGGCTGGTCATCACCAGCTGGCCGGACTTGATCACGTCGAGCAACTCGGCGTCATCGCGCACGAGGACGGCTCGGCCGCCGCCGATCACGAGGCGGGCCGAGGCCACGTCCTCCCCCAGGTTCTCCCGGAGGTACTCGAACGCGGTGCGCACCGACTCCAGCTTGATGCCGGCGTCGAGCATTGACTTCACGACCTTCAGCTCCAACAGGTCCCGGTAGCTGTACTGGCGACGGCTCCCGCTCCCAGCGGCGTCGGTGACCGACGGGCGGATGAGGTCGGTGCGAGCCCAGTAGTCGAGCTGCCGGTAGCTGATGCCGACGATCTCCGCCGCCTTCTTGCCGCTGTAGTGCTCGTTCATGCCACCGGTCTTTCGCATCATCATCTGGGTCGAACGGACCACATGCCCGTAGTTACGCACGTGTCACCCTACGGAACCCCGCGCGCGGGGTCAATGGTGAAGGTCGACCTTTGCTCGACCCTCACGGTGCTGTCGGGGTCGAGACACCTGCAGTGCTGCGCCCGCGAACAGCCTGATCTCCGCACCTAGGTAGCAAAGTCCTCGGGGTTGACCGAGTCGATGAAGTCGCGGAACTCCTCGACGATCTCTTCGCTCTGCACCGGATCGGCGTCATCCGCCTCTTCCGGATCCTCGATGTAGCCGGCCTCGGCGAGCACCGACTCGGCGGCGAAGATCGGGGCACCCGTGCGAGCGGCGAGGGCGATGGCGTCGGACGGGCGACTCGAGACGGTGTGGACGCCGTCGTGGGCGTGCAACTCCAGTTCGGCGATGAAGACCCCGTCGCGAAGCTCGGTGATGGACACCTTCTCCAGGCTCACCCCGAGGTCGTCGAGGACGTTCTGGAGCAGGTCGTGGGTCATCGGCCGGGGCGTCACGACCTCTTCGAGGGCGAATGCGATGGCGGTGGCCTCGGGTGCGCCGATGAAGATCGGCAGGACGCGACCGGTGGCGCCCACCTCCCGCAGCAAGGCGATCGGCGAGCTACTGGGCATCTCCACCCGGACTCCGACGAGCTCCATCTCAGCCATCGGCCGATCCTACCGCCGGCCGCTGCGTCAGCGGTTGGCGAGGTGGAGCTGGGCGACGTAGCGGTCGGGATCGTCGGCGAGGGCGCCGCCGTCGGCAGTCCAGAGGCCCCGCAGGTTGCGGTAGCGGCCGGCGTAGTCGAGGCCATACCCGAGGAGGAAGGCATCCGGGGCATCGATGGCGACGTAGTCGATGGTGAGCGGGAGGATGCGCCGGGCCCGCTTGTCGGCGAGGGCGCAGACGCCGAGGCTGGCCGGACGGCTGTCGGTCAGGTGCCGCAGCAGGAAGTCCGCCGTGAGGCCGGTGTCGACGATGCCGGTCACGAGGACCACGTCCTCCCCTGCGACGGACGAGTCCAGGTCCTTGACGACCCGCGTCCGCCCGGCGGCGCCGTCGTAGGGCGCCACGGCGAGCAGTTCGAGCCGGGTGGGAACCGTCATGTGGCGGGCGAGGTCCGAGAAGAAAATCACCGCGCCCTTGAGGACCCCGACCAAGGTGACGCCGTTCGGGTGGTCGGCGCTGATGGCGGCGGCGAGGGACCGGGCGTGGCGATCGAGTTCCTCAGGCCCGGCCAGCAGCTGGGGATCGGCCGCAGGCGGGGCGGGCACCTGGCCCTAGGCCTGGTCGAGGTGGCGGCGCAGGTTCGACCGCAGCAGCGCCGAGCGGAGGTCGTGCCCCAGCTCGGAGAGCTCCTCGACCAGTTCCACGGCTTCCCGGCGCGCCTGGGGGTTGCGCTGCTTGAGCAGCGGCATCGTGAGCTGCTCCAAGAACCCGGCTTCGCGCTCGGCTGCGACCTTGTACATGCGAAGGTGGCGGGCCTCGACGCCCCGATCGAGGAAGCCAGCCGACTTGCTCGCGATGATGAGGGCGTCGCCGTCGTAGAACACGGCATCGCCGAGCGCTCGGCCGCTGATCAGGCCGTACTGCTCGAGCGCCCGCAACGAATCCCGGCTGATGTCGGCAGCCAGGCACAGCTCCTGCGCGGTGAGGCTGACCTCGGATGGGCCCGTGTCGCTCTGCAGCGGGAGCGCGGCTTCGGCGACGGCTGCGCTGGCCTTGGTGGCAGCCGATGCCTTGGCCAGATCGACCATCCAGATGGGCTGGGCGTCGGCGGCCGCAGCATCGTCGAGGACCGCTTCGGCACTGGATGCGGCCAGGTCTGCGGTGGCGGTGGCCACCACCTGGGCGACGTGCGCCAGAGACTCCGCCGTGACGGACGCCCCTGCGGGTTCGGGCTGCGGTTCCCCCGTCACGAGGGGCGGGGTCGTCGGGGGCGGGGTGCCGTCGGACAGCAGCAGCTCGCCTTGCCCGGCGTCGGGGTCGGCGAGGCGGTCCTTGATGACCTTCAGCGGGAGGAAGTGTTCGCGCTGTTGCACGAGGATCCAGCGGAGCCGGTCGATGTCCGCCTCGTAGAACTTGCGGTAGCCCGAGGGCGTCCGCTCCGGGTCGATGAGGCCCTGGCTCTCCAGGAACCGGATCTTGGAGATGGTGACGTCGGGGAACTCCTCCTGCAGCAGCGAGAGGACCTCTCCGATCGAGAGGTGATCGGTCACGTCAGGCCTCCCCTGCCACGAAGACGAGCTTGAACTTGCCGACCTGCAGCTCGTCGCCGTTGGCGATCGGCACGTCGCCGTCGATGCGCTGTTGGTTCAGGTAGGTCCCATTGAGCGAGCCGACATCTCGCACGACCGAGCCGCCCTTGGTGCGCTCGATCTCGACGTGGCGGCGCGACACGGTCACGTCGTCCAAGAAGATGTCGCTGTCGGGGTGGCGTCCAGCGGTGGTGATCACGTGCTCCAGGTCCCACTCGGAACCGGTGTTGGGGCCGCGGGTGACGACCAGGCGCCCCCCTGCTCCGACCGAGTCCAGATCGACCTCGACGACCTCACCGGACCCTTCGTCCAGGGAGAACGTGATGGTGGCGGGCTCGTCCTCGGGCCGTTCGAGCGGCTGGCCACACGAGGAGCAGAAGTTGGAGCCCATTTGGTTCCGATGTCCGCAGTTGCCGCAGAACACGTCGCTCATCGTTTGCTCCTTCCGCTGGGTCTCGTCGGCGGGTCGGTCGGATCCGGCGGGGCGTCAGCCCTCGATCAGCTTGCGGTAGGCGCCGGCATCGAGCAGGCCGTCGACGGCGCTGGCATCGGCGACCTCGATGACGCAGATCCAACCGTCGCCGTAGGGATCGCTGTTGAGCTGCTCCGGCGTCGACTCCAGGTCGGCATTGACCTCGGCGATGGTCCCGGCGAGCGGGGCGTAGATGTCCGAGACCGACTTGGTCGATTCCACCTCGCTGATCCCCTGTCCGGCGGCGACGAGCGCACCCTCCTCGGGAACCTGCACGAAGACCACGTCGCCCAGCGCATCTTGGGCGTAGTCGGTGATCCCGATCGTGATGCGGCCTCCGTCGACCCGGATCCATTCGTGGTCGGTCGAGTACTTCAGATCATCGGGCACGTTCATAGAGGCCGAGGCTATCCCACCGCGGCACCGCGGGCGGCGAGCGCAACCCTCAGGCTCAGGTTCACGGTTGATGCCGGGGTCAGCGGAGGGTCTGGCGGATGCGACGCACGTACTCCTGGGCCAGTGCACGGGCTCCTGCGGTGTCGGAGGCTTCGGCCCAGATGTGGGTGATCGGCTCCTCGGGGTCGGGCAGCGCGAGCACCCAGCCGTCGTCGTGGATCACCTTGACGCCGTCGATGAGCTCGAGCCGGCGGTCCTTGCTCAGCTCCACCAGCGTGCGCATCACCAGGCCCTTCTGCTCCCAGGGCGTCACGACGGTCTCGTGCGCCAGGTGGGTCCGCGGCAGCGATTCCCGCACCGTGGAGAGGGCGGTCCCCTCAAGCGCGAGCAGCTCCAGCAGCTTCACGAGCGCCGCTCCTCCGTCGAATGCCGGCAGGAAGCCGGGCAGGATAAAGCCACCATCGCCACTCGCTGCGAACCCGACGCCCCGCTCGCTGGCGGCGGCCATCAGTGCCGCGGTGGACGTCTTGGTGTGCTGGATCCGGACGCCGTAGGGCTCCACCAGCTGCTCAGCAGCGGAACTGGTGTTGACCGGCAGGGCGATCCGGTCGCCGATCAGGTGGCCGGCGACGAGTGACACGAACGCCAGCCGGGCCTCGTCGGCGGTGAGCTCGGTGCCGGTGTCGTCGATCAGCGTCAGGTGCTCTCCGTCGGAGTCCAGCACGGCACCGAGGTGGGCACCCGACGCCAGGACCAGCGCAGAGACCCGTTCGACGGCTTCGGACCGGTCGACCGTGATCGCCTGGCGCGTGGAGGCGTAGGGATTCACCCCGAGGACGTCGGCGCCCAGCTTGGCGAGGACATTGGGCATCACGAACGCCGTGGCGCCGTAGCCGTAGTCGATGACCAGCTTGAAGGCGGCCTCGCGCACGGCGGCAAGGTCGACGGTCTCGCCCAGGGCGGCCGTGTACTGCTCGAGCGCCCGCGGTGGGAAGCCGATGTCGCCGATCTCGCCGGCGAGGACCCGTCGGAAGTCCTCACGTCCGATCAGGCGCTCGATCTTGCGCTGCGCGTCCTCGGTGATGTCGATGCCGTCGCGGTCGAAGAAGCGGATCATCACCGACTGCGAGTCGCCCTCGACCAGGCGGATGGTCACGCCCGCGGTGGCGACCGGCTGGCGGGTCAGGAAGCGGGTCACGGGCACGGGAGCCACCTCGAGATCCAGCACGTTGACGCCGCTGGCGTTGAGGCCGGCCATGAAGGCCCGCTTGAGCATGCGGGCGGCTCGGGACGAATCTCGCGAGGTGATGACCGTGCTGTCCTTGCGGAGCGTGGTGGCGAAGGCCATCGCCACCCGTGCGGCCAGCTCCGGACTGATGTCGACGTTGGCCAGGCCGGAGATGCCGTCGCGTCCGAAGAGGCTGCGGGTGCCCTTCGACTCCCAGATGATCGAGGAGTTGATGGTGGCGCCGGCCTCGACGGTCTTGAACGGGTAGATCTTCACCCCAGGGCCGATGTGGGCGTCGTTGCCGATGAAGCACTCATCACCGATCACGCAGCCGTCATCGGTGCGAGCGCCACGGCGCAGGTCGCTGGCGCGGCCGATGACGGATCCGCGGATCCGGACGCCCTCGGCGAGGTAGGCGTTGTCGTGGACGACGCTGCGCTCCAGATCAGCGTCGCCGCGGACCCGCACGTTGCCGCCCAGGACCGTGTAGTCGCCGAGGCGCGCCCCGGCCTCGACCCGACTGTTCTCGCCGATGATCGCGAAGCCCTCGATCTTGGCGTCGGGGTGGACCTCGGCCCCTTCCCCGATCCAGATCCCCTGGCCGAACTCGAACCCGGGGACGTCCACGGTGACCCGCCCGTCCATGACGTCCTTATGGGCCGAGACGTAGGACTCCAGGGTGCCGACGTCTTCCCAGTAGCCCTCGGCGACGGCTCCAAAGAGCGGCTTGCCGGCTTCCAGCAAGGCGGGGAACACCTCGCTCGAGAAGTCCACCGGGCGACCCTCGGGGATGAAGTCGAAGATCTCGGGCTCCAGCACGAAGATGCCCGTGTTGATGGTGTCGCTGAACACCTGGCCCCACGTCGGCTTCTCCAGGAAGCGTTCGATGGAACCGTCCTCGTGCGTGATGACGATGCCGAACTCCAGCGGGTTCTCGACGTGGACGAGGCCAATGGTGGCCATGGCCCCGCTCTTCTCGTGGAACTCGAGGACCTTGCTCAGATCAATGTCGGTGAGGACGTCGCCGGAGATGACGAGGAACGTTTCGTCGAGCTCGTCCATGGCGTTGCGGACCGACCCGGCGGTGCCGAGCGGCTGGTCCTCGGTGGCATAGACCATCCGAACGCCGAACTCGGACCCGTCGCCGAAGTAGGTCCTGATCTGGTTGGCCAAGAAGGCGACCGTCACCACGATCTCGGTGATGTCGTGCTGCTTGAGCAGCCCGACGATGTGCTCCATCATCGGCCGGTTGGCGAGGGGGAGCATGGGCTTCGGGCAGTTCGAGGTGAGGGGGCGCAGTCGCGTGCCCTCGCCTCCTGCCATGATCACGGCCTTCATGGGACCGAACCTACCCACCCGCGAGCGCGTGCCAGACAACCTCAGCCAGCGGCCTGCTCCGCTGCGGCTCGATCGGCCCGCCCCAGCTCCAGTGCCTTGAGCCCCAGCGGGAGGTACATGGCCCAGGACACGTAGCTGAGGACGAGGCCGGGAATGCCGAAGCCCCACGCCAGCACCCGAGCAGCGTCGGCCAACGAGAACGCGGCCTCTGACGCCAGGAACATCGGGAAGGCCACCATCAGGGCGAACGTCCCGGCCTTGCCCCACCACGTGACGTCGACGCGGCGGGCCCCCATCGCCGCCAGCACGACCGTGGTGACGGCGACCACGAGCTCGCGGACCAGGACCATTGCGGCGAACCAGAGAGGGACAGCTCCGTAGACGAGGATGCCGCCGATCCCGACGAAGAAGAGCAGCCGGTCGGCAACCGGGTCGAGGACCTTCCCGAGGTTGGAGACCTGGTGGTAGTGCCGGGCGATGTAGCCGTCGATCCAGTCGGTCGCACCAAGTGCCCCGAGGAGGACCGATGCGGTGAGCGGATCGTCTTCGCCGAACAAGAGGTACAGGAACAGCGGCATGCACAGGAGCCGGACCAGCGAGATGACGTTCGGGATGGTGAGGATCTGGTCCTCGCCGGACGTGCAGTCGACGTCCCCGGAGGGCACGACGGGGGTGTCGCTCACGGCCATCCTGCGAGCCTACCGACCACTCCCGGACCGGACCGGATGCGACGAGCCCGACCTCGGGCGATGGTCCCCGTCCCTAGGCTTGCGCCATGGCTTCGCTCTTCACCCGCATCATCGATGGCGAGATCCCGGGCCGGTTCGTGTGGTCCGACGACCTCTGCGTCGCCTTCTCGACCATCGCGCCCATCGCTCCTGGCCACACGCTGGTGGTTCCACGAGCCGAGGTGGACCACTGGGTCGACCTCAACGACGATCTCGCCGCGCACCTGATGGTCGTGGCGAAGGCGATCGGGGCGGCGCAGGTGGACGCGTTCTCTCCGGCTCGCATCGGCATGATCATCGCCGGGATGGAGGTCCCCCACACCCACCTCCACGTGATCCCGATCGAGACCGAGGCCGACCTGGACTTCCGGCGGGCTGACGGTTCGGCGCCGGCGGAGGCCCTTGACGATGCGGCCGATCGTCTGCGCACGGCGCTGCGGGCACGGGGACACGGCGCTCAGGTCCCTCGGCCCTGACCCTCCGACGTGAGCAGGTAGATGCCCTGGGCCGTGTAGACGACCCGGAACCCCTCGCCCTCGAGCACGCCGATCACCCGTCGGGGGTCGGTCGGGCGCCAGTACGGTCGACGTGCACCGGGGTCGCTGCCGTTGGTGTCGAGGAGGATCCACCGGGAACGGGTGACCCGGCCCCGCAGGCGCTCGGTGGTCAGGTTCGCCGCGTCCAGGGGAAGCTCGATGACGTGGGCGCGTTCGGCGACGAGCGCCGTCGACGAGGGCGAGACGGCCACGATCCCCGTTGGCCCGATCCGGTCCGCCGCTGCGAGGCGGGCCCCGTCGACCGCATCCTGGCTCCCCCAGGCCCACGGCTGGCGGTACGGGGAAGTGGGGGCCTCCGTCACGAAGAACAGCGTCGCCCCGGCCAGCAAGGCGAACAGCACCCGTCGGTCCACGTTGACGTGCGTGACGCTGGGTGTCCCGATCCGCTCCAAGGCGAAGACCAGGGCGATGAAGACGAAGGCCAGCGAGGGCGCCACGTGTGCGCCGGCAGGTGAGAGGTTGATCACGCCGCGTTGTGCGGCATCTTGCACGGCGGCGTCGGCGATCATCGCCAGGGCCAAGCACGGAAGGGCCCCGGCGAGCCTCCTCGGCGCCACCATCGGCAGGAACAGCAGCGGCGCGAGGACGAGGACCAAGAAGAGTACCGCCGGCTCTGACAGCAGCTCGGCTCCACGAGACAACGGGTGCGCCGCAAGGTCGGGGATCACGGCCAGCGGCCCGGTCGCCCGAGCGACGAACTCGCCGGCCGGCGTCAGGCTGGTGGTGGGAAGCTCGGGCCCGATCACGACGACGGCCACCAGCGACCAAACCGCCCCCGCCGCAGCGGTGATCCATCCCGGACGGCGCTTCCCGCCCAGGAACAGAACCAGGCCGAGGCCGACGACCGTGAGGCCGAGCGACGCGCCGCAGGCCAGGACGAGGGCGACGAGCAGGGCGTAGCGCTTCCAGTGGTCGCGTCGGGCGAGCAGGTAGGCCCAGAGCAGCAGGGGCAGGGCGATGGCCTCGGGGTGGAACGCTGCCAGGTTTGCCCGGTGCAGCGTCGGCGCGAGCACGTAGGCGGCGATCACGCCCATCGTGGCCCCGACCCGGAGGCGAGCCTCCTCCCGCGCCAGGCGCCACAACGGGACGATGCCGAGCGCGATGGCCAGTGCCTGGACCACGGCGAAGGAGGCGGTCGGGGGGACGAACCGGCCGATCCACAACACCGGTTCGGCGATCAGCGACCAGGCGCCGCGAGCCGGATCGACGCCACCGAGCGGGACGCCGACTCCCCCGTGCTCCCGCCGCCACACCGCCTGGAGCCACGGTCCGAGCCCGCTGCCGCCTTCGAGGGATCGGATCGCGGCGGCGTCGAGGGCGAGGAACAATGCGAAGGTCCCGATGGCCAGCGCCCAGGGCAGGACGCGGTCGGCTGCTTCGCCGTCGAGGCGACCCTGCAGCCGCAGGACGAAGCGCCTCCACCGCCGACGGAGGTCGGACCGGGGGGTCCGGTCGCTCACCCGCCCGGCGCCTCAGGCTCGAGCAGTTGGCCCTGCACCGCAGGAGGTTCGACCGGGTCGATGAGGTGGGGGCCCTGGTTGCGGACGTTGTTGACCTCGGTCGAGACGGCCCGCATGGTGAGCAGGTCGGTCGGCGCCGGGACCAGCAGCCGGCCGAGGTCATCGACGTCGGTGTTCGTCGGATCGAGCCACTCGTCCCACGCGCTCGCCGGCAGGATGACCGGCATCCGATCGTGGATCGTCGCCATCAGGTCGTTGGGCGTCGTGGTGATGATGGTGGCCGAGCGCAGGCGCTCGCTTCCGTCCGATCCCGGTGGCCGCCAGCTCGACCACAGCCCGGCGAACGCGAGGGGTTCGCGGCCGGGGCGGGTGATCAGGTAGGGCTGCTTCACCTTCTGACCGGGAAGTCGTTGCCACTCGTAGAAGCCGTCGGCGGGGACGATGCAGCGCTTGTGGGCGAAGGAGTCCTTGAACGCACCCTTGGTGGCGAGGCCGTCGGCTCGGGCGTTGATCATCTTGTTGCCGATGGCGACCGACTTGGCCCAGAACGGCACCAGGCCCCAGTGGTGCTCGGCGACCTGGCGCACGCCCTCGCGCTCGCGCACCACGTAGATGTCGTCGGTCGGGGCCACGTTCCACGACGGGTCGAGAGCCCGCTCGGGCTGCTCGTCGGCGTCGAAGTAGCGGGCAATCTGGTCCGGCGTGGACGAGGACACGTACCGGCCGCACATGCCGGAGGACGCTACTGGTGCGATCCGGCATCGTCGCCCGAGTCGGTCAGGCCGGTGCAGCGCGGCGAGGCGAGCGCGTGCTCACGACGACCGCAGCTGCCGATGCCACGGCAAGGACCGCCGCAGCACCGAGGCCCCAGGCGGCGCCGGCCAGGGTCACGGCGGCAAGGAGCTGGACGACGAGGGCTGCGAGCCGGGCGGTGGGCCCGAAGGCATCGAGGCGGGCGTGGACCGAAGCGAGAGCGGCGGGCGTGGTGGCGGACCGTCCGATGAACACCGCGCTCCCCCGGACGAGGCCGAAGGTCACGCCGATGGCGATGGCGGCCGCCGGGCTGGCGCCCAGCACGGCAAGTCCGATGGTCAAGAAGACCCCGGCCGTCATGATGTAGGTGGCGACCCCGAACCCGATCTGCCATCCGAACCCGGCGCCGTAGACCCAGCCCCGGTAGCGCCGGAGCCAGGCATCGTCGACTTGACGCTTGAAGATGGGCAGCTCGACGCCGAACACGCCGAGGTCGAGCGATGCGGTGGCCACGGCCGCCGCTGCGCCGATGCCCCACCGGGCCTGGTCGCTGAGGTCTGCGAGGGCCAGCAGGACGGCACCGCCTGCGGCGAGGAGGCCCAGGGTCAGCCCGCCGACGACACCGCCGACGACGAACCAACGAGCGGTCACACCGAAGCGGTTCCCGCGCCCTGCCTCCGTCATCGGGGTGATCGACGAGAGCATCGACAGCCCGCACGGCGACCACACGCCCCGCACCGCGGACACCGATGCGACCAGCAGACCGAGCACGACGAGCAGTTCCATGGTGCCGACGAGCTTACCGGTGCGGTGTTGGGGCGGCGAGCCAACCGAGCGGTGGGCGGTCGGGTGACGGACACGCAAGTTCTCCCGTCACACCGGTGTCCTTGTACCGTGCCGGATGCGCCCGCTTCTGGCCCGTGTGGTCCTCGCCCTCGCTCGCTACAAGATCACCGGAGCTCCGCCGGAGGACCCGGTCTGCGTGATGGTGGCCGCGCCGCACACGTCCAACTGGGACTTCATTTTGATGATCGCCATGGCGTGGCACACGGGCGTCTCCCCCGTGTGGTTGGGCAAGAAGGAGATGTTCTGGGGGCCGCTCGGACCGCTGTTCCGGGCCATGGGCGGCATCGCCGTGGACCGGGAGAGCCCAGCCGGGTTGGCGACCACCATCGCCGAGCGGGCGCGAGGCGGCCACGTGAGCGCCATCGTCATCCCGCCCGAGGCCACCCGTTCGCTCGGGACGTACTGGAAGTCCGGCTTCCGACGCATCGCTGCCGACGCCGGCATCCCGATCGTCTTGACCTACCTCGACGGGCCCTCCCGGACCGGGGGCTACGGCCCCGTCTTCCGCCCGACTGCAGATGTGGTGGCGGACATGGACCGCGTTCGAGCCTTCTACGCAGACAAGCACGGCCTGCGCCCCGGACGCTTCACCGAGCCCCGGCTGCGAGAAGAGGACGCCGCCCTCGTCGCCGACGTCGGCTGAGGCCCTGCGGCGCGCGTTGCCTTCAGGTCGGCTCTGGCCCCAGGGCGCGGAGGTCGTACGCCGGGTTCAAGATGAGCAGCTTGCCGTCGCGCTGGCCGACCATGCCCTCGACGGTGAGCCACGATCCGAGCTTCACCGCAGCAACCGATCGGCGCCCGCCGAAGGCCACGGTGATGGCGCCCGTCTGATCGGCGAGGACCACCTCGAAGGTGAGGACCTCGCCCCATGGGCGCACACGCACCGATCGCACCTTGCCGCCCACCTGGGCTCGCCGTCGGTACGCGACCTCGACGATGGGGTGGGACCGGGACAGGTCGAGCATGCCGGCTGGCGGATCGAGGAATGCGGGTGGCGGGTTCAGGGGCCCTGCGTCCGAGTCGGCCGCCGTTGTGGGGGTCGGCCTGGCGGCGTTCGAGGGCTCGGGCGACGTGTCAGTGGTGCGGCTGCTTGCTCGCATGGAAGGCCTTTCGTTCCTCGTCAGAGATCGTCACGGTTCCGAAGTGGTACGGGACGAAGGTCACGTTGGCGTGGGGCAGTTGGGCGAGGACGGTGGCCAGCTGGTCCGAGGTGCGGTCGTGCAGCAACCGGTGCCAGAAGTGGGTGTACTCCCGACGCGGGATGAGGACGCTGACCTCCGTCCGGTCGTCGGCGAGCTCGTCGGCGACCACGTCGAGGATGGCCCGGTCGATCCGGCGGTCGGGGCAGGCCACCAGGTCGAGGGGCACCCGGGTCATGCCGAGCTGGATCCACTTCTCCATCAGTTCCTCGGCCTTGGCTGGGTCCGATGCCAGGTGGATCGCCCGGGTGTCGTCGGCGTGCATGGTGCGGGCGTACTGGATGGCCCGGGCCACCGGACGGTCAAGGTCGCTGACGAGCACGAGCACGGCGTGGCGGGGTCGGACGGTGGCGGCCACGGCGTCGTCGATGTCGTGGACCAGTTCGACGGCCTCGGCCTCGTACTGCTTGTTGAGCCGCATCAGCAGGGCGACCATCACCGGGACCAGCACGATGATGAACCAGGCCCCGTGGCTGAACTTCATCCAGCCGATCACCAGGGTGACCACCAGGGTGGTGACCGCCCCGAGGCCGTTCACGAACAGCCCCACCTGCCAGCCGGGCTCTCGCAGCTTCAGGTGGCGGATCGACATGCCAGCTTGCGAGAGCGTGAAGCTCGTGAACACGCCGATCGCGTACAGCGGGATCAGGTGGGTCACGTCCGCCTGGAAGATGATCACCGGAATGGCGGCGGCCACGGCGAGGGCGATGATGCCGTTGGAGAACACCAGGCGGTGACCGCGCTTGGTGAGCTGCTTCGGCATGAAGGCATCGTCGGCGTGGAAGCTGGCGAGGCGGGGGAAGTCGGCGAAGGAGGTGTTGGCCGCGAGCACCAGGATCAGCATCGTGGCCGCTTGGACGAAGAAGAAGATGGCGTGACCGGCCGGCCCGCCGCCGAACGCCTGGCGAGCAACCTCGGAGATCACCGTGGTCTTCTCGCTCGGCACGGCGTGGTACTTGGCCGCGAGAAAGGAGATGCCGAGGAACATCGCCCCGAGGCAGACTCCCATGATCATCAGGGTCTGGCGAGCGTGCGTGGCCTCGGGCTTCTTGAACGCCGGCACGCCGTTCGAGATTGCTTCGACGCCGGTCATGGCGGCACCGCCCGATGCGAATCCCTTCAGGAGCAGCACCAGGCTGACGGCTCCGACGCCGATCTCGATGTGTCCCGGAGGCGGCGGGATGGTCTCGAACCCGTTCGTCACCCCACGGGTGACCCCGATGATGATCATCAGGAACATCGACACGATGAACGCATAGGTCGGGACGGCGAAGATGCGGCCCGATTCCTTGACCCCTCGCAGGTTGCCCAAGGCGATGATCGCGATGAACGACAGCGCCATCGGCACCCGGTACGGGTAGAAGAACGGCACGGCCGAGTACAGCGCCGCCATGCCGGCCGAGACGGACACGGCGACCGTGAGGATGTAGTCGGTGAGCAGCGCCACACCCGCGACCTGAGCGGGAAGGAGGCCGAGGTTGTCCTTCGTGACGATGTAGGCGCCGCCCGCGGACGGGTAGGCCTTGATGGTCTGGCGATAGCTGAAGACCAAGATCACGAGCACGGCGACCAGCGCACCGGTGATCGGCACCAGGAAGGCCGTGAACGCCAAGAAGCCGATGGCGGGCACCAGCGCCCGCAGGATCTCCTCGGACGCATAGGCCGTGGAGGAGAGCGCGTCGCTGGCGAACACGGCGAGCGCGGTCGGCTTGCCGAGCCGCTCGTGCTCGAGCTGATCGGTGTGGAGCGCCGGCCCGAGCACCTTCTGCTTGGCGCGGAACCGGCGACTCTCCGGGATCTCCACGCCCGATGTCGGCGGCAGGGGTCCAGGGTGTCCGGCGGCGGAGCCGACGGGTGCATCATCGACGAGGGTCATGGGTTCGATTGTCCTGCCGACCCGGATCAAGACGGCGTCGCGAACCGACCCGATGCGCAAAGAACCCGTAAAGATCGGATGGTTCGGCACCGGTGCTCGGGCCGAACGGCTCCTCGGGACCGCCGGAGCGGCAAGATGGCCCCATGCTCGGTGGTGATCGTCTTCCCTCCGGACCCATCGGTCTGGCATGCGGTGTGGTCACCGCCATCGTTGCGGTCGCGGTCCTTCTGCCCCTGCGCGACGACCTCAGCAAGGCCACCCCCGCCCTCGTGCTCATCCTCCCGGGCGTCATCGCGGCGCTTCTCGGCGGCCGGCTGGCCGCTGCCATCGTTGCGGGGGCCACCGCCGTCGCCTTCGGGGTCTTGTTCCTCCCTCCGCTGGGCCAGTGGAAGATCCTCGATCCCGAGGACGTGACCGCCGTGCTCGTGTTCGTCCTGGTCGCCTTTGCGGTCGGCGAGCTGACGGCTCGGGAGGCCAAGCGGCGGCGCCAGGCCGAGGCGCGCACGAAGGAACTGGAGGCGCTCACCGAGCGGCTCGAGGCCGCCCAGCGCGAAGAAGTGCGCCTCAGCGGCGAGGTGGACCGGCTGGCGCTCATCGCCGAGATCGACGAGCAGCGATCGGCGCTGCTGCGGTCGGTGTCCCACGACCTCCGAACGCCGCTGGCCACCATCCGGGCCGTCTCCTCGGACCTCCAGGCTGACACCCCCTATGACGACGCCACACGCGCTGAGCTCCTCGGTCTCGTGAGCGATGAAGCCGAGCGCCTCGATCGCCTGGTGGCGAACCTCCTCAGCCTGAGCCGCATCGAGGCCGGGTCGTTCGCGCCCGACCGTCAAGCCGTGGACCTGCCCGAGCTCCTCGCGGCCACGACGGCGCGTCTGCGGCGCGTCACGAAGGACCACCGGCTCGAGCTCGACATCCCTTCGGACCTGGCGCTCATCGACGCCGACTACACCCAGCTCGATCTCGTGGTCACCAACCTCATCGAGAACGCCACTCGCCACAGCCCGCCGCGCTCGACCATCCGCATCGGTGCTCGCCCGAAGGGTGCCCAGGTGGAGGTCTGGGTGGAGAACCACGGTGACGGGGTCATCGCCACGGAGCGAAAGCGGATCTTCGAGGCCTTCCATCGCAGCCACGGCAGCCGGTCGAGCGGGATCGGCCTCGCCATCTGCAAGGCGGTGGTGGAGGCCCACGGCGGAACCATCGGCGTCTCCGATGCGCAGGGCGGCGGAGCGCGCTTCGCCTTTACGATGCCCACCATGGCGGACCGTCGATCGCCTCGTCGTGTCCTCGCGGCCGGCGCGCCTCCGGAGCCCTCGTGAACCGCTCCGCCCGGATCCTCGTCGTCGACGACGAGCGCGCCATCGTCCGCTCGCTCTCTGCCGCCCTCGACGCTCGTGGGTATCGGGTGGAGGTCGCCCGCGACGGTGCCGAAGCACTCGAGCGCGCCGCGTCGACCGCCCCCGATCTCATCGTGTTGGACTTGGGGCTGCCCGATCTCGACGGCATCGAGGTATGCCGGCGCATCCGGGCCTGGAGCGATGTGCCCATCGTGGTGCTCACGGCGGAAGGGGCTGATGAGGTGAAGGTGCTGGCGCTGGACGAGGGAGCGGACGACTACGTGACCAAGCCCTTCTCCACGCCCGAGTTGCTGGCCCGCATCCGCGTGGCGCTGCGCCACCACCAGCGATCACAGGGAACGGTCCGGGACGAGTCCGAGCTGTGCGTCGGCAACCTCGTCGTGGACCTGCCCCACCACGAGGTGCGCGTGGCCGGCGCTCGCCTCGAGTTGACGCCGAAGGAGTTCAGCTTCCTCGCGACGCTGGCGCGCCACCCTGGTCGCGTCCTCACCCACCGGATGATCCTCCAGGAGGTCTGGGGCGAAGCCTATGGGACCGAGACCCAGTACCTGCGGGTGTACGCCGGCCAGCTCCGCAAGAAGCTGGCCGGACTCGGGGCCCCCGAGCTCATCACCGAGCCTGGCGTCGGCTACCGCCTCGTCGCCCCCGAGGCCGCTGTTCCTTGACCGGGCGCCGAGCAGCAGGAACGCAAGAGGCCCGCCCCCGGCGTTTCCGCTGGTGACGGGCCTCCGCTCCACGTCGGGCTGAGAGGATTTGAACCTCCGACCCCCTGACCCCCAGTCAGGTGCGCTAACCAAGCTGCGCTACAGCCCGTGGGGTGGATCACCCTAGTCCGAGGGTCGTCGTCCTCCCGAACCGGGTCGTGCGCAGGGCTCAGCGCAGTTCGATCACCGCGGCGGTGTTGGCCGGGAGGTCCACCAGGTGGCCGGTGAGCGTGACGCCTGGGTCGCTGACCAGCATGGCCGTCGCCGTCCGGGCGCCGAGGACGGCGTTGCTCACCGGCACGGTCTGGGGTCCGCGACCGAGGTTGGCGACGACGGCGATGGTGGCGCCGTCGAGGGTGCGTTCGTACCGGATGACCGGATCGGGCGTGTCGGTTGCCAGGTCCAGGGCGCCGGTCTGGAGCGCAGGCGTGGCCTTGCGCAGGGCTAGCAGTTCCCGATACCAGCTCAGCAGCGAGGTGGGGTCGTCGGCCTCGGTAGCGACGTTGCGGGTCCGGTAGTTCGGGTTGATCGGTAGCCAGGTCGCGGTGCCGGGCGTGGTGAAGCCGGCCTCGGGCTCCGCCGTCCACTGCATGGGCGTGCGGACTTCGTCGCGGTTGAGGCGCTCGGGTAGGCGCTTGTTGAGCCACTCCGGGAGGCGCTTGGCTACCACGGACGGGATCGGGTCGTTGGCCTCGGCGAGCGGGATGTAGGTGTTCTCCATCCCGATCTCCTGGCCCATGTAGAGCACGGGCACCCCGCGGAGGGTGCAGAGCAGCGTCGCCAGGACCCGCGCCTTGGCGAGGTCCCCACCGACCCGTGACAGCGATCGGGCCCGGTCGTGGTTCTCGACGACGTACGTAGGCACGAGCGGGGTCGGGAATTCGTCTTCGAAGTGCTCGATCAGCGTCCGGTACTTCTTGGCGGAGTACGGGCTGGAGAGGAACTCGAACAGGAACACCAGGTGCAGGCCGTCATGCCCCCGGTCGCGGATGTAGCGGCGCAGGACATCGGGTGGACCGAACACCTCGCCGATGAGTACCCGATCATCGCCCTCGAACTCGTCGCACACCTCACGGAGGTCGGCGGCGACCCCGAAGTTCTCGTCGGTGTTCAGCGTCCGGTTCGGCGTCTGGACCCGGGGCATGCCGTTGATGAACGCCGGCTTCCGGTCGTTGTCGCGCAGGGCTTCGTCGTGCATGATCGACCCGAAGATGTCCAGTCGGAAGCCGTCGACCCCCCGGCCCAGCCACATGCGGACCATGTCGAACATCTCGGCTCGCAGTTCCGGGTTGCGCCAGTTGAGGTCGGGCTGGAACCACAGGAATGTGGCGAGGTACCACTGCTCGCGCTCCTCGCACCACTGCCACGCCTTCGGCAGCTGCAGCTCCGACCGCCAGTTGTTCGGCGGCTTCGGATTGCCGCTGCGGTCCCGGTAGCCGTCGGCCCAGACGTACCAGTCCGCCTTCGGGTTGTCCCGGGAGCTGCGGGACTCGACGAACCACGGGTGCTCCTCCGACGTGTGGTTCAGCACCAGATCGAACATGACCTTGAGGCCCTTGCCGTGGGCTTGGTCGATGAGCTCCTGTGCGTCGTCGAGCGTCCCGTACTCCGGGGCGACGTCGCGATAGTCCGAAACGTCGTAGCCCACATCGTGCTGGGGGCTGGCGAAGAAGGGCGACACCCACAACGTCTCCACCCCGAGGTCCACCAGGTGGTCGAGGTGCGACGTGATGCCGGGCAGATCCCCGATCCCGTCCCCATTGGAGTCGGCGAACGACCGCGGGTACACCTGGTAGATCACGGTGGACGCCCACCAAGGAAGTTCGTCAGCCATCGCCGGAGCGTAGATGCGAGCCGTCCGTTCGCTCACCAGCTTCGATCTCCGCCGAATCGAGCTGGCTCAGGCGGAGGCAGGTGCGACTTCGGCCCTCCACACCACCGCGACGTCCTGCATCACGTAGGACGGTGCCGCCTTTGCGGTGGTGAACCCGGCGATGAACGTCGAGTCGAGATCCTCGATCGCAACCGGGATGGCCCGCCGGCTTGCCGGTTCCATCCGAGCTCCTTCGAGCACGCCGTCACGGCGAGGCGACAAACCGACGTTGGCGCCGATGCACGTGCCGCCCACCGGCTCGCACACGTCCTCGGCTCCCTCGGCGTCGTAGATGGCCTGAACGCGGATGGCGCACGCGTCCCCGTCGTCGAGCAACCACGACAGCGACGAGGCGTCCTCCGTCAACTCGACCTCAGCCGCTCGGTGCACACCGGGAAACAACCGGCCACCGGCTGCCACCGCCAGCCGCGAGTCCGTGAGCCGGATGGGCACGTAGACCCCGACCTCCGTCGCGCCGTCGACACGGTCCCACTCGACCGAGATCCGGTGAGCGGCGGCGCGGATGCCCACCCCCACCTGTCTCGGGAGCGGCGAGGGCCGCAGCTCGCGGATGTCCAACAAGCAGCACCCGACGACCGTGCCGCCCTCGGCGACGTGGGGACGGACCCCGGAAGGCAGGCGATCGGCAGCCTCGTCCGGATCGACCAGCACGTTCACGAGCAGGCGACGGCGCAACTGCCCATGAACGGTCGGGGTCATGGGGACGACCGTACCGGGAGAGCGGGCACCGTCAGCCGGGCCAGTCGCCGGTGACGGCCCAGATGATGACCTGGACCAGGCGCCACCCGAGGTAGAGGACCAGGGCGGCGACCAGGATCCAGAAGTGCCAGGGGGCCTTGCCGCTGGTCTCCTTCTCATCGTCCGGATCGGCGATGAAGCGGCCGCAGGTCATGCAGGTGCCGTCGGGCGCGAGGGACCTCGGGTTGTAGAAGCGGTCACACGTCTCACACCAGGGCACCGGCACACATTGGTGGGACGACGGTCCCGAGGGCAAGGCGGGCACGGGTACCCTCGGCCGTCGTGGCTCCCCTTCCCCGCCTGTCCGTGGTGATGTTCACCAACGGGCCCACCCCGCTCGTCGCTGCTTCGCTGAAGCAGGTCCGGCGCGTGGCCCACGAGATCATCGTGGCGGTCGATGAACGCGTGCCCCTGGACCAGCTGGGCCCGCTCCAATCGGTGGCCGATCGGGTGATCCGCGCCGAGTTCGTGTTCCCCCTTGAGGCCAACCTGCACTGGCTCCACCAGCAGGCGACGGGCGACTGGGTGTTGCGCCTCGACAGCGACGACCTGGTCAGTGAGGCGCTCTTGCGTCGACTCGCCACACCGGGATGGGACCAGGGCATCACCCACGCCTACCTCCAGTACCGCTGGCTCTGGGGCGGGCCGGACCGCATGCTGGACCAGGGACCGTGGTGGCCCGATCCCGCGTTGCGCCTGATCCGGACGACCCCAGGCATCGCCACGTTCCCCCAGGGCGCCCACGAGCCGGCGATCGTGGCGGGGACCGCCCGCTTCTGGGACACGCCGCTCTACCACCTCGACCTGGTCCTGCGGGACGAGGCGGAGCGGTCGGCCAAGGTCGACGGGTACGAGGACGAGAACCCGGGCCACCGCACAGACAAGGGCTGGTCGGTCAGCACGACCTACTACTTGCCCGAACTCCTCGACCCTCCACCGAGGACAGCGCCGGTGCCCCCGGTCGACGCAGCGGTGGCCGCTCAGCTGCTGGTGATCGCCCGATCCCAGGCTCTCGTCACCGAACCGGTCGATGAGGTGGCCCTCGGGCCGGTGGTGACCGCGCTCGACCGGCAGGCTTCACCTCCGGCGCCGGGAGACAGCCGGATCCGCTTGCTGACCCACGACCCCATCTCGATCGTGGCCGGGCGCGGGGCGGTGGTGACGGTTGGCGTGGTCAACCTCAGCGGCCGAACCTGGGACCCGGCGGACGAGCCGGCCGACGTCGTGGGTGGGCGGTTCCTCGACGATCGGGGCAATCAGGTGGGGTCCGAGGTCCGAGCTGCGCTCCCCGGCCCGGTGTCGGCCGATGACGAGGCGCTCGTGCGGCTGTCGCTGCCCCCGACGCTGCCCGATGGCGCGGCCCAGGTGCAGATCGGGCTGGTCCAAGACGGAGTCGCCTGGCACGACGCTCGCGCCTCGGCTCGCGTCCGGGTCCAAGCCGGGCGGCGGGTCCTGGTGTCCACGGGGATCTCGAACTTCGCGCACCTGGGCGACGACCTCATTACCACCCAGGTCCTGACCGCCATCGCCCGCCACCTGCCCGACGTCGTCCCCACCCTGCTGGCCTACCCGAGCGACGGCATCACGGAGCGGTTCGGATGCGAAGTCGCCACTAGCCCCGCTTCGCTCGGGTCGCCGAGCGCCCGCGCCAGCGACAGCACGCGGCGCTCGCGGGACCTCGTGACCCAGGCGCGCCTGATGGCCAAGGGAGACCGGCCGTCGGACGCGCTCGTGGCCGAGATCTTGTCGCCCTTCGCCCAGGCCAGCGCCCTGGTCCTCGCTCCGGGCGGGGGATTGGCGAGCCGGTACTCCGGCGAGGCCCTCATGGTCTGCGCCATGGAGGCCCTGATCGCTCGGGCGTTCGGGCTCCCGGTGCTGATCGAGGGGCCGTCGATCGGTCCGATCGAGGTGCGCCGTGACCATGCCGCGCTGGCGCAGTTGCTCAACGACTCGGCGCGCATCACCGTGAGGGACCAGTCCTCGGCGGATGCCGCCCGCAGGATCGGTCGGGCGATCGCGCCCGAGGTCGTGCCGGATCCCGCCACTGCGGCGGTTGCTCACGTCGGGATGCAGGCCGAGGTGGCTGCCGAGTGGCTCCGCTCGCAGAACATTCCTGCGGATCGGCCGTACGCGGTGTTCAGCCTTCGGGACGGTTCCAAGGACGACCGTCACCTCGAGACGGTCCGGGCGGCCGCGGAGTCCCTGCCGGAGCACACCGCCCTGGTGTTCTTGCCGCATTGCGCGGAGTCGGGTGCGGTGGATGACCGATCGGTACTGGAAGGCCACGCTTGGGCATCCACCCACCTCGTCGTGTGGGATCAGGAACTGGGTGATCGAGCGGCCGTGGCGCTCGTGGCCGGGGCCTCCGCGACGATCGGGACTCGCTTCCACCTGAGCGTCCTCGCGGCAGCCGCTGGGGTGCGGGCCGTCGCCCTCGTGGGTGACGAGTACGACCGCTTGCGGATCCGTGGCCTCCGTCGCTCCACCGGTGTGCGCGTGGTCGAGTTGGACAATCCTGGGGCGGCGGCAGGCGGGGTCGCCGACCTGATGGCCGGTCCGGACCCCGAGCCCATCGAGCACTGGGATGCCCGCGAGTTCGCCCGGGCGCTGTCCGCCGTGCTCCCGGCGGCGCCGCGCCTCGCCTGACCGCAGCAGGCCCGATCAGTGCTCGGGGACTCGGTTCCTGGGACCGTGGTGGGCGACCCCGCTCGGGACCGGCCGGCCGACCAGAGACTCGATGAGGGCCGCAGCAGCGATGAGCGGGTCGATGGCGATTCCGGTGGTGATGCCCAGATCGTCGAGCATGGCAACGAGTGTCTCCGTGGCCAGGTTGCCGCCCGCACCGTGGGCGAAGGGTGATCCGCCCAGGCCTCCGACCGACGTGTCGAAGCGTGCGATCCCGTGCTCCAGTGCGGCGTAGGCGTTGACCAGCGCGGTCCCCCGGGTGTCGTGCAGGTGCAAGCCGGTGGCCTCGATCGGGATGCCAGCGGCCCGCACGGCCTCGATGACCTCGTGGATGCGCCGGGGTGTGCCCATCCCGGTGGTATCGGCCAGGGTGACCTGGTCGACCCCGAGGTCGAGCACCCGGGCGGCGAGATCGGCGATGTCGACCGGCGCGATGTCGCCCTCGTACGGCGAGCCGAACGCGCAGGAGATCACGGCATCCACCGGTGCTGTTCCCTCGGCGGCGATCGCGACGATCTCCGCGATCGCGCCTTCGCTCTCTTGCGTGCTCATGTGCACGTTGCGCTCGTTGTAGGTCTCCGAGGCGGAGATCGTGACGGTGATCTCCTCGACGCCTGCTTCGACGGCGAGGGAGGCACCCCGCGCATTGGGGACGAGTGCGGCGCGCACCAGGCCGGGCCGAGCCGGGACGCCCGCCACCACGTCACGGGCGCCCGCCATGGCCGGGACGGCCTTCGGAGACACGAACGCGGCAACCTCGATGGTGGGGACCCCGGCGGTCGCGAGCGCCTCGATCAGCCGGATGCGATCGGCGACAGGCACCGGATCCTCCGGTTGCAGGCCATCGCGCGGGCCCACATCGCGGATGGCGACCTGCCCCGGGAGGCCGGCCGGGATGGTCATACGGGGGGAACCCCGTGGCGGCGGTCTGAGAAGTGGCGGTCCTTGCCCTCTGCCCGCTCGAAGCGACGGATGATCTCGGCCCGGAGCGCCTCCGGCTCGACGACGGCGTCGATGACCAGTTCGGACGCAAGACGCAGGATGTCGACGTCCTCCTCGTAGATGCGGCGCTGCTCGGCGATGAAGGCCTCGGCCTCGACGGGATCTTCGATGGCCGCGATCTTGTTGGCGAAGACAGCGTTGACCGCGGCCTCGGGCCCCATCACGGCGATCTTCGCGGTGGGCAGGGCGATGGTCGCTTCGGGCTCGAACGCCGGCCCGGCCATGGCATACAGCCCGGCGCCGTAGGCCTTGCGGAGGACCACGCAGAGCTTCGGCACCGTGGCCTCGGAGATGGCCGTGACCATCTTTGCCCCGTGGCGGATGATGCCCTCGCGTTCGACCTGGGTCCCGATCATGAATCCGGGCACATCGGCGAGGAAGACGAGGGGAATGTTGAACGCATCGCAGCACCACACGAACCGGGCGGCCTTGTCGGCGGTGTCCGTGAAGAGCACCCCGCCCTTGATCATCGGGTTGTTGGCCACGAAGCCGACGGGCTTGCCGTCGACCAGGCCGAGGCCGCAGACCATCTCGGGGGCGAACAGCGGCTTGATCTCGAAGAAGCTCTCGGCGTCGACCAGGCCGTCGATGATGGTGTGGATGTCGTAGGCGGCCTTGTCGTCGCTGGGGATGCTGTCGCCGTGGAGCGGCGCGCTCGGCTCAGCGGCGACGTAGCGGGGCGGGTCCTGGCGCCAGGTGGTCGGGAAGTAGGTGAACCAGGCCCGGGCCTGGTCGATGGCGTCCTCGTCGTCGACCGCGAGGTTGTCGCCGCACCCCGAGACGGTCGCATGCATCCGGGCACCGCCGGTCTCTTCGAGCGTGGCCTTCTCCCCGACGACCATCTCCGCCATGCGGGGTGAGCCGAGATACATCGAGGCATTGCCCTCGACCATGATCACGATGTCGCAGAAGCTCGGTATGTAGGCACCGCCGGCGGCGGAGGGGCCGAAGAGGCAGCAGATCTGAGGGACGCGGCCGGAGAGCTTCACCTGGTTGTAGAAGATTCGGCCGGCGCCACGGCGACCGGGGAAGAGCTGCACCTGATCCGTGATGCGGGCACCTGCTGAATCGACCAGCCAGAAGATGGGCAGTTCGTGCTTGAGCGCATACTCCGAGGCACGGATCATCTTCTCGACGGTCCGGGCGCCCCAGGAGCCAGCCTTCACCGTCGGGTCGTTGGCGACCACCACGACCGAGCGCCCGTCGATCTGACCCACCCCGGTCACGACGCCGTCGGCCGGCAGATCCGCGGCGGAGGTGTTGGCCAGCAGGGCGTCCTCGACGAACGACCCGGCGTCGAGCAGCAGGTCCAGGCGGTCGCGGACGAACAGCTTGCCCTGCTTCTCGAGCTTGTCGCCCACCTTGGCGAGGTTCCCAGCGAGCGCACGCTCGGCGGCCGCGGCCACCCGCTGGCTGTCGGTTGGGTCGGCGTGGGGCTCGCCGAGCGGCGAGGTGGCTGGCGGTTCGTCGGTCACCGCACGAGCCTACCGACCCGCCTTGGAACGGCCGTTCTGCTCCCGCACGTCGCGGTGGCGGGCTACTCCCGACGCAGAGCGAGGATGGCGATGTCGTCGGTGATGGGCTGACGGGCGAAGTCACGGGCGGATTCCAGGAGCGACTTGACCAAGACATTGGGGTCGGCGCCGGGATCGCGACGGATGGCGTTGGCGATGCGCTCCTCGCCGAACAGCTGGTCACCGGCGCGAGCCTCCGAGAGGCCGTCGGTGTAGAGCAGGACGAGGTCGCCCGAGTCGAGCCGCAACTCCCGGGAGTGGAAGGTTCCGTTCGGATCCAGCATCAGGAGCGGGCCGGTGCTGCGCAGGGGGCGCACGTCCTTGTCGTGCCAGAGCCAGACGGCCGGGTGGCCAGCGGAGGCGTAGCGGATGGTCCCGGCGTCGGTGTCGAACACGACGACGACGAGCGAGATCATCTCCTCGCCGCGGTCGAGCGCCGAGAGCTGGCTGTTGAGCTCCTCGAGGGCCTGCGCCGGGTCCCGGAACTGCCGCAGGAAGACCCGCAGCAGGTACTTCGCTTGGAAGGCAGTGATCGACGGCTCGATGCCGTGCCCGGTGACGTCGCCGATGACGGCGACGACGCGGGTGGGGGCAACCCGGAAGACGTCGTAGAAGTCCCCCGCCATCATCCCGGTCCCGGCCTGGTACACCCGGCCGACCTCGAAGCCGGCGATGTCTGGCAGGTGCTCCGGGGCGAGCCGCTCGGCCCAGCGCTTGGGAGCGAGGTCGTCCTGGTTCAAGACCTCCTCAGCCCGGCGCTCCAACTCGAGGCGGCTCTCGGCCAGTCGGGAGTCACGGACGAAGTCCCGCCCGTAGATCACCGAGACCAGCACCGGGATCAGGACGAGGGCGAACAGCCAGGTGGAGCCGCGGTCCAAGAACGCGCCCACGGCGCTGGCCACGGTGAGCACGCCGTAGAGCACCATCGAGTGGACGTCCTTGCGGAACGCCGAACGGGCGACGGTGGCCGCGTCAGACTCCCGTCCGAACTCGCGTTCGGCGCGGCCCGCGACCTTGCGGAGCCGCAGCGCGGAGCGGGCCCAGACGGCCGCCGCCACGACGCACGCAGCAGCGACCAGCAGGAGCAGCGGATGGTGCATGGTGCGCAGATGCTACTGCTGAGCGCGGTCGGCCCACCGGGTGGACATCCGGCCGGCGGCCTCGATGCCGAGGGCGCCGACACCACCGATGGCCAGCGCCTGGGGCAGGAACGACAATGGGACCGAGAGCTCGAAGAAGTCGCGCACCGGTGGGATGACGATGGCGGACACAGCGACGGCGGCCATCGCGCCCAACAGCGCCAGCTTCCAACGGTCGTACGGTCGGGCGAGCACGGCAAGGATCCAGAGGGAGACGCACAGCGCCGCAATGGTGGCCGCCGTCTGGCACTCGACCTTGGACAGATCCTCGAGCCGCGCCAACAAGTAGGCGGAGAAGATCGCCAGCGAGGAGATCGCGCCGGCTGGCACGGCGAACGACAGGACCCGCCGGAGGAAGCCTGGCCGGTACCGAGCCGTGTTGGGGGCGAAAGCGAGGGCGAACGCCGGGATGCCGATGGTGACGGCGCTGATGAGCGTGAGGTGCCGGGGGGCGAACGGGTATGGCAGCCCGGCGATGCTGACCAGCAGGATCAGCATGAAGGCGTACGTGTTCTTCGAGATGAAGAGGGACGCGACCCGCTCGATATTGCCGATGACCCGACGGCCTTCGGCCAAGACGGTGGGCAGGCGGGAGAACTGGCCGTCGAGCAGGACCAGCTGAGCCGCGGCACGGGTGGCCGGTGCGCCGTTGCCCATGGCCACGCCGATGTCGGCGTCCTTGAGTGCCAGTGCATCGTTGACGCCGTCGCCGGTCATGGCCACGACGTGGCCCTGGTCCTGCAGGGCCCGGACCATCGCCTGCTTCTGCTGGGGGCTGACCCGGCCGAAGACGTTGGTGGTGGCCACGGCCTCGGCCAGCTCCTCTGCGGTGTCACCCAGGGTGCGGGCATCGACCGGTTCGCCGGCATCGAGCCCGACCTCAGTGGCGATGGCACCCACGGTGGTCGGGTTGTCGCCGGAGATGACCTTGATGGCCACGCCTTGCTCGGCGAAGTAGCCGAGCGTCTCGGCGGCATCGGGCCGGACCTGCTCCGCCAGGGTGCAGAGGGCGGCCGAGACGCGCTCCGCAGGGAGGACCTCGCCCTGGAGCGGCCCGTCCACGTGCACCACGACCAGCACCCGCCGGCCGGTGGCGGCCAGCTCCGAGACCCGATCGCGCAGCGGGTCGTCGGCGCCGAGCAGGATCTCCGGGGCTCCCAGGTACCAGCTCCCTCGATCGCCGAAGGAGGCTGCGCTCCACTTGCGGGCCGAGGAAAACGAAACGTCGCCGTCGCGCACCCACCCGGCGACGGGCAGGTACTCCGCCCCGATGGCCGCCAGGCTGGCGTTGGGATCGGGCGCATCGGCCAGCGCACCGAGCGCCTCGCTGATCGTCGCGGTGCTGAGGACGGCGTCGTCGACGGGGTACAGCGAGTCGAAGACGATGTCGCCAACGGTCAGCGTGCCGGTCTTGTCGAGGCACACCACGTCGACCCGGGCGAGTCCCTCGACCGCCGGCAGTTCCTGCACCAGGACCTGCCGCTTGGTCAGCGCCAGAGCGGCCAGGAGGAAGGCGATGCTCGTCAGCAGGACCAGGCCCTCGGGCACCATCCCCACCAGGGCGGCGACGGTGCCCAGCACGGGCTCGCGCCATCCGTTGCCATCGTTGGTGCGGAACTGCGACCACAGCAGCAGCGGGGTGACGCCCACGATGGCCCACGTGATGATGCGCAGGAGGAAGTCGATCGAGACCTCGATCTCGCTCTTGGTCCGCTTGAACACCTTGACCTCTGCGGCGAGCTTGCGGGCGTAGGCCTGAGGTCCGACCGCCGTCGCCTGGAACCGGCCGCGGCCGGCGACGGCGATCGTGCCCGACAGCACGGTGTCGCCGGACTGCTTGTGGACCGGATCGGACTCGCCGGTCAGGGCCGACTCGTTGATCTCCAGCCCGACACCGTGGACGACGATGCCGTCTGCGGGCACCTGGTCCCCCATCCGCACCACCACCAGGTCGCCGAGCACGATGTCGGCGATGGGCAGGTCGGTCTCGATGCCGTCGCGCACGACCGCGGCGGTCGGGGCGTGCAGGACGGCGAGGCGATCGAGGGTCCGCTTCGCCCGCACCTCCTGCCCGATGCCGATGATGGCGTTGACCACCAAGACGATCGCGAACAGGGCGTCGGCGAAGCGGCCGGTGGCGAAGACCGCGACGGCGAGCACCGCCAAGATGGCGTTGAACCGGGTCAGGACGTTGGCCCGGACGATCTCCTCGATGGTGCGCGACGTGTGCTCGTCGACCGCGTTGGTCTCGCCGGCGGCGACGCGCGCCGCCACCTCGCTCGCCGTCAGCCCGTGCGGCGGTGGATCGTCGTGGGCGGGAGGCGCGTGGGTCACGGGTGGTCTCGGATGGGGCCGGCTCAGTTTGAGCGGTGGCGCACCCGCAGCTTGATCGGCGTGGCCCCCATGTCGAACGCCTCGCGCAGGCGACGCTCGATGTAGCGGAGGTAGGTGGCTGGGAGCTCCTTGTTGGCGAACAAGGTGAACGTCGGCGGGTCGGTGGCGCCCTGCGTGGCGTACAGGATGCGGGCGCCGTGGGGGGCCGGTTGGGACGATTGCGCCGCGAACACGACGTCGTTCACCCGCCGGGTCGGGACCCGCTTGTGGTAGCCCTCGATCGTCTCGGCGAGCGCGGGCAGGAGCCGGTGGACGTTCTTGCCGGTCAGCGCCGAGATGCGGATGACCTCGCTCTCGCCGAGGAACGCCAGCTTCTGGCCGACGTCGTAGGTGACCGCTGCGCGCTCCTCGGTGCCGAGCAGTTCCCACTTGTTGAGGAGGATGACGATCGGGCAGCCGGCGGCGTCGATGCGCTCAGCGAGGCGCTGGTCCTGGTGGGTCACGCCTTCGGTGGCATCGATGACGAGCAGCGCGACGTCTGACGCGTCGACGGCCTGCAGGGCGCGCACGAACGAGAAGTACTCGGTGCTCTCGTCGATGCGGGACTTCCGGCGCATCCCGGCGGTGTCGACGAACTTGATGGGCCCATCCGGCGTCTCGACGATGGTGTCGACGGCATCTCGCGTCGTGCCCGGCATGTCGTGGACGACGGAGCGGTCCTCGCCGATGAGCCGGTTGAACAAGGTGGACTTGCCGACGTTGGGGCGACCCACCAGGGCGACGGCGAACACCCGCTCGCCATCGGACTCGACGACCTCGACCGCCTCCTCATCGGGCTCGGGCAGGGCATCGACCAGCGCGTCGAGCAGGTCACCCGTCCCGAGGCCGTGGAGGGCGCTGACGGGGAACGGGTTGCCGAGGCCCAGGCCGAGGAGCTCCCACATCAGGGCCTCCCGCGAGGGGTCGTCGACCTTGTTGGCGACCACGAACACCGGCTGGCTGGTCTGCTGGAGCAGTTCGGCGATGCGGGCGTCCTCCTCGGTGATGCCCATCGACACGTCGGTCACCAGGATGATCGCGTCGGCCTGCTTGATGGCTTGCTCGCTCTGGCGGCTCACCTTCTCGTCCAGGCTCGTGCCGCCGGGCATCCAACCGCCGGTGTCCACGAGGCGGAAGTGGCGTCCGATCCACTCGGCCTCCACCTCCTTGCGGTCCCGGGTGACGCCGGGCAGCTCCTCGACGATGGCCTCGCGGCGGCCGATGATGCGGTTGAGCAACGTGGACTTGCCGACGTTGGGACGGCCGATGATGGCCACCATGGGGAGATCGGACATGTGGGTTCAGGCCTCCAAGGCCCGGCGCAGGGCGGCGCCGTCTGTGGGAATGATCTCGACGGGGCGCGGCAGGTCTGCCGGCGTGGCGCCGTCGAGGAAGCGGCCGCCGGAGAGGCAGACGTCGGGGAGCAGGTAGCGGTGGGTCTCGGGCTGGGCGGACAGCACCCGATGGAGGTCCTCGCCCACCAGCAGCCCGGTCACCGAGGTCGTCCCGCCGAAGAACTCGTTGCGAACGGGGATGACGCGGACCGAGGGCAGGCCGAGCGAGGCGACGAGCGGCCCGATGACCGCCGCTCCGGCCTCGCTGGTGAGCACGGCCGTCGGCGCGCCGCGACGGGGGCGCAACGCGACCGCCACCCCGCCTCCGGGGCTGCCGTCGGGCTCGGCCTCGGCGGTTCGGATGGCGCGGTAGCCCTCGGCCGGGGCGCCGTAGTCGCCGGCCGCCTCGTATCGGCCGCCGTCGGCGGTCCCGCTATCGGCCCAGGCGAAGAACCCGGCCTGCGGGCCGGTGGTGGTGGCGGCGTGGCCCAGGAACTCCTGCTCGAAGGTCCGGGCCATGCCCACGCCGTCCTCGTGCATGGCAAAGCCCTCGTAGACCTCAGGGTCCGGGAAGGGACGCTGGGCGAGGAGGTAGTACTCGTCGGATGCGTGCACGAGCCGGCGCCCCAGGACCTGGAGGTACACCTCCTGCCAGTCGGCGACGCAGTCGATCACGGCCGATGCTTCAACGGCGGTCGTGGCCCGCATGCGGGGCTCGGTGTTGAACTTGGAAATGCCGAGTGGGACCACGCAGATGCTGGCCAGCTCCGGGAACTGCTCGAGCACGCCGGCGAGGGTGTCGTCGAGGACGGCCCCGTCGTTGAGCCCGGGGCAGCACACGATCTGGCCGTGCACCTCGATGCCGTGGTCGAGCAGCGCTCGTAGCCACCGGAGGCTGGGTCCGCCGCGTCGGTTGCGGAGCAGGTCGTTGCGCGCCGCCGGATCAACGGCGTGGATGCTGACGTTGAGCGGCGACAGGCCCTCGGTCACGACCCGCTCGAGGTCCGCCTCGGTGAAGCGGGTCAGCGTGGTGAAGTTCCCGTACAGGAAGCTCAGCCGGTAGTCGTCGTCCTTCAGGTACAGGCTCTTCCGCATCCCTGGCGGGAGCTGGTAGATGAAGCAGAACTCGCAGTGGTTGTCGCAGGTCCGCAGCTGGTCGAAGAGCGCCGAGTGGACGTCGATCCCCAGGGGGGCGCCGGCGGCCTTGGTGACCTCGATGGTGAGCTCCAGGCCACCCCGCGCGATCTCGAGCACGGGATCGGCCTCGTCGGTGAGCCAGGTCCACCGGATGATGTCGCGGGGGCGCTCGCCGTCGACCGCGAGGACGTCGTCACCCACCTGCACGCCCCCGAGCGCGGCCGGCGACCCGGGCGCGACGGCAACAACACGGGGCGCAGACATAGAGGACGATCCTACCGGGACGGTCCCCTCGGGCCTCTGGTCTGCCCTGCAGGGGTGACCGGTAGGGTTGGCACCATGGCTGTCGACAAGGTGCTGCTCGCTGCCCCGCGAGGGTTCTGCGCCGGCGTGGAGATGGCGATCAAGGCCCTGGCGTGGATGGTGCGGGCGTTCGACGCGCCCGTGTACTGCTACCACGAGATCGTCCACAACCAGTCGGTGGTGAAGCGGTTCGAGGACCTGGGCGTGATCTTCGTCGACGAGATCAGCGAGGTGCCCGAAGGCCGGCCGCTGATGCTCTCGGCCCACGGGTCGGCGCCCGAGGTCGTGGCCGCCGCCCGGGCGAACGGCGGGTACGTGGTGGACGCCGTCTGCCCCTTGGTCACGAAGGTGCACCACGAGGTCAAGGTGCGCGCCGGCAAGGGCTACCAGATCGTCTACGTCGGCCACGAGGGCCACGAGGAGGCGGTCGGGACGATGGCGGTCGCTCCCGACGCCATCCACCGCGTGGAGAGCACCGAGGAGGTGGCCGCCCTCCCCCAGTTCGAGACGCCGGTGGCCATGCTCGCCCAGACCACCCTCAGCCACAGCGACTGGAAGGGCGTTCTCGACGCTACCCGGGACCGCTTTCCCGAGCTGTGGACGCCTGGGCGATCGGACCTGTGCTTTGCGACCACCAACCGCCAGGGCGCGCTGGCCGAGATCGCGCCGCGGTGCGACGCGGTCGTGGTCATCGGTTCCGCCAACTCCTCCAACACGGTGGCCCTCGAGAAGCTGGCACGGGAGGCCGGCACGGCTCGCGTGCTCCGCATCAACTCGGCCGACGAGCTCCCCGATGACCTCACCGGCGTGGTGGGCGTCACGGCGGGGGCCTCGGCGCCCGAGTCGCTCGTCGAATCCGTCATCGCCGCCCTGGACCCCGCGGACGGGGTCGAGGAAGTGGCCATCACCACCGAGGACGAGTACTTCCCGACCCCTCGGAACCTACGAGACCTCCTTGCCGGTATCGACCTGCTGGCGACGCTCAGCCTCGGCGGATCGGTGCCGGGCCGCCCCGCTGCCGACGAACGCAGCATCCACGCCGCCGACGTCCTCGCCTCCTTGTAGCCATGCGGGCCGTCGCCAGACTTGGCACAATGGGGCCATGACCGCAAGCAGCTTCACCCGGATGGACGAGTCAACCGCCGAGCAGTGGTCGGTGATCGGCGTCGAGACGATGAATGCGCAGCCGCGCGTCGCTGACGAGATCGTGAACATGCTCCGGCGTCTCGAGGGCATCACGGACGGGTTCAGCACGAACCAGCTGGTTCACGCGTGCCAGACCGCCACCCTCGCCGAGAAGGCCGGCGCCGACCAGGAGATGATCGTCGCTGCCCTCTGCCATGACATCGGCAAGCTCATCAGCGTGATGGGCCACCCCGACATCGCTGCGGCGATCCTGCGCCCATACGTCCGCCCCGAGGTCCACGACGCCATCCGCGTCCACCAGGACTTCCAGGGCAAGCACTACTACGGGCACTTCGGCGGCGACGTCGACGCTCGGGACAAGTACGAGGGCGAGGACTTCTTCGACCTTGCCGCCGTGTTCGCCGACGAGTGGGATCAGGTGGCGTTCGATCCCGATGGCGAGACGTACCCGCTGGAGCACTTCGAGCCCATGGTCCGCGAGGTGTTTGCCGCCCCCCGCTACCTCTGAGAGCCCGTCGTGAGCCACTGGCGGCGTCTGGCCGGAGCGCTCGGCGCCCTGGCGCTCGTCGTGGTCATGGGCACCGTCGGCTACCTGGCGCTCGGCTTCTCACCCCTCAACGCCCTGTTCCAGACGGTCACCACCGTTTCGACGGTGGGCTTCCGCGAGGTCGAACCGCTGAGCACCAACGGCCAGATCTTCACCATGGTGCTGATCGTCCTCGGTGTGGGTGCTGCCTTCTACGCCTTCGGCGTGATCATCGAGACCTTCATCGAGGGTCGACTCAACGAACTGCTCGGGAGACGTCGCATGGACAAGACGATCGCATCGCTCACCGGCCATGTGGTGATCTGCGGGGCTGGCCGGGTGGGTCGAAGCATCTGCGCCGAGGTGGCCGAATCGGGCCGCCGAGCGGTGGTCGTCGAGCTCGACGTGGACAAGGCCGCCGCCTCCGAGGTGCCTACGGTCGTGGGCGACGCGACGGACGATGCGGTCTTGCGCGCGGCCGGAATCGAGCGCGCGAGCGCTCTGGTGGCTGCCGTCGAGACCGACGCCGACAACTCGTTCATCGTGCTCAGCGCCCGTGCGCTCAACCCCGATCTGTTCGTCGTGTCCCGGGCACGCAGCGTCGACAGCGAAGAGAAGATGCGCCGGGCGGGGGCGGACCGCGTCGTGAATCCGCAAAGCATCGGCGGCTCTCGCATGGCGGCGTTCGTGCTGCACCCCCATGTCGCCGAGTTCGTCGACGTCGTGATGCACGAACGGAGCATCGAGTTCCGGCTCGAAGAGGTGCGGATCGGTGACGGGTCCCCGATCGCCGGCCGCACGATCCGCGATGCGCACCTGCGCGATCGCACCGGTGCGCTTGTGCTTGCCCTGCGCGACCCCGACGGGGCCTTCCGGACGAATCCGACCCCAGACACGGTGATGCTGACCGGCCAGGTGATCATCGCCATCGGGACTCAAGCAGAGCTCGAGGCACTCACGTCCTACGTGGGCGGGACGCCGCTCAGCTGATCAGTTGGGGGTGCCCGCGCTGCGCTGCGCCCGGTCGAACAGGTCCTGCACGACCGTGCGGATCTCGGCGGTGCGGTCCCGGATCGCCGCACGCTTGGCCTTTGGGCCGACGGCGTCGCTGGGCTCCAGCGGCGGGCCGACGACGACGGTGATCTTGCGGGGCTTGGGGACCTTGGAGCCCTTCGGCATGGCACCTTCGGAGCCGCCGATGCCGACGGGGATGATCGGGACGCCGGTTCGGCTCTGGACGAACGCGGGACCGTCGAACAGTTCCTCGACCACCGGGCCGTGCTGGCGGGTGCCCTCGGGGAACATCACCAGGGGCTCGCCGGCGTTCAAGACGTCGATGCAGGTGCGCAGGGCCTCGCGGTCCGCGGTCCCGCGGGCCACGGGGATGCCACCCAACCCGGTGAAGACCTTCGCCCAGAACCCCTGGCCCTTCCACAGCGAGTCCTTGGCCAAGTAGCGCATGCGGCGCTTGGTGCAGATGAGCACGAGGGCGAAGTCCAGGTTGGACCGGTGGACCGGCGCCAGGATGAACGCGCCTTCGTCGGGCACGTGCTCGCGGCCCGTGGCCGACACGCGGAACCAGAGCTTGCACGTACCCAGGAGGGCGGCGCGCACGATGGCGTAGAACAGCAGCTCGCCTCGGGTGCCCGCCCGGGCGTGCTCCGACGTCGTCGCGGCGGCCGGCTCAGGTGCCGTCACGAGACCCGGCCCACCAGGTCGGCGACGATGTCCTCGACGGCTCGATCGCTGGTGTCCACGACGAGGGCGCCGTCCGCCTCGGCGAGGGGGCTGTCGTCTCGTCCCTGGTCTGCGGCATCGCGACGGGCGATGTCGGCGGCGATCGTGGCGTAGTCCAGATCGGTAACCTCCTTCGACCGTCGCTCGGCCCGCACCTCAGGCGAGGCCGTCAGGTACACCTTGAGCCTGGCATCGGGGAACACCACGGAGCCGATGTCACGCCCCTCGAGCACGCCTCCGCCTCGAGCCTCAGCCCATTCGCGCTGGCGGCGCACCAGTTCCTTGCGGACCGCGGAGTTGGCGGCAACCAGCGACACGGCCCGGGTCACCTCGGGGCCGCGGATCTCGATGGTGGCGTCCACGCCGTCGACGACGAGCGTGCCGTCGCCCGGCAGGTCCAGTTCGACCTGCTCGGCGAGGCGGGCCACGACCTCGGCATCGGCGGGATCGATGCCCCGGCGCAGCGCTGCGAAGGTCACGCCGCGGTACATGGCGCCCGTGTCGAGGTACTCGAGTCCGAGTTCGGCGGCGAGGCGCTTGCCGACCGTGGACTTGCCCGATCCGGCGGGGCCGTCGATGGCGATGACGGTGAGCGGGCGGTCGGGCTTCTCGGCGTCGGACACGGGTGCAGACCCTATCGGCCGCTGGTGGAGGCTCGGAGGTGGTCGAGCATCTGCCAGTAGCCCGGGAAGGTCTTGGCGACGCACGACGGACCCGCGATGGAGATCCCGGGAACGGCCAGGCCGATCAGGGCGAAGCTCATCGCCATCCGGTGGTCGTCGTAGGTCTCGAACGTGGTCGGGGCGACCGGTCCCGGATGGATCGTCCAACCGTCGCGATCGTCGTCGACCCGGACGCCAGCACGGCGCAGTTCGGTCGCCACGGCGGCGACCCGGTCGATCTCCTTGCGTCGGATGAAGTCGATCCCGGTGATGGTCACGGGTGCATCGGCGAACGGTGCGATGGCCGCCAGCGTCTGGGCCGTGTCCGAGATGTGCGTGAAGTCGAACGTGCCGCCGCGCAGGCGCCCTCGGACCGCCTCGACCGTGGTCCCACGGGCGTCGCGCGTCACCGAGGCCCCCATCTCGGCGAGCACGCTTGCAAAGGCGGCGTCGCCCTGGAGGGCGCCCGCACCGAGGCCGGGCACCGTGACGCGGCCTCCGCAGAGCGCGGCGGCGGCAAGCGGATACGACGCCGCGCTGGCGTCGGGCTCCACCGGGTAGGTGATGGCCCGGTACCCACCCGGTTCCACCGCGAACGTGTCGTCGTCGAGCTGCTCCACCGTCGCGCCGAACGACGCCATCACCGCGAGGGTCAGGTCCACGTACGGCCGCGACACGAGGTCGGTGGTCAGCTCGATCACCAGGCCCTCGGGCAAGCAGGGACCGATCATCAGCAGGCCCGAGAGGAACTGGCTCGACGCGTCGCCGGCGACGCGCAGCCCGGTGCCACGAGCACCTCCGGCAGTGACGGTGGCCGGAAGGTGGCCCGCCTCCCCCAGCGCGTCGATCCCGATGCCCAGCTCCGAGAGGGCCTCGAACGTCGTGCCCATGGGGCGCGCTTGCATCTGGGGGTGAGCGGTGACCCGGTAGGAGCCCGAGCCCAGGGCCAGCAGGGGCAGCGTGAAGCGCGACGTCGTGCCCGACTGGCGGGTGTCGATCGGATCGTCCGAAGCAGGGACTTCGCCCGCGCAGCCCGTGACCTCGATGGAAGGAGCGGAGGGATCGGACGTGGCGGGGATCCCCAGGGCGGCCAGCACGCCGAGCATCGCCTCCGTGTCATCCGCGAACAGGGCTCCTTCGAGCCGAGAGGTTCCCGTCGCCAGGGCCGCGCACACGATCGCCCGGTTGGTGACCGACTTCGAACCGGGCACGAGCGCCTCCGCGTCGAAGCCGCCCGGCACCGGTTCGATCGGAAGCGGATCGGCCAACGCCGCCAGATCGGACGGATCCGGGCTCATCGGAGGTAAGCGACCGTGGGCCTGTAGCCGCGGTCGATCAGACCGAGGCGGAAGGGCTCGGCGGTCCCCTTGTCCACGAGGAGGATCAGCACCCCCCGGTCGCCCTCGCTGGAGTGGGCGATCTCGAAGTCGGCGATGTTCACACCGAGTTCCGCGGCCAGGGTCGCAACTTCGGCGATCACCCCGCCGCGATCGAGCACCGGCACCCGGACCTCGGCCATGGCCGACGGCTGGGCGATCCGGCTTGGCAGGTTGCGCCGGGCCGCTTGCGCTCGCTCGAGCGTGGCCAGCAGCCCCCCACGGTCCGACTCGGCGACGAGGTCCCGGAGCCGGCCCAGCTCGCCGGTGAGCTGGTCGATCATCTCGACGATCGCTTCGCTGTTCTCCGCACAGATGTCGGGCCAGATGGCGGGGCTGCCGGCCGCAATGCGGGTCATGTCCCGGAATCCGCCGGCCGCCAGCCGAAGGAGCGCAGCGTGCTCATCGGCCCGCTCGTCGGCGATGCTCATCAGGGCGGCTGCGGTGAGGTGCGGGACATGGGACACGACGGCGACCAGCGCATCGTGGCGCTCTGGTGGCAGGGCCACCACTTCGGCGCCGAACGAGCGGACGATCGCGTCGACCGTGGCGTACTGGTCGGCGTCGGTGTGGGCGACGGGCGTCAGGACCCACACCGCTCCCTGGAACATGTCGGGGCTGCTGCCCTCGACGCCGAGTTGCTCCGAGCCCGCCATGGGATGGCCGCCGACGAAGCGGCGATCATCGATCTCCGCCACCAGGGACGCCTTCACGGACCCGACGTCGGTCACCACCCCGCCCGTCTCGGCGAGCGCCCGCCGGACCTCGGCCGAGATAGCACGCACGGGGGCGGCGACGAAGGTGATGGTCGCAGCGGGATCGAGCCCGATGGCGTCGATGGCGCCGAGGGCGAGTGCCCGTTCGGCTGCGGCAGGATCGGCGTCGGTGCCGGTGACCCGCCATCCCTGCGCCCGCAGCGCCCGGCCGATCGAGCCACCGATGAGTCCGGTGCCGATGATGCTGGCGCGCTGGGGAACGTCGAGGTCGGCCATGGGACCGGCTCAGCTCGGCAGATCGTCGCGGAGGCTGACGGCGCCCTCGAGGTACACGTGGTGCAGTGCGCTTCGGGGGCGGTTGGTCTCCAGGTGGGCCATCACGCGGATGCACCGGGGCATGGAGCCCGGGACGGGGATCTCCTGGGCGCAGAGCAGCGGGACGTCCCCGAGGCCGATGGTCCGTGCCGCCGTGGCCGGGAAGGTGGACGTCAGGTCGTGCGTGGTGGTGAACAAGATGCTGATCAAGTCGTCGTGGTCGACCCCGTTGCGGGCGAACATCTCCTGGAGCAGCGTGACCGTCCGCTCGCCGATCTGGGCGGCATCGTCGGCATCGCAGGTGGTGGCGCCACGAAGAGCGCGAACGGCGGAAGGCATCGGGGCGATGCTACCGACCCGGGTCCACGGGCCTGGTCTGCGTTCGCCCAGCTGCACCCACGGCCGCCTCCAGCGCTCGGAGCTCGTCGCTCGTGAGCGCCCGCCAGGAACCGGGTGCCAGTCGGCGGTCCGTCAGCGGACCGATGCGGACCCGGATCAGACGGGTCACGGGGTGGCCGACGGCATCGAGCATCCGGCGGACCTGGCGGTTGCGCCCCTCGTGGATGGTGAGCTTGACCAGGGATCCGTCGACGAGCGTCGCCGCGGCTGGTGCGGTGCGGCCATCGTCGAGTTCCACGCCTTCGCGCAGCTGCCGCAGCGCGGCGCGCGACGGCGTGCCCTCGACCTCGGCCAGGTACTCCTTCTCAACCCCGTGGGAGGGATGGGCGATGCGGTTGGCCAGCTCGCCGTCGTTGGTGAGGAGCAACAGCCCCTCGGTGTCCAGGTCCAGGCGGCCCACCGGGAAGACCCGGGGCTCGGTTGGGACGAGGTCCACGACCGTGGGCCGGCCCTGGGGGTCCGAGGCGGTGGTCACGACACCGGCCGGCTTGTTCAGCAGGTAGTGCACGAGGCCGGGGCGGATGCCGATCGGTGCGCCGTCGACCTCCACCAGGTCGCGCTCGGGATCGACACGACGGCCCAGCACCGCGATCTCGCCGTTGACCTTGACCCGCTCCTCGGCGATCAGGTCCTCGCAGATCCGTCGGCTGCCGATCCCCACGCGGGCGAGCACCTTCTGCAGCCGCTCGCCGTCGGGGTGCCCCTCCGGAGAGCCGTCCATCAGGGATCGACCGTCCGGTCGGCGTCGCCGTCGCCGTCGGTCGGCACGTTCACGTCGGTGGCTGGGACCGCCGGCGGATCCACGGCCCATGCGGGCGGCTCGGGCTCCGGGAAGTCGTCGTCGGACAGGTCCAGCAGGGCTGAGGCGTCGATGGTGGTCGGCGTGACCACGACGTCATCAACGGCACTCGAGGCCTCGGTAGCGGGCTCGTCCTCGGCGCTCGTCTGTGGGGGTGCAGACGGCGAGTCGAGCGGGAGGGTCGCCACATCGTCCTCCGGCCGTGCAGCACGCAGGGTCAGCTCCAGTGCCTCCATGATCTCGGCCGACGGGAACAGGTCGGCGATCGCGGGTAGGTCCTCGATGCGGTCGAGGCCCATGCGCTCGAGGAACTCCCGGCTCGTGCCGAACAGCGCAGCCTGGCCCGGCCCGCTGTCGCGACCGATTTCCTCGACGTAGCCCCGCTGCTGGAGCGTGCGCATCACGCCGTCGACGTTGACGCCCCGGATCGCGGCGATCTGAGCCCGCGAGAGCGGCTGCTTGTAGGCGACGATGGCCAGGGTCTCCAGCGCCGCGGACGAGAGCCGCGCGCTCTGGCCCTCCAACGCAAAGCGCTCCACGTAGGGCGCCAGGTCGGCATGGCTCTGGAACCGGTAGCCGCCGGCCACCTTGACCAGCACGAAGCCCCGATCCTGCTCCTCGTACTGGGCCTGCAGCGCCGCACACAGCTCGTCGACGAGCACAGGGGCGATCTCCAGCAGCTGGGCGAGGAGGTGCGGATCGACCGGCTCCTGGGCCACCATCAAGATGGCCTCGATGGCGCGCGCAGAGTCGGCGGACAACCTGGAGTCTTCGGGGCTGGCCACGATCTCTATCCCTCGTACGTGTCGACCCGAGCGGCGATGCCGGCCAGGACGGAGCGGTCCTCATCGGACTCGCCGCCCACCCAGGTGATGGTGAGATCACCGAAGGTGTTGGGCTGATCCAGGTCGATCATGCCCTGCTTGTACAGCTCGAGGACAGCCAGGAAGCGCACCACGACCTCGAGGCGCTCGACAAACGAGTCCGTCAGCGCCCGGAAGGTGATGACCCCGGCACGGGGCAGCTCGTCGGCCAGTTCCTGCACCGCTTCGGTGACGCTGAGGCGGGACGGAGCCACGTGGCGGAGGTCCACCGTGGGCACCGGCTTGGGTTCGATGGCCCGGAAGAACGCCGCCCGCAAGTCCTCGGGGCCGATGCCTGCGAGGAGATCGGGCGCGAGGTCCAAGTAGCGGTCGTCCAGCCCGGCGGTGCGGGGAAAGGATCGGCCGGCCTGATCGGCGAGGGCCAGGAGGAGCTTGGCCGCGTCCTTGAAGGTCTTGCACTCCACCAGCCGGGCCAGGAGCAGGTCCCGCTCCTCCCAAAGCGCCAACTCATCGTCGAGGTCGAGGTCGACATCCTCGGGCAGCAGGCGGCGGGTCTTGAGCTCGACCAGCGTGGCCGCGATGAGCAGGAACTCCGTCGCCACGTCCAGGTCGAGCGTGTCCATGCGGTCGAGCTCGCCCAGGTAGGCATCGATGATGAGCGTGAGCGAGATCTCGTACAGCTCGACCTGCTGGTTCAAGATGAGGTGCAGGAGCAGGTCGAACGGGCCATCGAAGACTTCGGTCTGCACGTCGTAGGCCACGGGGACAGGGTAGTTACACGGGTGTGGTTTCGTCCAGGGGTGATCGCAGATTCCAGCCAGAATCAGATGGGGCTGTGCCGGTGCCGGCTCCTAGGCTCCCCCGCCATGACCCGTGTGTTCTCCGGCATCAAGCCAACCGGCAACGTCCACCTCGGCAACGTCCTGGGAGCCCTCCTCCAGTGGGTCGACGATCAGCACCGGGCGGACAGCCTCTACTGCGTCGTGGACCTCCACGCCCTCACGGTCCCCCAGGACCCTGCCGAGCTGCGGGACACCTCGCTGCGCCTGGCGCAGATCCTTCTGGCCATCGGGCTGGACCCCGAGGTCTGCACCCTGTTCGTCCAGAGCCACGTCCACGAGCACGCCGAGCTGGCCTGGATCATGGAGTGCACCGCCTCCTACGGCGAGCTCTCGCGGATGACCCAGTTCAAGGACAAGTCCGACAAGGCCGGGTTCGTGTCCGGCGGCTTGTTCACGTACCCAGCCCTCATGGCGGCGGACATCTTGCTGTACGACACGGAAGAGGTCCCGGTGGGCGATGACCAGCGCCAGCACGTGGAGCTCGCCCGGGACGTCGCCGAGCGCTTCAACTCCCGCTACGGCCAGACCTTCGTCATCCCTACGGCCACGTTCCCCGCCTCCGGAGCGCGGGTCATGGACCTGCAGGACCCGACCTCGAAGATGTCGAAGTCTGCGGACGGCTCCCCCGGGACCATCCTCCTGCTCGACGAGCCCAAGGTCATCGAGAAGAAGCTCAAGCGGGCGGTCACCGACACCGAGTCCGACGTCCGCTTCGACGTGGCGGCCAAACCCGGCGTCAGCAACCTCTTGTCCATCCTCGGTGCCGCGACCGGCCGCACACCCGAGGAGGCAGCCGTCGGCTACACCCAGTACGGCCCGCTGAAGACCGACACCGCCGCCGCCGTGATCGAGCGCCTTTCGCCCATCCAGGCTCGGTTCCAGGAGCTGGAGTCCGATCCTGCCGAGACGCAGCGCCTCCTCGCCGTCGGCGCCGAGAAGGCAACCGAACTCGCGTCCGCCACCCTGACCCGGGCCCGCACCAACCTCGGCCTCCTCCCCCCCCGCCTGACGAGTCCGATCAGTCGTCGTCGGCGTCTTTGAGGATCTGGCCTATCTCGACGGGGACCGTCCAGTCCTCGGACGGCAGGTGGTGCTCGGCGGCCCAGGCCACGGTGAGCGGGGCGGACCCGGCCATGCCGAGCAGGTCCGCACCGAGGCGCGGGTGCTCGAGGTACAGGCCGACGCGGCGGGTGAACCCGGACGTCTCGCTCCAGGCCGCGGCCATGTCGTGGCCGGCGGCCTTGGCGGACACCGTGGCAATGACACGTCCGGTCGTACCCAGGTGCGACACGCTCTTGCCGCAATCGTGCAGCAGCGCCGCGGCGATGACCGGGCGGGATGCTTCATGACCGAGGGAGCGCTGGACGCGTCGGGCGACGCCGGCTGCGTGGCGGCGGTCCTGGCGGGACATCCGCTGCCAGATCTCCCGCTCACCGGGCAGCAGCGCCTCGTGGACCCAGGCCCGGTCCTCCTTCGACTCCCCGAACGGGATGAGCGAGCCGAAGAACCGCTTGGCGAGGTGGCCGGCCCCTGCCATCAGGCGTGATCGATGCAGAAGCGCGTGCTGGGCATCGCTTCCAGACGCGCCGCCGTCACGGGCTTCTCGCAGACCTCGCAGATTCCGTAGGTGCCGCCATCGATGCGCACCAAGGCGGCCTCGACGTCGTCGAGCTGGTCCTTCAGCTGTGCGGCCAGGGTGCGGGTCTCGACCTGCTCGGCAGCAACCTGCGCCGTGTCCGCGAAGTTCTCGTCGAGGTCGGCGGCGGCCCCGTCGCTGCTGAGCTCCCGGAGCTGGCGCGCAAGGTCCGCTCGCTCGGATTCAAGCTGATCGCGGACGCTGGTGAGGTCGGGCTGAGGCATGTCGTCAGGCTACCCAGCTGTGGCCCGAGGGTGTGCGGCCCGGTAGACGGACTGCAGGCGCTCCCCCGATACCAGCGTGTACACCTGCGTCGTGCTGATGGACGCGTGGCCTAGCAGCTCCTGCACGGTTCGGATGTCGGCGCCGTGGTCCAGCATGTGCGTGGCGCACGAATGGCGCAGGACGTGGGGGGTCAGCCGGCCACCGAGCCCGACCGCGTCACCCGCCTTGCGCACCGCCATCCATGCACCTTGCCGCTGGAGCCGTCCGCCCCTCTGGTTGAGGAACACGGCGTCGGCATCGTCGCGGTGCCTCCACTGGTCCGGCTCCAAGAGCGGGCGGCCCTGGGGCCCGAGCCACTCGACGAGAGCCACCAGGGCGCAACGCCCGAGGGGCACGATCCGCTCCTTCGCCCCCTTGCCGAAGAGGCGGACCAAGCCAGCGTCGAGATCGAGGTCCGAGAGCGACATCGCGCTCAGCTCACCGATCCGGGCCCCGGTGCCGTAGAGGACCTCGAGGATCGCCCGGTCCCGTCGGGCCACGGTATCGGTGCCGGTGATCGAGCCCAGGAGCCGTTCGATCTCGGCCTCGCTCAACGCCTTGGGGAGACCCTTGGGCGACTTGGGGACCTCCACGTCGATCGTGGGATCCCGCACGCCCTCGGTCTCCTCGGCGAGGAAACCATGCAGGCCGCGTACCGACACGAGAGCCCGCTTGATGCTGCTCGGCGCACGCTCGCCGGCCTTGAGGGCGTTCACGTAGTCGGTGATCGCGGCGTCGTCGACCTCGCCGATCGTGAGACCCCGATCGTCGAGCCAGGCGACGTAGGCGCGCAGGTCCGTGGCATAGGCCTTGAGCGTGTTGGTCGAGCAGCCTCGTTCCACCCTTCGGGAGAGGAGGAAGTCGTCAACATCGACGGGAAGGTCGTCGGCGCTCATCACGGGCTCACCACGGGGTCACCACGGGCTCACATTCGGCGCAGGCGGTCCCGCACCATCAGGAGGCCGACGAGGGTCTTGCTGTCCGCCAGGGTGCCGTCGGCGATGGCCTCGTCGAGGCGGGCCAACGGGAACTCCTCGACGGTCATGTCCTGCTCCTCGACCCCCTGGCGATCGGCCGGGACCTCCGTGAGGTCGGTGGCCAGGTAGAGCCGGACGAACTGGTCGCTGAACCCGGCCGCCGGGTAGTAGCTGGCCAGCAACTCGAGGGCGCCGGCCTCCCGGCCGACCTCCTCGACCAGTTCGCGCCGAGCAGTGGCCTCTGGCTCCTCGCCGTCGACGTCGCACAGCCCGGCGGGGATTTCCAGGAGGTATCGGTCGATGGGGCCGCGGTACTGCCGGACCAGCAAGACCGTGGCACCGTCATCGAGGAGCGGCACGAGGGCGACGACCTCCTGGTTGCGCACGACGTCGCGCTCGAAGGTCGAGCCGTCCGGGGCTTCGAACCTGCCGCGGACGACGTGGAGGCGGTCCAGCTGCACCACCTCTCGATCGCCGAGGTGGCGGAACCCGCTCATCTCAGGCGTCGACTTCGATGGTGTCGGGTCGGTCCAGGTCGAACAGGTGCGGTGAACGGCCCTCGGCCCGGCGCAGTGCCGCGCCGACGAAGTCCCGGAACAGCGGTGCCGGGTTCGTGGGCCGGCTCTTGAACTCCGGGTGGGCCTGGGTGCCGACCCAGAACGGGTGATCGCGCAGTTCGATGAATTCCACCAGCCGATGGTCCGGCGACGAGCCCGAGAGCCACAGGTCCGAGGCTTCGTACTGGCTGCGGTAGCGGGGGTTGAACTCGTAGCGGTGACGGTGGCGCTCGGACACGACGGTCTTCCCGTAGGCCGCGGCGACCTTCGAGCCCGGCTCCAGTTCGGCCACGTAGGCGCCGAGGCGCATCGTGCCGCCGAGGTCGGTGACTTCGCGCTGGGAGTCCATGAGGTCGATGACGGGGTGCGGTGTCTGCGGGTCCAGCTCCGAGGAGTTGGCCCCGGTCAGGCCCAGCACGTTGCGGCCGAACTCGATCACCATCATCTGCAGGCCGAGGCACAGGCCCAGGCACGGGATCTGGTTCTCTCGGGCGTAGCTGGCCGCAGCGATCTTGCCCTCGGTGCCGCGCTCGCCGAACCCGCCGGGGATCACGAGGCCGTCGAGGTCACGGAGCTTGTCGGCGGCGAGCAGGCCTTCGACGTCTTCGGCCTGGATCCACACGATCTCCACCTTGGCGCCATGGTGGAAGCCCCCGTGCTTGGTGGCCTCGACCACCGAGAGGTAGGCATCGATCAAGGTGACGTACTTGCCGATGAGGCCGATGCGCACCGGCTTGGTGGCGGCTTCGACGCGGTCGACCAGCGCCTCCCACTCGGTGAGGTCGGGCTCGCCTTCGTCGATCCGCAGGATCTTGCAGACCTCGGTGTCGAGGCCCTCTTCGTGCAGCACCAGCGGGATCTCGTAGATGTTGCCGGCGTCGGCGCAGTTGACCACGCAAGCGGGCGGCACGTCGCAGAGGCTGGAGATCTTGCGCTTCAGATCGGGGGAGAGGGCCGCCTCGGACCGGCACACGATGATGTCGGGCTGGATGCCGCGGCTGCGCAACTCGGTCACCGAGTGCTGGGTCGGCTTCGTCTTCTGCTCGCCGCTCGGGCCGATGAACGGCACGAGGGTGACGTGCACGTAGCAGACGTTGTCACGGCCGACATCGAGTCGGAACTGCCGGATGGCCTCGAGGAACGGCAGGATCTCGATGTCGCCGACCGTACCGCCGACCTCGGTGATGACGACGTCGACATCGGGTCGGGCGAGCCGGGTGATGCGCCGCTTGATCTCGTCGGTGATGTGCGGGATGACCTGGACGGTCTTGCCGAGGTAGGCGCCCTTGCGCTCGGCCGCGAGGACCGCGGAGTAGATCGATCCGGTCGTGGCGTTCGAGTCCCGCGAGAGCGGCTCATCGATGAACCGCTCGTAGTGACCGAGGTCGAGGTCGGTCTCGCCGCCGTCATCGGTGACGAACACCTCGCCGTGTTCGAACGGGTTCATCGTCCCGGGGTCCACGTTGATGTACGGGTCCAGCTTCTGCATGGTGACCCGCAGGCCCCGTGCTTTCAGCAACCGCCCCAGCGAGGAGGCCGTGAGCCCCTTGCCGAGCGAGCTGGCCACGCCGCCCGTTACGAAAATGTGCTTCGTCATGGACGGCTCTCCGTGTGCGTCGCTGTCATCACCACGGGAGCGCACCCTAACCCGGCGCGGTCGCTTCGGCGCGCACCGGTTCCTCGGACGGGTCAGCCGCCCTGCCCGGGGCCGGCACAGCCACCGGGGAGAGGTCGAGGAGCAAGACGGCGAGGGAGGTGGCGAGGACCATGGCCATCACCCCACCGATGATGGCTCCCGAATCGTTGAGCGCGCTCCCCAGGACGGCGGCCACGAGGGCAGCCCACAGCCCGGAGCGCAGCGCGGGGAACGACGCAGCCATCGTCTCGAAGGGGCGGTGTTGGGACCGGCGCAGGTAGAGCCAGAACGCGACCGCGAGCGGAATGGCGAGGACCCAGAGCGACGAGGTCGAGACCTCCAGGTTGGCGGTGAGCTTCCGCTGCACCATGGCAACGACCGGGCTGGGGCCTTCGTTGCCGATCCGTTCGAACAAGCGGCCGAGGTGACCGCGGTCCGACGAGGGTCGCGCCAGGTCCAGCAGTCCGAAGGTCCCGATGGCCACGCCCGTCGCCACCACGCCGACCAGCAACGTCTGGACCCGGATCCGCCGGCCCGTGATGAGCACCGCGAACGTGGCGACCGCAGGGGTGAAGGCGAGGACGCCACCGACGTCGGAACCCCACGTCGGAACGCCCAGCACCACCAGCGTGGCGACCATGAGGCTGACGCTGGCGAACCGACCGCGCCGCCCCGGGATGACCGCAGCCAGCCAGGCGGCGACCAGACAGGTCGCCGCAGCAAGCTGGCCATAGGAGTAATTGCTGATGCCGTACAGCCGCGAGTTCCCCGTGGGCGAGTAGCCGAACGCGGCGCCGAGGCTGAGGTGGGAACCCGACACGACATCGGCGATCAACACCAACCCCACCGCCGAGAGCACGGTGATGAGCGGGGCCCGGGTGGCACCCCGGCCGCGAGCCAGCACGAGCGCCCCGGCAGGGAGGACGAGCGCGGTGGCGATCACGAACACCCAGTAGAAGCTCGCCGGGTGGTCCTCCAGTGCGAAGAGGCGGGCGAGGTAGGACGCCGGCAGGATCGCCAGATCCACGAGGCCGGCAAACGCGATCGCACCTCGGGCTCGCCTCCTCCAGCGGTTGGCGTGGGCGGCGATGGCCAGTGCCAGGACCGCGGCCATCAGGACCACGACCAAGGTCGTGGTCGGCGTGAGGAGTTGCTCGCGATAGCGGGACTCGCGGTTGCGGGTCACCAGGTGATCGATGCGGGCCGCCGTCGAGGAGCCCGACGCCACGTCGACGGCCGGTCGGCCCTCCATCGCGGTGGGTCGTGGGAGGTCGAAGGCGTCCAAGATGGTTGGGCCGATGTCGACCAGGGTCAAGAAGCCGGAGCGCTGCGTGGATGCCGACCGGAGGTACCCAGGAGCGATGCCCGGCCCCGCGACGGCGACCATCGTGAGGTCGCGGTCCCCGGGACGGTTGTAGGGGGCGACGACCATGACGGAGTCGGTCTCGCGATCGACGGACGTCAGCAGGCGGCCGAGGAGATCGTCGGATTGCGCCAGGCTCTGCGCCCACATCTCGTCGTAGCGCTCGTCGTCCACGATCGGCTGGTACCGCAGCGTCCGGGCCAGATCGGATGCCTCGATCATCACCAGAGCCCCCTTCGCGCTCGCCGCCGGTCGGTCCCAGATCTCCCGGAAGCGGTGATCGACGACCGCCGGGTCCAGCCGGACGCCGAAGGGCTGCTCGGGCGCAGCCTCCAGCAGGTCCTTGCCCAACGAGCCGTCCGGGACCACCCCGGTGCGGTCGGCGACGGCGAGGCCCACCTGGCGTTCGTAGGAGGGCCCGATCGAGTCCGTCCCGTCGGCGTTGCCGATGGCTGCGGCCGAGACCGAACCGTCCTTGAGCGAGTCGGTGAGTGTCCCGATCTCCGTCTCGTAGGGCCGGGCCTGGTTCACCCGCTCGAGGCTGGGCCACGCCAGGGACACGTACGGCCCGGCAGGGTCGTTCCCGGTCCGCCGCGCGTAGATGTCACCGGCGGCGGTTCCGATGCTCTTCTCGTCGACGGCGAGCACCTGGCCGTCGATCTCCGGGACCGTGGTCGCTCGGCTGCCGCCGGAGATCGTCAAGTAGGCGTCGCCTGGCCCCGAGCGCGGCGTCACGCTGCGCGGTGCGAGGTCGGCCATCGCCGCATCGTCGAGGAACGCGTCGAGGTTGGGGAGGTCGTGGTCCTGCACGTCGGCCCACGTGACACCGGGCATCGAGACCACGAGCAGGCGACCCGGGGGTCGGCGTTCGGCCTGGGCCCCGACCGGGCGCACCGGAAGCGTGGACGGCACGACGACGGCCACGACGAGCAGGAGCAGGAGGCGGGCACGGATCACGGGGCAGGTTCCTCCGGGCGACGCCCGAGTCGATCGATGAAGTGCAGGGGCGGAACGCGGGCGATCACGGCGCTGAACGAGACCAGCTCCGACGCCAGCGTGAGGGCCACTAGGACTCCAGCGATCGCGGTGCGCACCTCCGGCGAGACCGTGAGCACAAGTGCGACGCCGAGCGCTGCGCCCAGGGCGTTGGCACCGGTGTCGCCGAGCATCGATCGTTCGCCGAGGTCCGATGGCAACAGCCCGATGGCCGCCCCGATGACGACGGCGAGGGCCAGTCCCGTGGCGCTGGTCCCTGCGAGCAGGGCGATCGGGACCCAGGCGACCAGGGCGACCTTGAGCGTCCGGCCGGGGGCTCGATCGAACAGGTTGCCGAGGTTGGCCGCCAGCGCGATGAGAGCGGCGTCCACGATGATGCGCCCCGCGGATCCGCCCTGGGCCGCTCCGGCCACCACGAGGGCGACCGAAGCGCCGCCGCCGAGCTTGATGAAGCCCGTGGTCACCCGGCCGTGCAGGGCGGCCCAGACGTGTCCCTTCAGGCCCTTCTCGGCGTTGTCGCCGAGGACGTCGTCGATGAACCCGAGCCCACCGAACGAGACCACCGTGGCCAGCATCGCGAGCCGATAGCGGGCGGTGGCCCCGTCCGATGCGCCGAGGAGCTCGATGATCGTCCGGGCCCCTTCCACGGCGATTACGGCGACCACGATCAAGACGCCCGAAGCCGTGGCCAGGTGCGCGCCCCGGTAGTTCTCCCGGGTCAGGACGGGCTGGTCGAAGATCGCGCGAGTGCTGCGTTCGAGCACGAGCGCAGCGGCGAGGCCGGCGACGAGCGCCAGCGCGACGGTCACGAGGTCATCTCGGCGGGGTCTGAGGACGCGCTCGGAGCGGTTCTGCGGAGGATGAGGACGGGAACGATGACGATCAGCATGGTCGCAGGGACCGCGATCGATGAATCGTTGACCACGAGCCCGACGAGGGCGAGCGCACCCAGACCCACGCCCAGCGCAACGGTCTCGGGTGATCGCGACCGTCGCGGGGCATCGGGGCCGACCAGCTGGCGGGCGACGGCACTTGCCTGGATGAGGGCGGTGCCGACCAGCGACAGGCACAGGAGCCACACCAGCACGGCGCTGCCACCGAAGCTGGCGTGCACGCGGCGCCACAGGATCGTGCCCACCGATCCGATGCGACCCGCCGCCAGGTGCTGGCCGATCCGGGCCAGGTGGGTCTGCGACGACGCCGCCTGCGACGTGTCGAGCAGCCCCAGCACGGCCACCACCACGACGGCCAGGAGGCCGCAGGCGGTGAGCTCGCGCCATCCGATGCGACGACCCCGCAGGACCAAGTAGGTGAGGGCGAAGGCAGGCACGACGGACAAGACGCCCCCGACGTCGGCGCCCAGCATCGGTAGGCCCTCGAAGAGCACGACCGCGACCAGGGACGCACCGATCCACGGCTGTGCGAGCGCACCGAAGCGGTCGTGCGCCAGCACCGCGAAGCAGACCCCGGCCGACGCGAACAGGGCGAACGCCAGGTTCCCGAGTCCGGTGAACCGGCCGGCAACGGCCATCGAGTACCCGAAGATCGAGTTCACCTGGAGCGGAGCGCCGGCGAGGAGGTCGACCACGACGAGCAGCAGCACCGACCCGACCGCCACGAGCCCCCCGACCCCCGGACTCCTTCGCTCGACCAGCATGCTCATGGCACCGATGGCCGCGGCCACGCCGAGGACGACCAGTGCGTACGCGATCCCGCTGGTGCGGGTGGCTGGGACGAGTGCAGCAAGGAAGGTCCCCGGCACCAGGCCGAGGGCCGAGAAGGCGAGCGGGCGAACCGCAGGCCGCAGCCGGGCGGGGAGCCGGTCGCCGACGGCGACAGCGATGGTGAGGAGCAGGAGGGCCACGATGACCAGGGTCACCACCACGGGGAGCCGGGCGGCACGGACCTGTGCGGCGTCGGCTTGCCGCTCGAGCTGTGCCACCCGGTCGCCGCGTGCCGCGACGACATCCATCGAGGTGCCCTCGACGTCATCGGGCGACGGCTCGCCGAGGAGCTCGAGGACCGTCGGTGCGACATCGGCGAGGTAGACGTAGCCCTTGCGACGGGTGCTGGCCGATCGGACCATGCCGGCGTCCGCATCGGGTGCCTGCAGCGTGGTGATCCCCAGCCCCCCGGGGGCGGTGGGCGCCAGCACCAGGACGGCATCGGTCGTCGGATCGATCTCATCGAGCAGCTTCCCGAGCATCTGGTCGCTGTCGGCCAGCGCTTCGGCCTGCAACGCCGCCTGCTGCGATGCGCTCGCCCGGGACGTGTACGCCGCGGCGCGCGAGAGGTCCGATGCCTCGACGAGCACCACGGAGCGACCCGGCTTCGACCAGGCCTCCTGGAAGGACCTGATCACCGCGGATTGCTCGAGGCGTCGTCCAAACGGTGCGGAGGGGTCGGGCCGAAGGAGGTCGCGGCCGACGCTGCCGTCGGGCACCGTTCCGTCAAGGTCCATGAGCGCGGTCGCAGCGCTGCGCTTGTAGGCGCCTTCGGGCGGTGGCGCGTCGGAGTCGAAGCCCTCCGCGGCGTCGGCGTTGGCGATGACCGCCCGGTGGATGCCCGCGTCGGCGAGCGACTGACCCAGGCTGCCGGGTACGGAGTCGAACGGCGAGTCGGCGTTGGCCTCCATCGTTGCGCCGACGGGGATGTACGCGATGCCGTCGACCGCTCGTCCCGTGCGCCGGTGGACCAGCTCCGAGGCCGGAACCCCGCCGTGGACCTCTCCGGGGTTGAGGGCAACACCCGTGTCGGTGTCGGGCACCACGGAGCGGGTGCCGGCGCCGAGCGTCAAGTACGCCGCGGTGGTGGACTGGCGGAACGAGCCGATCCGAGTGGAGACGTCGCCGATGGCCGAGCGGTCGACGAGTGCGTGCAGGTTCGGCGTCGCGGTGGCGGACACGTCGCTCCACGTCACGCCGGGCATCGTCACGATCAGGATCCGGCGGACGGGTCCCGGCTGCGTCATCCGGTCACGGGAGCATCCGGTGGCCACGCTCGCGAGGGCCAGGGCGACCAGGACGACCAGGACGACACCGAGCGTCCGCGTCACGAGAAACCACCCGCGGGCACGGCGTCTTCATCGATGGGCGGGGCCTCGACCACGAGGCGCTCGGTGAGGCGGCGCCGGACGTGCGTGGCTGCGTACAGGGCCAGCGTGAGGACTCCACCGACGACGACCATCGCTGCCACCGCCACGAGGTCTGCACCTCGACCGCTGCGCGAGTCGAGGATGGCACGCGCCCCGAGCCACATGACGAAGCCGACCACCGCGCTGATGGCTGCCAGCAGGCCTACGACGGGGGTGATGACGTGGCGTCCGATGCGTCGGCCGAGGAGCACGACCAAGAAGGCCGCGCCGAGCACCTGCGCCGTGGTGTGGGCGAGGCCGATCATGGCGATGCGGGCGGTTCCGTGGGTGAGGAACGCGCCCGCCGCCATCACCAGGGCGCCCGCAGCTGCCACGATCAACGCCACCTTCCCCGGCGTCTTGCTGTCGTTGAGCGCATAGAACGCACGCGCCAGCAGGAGAAAAGCGGCGTACGGCAGCAGGCCGATGGCCAACGTGACGACCGCGACCGCCAGCAGCTCCGGACCGTTGCCATCGGTGGCCGCGCCGAACGAGACCAGGCGCATGCCGGGTCCGGCGAGGGCCGCCATCGCGGCGGCAAGGGGCAGCACCGGCACCGCGATGCGCTCGATGGCCCAACGGACCGAGGTGGCGAAGCGGTCCATCGTGTCGTCGCGTGCCTCGACCACCCACTCGGGCAAGATCGCGGTCTGGATGGGCTGGGCGAAGATGGCGTACGGGGCGAGGAAGAACACCCAGGCCACCTGGTAGGCGACCACGCCACCCTCGACTGCGGCGCCGGCCAGGATGGCCCCACCGAGCAGGACGCCAGCCGACGTGTGCAAGACGATCCCCCACCCAGCCTGGTGCAGCACCCGCGCGACGCGCGGATCGCGTCCGTTGAGGCGGGGGCGCAAGCGGAACCCGGTGGCGCGGCACGCGCCCATCAGCACGCCGGTGAAGGCGATGACGCCACCGGTGCCTGCGGCGGCGAGCAGGAGCCGCTCCCCCACGGAGAGGCTCATCGACGACGACCCGTCCGTTGCGGCCCGGAAGGCCAGCAGGCACACCACCATCACCAACGTGTTGGCCATGGGGGCGGCGGCGACGGCGAGGAAGCGGCGCTTGGCGTGGAGCACGCCGGTGGCCACGGTGCCACCTGCGTAGAGCACCACCTGGGGAAGGAAGAACACCAGCAGGAACGCCACCAGCTCTCGCTGCTGCGGGGCGACGTCTGCGGGCACGCCGAGGGTGAGGAGCCGAGCGAGGAGGGGTGCGGCGAGGACGCCGACCAGCGCCAGCGAGCCGAGGATGGCGACGGCGACGCCGAGCACCCCGCCGGCCACCTCCTCGGCGTCGCGCTCGTGCCCACCCTCGAGGAGCTCCACGAACGCCGGGACGAGCACGGCCGAGAGTGCCCCCGCAGCCACCAGCTCGAACACCACGTTCGAGATCGAGTTCGCCGACTGGAAGGCGTTCCCCAGGTAGGTCGTCCCGAGTACAGCGGCGACGACGAGGACCCGGGCGAACCCGACGAGGCGCGAGGAGGCGGTGACGACCGCGATCCCCACCGCCGCACGAACGGTGTGGGGCGACTCGGTCACGGCGGCGGCGGGAGCACCGAGCTGGCGCCGTCGGCCTGCCCGTACTGGCCCGGATCGGCCTCGCCCATGTCTCGGAGGGTGAAGACCATGGCGACGAGGCCGGCGAAGGTCTGGGTGTCGTCGACCGTGTTGTATCGGCTGAGGAGGTCGTCGCTCTGGCGGATCCGTGCAACGACCGTGGGAACCAGTTGCTCGTCCGCCTGGGGCGCGCTCTGGCTCTCGCTCACGACGGTGGCCGGCAGCGCAGGCCCCGTGGCGGGGACGATGCTCATCAGGACCTGGTTCTGCTCTTCGTCGAGGTCGGGTGCGCCGAGGTACACGTAGCGGTAGCCGGTGGTCTCGAGGATGGGATCCTCGTCGGTGTAGTCCGGTCCGGGGCTCACCTTCAGGTAGCCGCGGTCGCGCAGCGCGGTGATGGCGCTCGGCTCGTCGCCGTCGGGGGGCTGGGAGGTGCAGCAGCCCGGTTCGGAGCCGTCGACCGTCGTGGTGGTCGTGGTCGGATCGGTCGACCTGCGGGTCGTGCCGTCGTCCTTCAGCGGCGTGCCGGCTGCGAGGAGGGCACCGGTGATGGACGTGGTAGCTGCCGTCCTGAGGCCGGCGGCATCGAGGTCGCGCAGGCCGAGGTCCGTGACCAGATCGGTGTCGACGTCGCCCGTGAACGCCAGTTTGTCGGAGAGCTGGACGGTGCCCCGGAAGTCCGCACCACTGCGCTCGAGGATGGTGCCCAGGACGTTGATCGAGTCGTTGTCGACGCCGGGTGCGGCCACGACCAGGACGGGCACGTCGGTCAGCTCATCGGCCACCAGGGACTCGCTGCCGACCAGGATGAGGCTGGCGTCGCGCTCGCGCGACTCCGATACCTGCCGGTTCAGCCGGTCGTTCTCCTCGTTGGTGGCCTTGATGCGGTTCTCGGCGCTGCCGATCTGGCTGTCGAGGACGCTCACGGTGGCGCGATCGAGGAACGTGCTGCCGAGCAGCACCCCGATCCCCAAGGCCAGGAACACGGCCGTGATCGAGACGATGTGGTAGCGGATGTTGATCATCGTGGATCCGTCTCGGTCATCTCGTCGGTCACAGGGTTGGGGCCTCTCTGCCCGCTTGGGCGGGTCATCGAAGGGGCAGCGACAGGCCGCGGACGACGGTGCGGACGGGCTCGCTCATGGCGCCGATGATGAGCAGGGTGGCGAGGGCGGCGAGGACCATCCACAGCAGGTCGCGGCCTCGCACCCGCGTGTCGTAGAGCCGGTTGACGCCCTTGGCATCGACCAGGATCGGGCCTACCTTGATGCGGACGAGGAAGGTCGAGGCCATACCCGGGCGGCCCTTGTCCAAGAAGTCGACCATCGACGAGTGGGTACCCACGGCCACGATCAGTGCGGCGCCGCGCTCGAAGGCCAGGAGCATGGCGATGTCCTCGGAGGTTCCGGCCGACGCGAAGACCGCGTAGTCGACACCCAACTGGTCCAGCAGGTCCCCGCCCGGTGCCCGACCGTCCGTATAGCCGTGCACCACCAGGGCCGCCCCGCACCGCAGCGCCCGCTCGCTCACGGAGTCCATGTCGCCGATGATCACGTCGGGCGTGAGTCCGAGCTCCATGATGGCGTCGGCGCCACCGTCGACCCCGATGAGCAGGGGTCGCTGCTCCTTGAGGTAGCCGCTGCGCCGGAGCAGCTGCAGATCCTGCTTGTAGTCGACCCCGCGCACGACCACGAGGACGTGCCGGCCACGGAAGTCCACCGGGATGTCGGGGATGTCGGGGTCGTCGAGGAGCAGGTGGCCCTCGCCCTGGATGTAGCTCAGGGTGTTCTCGGCGAAGCGCTGGAGCTCATCGCCCATGTTGCTGCGCGCCAGCTCGAGGACCGATCCGAAGGTGGCGGTGTCCTGTCGGCGGCCCGAGGCGACCTCGTGGCCCTGTACCAGCAGCTGATCACCCACGATCGTGACCAGGTCCCCGTCCACCACGTCGTCCATGACCGCTCGCCCCACGCCATCGAGAACGCTGATGCCTGCGGCCGGCAACAGGAGCGGGCCGGGGTTCGGGTACCGGCCTGAGATGCAGTCGGCGGCGTTCACCACGGCAGCCACCCCAGCGGTGAGCAGGCTCTCCGTGGCGACCGTGTCGAGGTCCTTGTGGTCGATGATGGCGATTTCCCCGGGAAGGAGCCGCTTCGCGAGGTCCTTCGTGCGCCGATCCACCCGAGCGATGCCCGTCACCGAGGGGGGCGCTGATGCATCGGGCTCCGTGGTCGCCGGGCGCGGCGGAGGGGGCTCGATGCCGGGAAGGTGAGGATCGGCGACCAGCGTCTCCGCATCCACCTGTTCGTGCTCGTCGTCAGCCATCACCAGCTCCAAGGAGCAGGCACCCTGCGGTCCCTGCGCCGGCCCCAGTGGGACCCGTCGGGGCTTCGAAGCGCCCGGTCGAGCATACGTGACCCCTCCGGCAGCCGACCGGGCGGCTCCGCGAGGCGCCGCAAGATCAACGACCGCGCTCCGACGCAGCCAGCTCGAGCAGCTCGTGGGCGGCCTCTTGGACCCGTTCGCTGTCGGGGGTGCCCGAGAGCATGCGGGACAGCTCGACGACGCGAGCGTCTCCCTCGATCGGCGATGCCGACGCCACGGTGGTCCCGTCGACGACGGCCTTGACCACGTTGACCTGCGCATCCGCGAACGCAGCGACTTGGGGTAGGTGGGTCACCACCAGAACCTGGTGGTCTGCGCCGAGCGCAGCGAGGGATCGTCCGACCGAGAGTGCCGCCGAGCCGCCGATGCCTGCGTCGACCTCGTCGAACACGAGGACGGGCGGGGCCACGCTCAGGACCAGCCGCAGGGCGAGCATCGCCCGGGCCAGCTCGCCACCGGATGCCACCTTGGCCAGCGGCCCAGCGGCGGAGCCGGGGTTGGCAGCCAGGGCGAAGGTGACGTCGTCGCCGGGATCGGTCTCGCCCACTTCGACGGAGAAGCGCGCCGCCGCCATCGCCAGCTGGCCGAGGTTCGCCTCCACGGCCGCAGCAAGCTCGGGGGCGGCGCACCGGCGCGTCGCGGCCACCTGTTGCGCGGCCTCGTCTTCGGCAACACGGGCGACGGCCGCCTCGCGGTCGAGCGCGGCTGCACGGACGTCGTGTCCGTCGATCTCGGCGAGGCGCTCGGCGGCGTCGTGCCCGTAGGCGATGACGTCGGCGAGGGTTCCGGCACCGCCCTCGGGCCTGCCGGCATGCGGTGCGCCGCCATACTTGCGGCGGAGTTCGACCAGCAGCTGGCGGCGTTCCCGGATCTGTGAGAGCTGGGCGGGATCGTCCTCGATCGCCTCCCCCGTGGTGCGCAATTCGACGGCGGCGTCCGTGAGCTCGGCTTGGACCGAGCGCAGGCGCCCCAGCACCTCGTCGAACGGTGCATGGCCCTCGAGGGCGGCGATCGCCGCCCCGACCTGATCGACGGCCCCGCCATCGCCGCCGATGGCTTCGACCGCCCGGGACGCGACCTCGCGGTGGGCGACGGCCCCGGCAAGGCGGTCCTCGAGGGCGTCGAGCGCAGCATCCTCATCGGGATCGGAGAGCCCTGCAGCCTCGATCTCGCGGATCTGGAACCGGAGCAGGTCGGCCTCTCGGGCTCTCGCACCAGCGTCGCCGCCCAGCTCGTCGAGGGCGGTGGCGACGCGACGCCGCTCGGCCCGAGCAGCCAGGAGCGGTGCCAGGTCGGTGCTGGCGAACTGGTCAAGCGCAGCGCGCTGCACACCGGGAGCGAGGAGCGACTGGTGTGCATGTTGGCCGTGGAGGTCGATCAGCGCCCGAGCCTGCTCTCCCAGCACGGTGGCGGTCGCCATCCGGCCGTTCAGGTACGCACGAGACCGGCCGTCGGTCGGGACGACGCGGGTCAGCACGACCTCCTCGCCGTCGACCACGAAGCGTCCTTCGATCACGGCCTCGTCGCAGCCCGTTCGCACCATGGCCGGGTCCGCACGACCGCCGAGGAGCAGGTCGATGGCACCGATGAGCAAGGTCTTGCCGGCGCCGGTCTCGCCGGTGAGTGCCGTCATGCCCGGCCCGAGCAGCAGCCGCACGTGGTCGATGATCCCGAAGTCGGTCACCGCCAGCTCCACGAGCTGGTCGCGCCCAGGCGAGGCAGGGGTCATCGGTCGCTGAGCCCGAACTTCGCCTTGAGGATCTGGTGGAAGTTCCGGCCCCCGAAGGTGGCGAACCTCGCCGGGTCGGGGGCGGCGGTGATGCTGATGGACTGCCCGACCGCGAGACGGCCCTGATCTTGTCCGTCGATCGACACCGCAGCATCGCGATCCCCCAAGACCGAGACCTCGACGATGCTCGAGGGCTGCAGGATCAGCGATCGGTCGAAGAGGGTGTGGGGCGAGACCGGGGTCATCACCATCGCCCGGTGCGATGGCGCCACGATCGGTCCGCGGGCGGAGAGCGAGTAGGCGGTCGATCCGGTGGGTGTGGCGACGATGAGCCCGTCGGCCACGTAGCTGGTGAAGAACCCACCGTCGATGCTCACCCCGAGCCGGATGGTCCTCCCGAGCGCCTGCTTCTCGATGACGACCTCGTTGAGCGCCGGTGGCAACGGACCGGCGGGGGTCCGGGCGGCCACGAGCATTCGCTCGTCGAGCTGGTGCGCACCGGCAAAGTACGCCGAGAGCGCCGGCTCCCAGCCGTCGATCTCCACTTCGGCGAGGTAGCCAAGTTCGCCCAGGTTGATGCCAAGGACGTCGGCGTCGGCGGCGACTGCCCGGCGAGCGGCCCGCAGCACCGTGCCGTCGCCGCCGATGGCCACAACCAGGTCGAGCGCCGTGCTGTGCTGAGTGAGGACGTGGTGGGACCCGCCGACCAGTTCGGCCTCCGAAGGGTCGAGGACGACGGTGTGGCCGCGCTCGGCGAGCCAGGCCGCAACCGTGCGTCCGAGTTCGATGGCGTCGTCTCGGCCGCCGTGGACGAAGAGCCCAACGGTGCTCATGACGGGGTGCCCACCGAGGCGACGGCCGCATCGATCAGCTCGTCGAGCACGACCGCCGGAGGCTGGTCGGACGCGGCGCGGCCGTGCAGCAGGAACTCGACGTTGCCATCGGCACCACGGAGCGGGGAGGTCATCAACCCCATGATCGCGGCTCCGTGCCCGCGAAGCGTGCCAGACACCTCACCGAGCACACGGTGCCACACCTCCGGGTCTGCAATGACCCCTCGGTGCCGAGATGCTTCCTGCCGGCCCGCCTCGAACTGGGGCTTCACCAACCAGACCAGATCGCCGCCGTCGCGCACCAGGCCGAGGAGGGAGGGAGTGACCGTTCGCAGCGAGATGAAGCTCAGGTCCGCCACCACGGCGTCGGCGAGCGGTCCGAGATCACCCGGCTCGAGATGACGCACGTTGGTGCGCTCGCGGGAGTCCACCCGCGGGTCGGTGAGGAGGCGATGGTGGAGCTGACCCCGACCGACGTCCACGGCGATCACGCGCGCTGCGCCGGCTTGCAAGCAGCAGTCCGTGAACCCGCCGGTGGAGGCTCCCGCGTCGAGGACGACCCGATCCCTGAGATCGATCCCGAAGCGCCCGATGGCCGCGGCGAGCTTCTCCCCGCCGCGTCCCACGAACCGTGGTGCGGGGCCGGCGACGACGATCGCCTCGTCGGCGGCCACCAGACGCGACGACTTGATGGCCGGCGCACCGGCCACCAGGACATCGCCTCGTTCGATGGCCGCTTGGGCCTGCTCTCTGCTGGGGATCAGGCCTCGACGGACGAGTTCGGCGTCGAGCCTGCGGCGCGTGGCCGTGGGAGCCTCAGCTGGCTGACTTCTTGGCGACGGCCTTCTTGGCCGGAGCCTTCTTGGCGGCGGTCTTCTTGGCGACGGCCTTCTTGGCCGGAGCCTTCTTGGCTGCGGTCTTCTTGGCTGCGGTCTTCTTGGCTGCGGTCTTCTTGGCGACGGCCTTCTTGGCGACGGCCTTCTTGGCGGGCGCCTTCTTCGCTGCGGCCTTCTTGGCCGGGGCCTTCTTGACGGCGGGGGCCGTGGGGGCCGCCTTGGAGCCGCCGCGCAGCTTGATCGACGCAATCAGGTTCTCGAGGCGGGTGATGTCCGCGATGGTGGCGAGCCCCAGGCTCTCCGCCGAATCCGAGATCTCTTTGCGGATCTGCTCGATGAGCGCCTCGGTGTTCTTCTTGCTGCGCTCGAGGAGGTCGATGACGGCGACCTGGGCCTGCTCCGTCTGCACCTCCCCTGCCTTCACGAGTTCCCTGACGAGGGCCTCAGCCTTCGACTGGGTCAGGTTGGTGAAGGACACCCCGGCGTCGAGGTACTTCTTGAGGACATTGGTCTGAGCCATGGAAGAGAGGATAGTCCCGCGAGCGTTGTGCTTGCAAGAGTTAGCACTTGGTCCGATCCGCGCCCCGGGGCCTGACGAACCGTTCGGGCGCGCCTGCTAGCAAAGGGATGTGCCTGCCTTCTCCCCGTTCCGCTCCCTTCGCTACGACCCGGCCCGGTTCGCTCCCGAGGATGTGACCGCGCCCCCCTACGACGTGTTGTCGGCCGATGACCGGTCCGCGCTCGTGGCCAAGAACCCGCACAACGCCGTCCTCATCGACCTGCCGACCGAGGACGACGGCGATGATCGGTACGCCGCCGCCGGCCACCGGCTTCAAGGGTGGACGGCGGAAGGCGTGCTCGCACTCGATGCCGCACCGGAGTTCACGGCCTACCGAATGACGACCACCGATGACCTCGGGAACCTGGTGGCAACCCTCGGGGTGCTCGGTGCGCTGACGCTGAGCCGTCCCGATGAGGGTGAGATCCTCCCCCACGAGCACACGACCCCCAAGGCCAAGAGCGACCGGCTCGATCTCCTGCGCGGCACCCGCGCCAACCTGTCGGCCATCTGGGGGCTGTCTCTCGCCCACGGCCTGTCGGCCCTGCTGGAGGTCAACCGCCCGCCGTTCCAGTCCTGGATGGACGAGGACGGCACCCTCCACGAGACCTGGCGGATCAGCGATCCTGCCCAACTCGCCGCCATCTCCGAGTCGATCGGCTCGCAGCCGCTGGTCATTGCCGACGGGCACCACCGATACGAGACGAGCCTGGCGTATCGCGACGAACGGCGGGCCGCCGATGGCACCGGTGGCGAAGCCGATGCCACCCTCTGCTACGTGGTCGAGCTGTCTGACGAGCAGCTGACCGTCCGCCCGATCCACCGGCTCGTGCACGGCTTCGCCGACCTCGATCTGGCGGAGGCGCTCGCCTCGCTGCCCGGCTCGGCCCTCGCCGGGACGGCGACGGCCGAGGAGGTGTCCGACGGCCGGGTCCTGCTGCAGATGCGCGACCACGGTGCGGTGGCCGTGGTCGGCCGTGACGGATCCGCCGTGCTGGTGTCGCTCGACCCATCGGCCTACCCCAACGTCGACGACCTCGACAGCGCACGGCTGGCGGCGGCTCTGGACCGGGTCGGCCCCCACGGGTTGACGTACCAGCACGGCACCGATCGTGCCCAGGGGGCGGTCGCCGATGGGACCGCGGACTGGGCGGTGCTCATCGGTCCGGTGACCGTCGCCGCCATCGAGGCCAACGCGCACTCCGGCAAGCGCATGCCCCCGAAGAGCACGTTCTTCTATCCCAAGCCACGCACCGGGATCGTGTTCCGACCGCTGGGCTGATCAGGGACCGGTCGGTCAGAGGCCTCCGGCGTGGCCCGGCGGCCACATGAGGAAGAAGGCGCGGCCCACCACCAGGCCCTCGTCGATCGCACCGAAGCAGCGACCATCGTGGGAGTTGATCCGGTTGTCGCCGAGGACGAGGAGGTGGTCCTGCGGAACCTTGTACCCCTCCTTCGTGTCGATGCCGGGCACGTAGGTGATGGGGCAGGAGTCCAGGACCGTCTGCAGCCCATGGGTGTACGGCTCGTCGAGCGGCCGTCCGTTGATGCTGACCTTCCCGTCCATGATCGAGACCCGTTCATCGGGCAGGGCGACTACCCGCTTGATGAGGTCCTTGATCTCGCTGGGTTCCTCGGTGGGCGGGCGTTCGAACACGATCACGTCGCCCCGGTTCACATCGTGGAACTTGTACGCCAGCTTGTTGACCAGGACGCGGTCGTTCTCCACGAGGGTGGGAGACATCGAGGGCGACGGAATCCAGAAGGTCTGCAGGAGGAACGTGCGCACGACGACGGCGATGAGGATCGCACCGCCGATGACGGCGACCCACTCGAGCATGTTCCGGGTCTGGGACTTCGGCGGCTTCGCCTTCCGGGGCGCATCGTCGTCGGACGCCTCGTCGCCCGGACCATCCCCCTCGCCTGCCGGTTCGCCGGGTGCGGGAACCGCTCCCTCTCGCTGCTGGCGCCGGGCCACGCCGTCGGTGGCATCGGGATCGGATGCCGTCGGCGGTCCTTCTGGGGGCTCGGAGGTCACGGGGAGCGAACCTAGCGCGCCGTCTCCTCGGCCCCGTTCGCGGGCTGGTAGCGCGCCAGGACCCGCGCCGCCGCGCGGGCGGCCAGGTCCGGGCCGCCGAGTTCTTCGTCGATCTGGACCACGGTGGCCCCCGGTCCGAGGCGTAAGAGCAGCCGCTCGAGCCACGATGCCCCCGCCACGGCAAGCGTGACCCGCAGGCGGTGGTCGTCGACCGGCTCTGCCGAGATGACCGGGTGGGCCTCCGCGACCCACCACGCCCACGGCGCGAGGTCGAGCACCACCTGAGGGGCGTCGCCGACGGTCCGAGCGCTGCGGCCGAGGGCACGCGGCGCCGGGTGGGTCCTTGGCTCGTCCTCGATGGTGAGGTCCTCCATGCGATCGAGCCGGAAGTGGCGGGCGGCACCCGGATCGTGGGCCCACCCGGCGAGGTACCACGCCGAGTGCTCCGTGAAGACCTCCCACGGGTCGACGACCCGGCGGGCAACGGCGTCACGGCCGTAGGTCCAGTAGACGAAGGACACTTGGCGGTCGTCGGCCAGCGCTTGGCGCAGCGAACGCCCCTGCTGCCCGCCGTCGGGGTCGACCTCGACGTCGACGGCCTGGCCGGGCTCGATGCCGAGGAGGTCGGCGAGCTTGGCGAGGGCGCGAGCGAGCGGGCCAGGTTCGTGGTCGTGGTCGGACCCGGTCGCCAGCGGGTCGTCGATCAGCGAGTCCGCCGCGGCGACGAGGGCGAGGCCCTCGGCCGGGGTGAGCCGCATCGGGCGCCGAAACGAGAAGAGCCGGACGAACACCCGGTCCTCCTCCAGGAAGACCTCGAAGGGCATCTCGTCGTAGAAGGGCGAGTCCGCATTGATCATGTTCGCAAGGTCCAGTTCCTTGACCAGGTCTTCCTGGTCCAGGTGGAAGCGATCGCACAGGTCGCTCACCAGGGCGCCCTCGGGGTGCTGGGCGGCCCACTGGAGAATGGCGAGGAGTCGCTGGAGGCGTCCCGCGGCCGTCATGCGCGGCGCCCTCACGTCCCGCCCTCCGCACCGATGACCTCGGTCAACCACGCCACCATGTCCGACCGCAATTCGTCGGGTGCCAGGACCTCGGCGCGGTCCAGGAACGAGAGGATCCAGGAGCGGAAGCCCTCCCGGTTCGTGACGGTGAGCTCGACCACCAGCCCGTCAGGGCCGTCGGAGCGGATGGCCCTCGCGGGGACTTCGGCGCGCACCGAGTGGGCCACCTCGGGTTCGAACCAGATCACGGCCGCCAACGGATCCGACTGGCCACCGAGCACCCAGGGATCGAGCTGGAGCCCAGGCACTGCCTCTTCCGGTCGTTCGAACGCGCCGGTCGGCTCGGTCACCTCGACGGAACCCTGGATGCGGCCCATGCGGAACCACCGGTCGTCGCCTCGCACCCGGTCGAAGCCATTGAGGTACCAGCGTCCGCGCACGAACTCGAGGCGATACGGGTGCACCTCGCGGTCGGTGTCGTGGTAGCGGAATCGGATGACGCGCCGCTCGGCCACGCCGGTGAACGCTGCGACGAGGTCCGGATCAGCAGGCAGCTCGGCCTGCGGTGTGCCGCTCGCAGCACCGCCCAGCTTGAAGAGGGCCCGCTGCCCCACCCCGCCGGCAAAGCCCGTGGCCGCCGCGGCCAGGTTGAGTGCCTCTAGTTCATCGGGCTCCAGTCCCGGGTCGCGCAGCTCGTAGTCCTGCGTGCGGATTCGATAGCCGAGCAGTGGCGGATCCGAACCGGCGACGTTCTCCACGAGCAGTGGCACGCCCATCTCCCGGAGGTCCTCCTTGTCCCGCTCGAAGGCCCGCTTGAAGGAAGCGTCCTCATCCGGGTAGCCCGGCACCCGACTGCGCAGCTCGTCTGCACTGATGGCCCGGGGCGCGCCGAGGAGGGCGTTCATGAGGCTGAGGAGGCGCTCGATCTTCTCCACGGCCGCCATATCTAGCTGGTCGTCGGCCCCGGCGCGGGCACCGGAGCGAGACCATCGTGGAGCAGGCGCACCGCGAGGTGGCCCGAGGCAGCGGCGGCGGCGAAGTACAGCGGATCCTGCTGCGGTCCGCGGCCCATCGTGGTGACGCTCAATCCGGCATCGGCCAGCATCGTCGCAACGTCCCCGGGGTCGATCGGGTGCCAGCGGTGGCGGTCGCCGATCGCCGCGACGCCCGGCGGGACGGCAACATCGACCTCCGACCGCACGGCGTCGAGCACCGTGCGGCTGTGATGGCTGATGCCGCGGTGACGGGCGCGCGGATCGGCGTCGGAGCAGCGCAGGCAGCAGATCGGTCGGCCGGCGAGCCACGCGGCGGCGTCAAGGGCGGGGGCCACCTCCAGGCCCGTGAACCCGAGCTCGCTCGCGGTACCGGCGATCCCGGGGCCCATGGCCACGATGATGACCTCGGCGTCGAGGCGGTGCCGAGCGAGGCTGAGGGCGGAGGGGACGTTGAGGGCCTCGATGTCGCCGCCGAACGCATGACCTGCGGACACGGTGCCGCTCACCAGTCCGGCCGTACGCAGCGCGACGACCTGTTCGCTCATGGCCAGGGGCAGTGCCGCGCCGTCGGTCATCACGTAGGCGACTCGCGTCCCGGGGCGCAGTGCACCGATGGCCGCAGCCACGACCGGGAGTTGGCTGTGGACGCCGGCCACGATCACGGGGCACCCGCCGAGCGATCGCGGAACGGGTCCCTCCTCCTCCCCAGCGCCCGTGGCGACCTGGAGGCTCGTGTACCGGAGCTTCATCAGGTGTCCGGCCCCCGGTTCGGACCACGGACCTTGCGTCAGGTTCCAGTGCACGACGTGCCATCCGCCGCTGCCCAGGCCGAGGTCCACGGCAGTGGTGTTCACGACGACGTCGTCACCTGCGCCGACCGGGCCGGTGAGCTGGGTCAGCGCGTAGGCGCGGCTCTGATCATCGAGGCGCAGCCGGACGAAGCCGGAGCGTGCGTCAATGACCTCGGAGACGCGGGCCTGGCGGAACGTGGGCACGCCAAGGCCTACAGGGAAGCGATGAGCTTCTCGACCCGCTCGTCGTGGGACTTGAAGGGGTCCTTGCAGAGCACGGTGCGCTGTGCCTGATCGTTGAGCTTCAAGTGCACCCAGTCCACCGTGTAGTCCCGCTTGCGCTCCTTGGCTTTGCGGATGAACTCCCCGCGCAGGCGCGCTCGGGTGGTCTGCGGTGCCTCGTCGGTGGCGATGTCGATTTCTTCGTCATCGCACACTCGCTCAGCCATGCCGCGATCCTGCAGGCGGTAGAAGAGGCCGCGATCGCGGTTGATGTCGTGGTACTGCAAGTCGATCAGCGCGACCTTCGGGTCCGACAGCGCAAGCCCGTGCCGTTCCCGATAGGCCTCGATCAGCTTGTACTTCATGACCCAGTCGGCCTCGCGGTCGAGGGAGAGCGGGTCACGCTCGATGGCCGTGATTGCGTGCTCCCACGCATCGAGGGCCATCTTCTCCTCGGGGCTGAGGCCACGGGTCTCGGCATAGCGGATGGCGCGCTGGAGGTATTCGCTCTGGATGTCCAGCGCCGACACCTCACGACCGTTTGCCAGGCGGACCCGGCGGGTGCAGGTGATGTCGTGGCTGATCTCGCGGATGGCACGGATCGGGTTCTCGAGCGTCATGTCCCGCAGCACCACGTTGGGCTCCTCGAGCATCCGCAGCAGCAGCGACGTGGCACCGACCTTGAGGAACGTGGCGTGCTCGCTCATGTTCGAATCGCCGACGATGACGTGGAGGCGACGGTACTTCTCCGCATCGGCGTGCGGCTCGTCCCGCGTGTTGATGATGGGACGGCTGCGGGTGGTGGCGCTGGAGACGCCCTCCCAGATGTGCTCGGCGCGCTGGCTGAGCGAGAACATCGCCCCGCGTGCCGTCTGGAGGACCTTCCCGGCCCCCGCGTAGATCTGGCGGCTCACCAGGAACGGGATCAGGACCTCGGCGTAGTGGCCGAAGTCGTCCCGGCGGCTCGTGAGGTAGTTCTCGTGGCATCCGTAGGAGTTGCCGGCCGAGTCGGTGTTGTTCTTGAAGAGGTAGATCGTGCCGCGGATCCCCTCTTCCTGGAGGCGCTCCTCGGCGCTCACGAGGAGCTGCTCGAGGATCCGCTCGCCGGCCTTGTCGTGGATCACGAGCTGGCGCACGGAGTCGCACTCGGGGGTGGCGTACTCGGGGTGGCTCCCGACGTCGAGGTAGAGCCGAGCGCCGTTGGCGAGAAAGACGTTGCTGCTGCGTCCCCACGAGACGACCCGCCGGAAGAGGTACCGGGCGACCTCGTCGGGACTCAGGCGTCGCTGGCCGCGAGACGTGCAGGTGACCCCGTACTCGTTCTCGATCCCGAAGATGCGGCGCTCCACCCGGCCACCGTACCGGGGGGAGCGGTGGCCGCGATGCCACCGCTCCCCCCTGGTGCGGGGATCTCGGTCAGAACGAGCAGGCCGAGTTGAGCTCGGTGTTCAGCTCTTCTGAGGGGTACTTCGTGTCGATCTCGCTGAAGGACTCCGCCACGGTGTCGACCTCGTCTTGGAACGTCGTCGTCAGCTTGTCCGCCTCCGACTGGAAGGTGGTGATGTCGTCTGTCGCCAGGGCCTCGGTCTCGGTCTTGGCCTTCTGGGCGGCTTCGTCGAACGCCTGGAACTTCCCGATCAGGTCATCGACCAACTTGTCGCCATCTTCGATGTCGGGATCGCCGGCGGCCTGCATCTCGTCGATGAGTGTCTGCGTGGCCGACGACGCCGTGCCGAACAGGTCAGCAATGGCGGTCTTTGCGCTGTCGATGTCGCCGGGGGTCACGTTGTCCGACACGCCGCTGCTGGCGGTCTTGATGTCGTCGAGCCACGTGCCGAAGCTGCCGCAGAAGCTGTCGGCCCACGCCGCCACCTTGACGGTGTTCGTGTCCGCCTCCGTCGTGGAGGTCGTCGTCGCTTCCTTCGGGGCCGCAGTGGTCGGGTTGTCGGACTTGGCGTCGCTGCCGCCCGAGGCGCCACAGGCGCCGAGGAAACTAAGGGCGGCCACGGCCACCAGGATGGAAAGGGTCTTGCGCATGGGGTCGCTCCTGTCAGTGGTCGTGCGAGACGCTACTGCTGGAACGCCGCCCGCGGCGCCATGTCGACCCGCTCAGACCCCGCTCCCGAGCAGGGTCGCAACCTCGTCGTCGGGCAGGCGCCGGAAGCACCGCCGGGCGGCCGTGCGGTCGAGCACCGCCACTTCCAGGTCCGATGGTGCGAGGGTCCGGTCGGGCCCGGCCAGGGCCCCGACGGCAGCGGTGAGGGCCGCGGCAAGGTCAGGCGATGCCGGCAGAGCGGCGCCCAAGCGTTCGGCCACGGCCTCGGCATCGCCACCCAGCACCGCAGATCCGGTTTCGTCGATGACCGTGCCGTCGTAGAGGAGGTGGAAGAGCTGGTCCTGTTCGGGGCCGGCGCCGACCTCGACCACCAAGATCTCGACCTCGAGCGGCTTCATCTCGTGGGTGAACACCTGACCCAGTATCTGTGCGTACTGGTTCGCCAGGCTCCGGGCGTCGACGTCCTCCCGGCTGAACGAGTACCCCTTCAGGTCCGCAGCCCGCACGCCGGAGATGCGGAGCTGGTCGAACTCGTTGTACTTGCCGACGCCGGCGAAGCCGATGCGGTCGTAGATCTCCGACACCTTGCGCAGCGTGCTCGACGGGTTCTCGGCGACGATCACCACGCCCTCGGTGCACACCGAGGCGACCAAGCTGCGGCCCCGGGCGATGCCCTTGCGGGCGTAGTCCGCACGGTCCTTCATGACCTGTTCCGGGGCGACGTAGAAGGGCATGCTCATCGGCCGGTTCCTTCCGTGAGGGCCGTGAACCGCTCAGCGAGCTCCTCGTCGGCGACGCGGGTGAAGCCGTCGGCGTCGATCGTGGCGACCACCGGCCAGATGCCGCGGGCCGGGTCAGGTCCGCCGGTGGCGGAGTCTTCGTCTGCAGCGGTGACCAGCGCCTTGAGCGCCAGGTTGAGGGTCGCCCCCCGATCGAGGTCCTCGGCGAAGCCGAGCTTGACGACCGTGGCCGCGTGCAGCCCGCCAGAGCCCGAGGTCGCGTAGTCGTTCTCTTCGTAGCGGCCACCGGTGACGTCGTACTGGAACAGCCGGCCGATGCCGCGCCGTACGTCGTAGCCGGCGAACAGCGGAACCACTGCCAGGCCCTGCATGGCGGCGGGCAGGTGGTTGCGGACCATCTGCGACAGCTGGTTGGCCTTGCCCTCGAGCGAGAGCGCCTGCCCCTCGACCTTCTCGTAGTGCTCGAGCTGGAGCTGGAAGAGCTTCACCATCTCCATCGCCGGCCCCGCGGCACCGGCGATGGCCACGCCGGACCATCGGTCGGCGGGGAACACCTTCTCGATCGAGCGGTGGCTGATGAAGTTGCCCGAGGTGGCCCGCCGGTCACCTGCCATCACCACGCCGTCTGCATACCGGACCGCGACGACGGTCGTCCCGTGGGGGATCGCCCCGGCTGCGGACACCGGCCCGTCCGGCACCGCAGGGTTCAACCCCTGCGACCGCAGCAGCCCGGCGAAGTCCGGGCCCGGATCGTTCGACGTGGAGAACGTAGGAATCTGCACGCCGTGGACACTAACGGCCGGATCGAACCGTCCGGCGCGGCCTCGTGGCTTACTGCCCGCCCTTTTGTACGTACGAACGGACGAAGTCTTCCGCGTTGGTCTCGAGGACCTCGTCGATCTCGTCGAGGAGGTCGTCGATGTCGGCCTTGAGCTTCTCGCCAGTCTCGGACGTGCCCGGGGCCTCGACGACCTCATCGGTCTCGCGAGCCGGAGCGCTCTTGCGCTTCTGTTCCCGTTCAGCCATCTGGTGCTCCTCCTCAGCCGTTCAACCGAGCCAGCAGCTCGGCCGGATCGGCGCTTTCCTCCAACACCGTACCGACGTGGGAGCGGGTCCCACGCATGGGTTCCATCATCGGGACCCGGCGCAACGAGCTCTGGCCGATGTCGAACACGATCGAGTCCCAGTTGGCCGCCACCACCTGCGAGGCCCAACGCTTGAGGCAGGTGCCGCGGAAGTAGGCCCGGGTGTCCTCCGGCGGGTCGGTCATGGCCTGCCGGACCTCCTCATCCTGGGTGATGCGGCGCAGCCCGACGCGGTCGGCGAGGGATCGTTCCGGGCGCATGTCGTGGTACTGGAGCGCGAGCGCGGCGAGCCGCTGGTCGTCCCAATCGAGTCCGTGCCGTTCGCGGTAGCCCTCCAGGAGCCGGTACTTGGCCACCCAGTCGAGGCGGTCGGCGAGCTCCATCGGATCGCGCTCGAGGGTGGTGAGCACGTCCTCCCACTCCCGCAGCACCTGGGCACCGACCTCGCCTCCGACCGCCTCAAGGCCATGCTCGTCCGCCCACTTCTTGGACCGGTCGAGGAGCTCCCACTGCACCTCGAGCGCTGTGACCGTGGTGCCGTCGACCAGCTCGAGGGGCGTCGAGAGGGTGCGGTCGTAGGAGACCTGCCGCATGGCGGCCACCGCGCTGCGGAACGCGAACGTTCGCGGGAGCGCTTCGTCTTCGACCAGCGACAGCACGAACGCCGTGGTGCCGACCTTCAAGAAGGTGGCGATCTCCGAGCAGTTGGCGTCGCCGGTGATGACGTGGAGGCGCCGGTACTTCTGAGCGTCCGCATGGGGCTCGTCGCGGGTGTTGATGATCGGGCGCTTGAGGGTGGTTTCGAGTCCGACCTCGGCCTCGAAGAAGTCCGCCCGCTGGGTGAGCTGGAAGGGCACGTCGCGGGCCGTCAGCCCGGCCGCCTCGACGCCGACCTTGCCGCTGCCGGTGAAGATCTGGCGGGTTACGAAGTGGGCGGTGGCGTGGGTGACGATGCGGCCGAACGGCGTGGCGCGAGCCATGAGGTAGTTCTCGTGGCAGCCGTACGAGTTGCCCTTGCCGTCGGAGTTGTTCTTGTGGACCACCAGCTCCTGGCCGTCCGGCAGGAGGCGGTTGGCCGCCACGATCGATGCCCGGACGATTTCTTCCGCCGCCCGGTCGAACACGACGACCGCTCGGGCGTCGGCACACTCCGGCGTGGAGATCTCGGGGTGGGCGTGATCGACGTAGTAGCGGGCGCCGTTGGTGAGCACGGCGTTGACGAGGTGGGTCTCCACGTCCGGCGGCGACGACGGACCGCTCGAACCTCGAGCGTCGTTGCCCGGGTGCTCGTCCTCGAAGTCCCAGCCCACCTTGGGACCCGCCACGCGCTGGCGCTCCAGCTCGCCCACGTAGGCGTTGATCAGCAGCGAGGAGGCGCTGACCGGATTGGACTCGCCCGCGCCGCGGACCACGATCCCGTACTCGGTCTCGATGCCCAACACCTTGTGCAGCGCCATGCGCGCACCCTACCGCCGGGGCTAGAGGTACTGGCCGGTGCCGACGCGCTCGATGGCCCGGCCCCCGGCCGGCTCCTCTTCCTTGCCGTGGGTGATGAGGGTCCGGATGTAGACGATGCGCTCGCCCTTCTTGCCGGAGATCTTGGCCCAGTCATCCGGGTTGGTGGTGTTGGGCAGGTCCTCGTGCTCCTTGTACTCCTGGTGGATGGAGTCGATGAGGTCCTGGGTCTTGATCCCCCGAGGGCCATCGGCGATGAGGCGCTTGATCGCGAGCTTCTTGGCTCGCCGGACGATGTTCTCGATCATGGCTCCGGACGAGAAGTCCTTGAAGTACATGATCTCCTTGTCGCCGTTCTGGTAGGTGACCTCGAGGAACTGGTTCTCTTCGTCGTCGCGGTACATCTCTTCGACGGTGGTCTCGATCATCGCCCGGACGCACTTCTCCGGATCGCCCCCGCCGAGGTCGCGCACCTCGTCCTGGTTCAAGGGCAGGTCGGCGGTCAGGTACCGCCCGAAGATCTGGGCGGCAGCGACCTCGTTGGGCCGCTCGATCTTGATCTTCACGTCGAGGCGGCCCGGGCGCAGGATGGCCGGGTCGATGAGGTCCTCGCGGTTGGAGGCGCCGATGACGATCACGTTCTTGAGGGTCTCGACGCCGTCGATCTCCGCCAGCAGCTGCGGGACGATCGTCGACTCCATGTCGGAGCTGATGCCGGTGCCGCGGGTGCGGAACATCGAGTCCATCTCGTCGAAGAAGACGATGACCGGCCAGCCCTCCTCGGACTTCTCCCTGGCCCGCTGGAACACGAGGCGGATCTGGCGCTCGGTCTCCCCCACGTACTTGTTGAGCAGCTCGGGGCCCTTGATGTTGAGGAAGTAGCTCTTGGCCTGACCGTCGCCCGACACCTCCGCGACCTTCTTGGCCAACGAGTTTGCGACTGCCTTCGCGATCAGCGTCTTGCCGCAGCCGGGAGGGCCGTAGAGCAAGATCCCCTTGGGAGCGGGCAGCTTGTGCTCGGCGAAGAGCTCGTGGTGGACGAACGGCAGTTCCACCGCGTCGGCGATGGCCTCGATCTGGGAGTCCAAGCCGCCCACGTCGTCGTAGGAGATGTCCGGCACCTCTTCGAGCACGAGCTCCTCGACCTCGGGGCGATCGATCTTCTCGACGACCAGGCCGGAGCGGGCATCCATCAGCACGGTGTCACCCACCCGCAGCCCGCCGTCGACCACCTCCTGGAGCACCTCGCAGACCCGCTCCTCGTCGGCGCGCCCCACGATGAGCACCCGGCCTTCGGTCATCACCGTCTTGATGGTCACGACCTCGCCCGTCCGATCGCTCGCCCGGGAAAGGATCACGGAGAACGACTCGTTGAGCGCGACCTCGTCACCGCGCTTGAGGGCGTGGAGGACGTCGGGCATGGCGGCGACGCGCATCTTGCGACCACCGGAGAAGACGTCGACGGTGTCGTCGTCCTCGTTGACCCCGAGCACGGTGCCGTAGGCGGCTGGCGGCTGGGTGAGCTTGTCGACCTCCTCGCGCAGTGCCGCAATGTGCTCGCGAGCCTCGCGCAGGGTGTAGGTGAGCTTCTCGTTCTGGGTCACGGCCTGGGACAGCTGGCCCTTGGTCTCCAGCAGCCGTTCCTCGAGGGTGCGGACCCGCTTGGGAGCATCCTGGAGTCGGCGCCGCAAGCCCACGACCTCGTCTTCGAGCGAGGCGGCTTGCTCCCGCAGCTCGTCGAGCTCAGCGGCCTGCAGCGCCAGCTGTCGGTCGGTGTCGTCGCTCATGGGGACCACCTCGTCTACGGGTTGGGATGCCCGTCGGTGGCCGCACCGGGCCACGTCGGGGCGCTCCGCGGCGACGCTACACGGTGCCTTCGCGGGTTCCACGGAGGGTCCGCACGCTTCACACCGACGAAACACCAGCGCCACGCGCGCCGCGCTCCAACGGGCGCGGCCGGAACGTGACGGACGCCCATCACCAGGGTTCCCGGGTTCCGGGGGCGTTCCGCTACGCTCCAAACGGCCAGGGCGTCGTCGACGTGACGGCTCCATCTGACGAGAGAGGCAACCCACCATGAAGGTCTGGATCGACCAGGATCTCTGCACCGGCGACGGACTCTGCGAAGAGATCGCACCCGACGTGTTCACCCTCCTCGATGACGGCCTCGCCTACGTCAAGGAAGGCGCCAAGGTCTTCTCCGACCCGGGTGGCCCCGAGGGTCTGGCCGTCGTCCCTGCCGGACAGGAAGAGGCCACGATCGAGTCCGCCGAGGAGTGCCCCGGCGAGTGCATCTTCATCGAGCTCTGACCGGCCGTCCCTGAGGGGACGACCGGTACCGACCGAAGGGGCCCGAATGGGCCCCTTCGTCGCGTCCGGGCCGGCTCGGTGGTGGATCAGGCGCTGGGGAGCAGCCGGGCGTTGGTGAGGAAGCCGGTGTGAGCGACCATGCGGTGGTCGGGCCGGACCGACATGCCGTCGATGTTCCAACCGCGGTGGAGGACCTCCATGGTCTCCGCCAACTCGAACCCGCTGTCGACCAGCCGTTCGCGCAGCTGCACGGCCTGGGTGATGGCCGGGGTGTACGCCACGAGGATCCCGCCGGGGCGCAGGGCCACCTCGGCGTGGGGTACCACCTGCCAAGGTTCGGGCAGGTCCAAGATGATGCGGTCGAACGCCAACTCGTCGATGCCCTCGTAGCAGTCGCGTACCTCGATGGCGTAGTGCTCCATCATCTCCGGCGTGCAGTAGGCCTCGACGTTCTTGCGGGCGCGGGCGGCGAAGTCCTCGCGGATCTCGTAGCCGGTCACGTGGGCCCCCGCACGCAGCAGCGTCATCGAGAGGGCGCCGGAACCGACCCCGGACTCCAGGACGCGTGCGCCCGGGAAGACGTCTGCCTGCATCAAGATCGCGCCGAGGTCCTTGGGGTAGATGACCTGGGCGCCGCGAGGCATCTTGAGGACGAAGTCCGAGAGCGTCGGCCGGAATACCGAGAAGGTGGCACCGCGAGTCGACCGGAGGGCAGCACCCTCGCCCTGGCCGATGATCGCGTTGTGCTCGAGGAAGCCCGAGTGGGTGTGGAACTCGCCGTCGACCTCGAGGGTCACGAGGTAGCGCCGCTTCTTGCGGTCGATGAGCAGGACCCGCTCCCCGGCTCGCAGCGAACGGTCGGGCAGGACGGGCTCGGTCACGAGGCCCCCTTCACGGTCAGGACCACGGGCTCGGCGCCGGCCGTGCGGTCGACGAGGTGGCAGAAGGCGCAGATCTCGTTGGTGGACGGGGCGCCGCAGCTGCGGCAGGTGCCGAGGGATGGATCCTCGGAGCCGTCGGGTGCCGCGTCGGCGAAGCGCGCCACCGCCCGATCGAGGAAGCCGAAGTAGAACGCCTGCTTGCTGCCCGGCGACTGCGCCTCGATGGCGTTCAGCGCTTCCTTGTACCCGAGGTGCTTGTTCCCCGCCGCCATCGGGCACTCCTCGACGATGTAGTCGATGCCGCGTAGGACGCAGTAGGCCGCCATCTCGCGCTCCCCCAGCCGCACGAGCGGCTTCACCTTGCGGGGGAAGCCGTGACGGGCGGGCAGGACCGGCAGCTGGCGGGCGAGGTACTCGGTCTGCCAGCGCAAGGTGTTGCCGAAGAGGACCGCGGCTTCGTCATCGAGGTTGTGGCCGGTGACCACGGCGTCGTAGCCGCCGTCGACAGCCGCCTGGTCGAACAGGTGGCGCTTGGACAAGCCGCACGCCGAGCACGGGACCCGCTTGGTGACCTTGGCGGCGGTGGGAACGTCGTAGTCGAAGTCCTCGCGGAGGTCGATGACCTGGAGCGGCCAGCCCCGCGTCTCGGCGAACGCCCGGGTCATCCGCCCCGACTCGTCGCTGTAGCCGCCGATGCCCAGCCCGATGTAGAGGCCATCGGCCTCGTAGCCGAGCTCGCGCAGGATGTCCCAGACCGCCAGGCTGTCCTTGCCACCCGAGACGGCCACCAGCAGCCGATCCCCCGGCTGCACCATGTCGAAGTCCTTGATGGCCTTGGCGACCTGGTCGCGGCAGAGCTTGAGGAAGTGGTCGGCGCAGAAGTTGGCGTTGTGGCGGCGGATGTCGATGACCGCCGGCCCGCGGCACACGCGGCACTTCACGCTGCGCCCCCGGAGATCACGGGGCGGATCTCGACCTCGTCGGCGTCATCGAGCATGGCATCGCCGGGGACGAGGGTGCCGCTGCGGATGACGAGGACGGTCTCGCGGTTGAGCTCCAGGCGCTGCAGGAGCGCGACGATGCTCACGGGACCAGGCACGTCGAGCGTGCGCGAGGGGTTGCGGAGTTGGACCTTCACGGGAGCCATCCTGGCGCGCCCGAGGGCCGCTGCGGAAGTGCGAGCGTCAGTCGGCGACGACGGTCTCGGTGGGAGCGACCCGCTTGGGCGCCTTGGCCACCTTGCGGGCGATCTTCGCCTGCATCTTGGCGTCGGCCTTTGCCGCCTTGAGGTCCCGCTTGGCCTGCTCCTTGGCGGCCGCGGCTTCGGCCTTGCGGTCTGCCTTCTTGGCGCGTCGGCCCTTCGTGGCCGGCGCAGACTCGATCGTGGGCCGGTTGTTCGAGATGATCAGCCGCTCACCCGGCCGCAGCGGCTCGGAGATGAGGATCTCCTCGCGACGCTCCGCCATCCGGCGGATGGTCCGCACGGTCCAGAGGCCCGTGCCGACGTAGAGCCAGTTCTTGCTGCCGCCGCGGCCCTTGCGCATGCCGAGCATCTCGACGCGACGCAGCACGCCCATCTGGGAGGTGGCGCCTCGGGAGTTCTTGGCCATCAGAAGCGCCGGACCTCGATCATGGTGGTCTTCTTGCGGCCCCGGCTGCGACCGAACAGGAACACCCCGATCACGACCGCGGCGGCCACGACGGCGCCGACGGTGATGGCGGTGCTGCGAGCGTCCTCGGCGATGTCGTCGACGTCGCCCGTGAGGGTCCGGAACTTGGACTCGATGTCGTCGCGGGTGATCTTTTGCTGGACGTCGGTCATGCCGAGGCCTCCTCGTGGCGGAACGGTCGCTTGATGAACCACACGGCGATGCCGGCTGCCGCAGCGGTGAACAGGAGACCGACCAAGTACGGGACCCAGTTCCAACTGCCGGTCAGGTGGCCACCGGTCTCGGTCTGCAGTGCCCGGATGATGGCCAGGGCGCCGAACCCGATCCCGAGGCTGAGGGCGATGGATCCGGCCAGGCCCCAGCCGAGGAACGACCCGAGCATCTTGATCGGGTCGATTGTCTCCTGCTTGGCGTAATCGCGGATGAGGAGCCAGAGGTCGCTGATGACCTCGCGAACCCCGTCGTGCTCACCTGACGTCGAACCTGCTGCTGCCACATCGTCTCCTGGTCGGGCTCAACCTTCCTAGTTGGAACCGTAGGAGGGCGCAAGAACCTGCTGGTCACCCCTGCCCGCTACGGGACCGGGACAACCACATCCGTGTCGGCCTCGGCCGAGCATCGGTCGAGGAGGTCCCCCGATCGCGCCTCGACGGCGCCGAAGGACGCGACAAGCCCGGGGAGGGCCCCGGCGACCGGCGCAGCCGCCACCGCCCCCAGCTGCGCTGCGTGGACGGCATCCACCAGCGGGAGCGACGGCGCTGCGTCCGTCGGGCACGGCGGCCGGTACGTGGCGAGGATCTCACCCAGGAAGGCCTGGGACCGGATCGGGTCCCGATCCGCTTGGTCGCCGTTGGCGATGTAGGCGAACGTAGCGACTCCGCCGTCGGGGAGCTCGACGAAGCCGGCCAGCGAGCGGACGCCGTTGAGGCTGCCCGTCTTGGCCCGTAGCGCACCCTCGGCGCTCGACCCTCCGAAGCGCGACGCGAGGGTGCCACTCTCGCCGGCCACCGGGAGCCGTCGGCCGATGGGACCGTCGATCCCACCGGACCGGTCGAGGACGCCCACGAGCTCGTTGCAGGTGACCTGGTTGGTCGGGTCCAGCCCGGATCCGTCGACGACGGTGCCGCCGCGGGGTGCCAGCTGCTGGTCGGACAACCAGGTTGCGATCGTCCGTGCGCCTGCGGCGGTGCTCCCGCCACTGCCGCTGGCCACCCCGATCTCCTTGGCGAGCATCTCCGCGGTCTGGTTGTCGCTGCGCTGGAGCATGTCATCCATGAGGTCCACGAGGGGCGGTGAGTCGATGGTCGCCAGCACCGGAGCGCCGGTCGGGTGAATGCCCGAGGTGGGCTCGCCCGCGACCTCGATCCCTCGCGATTCGAGGACCGCCGTGAAGGCCTTCGCCGCATCCGTGGGCGGGTCGTTGCTCCGGTTCCGTCGCCAGGTGCCGTCCTCATCACGTCCGAGGAGGTAGCCCTCGTCGACGCTCAGGGCGCTGAGGGGCCCCGACTGGTTCTGGGGGATGAAGCGGCTGGGCCACGACGGCACCACCCGCAGGTCGTCGTAGCGGGACTCGTCGCCCACCACTCGTCCGTCGATGCGGCGGACCCCGGCATCCTTGAGACGTCGAGCGAGCGCATCGAGCGAGGTACTAGGGCGGTTGTCGGGGATCTTCAGCACCTTGCGGTAGAAGCTCGACACCAGCCCGGGATCGCCGCCGCCGACGAGGTAGACGTCTCCCCCCACCGCGCCTTCGTTGACCCGCGCAGCGCTCGCCACGGCCGTGGTGAAGACGGTGGAAGGGTCCAGCAGGTCAAGCGCCGTAGCCGACGTCAGCAGCTTCTGGGTGGAGGCCGGGGTCTGGGGATCGTCGCTGCGGTGCTGGTAGGCGGTGCTCCCGTCGATCGACACCGAGAGGCACGTGTCGTCGGGCGAGAGCGACACCACGGTGTCGAGTCCGGTGGCCAACCTCGGGTCCGGCTTCGAGGGCGAAACCTGCGCGGGCGCCGCCGCACTCGGGGCGCCGGCGCTCACGACGACGACCGTTGCGGCGAGGACGACGGCGCTGACGGCGCGTGCGCAGCGGTACCGGATCACCTCAGGACAGTCCGCGGGCGGCCAGCCATCGCGAGCGCTCCCAGGCGTGGGCGAGGGCGGTCACGGCCCGGTTGGCGGAGGGGTAGCAGAGCCGGCCCGACGCCCGGACTGCAGCGGGCGCGGCGTTGCTCGGATCGGCGACTGCCAGCTCGGTGGCCAGGAGGATCGGCTTGCCGGTCGCCTCGGAGATCTCGTGGGCCGCCTGCGCGAAGCGTGCATCTTGGCGCTCGTGGTAGGCGACGATGCGCTCCAAGCCGTGGTCCGGGTAGAAGCGGCCGTCGCGCATCAGCCGAGCTTGGTTGGCCTGGATGCCGACGCCGAGCTGGATGACCGCGTCGACCTCGGGGTGGGACGCGATGAGCTCCAGCACCTCCGGGATGGTGTCTCGGGTCTCCCCACCGGCCAGGTCGACCGGGTTGTTCCGGCTCCAGCGCGGAGGCAGCTTCTCGTCGATGGCGGCGAGGAGGTCCTCCGGCAACTCGGCGAGCACGAGGTCGCTGCGGGTGATGGCGTCGGCGGTCACCACACCCCAGCCACCCGCGGTGGTCATGACGACCACCCTCGGGCCCTTCGGCAGCGGCTGCGTGGCGAAGGTGGCCGCGGCCTCGAACGCCTCCTCCACCGTCGCGGCGCGGGTGATACCAGCTTGACGGCAGGCTCCGTCGAAGACCCGATCGTCGGTGGCCAGGGAGCCGGTGTGGCTCGCCGCAGCACGCTGTCCGCCGGAGGTGGCGCCGCCCTTCACGAGGACGAGCGGCTTGCGCTCGGCCACGGAGCGCATCCGGTCCAAGAACGCGCGGCCGTCCGGCACGCCCTCGACGTAGGAGAGGCCCACGGCGGTCGCGGGATCGTCGGCGAAGAAGTCGAGGTAGTCCGGCACGCCGACGGCTGCGGCGTTGCCGGCGCTGACGGCGCGGCTGATGCCCACCCCGGTCTGCACGGCGTAGTTCAGGAAGGACGACACGAAGTTGCCCGACTGGCTCGCCACGCCGATGGCACCGACGGGCGGGTAGGGCGCCACGATCTGGGCGCACAGGTTGGCCGGCGTCGAGACGACGCCCTGGCCGTTCGGGCCGGCCAGCAGGATGCCGAGCTCGTCGCACAGGGCCACGAGCTCGGCCTGCGCAGCGATGCCCTCCTCCCCCGCCTCGCCGTACCCGGCCGACGTGACGAACGCGGCCGTGACGCCCCTCGCGGCCGCCGCACGGAGCAGGTCCGGGTTCACCGAGGCCGGTGTGCACACGAAGATCAGGTCGTAGGTGTCGTCGGGCAGCTCGTCGATGTCGGCCACGGTCTGGATGCCCAGCACCTCGGCTCGTTCCCGGTTGGTGGCTCCGACCGCACCCTTGTAGCCCGAGGCCAGGATGTTGTGGAGGCTCACGAAGCCGAACTTGCCCGGATGGCTCGACGCACCGGCGACGACGACGCCCTTCGGGTCGAACAGGGCGCGGAAGGCGGCGTCCGTCGGGCGGGCGTGGGCGGTCGGCCTGGCCGACTCGGCGTCGCCGACCTCGACGAGGGCATCGACGGCGATCGCCGCGCCGTCGACCACGATCAGCGGGTTCAGGTCGGCCGAGCGGATGGTGGGATCGGCTTGGGCCGCGGCGGAGAGGCCCAGCAGCACCAGCGACAGGGCCGCTCGGTCCACGGCCGGCTCGCCCCGGAACTCGCCCAGGAGCGCTTGGGTCCGGAGCTCGTCGATCATCTCGGCCGCATCGACCTCGGTGATGGGCACGGGACGGACGGCCACGTCGGCGATGGCCTCGGCGAGGATCCCGCCGATCCCGACCATCACGGTCATCCCGAACTGGGGATCATCGGCCAGTCCGGCGATGAGCTCCCGGTTGCCCTTGAGCATCGGGGCGACGAGGAGCCCGACCTCGCCGTCGTCGGGGGTGGCGGCATCGAGCAGCAACGTAGCCGCGGTGCGGACGGCGTCTTCGTCCGCCAGGTTCAGGCGTACGAGCCCGCGCTCGGTCTTGTGGGCGATGGCATCGCCGTTGAGCTTGGCCACCACCGGCAGCCCCACCTCGAGCGCCGCGGCGACGGCCTCGTCGACCGTCTTCACGACGAGCTCAGAGGCGAACACCACCCCGAATCCAGCAAGCAGGATCTTGGAGTCGGCTTCGCTGAGGGTGCGTGCAGGCATGGCGAGCGATCCTACCGACCACCGATCCGGCGCCCTGGCCACTCCCTCCACAACCCAGACGACGCCCAGTGCGTTCGCCGAAGGCGAGAGGGCCCGAGCGGCCCGGTGCCGACGAAGGAGGCACCCAGAGCGGGAAGAGAAGGGCATGGGTAGCTCGACGACGAAGTCGGTGAGAAGACCCGTGAGCGACGATCCCAGGACCTTGCGAAGGCCGGATCGTGAGCCGGAGATGGTGCCCGGAGGCGAAGCCTCAGGGCGCCGTAGGCGAGAGCGCGACGTGGAAGAGGTTCCGCACGTGCTTCAGGCGGGCGTCGAGCGCTTCGGGGCTGGTGGGGTCGCGGTCGAGGAGGCTAGTCAGGAAGGGCGCTTCGGAGAAGTAGCCGAACATGATGCTGTAGGCGGTGATGAGCAGCTGCTCGGTGTCGACGCGGCGGAAGTGGCCGGCGGCGATCTCCCGTTCGAACCAGCCCATCGCCCGCTGGAGGTAGGGACGCAGCGCGGCGCCGAGGTCGATGCCCAGGTTGGCGCCGTCGTCGAGGGCCTCCCGGCTGATGATCCGCACGAACTCCGGGTTCTCCTGGAAGAACCGGAAGCCGGTGGTGATGACGAGGTCGACCTTCTGCCAGCCCTCGGCACCCTGGCCCACGGCTTCCTCGACCCGGATGGACCACTCCGCGAGCGAGATCCGGAAGACCTCGGCGTAGATGGCCTCCTTGGACGGGAAGTGGTGCAGCAGGCTGGGACGGCGGATGCCGACCGCCTCTGCGATCTCGTTCAGCGAGGTGCCCTCGTAGCCATGCTCGGCGAAGCACCGCCGAGCTTCGACGATGATCGCTTCCCGCGTGGTGAGGACCGGTTCCGTGGCGGCCATCGGCGGAAGCCTACGCCGTGACCTGTCGGGAACCGGTGGGGCTCCGGTCACGACCTTGCACCGATGACCCAGGGGGCGACGGGTTCGGATCTCGCCCGGAGGACCGGTACGGTCCCGGCATGGACATCGTCGCAGCTGTCTTCATCGAGAACATTGAACTCCGGCAGGTGGAGGGGCCATCGACCCGCATCGACCTGACCGGCATCCACTTCTCCCTGGCCGCCCCCTCCCCCGTACCGGTCACGATGGAGCCCCACCTGGTCGTGCTGGTGCGGTGTGCACCCGATGAGCCCGGCACCGGCGCGCTGGAGACCATCTACAAACGCGACGGCGAGCAGGTCGCCCGCAACGTCCAGCCGCTGCAGGTCGAGCCGGGCAAGTTTGCCTACCGGCTGGTGCGGGCCGAGCTGACGTTCGAGGACTACGGGACCGTCGAAGCGGAGGTTCGCATCGACCTCGGCAACGTCACGCACGTGCCATTCACGCTGCTGCCGCCCGTCGAGCCCTCCGCCGGAGGCTGAACTGTGCCGTTCGCCGCGGCCATGTCCCAGCACCCGCTCGCCACCCATGCGGTCGGCGAGGTCGTCGGCGAGGTGCTCGACCAGTTGGGCCAGCGGCCCGATGCGGCCGTGGTCTTCGTGACGGAACCTTTCGCCGGGGCGATGGAGGACATCGCTGCCGCCATCCGGGCGATGTTGGAGCCGGGTGCGCTCGTCGGAGCCACGGCGGCGTCCGTACTGGCCGGTGACCGCGAGGTCGAAGGCAGCGCCGCCATCTCCCTGTTCGCCATGCGCTTCGGTCCGCCGCGTCGGTTCGCGGGGGATCCCCTGGTCCGGTCCGTCCGCTTGAACGGGCGGCAGAGCATCGAGCGCGGGTGGGCCGGCACCCTCGTGCTGCTCGCCGATCCATTCTCGTTCCCGGTCGAGGCCGTCGTCGACGACCTCGCGGACCGGGCACCGGGGCTCACGGTCGCAGGCGGGCTGGCATCGTCGGCGACCGGCACGGGAGGCAACCGCCTCGTGGCCGACGGTGGCGTGTTCAGTGACGGCGGCGTTGGGCTGCTGCTGCCTCCTGGTGTCGGCGTCACCCCCGTGGTGTCCCAGGGCTGCCGGCCCATCGGAGAACCGCTCGTCGTGACCCGCTCGACGGGCAACCTCATCGAGGAGATCGCCGGCCAGCCCGCCCTCGATCGCCTGCTCGCCCAGGCTGAGTCGGCCACACCGGAGGAGCGCAGCCGGATGGCCCGCGGCCTTCAGCTCGGTGTGGCGATCGACGAGCGGAAGGTTGACCTCGGCCGCGGGGACTTCCTCATCCGCGCTGTGCTCGGCGCGGATCACCGCCGCCGAGCGGTGGCGGTCGGTGCCGAGGTCCAGGTCGGGTCCACGGTCCAGTTCCAGGTCCGCGACGCGGCCTCGGCCGACGAGGACCTCCGGGACCTGCTGGCCGACGTGCCGGGCGAGGCCGCGCTCGTCTTCACCTGTACCGGGCGGGGCACGGCGCTGTTCCCCTACCCCCATCACGATGCAACCGTGCTCCACCAGCACCTCGACGGTGGTGCGGTCGCAGGGATGTTCTCCGCCGGAGAGATCGGCCCGATCGGATACCGGCACTTCGTCCACGCCATGGCGGCGAGCGCACTGCTCTTCGACGACCCCTTCTGAGGTCACCGAGTTCGGGGCGAAGGTCAGGTGGGAGGGGTCAGGAGATGCGGGTGACCGCCCGGTTGGGTTCGTGGACGACGTCGCCGGGCTGGCCCATCGTGCGGGTCCAGGACGCGAACTCAAGGAGGATGCCGTCGGGGTCCATGAAGTACAGCGACCGGACGAACACGTCGTCGCTCCACTCGTCGGCAATACCGAACTCGCTCTCGTCGTGGTTGGCGATCTCGCTCGTCTCGACGCCGGCGGCTCGCAGCTTTGCCTGGTACTCCTCGAGCTTGTCGGCCGGCACCTGGAACGCGACGTGGTTCATGGACCCGATGGCGCTGGCGAGCACGCCCTGGTCCGGTCGGCAGCGCGGTCCGCTGATGCCGGGCACGGGCTCGGGCGCGTCCGGGAACCAGAAGAAGGCAAGGGTGTCACCGCCGCCGCAGTCGAAGAAGAAGTGCTGTCCGAGCCCGACGGGCAGCTCGATGGTCTTGACCAGCGGCATTCCGAGGATTCCCTCGTAGAAGGCGACCGTGGCCGCCATGTCCCGGCACACCAGCGCGAGGTGGTTGATGCCCCCCAGCTCGAACGGCTTGTCGCTCATCGCTCTTCCCCTGATCGCACGGCCGTTCATGCGAGCGGCGTCGTGATTCTTGCCCGGACGCGCCCGTCCCCGCCGAGATGGTCGGCGGGGACGGGTCGAGACTGCGGAGTGACGAGCCGGTCAGCCGGCCGCGGGATCGAGGCTGAGCGCCTTCTTCTCCATGAACGCGTCGACGCCTTCGGGGCCGAGCTCGCGTCCGAGGCCGGAGTTCTTGTAGCCACCGAACGGAGCGCCGAAGGCCATGCCGAAGTGGTTGACCTGGATGGTGCCGGTCCGGACCTGCTTGGCGATCTCGGTCGCTTCCTCGGTACCGCCCCAGACCGAGCCGCCCAAGCCGTAGGGCGAGTCGTTGGCGATGCGGACCGCATCGGCGGCGTCTTCGTAGGGAATGACCGAGAGGACCGGACCGAAGATCTCCTCTTGGGCGATCGTCATCTTGTTGTCGACGTCGCCGAAGACGGTCGGCTCGATGAACCAGCCCTTCTCGTGGCTGGTGCGGCCGCCGCCGGTGGTGACCCGGGCACCTTCGCTGCGGCCGGCGTCGAGCAGGCCGAGGATGCGCTCGCGCTGGCGCTTGGCCACGACCGGGCCAACCTGGGTGGCGGGGTCGAGCGGATCGCCGACCACCAGGGCGCTGACGGCCTCGGTGAGAGCGTCGAGGACGGCGTCGTAGTTCTGGCGCGAGGCGAGGATGCGCGTGGTGGCCACGCAGGCCTGGCCGTTGTTCATGAGGCCAGCGTCGAGGAGCTGCGGCACGACCGTGGCGATGTCGGCGTCATCGAGGATGATGGCCGCCGACTTGCCGCCGAGTTCGAGGGTGACGGGTCGCAGGAGCGCCCCGCAGGCAGCACCGATCTTCATGCCCGCAGCAGTGGATCCGGTGAAGGTGATCTTGTCGACGAGTGGGTGGGTGACGAGGTACTCGCCGACCTCACGTCCGGCGGGGACGATGCTCAGCACGCCCTTGGGCAGACCGGCTTCGTCCATGATCTCGGCGAAGGCGTACGGGTCGAGGGCGGTCTCCGGCGAGGGCTTGAGGACCACGGTGCAGCCGGCGATGACGGCCGGGGCCACCTTCATGACGGCCTCGAACAGCGGCACGTTCCACGGGATGATGGCGCCCACGACGCCCATGGCCTCCTTGCGAACCGAGACGGCGCCGAACATGCCGGCGCGGGTCTCCTCGGTTGCGTAGGTGTCGCCGAGGCCGGCGTAGTAGTCGAGGACCATGCTCGGAGCCAGCACCTGGCCGAACAGGCCCCACCCCGACGGGCTGCCCATCTCGGTCGAGATCAGTTGCGTGAGCTCGTCCATCCGGCCCTGGATGAGGGCGGAGGCACGGGCCAGGATCGCCGCGCGCTCGGACACCGGCCGGGTCGACCAGTCAGTGGTGTCGAAGGCGGTGCGCGCTGCCGAGACGGCGTGGTCGATGTCGGCGTTGGTGCCCTCGGGCACCGTGCCGGCTACCTCTTCGGTGAACGGGTTGATCACGTCGATGGTGCCGGTGCCGGCAGGCTCGACGAGCTCGCCGCCGATGTAGAGACGATCGTGGACGATCACGTGCTGGACCCCCTGAGGCCTGGTGTGGAAGGTCCAGCGTACCTGGGTTCTGACACTCCGTCAGAACTGTGTCGACCGTCACCCGAACGCAGGTCAGGCGTCCGAACGCGTCCCTGGGGAGGCAGCTTCGACGCGCTCGTTAGGGTGGGGCGTCCCTTCCCTCGAGCCGGCAGCAGCTGATGACCACCGACGACCTGGAACTTCGCGCCATCAACACCATCCGTGGCCTTGCCATGGACATGCCCCAGAAGGCCAACAGCGGCCACCAGGGCACGGCGATGGCCCTCGCCCCGCTGGCCCACGTGCTGTGGACTCGCATCATGCGGTACGACCCGCAGCACCCCGACTGGTTCGACCGAGACCGCTTCGTCCTCTCGGCGGGACATGCCTCCGTGCTGCTCTACTCGATGCTCCACCTGACCGGGTACGACCTCAGCCTCGATGACCTGAAGGCGTTCCGGCAGTGGGAGTCCAGGACTCCGGGGCACCCCGAGCGGGGCCACACCGACGGGGTCGAGGTCACCACCGGGCCGCTGGGTCAGGGCGTCGGCAACGGCGTGGGCCTGGGCGTGGCCGAAGCCCACCTGCGAGCGCAGTTCGGCGCCGAGGTGTGCGACCACCACACGTTCGTCATCTGCGGTGACGGCGACCTTTCCGAAGGCGTCAGCCACGAGGCCGCGTCGCTGGCCGGCCACCTCGGGCTCGGACGCCTCGTCTACATCTACGACGACAACCACATCACGATCGACGGTCCCACCGAGCTGGCCCTCACCGATGACGCCCCCAAGCGGTTCGAGGCCTACGGCTGGGACGTGCAGGACCTGGGCGAGGCCGCCAACGACCTCGACGTGCTCGAGGCCGCCATCCGTCGGGCCATGGCCGTCGAGGACAAGCCCTCCCTGATCGTTGTCCGCAGCCACATTGCGTACCCGTCGCCCACCTTGACCGACAGCCCTGCAGCGCACGGCAAGGCCTTCACGGACGAGGACATCGCCGCCACCAAGACGGTGATGGGCATGGACCCCGACGTCACCTTCGCCATCTCCGACGAGGTTGCTGGCTACTACGCCGCCGCCGGCGCTCGGGGCGCCGAACACCGCGAGGCCTGGGAACAGCGCCTTGCCGCCTTCACGGGCGATCGAGCTGAACTCGACGCGGCCCTGGCCGGAACCGGCGTCGAGGGCTGGGAGTCTGCGCTTCCCACCTGGGACGCAGGCGAGAAGGTCGCGACGCGCGTCGCGAGCGGACAGGTCTTCGCGGCGCTGACCACGACCGTGCCGGGTCTGATGGGCGGCGGTGCCGACCTCTCGGGAAATACCGGGACGCTCCTCAAGGGCGTGGACCACTTCGGTCCGGGGACCCCCGCTGGCAAGCAGATGTACTTCGGCGTTCGCGAGCACGCGATGGGGTCGGTCATGAACGGCATGGCTGCACACGGCGGGATCATCCCCGTCGGCGGCACGTTCTTCGTCTTCGCCGACTACATGCGCCCGCCCGTGCGCCTCGCCGCCCTGTCCGACCTGCCGGTCATCTACAGCTGGACCCACGACTCCGTGGGCGTCGGCGAGGACGGGCCCACCCATCAGCCGATCGAGCACCTCGCATCGTTGCGGGCCATGCCGGGGCTGCGCGTCGTGCGACCCGCCGACGCCAACGAGACGGCCACCGCGTGGCGCGATGCCCTCGGCCACCCGGGCCCCACCGCGCTGGTGCTCAGCCGCCAGGACCTGCCGGTGCTCGAGGGCACGGCTGGCAACGACGGCGTCAGCCGTGGCGCCTACATCGTCGCCGAGCTCGGGCCCGAGACCGAGGACGAACTGCCCGAGATCATCCTCGTAGGCACCGGCTCCGAGGTGTCGGTCTGCCTCGAGGCCGCGCACCAGCTCGCCACCGAGGAGGTGGCCGTCCGCGTCGTGTCCATGCCCTGCTGGGAGGACTTCGACGAGCAGGACGAGGAGTACCAGGCCTACGTCCTGCCTGCCGAAGCCCTGGTGCTGTCCGTCGAGGCCGGCGTCACGTTCGGGTGGGAGCGCTGGGCCAGCGACTCCGTCGGCATCGACCGCTTCGGTGCGTCTGCACCCGGAGCGTTGGTGCTGACCAACCTCGGCATCAATCCCGATCACGTGGCTGAGCGCGCCCGAGCGCTGCTGGCCGAGCTCTCCGAGCTCGACGACTGACCGAACACCACCCCGGAGGCGATCCATGACCAAGCTGCACGACTTGTTGGCCGAAGGCGGCCAGAGCCCCTGGCTGGACAACCTGCGTCGCGACTGGATCGTCGGAGGGGAACTGCAGGCGTGGCTGGACCGGGGCATCGTCGGCATCACGTCCAACCCGTCGATCTTCCAGAAGGCGATGACCGCAGGCGATGCGTACGACGAGCAGTTCGCCACGCTCCTCGGCGAAGGCCGCTCGGTGGAAGACACCTTCTGGGAGCTCGCCATCACCGACATCGAGCAGGCGCTCGCGATGTTGCGCCCGATCCACGACCGCACCGAAGGGGTCGACGGCTTCGTGTCGCTCGAGGTGGCGCCGAGCCTCGCTCACGACACCGACGGCACCGTCGCCGCTGCGATCTGGCTCCACGAGCGCATCGACCAGCCGAACCTGCACGTCAAGATCCCGGGTACCACCGAGGGTGTGCCGGCGATCGAGCAGGTGATCGCGGCCGGCCACTCGGTCAACGTGACGCTGCTGTTCAGCGTCCGCCGCTACGAGGAGGTCATCGACGCCTACCTCAGCGGGCTCGAAGCCCACGACGGCCCGCTCGACGGCATCGCCAGCGTCGCCTCGTTCTTCGTCAGCCGGGTCGACACCGAGGTCGACAAGCGCCTCGACGCCATCGGCACGCCCGAGGCCCTTGCCCTCAAGGGAAAGGGTGCGGTGGCGAACGCCCAGCTGGCCTACGAGCTGTTCCTCGAGAAGTTCAGCGGTCCCCGCTGGGAGGCGCTGGCAGCCCGGGGCGCCAAGGTCCAGCGTCCGCTGTGGGCTAGCACCGGAACCAAGAACCCGGACTACCCCAAGACGCTGTACGTGGACACGCTCATCGCCCCCGACACCGTCAACACCATGCCCGAGGCGACCCTCGACGCGTTCGAGGCCGAGGGCACGGTGGCCCGGACCGCCGATGCGGACCTCGCCGGTGCGCACGCCGTCATCGACCAGCTCGCGGCGGTCGGCATCGACCTCGAAGCAGTCACCGTGCAGCTCGAGTCCGAGGGCGTCGACTCGTTCACCAAGGCCTTCGACGAGCTCATCGCCTCGCTGCAGGCCAAGGCTGACGATCCGGGCGGCAGCTGACCCGATGGCCATTCCCGGCGAGCTGGTCGTCGTCCCCGACGTCGCGGCTGCGTTTGCGCAGCAGGTGATCGACGCGTTCCGCATGCGTTCGCTCGACACGTTCTCGCTCGCCCTGTCCGGTGGGGAGACAGCCCGCCGCTGCTACGAGCACCTCGCCGACGTCTGCGGGTCGCAGATCGACTGGTGGAAGGTGGACGTGTACTGGGGCGACGAGCGCTGCGTGCCCCACGACGATCCCGCGTCGAACTACCACCTGGCGCGTGAAGCCCTCCTAGACCGAGTCGGCGCTGCCAACGCCACCCACCTCATGCGCTGCGCCGAGGGGCCCGACCCCTACCAGCTGCGAGTCGGTGACCTGGGCCGGATCGACCTGGTGCACCTCGGCATGGGGGCCGACGGCCACACCGCCTCGCTCTTCCCCGAGTCCGCCGCACTCGACGCCGACCCGGGTCGGCTGGTGGCGATGAACGACGATCCGCTCGGCAACAACCCCTACCCGCGGATGACCCTCACCTTCGCCGGCATCGCCCGCGCTGCGCTGGCCGTGGTGACGGTGACCGGCGAGGAGAAGGCCCCGGCCCTTGCGGCGATCGCTCGCGGCGAGCGCCTGCCGGCGTCTCGCATCGCCAGCGAGCAGGTCATCTGGCTGGTCGACGAGGCCGCAGCGTCGCAGCTCTGATCGCCTGGCGACGGAGCGTCGGGCCTCGAGCTCAGAAGCGGGCGCGGTAGGCGCTGGATGCGTACACCAGGTCCGTGAGGGTGCTCAGCGGGCTGCCGCCCGCTCGACGCGTGGACCACCACGACAGGACCGAAGGATCCGGAGCCCGCAGGACCATGCCCACGTAGACCACGGAAGCTTCGACCTTGGGCGCGGTCGTCGCCTGGTGCTCGCTCGACTCGCTGAACTGGACGACAAGGCCGGCCCGGCTGATCCGGGCGGCGATGAGCCGACGGTTCCAGTAGTCGAGCCCGCTCGCATCTGCCGGTCGGCCGAGCACGTTGCGGTAGAGCACCTCGATGTAGCCGGTGTTGCCAGGCGAGCCGTACCGACGGTTGAACTCCGTCGAGACGATGAACCGCTGGGCCAGCTCGCCCAAGGGCACGCCCGCGGCGTGACGGCGGGTCCAGTACTGGAGGCCGCTGCGATCCGGGAGGCGCCCCAGGCCGGCGAGGTACAGCCGGACGACGGGCTGGGCATCTCGTGCCCCCTCGCCCGTCACCAGCGATGCGATCAGCTGCGAGGGCGTCGTCGCATTCGACTCCAGCGCGGAGGCACCGGCGGAGCGCTCCGAGGCCGACGGCGCCCGGCCGAGGATGTCCCGGTAGGCCTGATCCACCGCTGCTGGGGCAGACGCGAACGGCGGGAAGGACCACACCGGGGGCGGCGGGGGCGGAGCGTCGGCGAAGTCCAGGATCTGCTGGTAGATCCCGAGGACCTTGGCGGCGTAGCCGGGATCGGTGGCCCACATGCCGTTGCCGAACTGGTTCCAGGTCGGCGCCTTGCCCTTCGGGGCGACCAGGGAGAACCGGGGGTCGATCACCGGGTGGGCCAGCTTGGCGATGGTCACCGTCGGGTCGGCGTAGGCCCGGAGGTGCTGGATCTGCGCCCGTACTCCGAGCTCGGCGGTGGCGAACGTGGCGCCGCCCGAGCCGCCATCGACCGCGCCCAGCCCCGAGAAGTTGTTGTACGACGGCAGGATACGGGTCGAGAAGTTGAAGTAGCCGGTCTCGACGATGGACTGCGCGAAGGCCAGATCCCCCGCCACACCCTCCTCGGCACCCTCGCTGATGAAGTGGCCGGCCAGGACATCGATCGAGACCGTGGCCCGGGAGGTCCTGCCCTTGGAACGGAACCAGCCGGCGAGGTCAGCGGCCGTGACCCGGTTGCGCCCCATCACCGGTGTGCTTGCGGTTGCGGCGTTTGCATTCGGCGATCCGACGACCGAACCGAGGGCCACGACCACGAGGAGCATGGCGGCGGCCAGCGCCATTGCCGCCGGACGACGAGGAGCACGAGGGGTCATGAAGCCCCATCGGCGTGAGACTGAAAACCTCAAGGAGTGACCTTCTGCCCACGCAGAGCGTTTTGAGGCGACCATGACCAGAGGCTGTCCAGCCGAACGGGAACGTTCGATCCGAACTGGCGGCGCCGGTCGGACCCGCAGGTAACCTGCCGGCCATGTCGCCCATCACCGGTTCCTCCTGGAACCAGCCGCTGCCCGAGCTGATGGAGCAGGCCCGAGGCGTGCGCAACGCCCGCACCGGCACTCGCATCACCTTCTCGCCCAAGGTGTTCATCCCACTCACGATGCTCTGCCGCGACAAGTGCGGGTACTGCACCTTCGCCCAGCCGCCCGCACGGCTCGACGCACCGTTCCTCACCCCCGAGCAGGTCCTGAAGATCGCTCGCCAAGGTGCCGCGAAGGGCTGCCACGAGGCGCTGTTCACCTTGGGCGAGCGTCCCGAGGACCGCTACCCCGTGGCTGGCGAGTGGCTGACCGAGCACGGGTACGCGTCAACCGTGGACTACCTGGTCGCCATGGCCGGGCTCGTCGTCGCCGAGACGGGGCTGCTGCCCCATGCCAACGCCGGTGCGCTGTACCCGGACGAGCTGGCGGCGCTGCGCGCCGTGTCCCCCTCCCAGGGGATGATGCTCGAGTCGCTCAACGCCGACCTGGCCGCACACCGCGGTAGCCCGGACAAGGAGCCGGCGCGCCGCCTCGCCACGCTCGAGGCCGCCGGCGAGCTGCGGATCGCGTTCACCACGGGGATCCTCGTGGGCTTCGGGGAGAGCCGAGCCGACCGCATCGAGGCGCTGGAGGCCATCGCCGCCAGCCACGCCCGCTGGGGCCACGTGCAGGAGGTGATCGTCCAGAACTTCCTGCCCAAGAACGGGACCAGCATGCACGCCGCTCCGCCGTGCCCGCCCGACACGTACCTCGAGGCCATCGCCCTCGCCCGCCTCATCCTTCCGTCGGAGATCCACCTCCAGGCACCACCCAACCTCTCCGATGACTTCGCCGTCTTGCTCGACGCAGGGATCGACGACTGGGGCGGCGTCTCCCCCGTCACCGCCGACCAAGTGAACCCCGAGCGGCCCTGGCCCGATCGCGACCGCCTGCGAGCCGTCACCGAGGAAGCCGGCTTCGAGCTGGCTCCCCGCCTGACCATCTATCCGGAGTACGCGACGCAGCCCGAGACGTGGGTCCACGAGGATCTCCGCTTCGCCGTGATGGACCGCTCCGACGCCGAGGGCCTCGGGCGCGACGACCCGGGCGCCGTCCACCCGCAGACCGTGGGCGAGGTCCGCAACGTGGGTGACGGCGCCGAGGTCGTGCTCGTCGGGCGCCGCTCGACCCAGTGGTACGTCGGCCTCGACGCCGATCCGCCAGTCCTGGTCCCGGGCCGGGCGCGCGCCACGGGCAAGGTGGCCGACGTGCTCGCCGCAGTCCGACGAGGCGACATCCCCGACGAGGACCAGATCACCACGCTCTTCTCTGCTCGTGGCCGAGAGGTCGGCGCCGTCGTCGAACTGGCCGATGAGCTCCGCCAGGAGGTCATCGGCGATGCCGTCACCTGGGTCTCGAACCGCAACATCAACTACACGAATGTGTGCACGTTCAAGTGCCAGTTCTGCGGCTTCTCGAAGGGCCCCAAGTCGCTCAACCTGCGGGGCACGCCTTACCTGCTGACCCTCGACGACATCGCCCAGCGCGCCGTCGAGGCTCAGGAGATGGGCGCCACCGAGGTCTGCCTCCAGGGCGGCATCCACCCGGACTTCGACGGCAACTACTACATCGACGTGGCCCGGGCCGTGAAGGACGCCGTGCCCGAGATGCACGTGCACGGCTTCACCGCCCTCGAGGTCACCGAAGGGGCCAAGCGCCTAGATGAGCCCCTCGCCGACTACCTGCGTCGGCTCGTCGACGTCGGCCTGGCCACCCTGCCCGGCACCGCGGCGGAGATTCTCGACGACGAGGTGCGGGCCATCTTGTGCTCGGACAAGGTCAACACGCAGGAGTGGCTCGACGCGCACCGCACGGCGCACTCGGTCGGCCTGCGGTCCAACGTCACCATCATGTTCGGCTCCATCGAGCACCCCCGCTCGTGGGCCAAGCACCTCGTGCGCACCCGAGACCTCCAGGCGGAGACCGGCGGCTTCACCGAGTTCGTGCCGCTGCCCTTCGTGCACATGGCCTCGCCCATCTACCTGCGCAAGCGGGCGCGGCGGGGGCCGACGTGGCGGGAGGTCGTGCTGATGCACGCCGTGGGCCGCATCGCCTACCACGGCTTCATCCCGAACATCCAGGCCTCTTGGGTGAAGCTCGGAGTCTCCGGCGTGCAGCAACTCCTCCAGGCCGGGGTCAACGACCTGGGCGGCACGCTCATCGACGAGAACATCTCCCGCGCTGCTGGCGCCAGCCACGGCCAGGGCATGGACGAGGCCGCCTTCCGAGCCGTCGTCGAGCCCCTCGGCCGACGGCTCGAGCAGCGCACCACCCTCTACGGCACCGCCCCCCAGCCCGCCTGATCGTTCGTTCACTGCGGACACCGTGACGTGGCAGGCTGACGCCGCCATGACCGACCAGAACCTCGACCCTGCCGCCGCCTCGATCGCGGCGGAGGCGACCTCCCTCATCGAGCGGCTCGGCATCACCGCCAACCGGGACCTGATCACGGAGATCGTCACCACCGCCGGTGAACTGGGTCAGGACCGTACGGATCGGCTCGACCTCAAGATCACGGCCTCCGCGATCGAGGAGATGCGCGACGCCTTCTTGATGTTCGCCCCGTACAAGGAGCGTCCGAAGGTCACCATCTTCGGGTCGGCTCGTACGGCCGCCGTCGATCCGGTGTACGTCCAGACCCACGACGTCGCCGCCGCGCTGGCTGATGCTGGCTGGATGGTGGTCACCGGGGCCGGTCCCGGGATCATGCTCGCTGCCATGGAGGGTGCCGGTCCGGCCCAGTCGATCGGGGTGAGCATCCGCCTCCCCTTCGAGAGCCGGGCCAACGACGTCATCCACGACGACCCCAAGCACGTGTCCATGAAGTACTTCTTCACCCGCAAGCTCATGTTGGTGAAGGAGTCCAAGGGCTTCGTCGCCGTACCCGGCGGGTTCGGGACGCTCGACGAGACGTTGGAGCTGCTGACCCTCCAGCAGACCGGTAAGGCCGAGCCCACGCCCATCGTCCTGCTCGATGCACCCGGCGGCGGGTTCTGGAAGGGCTTCGCCTCGTTCATCCACGACGAAGTGGCGTCGCGCGGGTTGGTGGCATTCGACGACCTCGAGCGCGTCCTCATCACCGACAGCTGCGAGGCGGCGGTCGCCGAGATCCTCGGCTTCTGGCGGAACTACCACTCCCTGCGCTGGGTCGGGAAGCGGCTGGTGCTTCGCCTGCACGCGGCACCGACCGAGGCGGAGGTGGCGGCGCTCAACGAGCAGTTCGGCGACCGGCTCCTGGAGGGCGAGATCACCACGCGAGGACCGCTTGCTGCCGAGATGTCCAGTGGCGACCACCTGGACCTGGCTCGCCTCGTGATGGTCTGGAGCCCGTTCAGGGTCGGCGACCTCCACCGGTTGATCCGAGCGGTCAACGCCCTCGACAGCGCCCCCGAGGCCAACGACCCGCCGCTCTGAGCGTCGTCACCATCCCGGTCCGTCAGACCGGGATGGCAGACTCTGCGGCCATGGCAGGCGAGTTCGACGAGATCAAGGGCCGGTTGGAGACCATCGCCGAGGAGCTGGCAGACCTTGCCATCGTCCGGCTGCGGGAGTCCATCGACGCCGGCGGCACCGAGTACCCGGTCGACGAGAAGCGCCTCACCCGTGCTCGCCGGGCCGTCGAGAAGGCGATCAACCTCCTGAGCGAACCCGACGACCACGCCTACGAATGACCGGTTCAGTAGAAGTCGGGAAGGACGGGAGGGACGGCGGGGAGCAGGTGGTCGAGCCGATTCAACGATGCCCGGTCGGCGCTCTGGAGTAGGCCGAGCCTCGCGAGCCGAGTGGCGGGGGCGTAGCCGGCCCACCAGCACGAGAGGGCGCCGATCGGGGCTTGGACCGTCCCATCACCCCCAGGCGACAGCTGGGCCGAGCCGTCGGCGACCTCGAGGACCCAGCGCCCGTCGTTCCAGGGGGCATGCTCGTCGATGACCTCGAGGTCCACGGTTCCGTCCGCCGTCGCCGGCCAGCCACGAGCAGCGACCGCAGCAGGGGCATCGACCAGCCGGAGCATCCAGCGGATCTCGTTGCGCACCGCCACGGGGTCGGTGTTGGCAAGGAGCAAGAGCAGGTCGTCCTCGGCCGGACCCACCACCTCCACCCAGGGAGCCTGGGAGCTGGAGCTCCCGACGACTCGCCACAGGGCACGGAGCACGTCGGGGTCCTCGGCCAGCACCTCGTGAACAATCACGCTGAAGTCGTAGGGCCGGGGGCCGGGACCGTGGCGGTAGAGGGCGTAGCCGGTGAGCTCACCTGGCCGGTTGACGTCATCGACCACGTACAGGACGCGGTCCGCGAGGTCGAGCGGCAGCGACCGGGCCCACCAGCCGGCGTCACGCCGGAGCTGACCATCGCGCTCGGGACCGGCGGCCTCGTGGCAGCGGTGCACGGCGTCGATGTCGTCGACGGTCCCCCGCCGCACCTCGACCGGGCGATCCGGGCGCAGCCGGCCGATCTCCGCCGCCGGGAACCGGCGGGCGACGTACGAACCGGCCAGTTCGAAGCCCACCGATCGGTAGAGCGCGAGCGAAGCGGGGAACAGGCCGGCCACGACCTCGCCGCGCTCGCGGAGGTCGGCGTACTGTCCGGCGACCACCGCCCTGGCCATTCCCCGACCTCGGAACTCGGGCAGCACGGCGACGGGCGAGTACCCGGCGAGCGGGACGGCGCGACCGCCGAACCACTGGTCGAACCGTCGGATGTGCGACGCAGCCGCGACCTCACCTCGGGGCCCTTCGCCAATGAGTGCACGGGAGGGCACGACCCCGTCGAGCCAGTCCTCCCGACGACGCTCGGCGGCGCCGAACCCGAGCTTGAAGACCTCCCACAGGCCGTCGAGGTCGGCATCGGTCCCGAACCGCAGCGTCTCCGTCATAGAGGCCACGGTAGGCGTCGAGTCGGGCTGCGCCGTCCGAGTAGCTTCGACCGGTGACCGAACCGCAGGACCTCCACGAGTGGGTCTCCTTCGACGACCCGACCGAGGACCGGACGTGGATCTTCGACGTGACCTTTCTCACCAGCAACTGGACCTGCATCTTCGGCAATGGCTGCAAGGGCGTCCTCACCGAGGACTTCAGCGAGGCCGTCCAGGGATGCTGCTCCTACGGCGCACACTTCACCGGGCCCGACGACATCGCCCACACCCAGGCCATGGCCGAACGCCTCACGCCCGAGCAGTGGCAGTTCCGCGACGAGGGCCGAGCCCAGGGCATCACCCAGACCAACGACGCGGACGAGACCACCACGCTGCTCGTCGACGACGCGTGCGTGTTCCTCAACCGACCGGGCTTCGACGGCGCCGGTCTCGGCTGCGCCTTCCACCACCTGGCCGCAACCGAAGGAAAGCGCCACCTCGACCTCATGCCCGAGGTCTGCTGGCAGCTGCCCCTGCGCCGCATCGACGAGACCGACGACCTCGGCCACGTCACGTCCACCGTGCGCGAGTGGAAGCGCCGCGACTGGGGCGACGGCGGCCACGACTTCCACTGGTGGTGCACCGACAGCGACGACGCCTTCATCGGCACCGTGCCGGTCTACGAGGAGCTGGGCGGCGAGCTGAGCGCGATGGTCGGCGACGAGGTCTTCGCCATGATCGAGACCCACCTTCGAGACCGCACCCGCCGCCAGGGCACCCAGGTCTTCCTCCCCCACCCCGCCACCCGAACCCTCAACCGGTAGACGATGGGGCGGGAGCGTTGAGGGCGCCCGTGCGCTCGATGCGTTGCCAGGGGAGGCGGATGCCGAGCGCGGCGGTGATGAGCGAGTGGATCACGACGAGGTACATGAGCTGGCGGTAGACGAACTGCTGCGACGGCAGGATCCACAGCGGGCGGAGGGATTCGCCATCGAGGCGGAACGCGTACGCGGCGACCGCGGCTTGGACGACGTTGAAGCCGATCCACGCCGCGAGCACCGGCCAGGGATCGAGGAACACGATGCCGTAGAGGGCCCACAGGTCGATGATGGGCGCCAACAGCGGCAGCAGCACCTGGAAGACCAGCATGTAGGGCAGCGCTCGTCGGCCGATCCCGGTGTGCTCCCGATCGAGGACCGCTCGCCGGTGCTTCCACATGGCCTGCATGGTCCCGTAGGACCAGCGGTAGCGCTGGCGCCAGAGGCCTCGCAGGTCAGCGGGTGCCTCGGTCCACGCGATGGCATCGCCCGCGTAGAGGACCCGCCAACCGGCCCGGTTCACCGCCATCGTGAGGTCGGTGTCCTCGGCCAGGGTGTCGTCGCTCACCCCGCCGAGGTCGACCAGGACCTCGCGCCGGAAGGCACCGATCGCACCGGGAACGGTCGGCATGCAGTCCAGGTGCTCGTACATCCGCCGGTCGAGGTTGAAGCCCATCACGTACTCCAGGTGCTGCCAGCCTCCGACCAGCCCCTTGCGGTTGATCACCTTGGTGTTGCCGCTCACCGCGCCGACGCCGGGCTCGGCGAACGGTGCCACCAGGTGCGAGACCGTGTCCGGCTCGAAGACCGTGTCGCCGTCGACGCAGACCACGATCTCGTTGCTGGAGGCGGCGATGCCGGCGTTGAGGGCACCGGGCTTGCCGGTGTTGCGCTGGATGATGAGCCGCACCAGGGTGTGATCGAGGTCTCGCACGATCTGGGCGGTGCCGTCCGTGGATCCGTCGTCCACCACAACGACCTCCAGGTCTGGGTAGGCCGAGTCGGCGAGCGAACGGACGGAGGCGGAGATCCCAGCCGCTTCGTTGAACGCCGGCACGATGATCGACACCGGCGGCCGGAAGTCCACGTCGGGCGGCCTCGCTGCCGCTGACCTGCGCTGGCGACGGGCCAGCACCACGAGCGCCAGCACCCGAGACATCGTCAAGATGCCGATGGGCACCAAGAACAGGCCCACGAGCTTCGCCACCGATGCCGACACCTGCTGCAACCGTACGAGGGCGGCTGCGGAGAGCCGTCCGGCCCCAGTCGCCGTCGCCTGGGCGTTCCGGGTGCCCGTGGCCGTCCCACCCGATGCCACGTCGGACACGGTCGCGAAGCGGTATCCCTCCTGCTTCAGCTTCGGGATCAGCACCTTCAACGCCGCCACGGTCTCCGCACGGTCACCGCCGCCGTCGTGGAACAAGATGATCCCGCCGCGGTCTCCCTCTGGGGTGGCGGCGCGCACAATCGACCCGACACCGGGGCGCTTCCAGTCCCGGCTGTCGAGGTCGCTCAGGACGACCAGGTAGCCCTCTTCGGCGAGCGGGCGGAGCGCATCGACGTCTCGGCGGCTGAGAGCATCGGGCGTCGACGAGTACGGAGGCCGGAACAGCGAGGTGTGGATGCCGGCGCTGCCCGCCAGCTCGACCTGGGTCAGCGACATCTGGAGCTTGCGCTCCCAGCCCGACAGCGAGCTGATGTCGCGGTGGCTGAACGTGTGCGCCCCGACCTCGTGGCCGGCGTCCATGGTCCGCCGCACGAGGCCGGCGTCGCTCCCGACACGCGCACCGACGACGAAGAACGTGGCGGGCACGTCGTACTTCGCCAAGACGTCGAGGACCTTGGGCGTCCATCGGGGATCGGGCCCATCATCGAAGGTCAACACGACGGTCTTGTCAGGTACGTGGACCGTGCGCGACTGCGATCCGCTCAAGTCGACGATCGGTCCGGCTCCGCCAGGGAGCCCCGCCTGGCTCGCTGTCGCCGAACCTTGCGTGGACGCCTGGCCCACGCCGTGCGAGGCGTAGCCCGAGAGGCTGAGGCCAAGGATGAGCAGCAGCGCCATCACCGAGAAGAGGCCCCAGTGTGCCCGTGGCTGACGCGGGGTCGCCATCAGGGGTGCGGAGGTGAGGTGTGCGTCGTCCTGGTCGTCGGGCGGGTGGTCGCCGGCGAGGGACGAGTCGTCGCGGGGACCGGCCGGGTCGTCGCCGTGACGGGTCGCGTCGTGGCCGGGGTGACCGGCGTCGTGTGCGTCGTGGTCACGGGACCCGGGGTGCTCGTCGTCGGCGCCTGTGGAGTGGTGGAGCCGACAGGGGCTGCCTGCCCGGTCGCCGCGATCGGTTGGGCCGGAACCGCGGAGCTCGCTACGGACGATGGCGTCGACGATGGTCCATCTTCGGACTGCGACGGCTGCGAGCGCCGCGCTTCGTCCGCAGCAGACGCGACCGCCGGACCGACCCGCAGCCGGTCCGATCCCTTCTGGTCTGCCGCGTGCAGCGCCGGCGTGGCCGCGCCGACAACAGGCAGCAGGGGCAGTGCGGGGACCCATGAGGCACCCAGGAGCGAGGCGGGGGCGAGGACCAGCCAGATCGCGAGCGGCAGGCCGAGTGCCCAGCCCACCATCGCCACGCGCCGACGGCGGCGACCGCCGTCCACGAACACCGGTGCCGAGCGAGCGACAGGTTCGTGATCCACCCGTTCGAGCGTAGGGCGACCGGCACGGATCGACACCTCTCGACCCACATCCGGAACCCGCCAGCGCCGGCAAGGGTTGGGCGTGCCGGCGGCTTCCGGCTCGGGGCGTAGCGTGCTGGGTCCGTTGCCGACCACAGGATGCACCGTGCCGATCAGAAGCTCGTTCCCGGACCGACCCCGCGCCAGCGACCGCATCGCCCGCCGATCGTGGCCAGCGATCGTCGCCGTCGCCGCCCTGGCGCTCGCCGGCTGCGGTTCGTCGGGTGGGAGCGATGCACCGTCCACCACCAAGGCGGTTGCGGCCACGACCACAACGACCGACGCGCCCACGCCGACGCTGCCGGTGACGACCACCACCGCTCCGGCTCCCATCCCCACCACCACGGCGCCGGTGAGCGATCTGTCGCCGGAAGAGACTGCGGTCGGGTTCATCACCGCACTTGCTGACGGCACCGACGCGGGTGCCTTGGTCCGTGATCCGGCGGTCATCACCGATGCCGAGCGGCAATTCGGCGAAAGCGGCATCGGGGCGTACAACACGATCGCACTGGACCCGGTGGCGTCCCAGCGGGAGAGCGGCGCCGCGGATACCTGCGCTGTCAACGACGTGACGCTGACGTGCTGGGTGCTGATCGATCGCACCGACGTCGAGGACGGCGCCGTCAACACGCTCGTGAAGGTCGGCGTCGCCGTGAACGACCTCGATGCCACGACCGGCCCCGAGGACGTCGGGCCAAAGGTCCCGGCCCACGTCATCAGCGTCGAGGTCGTCGCCGCCTAGGCATCAGGACGGCGTGACCGTCACCGCGAACACCTGCGCCCGTTTCGGGATGTCCGACGGATCCGAGCGGGTGAACGATGCGCCATCAGACGACAGCAGATACGTGGCCCCGGAACGGTTCCAGAGCAGGACGTCGTCGAACCCGTTGCCGTCGAAGTCCCCGATCGTGGGGGTGTACTCGCCGTTGATCTGCGGGGCGGGGGTCATCAGGCTGTTCCCACCGGCGGTGATGTCCTGGAGGTACTCGGTGGCCTCTGGGCTGATGCGGCCGTAGAAGAACAGGGTCTCGGCGTAGCCCGTCCGGAAGTGCCCCGCGAAGGCGTTCTGGTAGGCACAGCACGTCCCTGTGTGCTGGCGGAGCACCTTGTAGGTCGACTGACCGGCCTTGTTGAAGGTGTAGAGCCGCTCGTAGCCGGCGGTCGCATCGATGCAGAGGTCCTTGAAGGCGACGCCCACACGACCCGAGGGTAGGGCGGCGGAGCCAGGATCGGTGTGGCAGGCCCCGAGGCCGAGCGCCGGTGAACGTCAGCGCTTGAGGCGCCGGCGGTCCTGCTCCTTGAGGATCCGCTTGCGGACCCGGATGCTTTCGGGGGTGACCTCGACCAGTTCGTCCTCGGCGATGAACTCGATGCCGGACTCCAGCGTGACCACCTTCGGCGGGGTCAGCTTGATGGCCTCGTCCGCGGAGTGGGTCCGGATGTTGGTCTTCTGCTTCTCTCGAACGCAGTTGACCATCATGTCGTCGGGCCGACTGTTCTCGCCGATGATCATGCCCTCGTAGACGTCCTCGCCCGGACCGACGAACAGCACGCCGCGGGTCTGGAGGTTGTCGAGCGCGTAGGCCGTGGTGACGCCGGTGCGGTCGGCCATCATGGCCCCGCCCTGGCGGTGCGGCAGCTCGCCGACCCACGGCATCCAGCCGGCGTGGTGGGTGTGCAGAAGGGCGGTGCCGCGGGTGGCGGTGAGCAGCAGACCTCGGAAGCCGATCAGGCCTCGGGCCGGAGCCTCGAAGGTGACGACCGAGCGGCCGGTGTCTCCCGGGCGCAGGTCGGTCACGCGGCCCTTGCGGGGGGCGAGGGCCTGGGTGACGGTACCCACGTGCTCCTCGGGCACGTCGCACACGCCCCGCTCGAGCGGTTCGTGGCGTTTGCCGTCGATGTCCTTGACGATGACCTCGGGCCGGCTGGTCTGCAGCTCGTAGCCCTCGCGGCGCATGCTCTCGATGAGCACGGCCAGCTGCAGCTCGCCACGGCCGGCGACCTCGATGACGTCGGGCGACTCGGTGTCCTCCAGGCGAATCGACACGTTGCCGAGGACCTCCTTCTGGAGGCGATCGCGCAGGTGGCGAGACGTCAGGTACTTGCCGTCCTTGCCGGCTTCGGGCGAGGTGTTCACGCCGAAGGTCATGCGCAGCACCGGCTCGTCGACACTCAGGCGGGGCAGCGCCTCAGGATTGGAGGGATCGGCGATGGTGTCACCGATCTCGACCTCGGGGAAACCGGCCACCACGAAGAGGTCTCCGGCCACCCGCTCGTCCACGTCGTCGCGGACGATGCCGGTGAAGCCCATGAGGCTGCCGAGCTTGCGCTCGACCGGCTTGCCGCCTTCGGCCACCTCTTCATCGAGCAGGGCCACCCGCTCGCCCTTGCGCATCGTGCCGCGGATGACCCGGCCGATGGCCAGGCGGCCGAGGTAGTCCGACGCGTCGAGGTTGGTGACGATGGCCTGCAGCGGACCGTCTCGGTCGACCTTGGGCTCGGGCACGTTGTCGATGATGCACTGCAGGAGCGGGCTGAGGTCATCTTTCTCACCGGGCATGCCGATGCCGACGACGGCCTTGGAGTCTCGGGCGATGGCCGAGATGATCGGGAACTCGATGTCTTCGTCGGACGCGCCGAGATCCATGAAGAGCTCGTAGACCTCGTCGAGCACCTCTTCCGGGCGCGCATCCTGTCGGTCGACCTTGTTCAGCACCAAGATGGCGGGCAGCCCGGCGGCGAGCGCCTTGGAGAGCACGTAGCGGGTCTGGGGCAGGGGGCCCTCAGCGGCATCGACCAGCAGCACGACGCCGTCGACCAGCTCGAGCGAACGCTCGACCTCGCCCCCGAAGTCGGCGTGACCGGGCGTGTCGACCAGGTTGATCTTGATGTCTCCCCACTGGACCGAGGCGGCCTTGGCGAGGATGGTGATCCCCCGCTCGCGCTCCTGGTCGTTGGAATCCATGACCCGGTCGACCAGGTGGTCGGACTGGTGGGCGTTGAACACCCCGGTGGAGCGCAGGAGCGCGTCGACGAGGGTGGTTTTGCCATGGTCGACGTGCGCCACGAGGGCGACGTTGCGAAGCGCGGCGAATGACACGGGGTAGGACCTTCCAGCGGGGTTGAGAGAGCGACCCTGCCAGGTGGCGGGATCAAAAAGCTGCAGAGCCGATCGGGGTCAGCCCCAACCGTCGGATTCCTTTTCCTTCTGCGCAGCTTCGGCCAAGCACCACGAAGCGTGGTCATGACCCGGACCGGCATCGCATTCGGGGCACGATTGCTCGTCTGCCCGATCGATGAGATCGTTGAAGGTTGGTTCCGATGAACGCTTCAGCGACCGAGCTTCTTCGTATCGGCGATGACGACCCTTTTTCACGGGCCACACTCCCGAGAGATGACGTAATCCGAAGGGCAAGTGTAGCCACCCGGACCCCCATTCCTGCACTTCGGGGAAACGGACCGGTGCGCCCGGGATGCAACAGACCGCCGGTTCGAGGCTCCCTCTAGGGTTCCCGACCATGACCGAACCCTGGTGGCAGTCCGCCGTCGTGTACCAGATCTACCCGCGATCGTTCGCCGACACGGACGGAAACGGGGTGGGAGACCTCCAGGGCATCCGGGCTCACCTCGACCACCTGGCCTGGCTGGGGGTCGATGCCATATGGCTGTCGCCCTTCTACCGCTCCCCCATGGCCGACTTCGGCTACGACGTGAGCGACTACTGCGACGTCGACCCGCTGTTCGGCACCCTGGCCGACTTCGACCAACTGGTGAACGATGCCCATGACCTGGGCATCAAGGTCATCGTCGACTGGGTCCCCAACCACACCTCGGACCAGCATCCCTGGTTCACCGAGGCTCGCTCCTCGCGCGACGCAGCCAACCACGACTGGTACGTGTGGCGGGACCAGACCGCCGACGGCGCCCCACCCAACAACTGGATCCAGACCTGGACCGAAGACCACCCCACCTGGACCGTCGACCCCGCCACGGACCAGTGGTACCTCCACCTCTTCTTGCCCGATCAACCCGACCTCAACTGGCGGAACCCCGAGGTGGTGGCGGCCATGCACGACGTACTGCGCTTCTGGCTCGACCGGGGCGTCGACGGGTTCCGCATGGACGTGCTCCATGCCCTGGGCAAGGACGAGGACCTCGCCGACGACCCGGCCGAGATGCTCCCGATCCCGCACTCGGCGCTCAACCACCACGAGAGCACCTACGAGATCGTCCGCGGCCTGCGCTCGGTCCTGGAGGAGTACGACGGGGACCGCATGATGGTGGGCGAGGTCTTCCTGCTCGACACGGCGATGGTCGCCTCGTACTACGACGGTGGGCAGGGCCTGCACCTCGCGTTCAACTTCCCCCCGCTGTTCACGCCCTGGGACGCAAGGCGGTGGCGCCACCGCATCGACGAGGTGGTGCGAGAGATCGAGCCGCAGGGCTGGCCCTCGTGGGTGCTCTCCAACCACGACCAGCCTCGTCATCGCACCCGCTACGGCACCGAGGCCCGCGCCCGGGCGGCCGCGGTCCTGCTCCTCGGGCTCCGCGGGACCCCCTTCCTCTACGCCGGTGAGGAACTGGGGCTCGAGGATGCCGTGGTGCCCGCCGACCGGGTGGTCGACCCCGGCGGCCGGGACGGCTGCCGGGCCCCGATCCCGTGGACGGCTTCGGCCGACCACGGCTGGGGGACAACTGATCCCTGGCTCCCGTGGCCACCGGAGGCGGAGGTCCGCAACGCGTCGGCGCTGGTGAGCGATCCCACGTCGATCGTCCACCTGTACCGGCGGCTGTTGGCCGAACGCCACGCCAGCCCCGCTCTCCAGGTGGGCACCCAAGAGCTGCTCGACGCCCCGACCGGGGTGGTGGGCTGGGACCGTGTCGAGGGCGCTGACCGGCGTCGGATGCTGGTGAACTTCACGGCGGCCCCTGTGGAGGTGGGCTCATTGGTTGCCGGCTGGGTAGTGGCCGTCAGCAGCGACGACCACCACGAAGGCGCCACGGCCCGCTCGAACCTCGGTCCGGACCAGGCGGTGGTGCTCCGCCCAGCCTGATCAGGCGGGGTCGGGCTTGGCCCGGTCTTCCAGGACGAGGTTGCCGCGACCATCGAAGGCCAGGGCGGCTTCGCCCTCGACCAGGCGACGGATCCGCTCGCCCACCAGCTCGGCTCGCCAGCCCCGGGTCAGGCGGGCATCGGGTGCGTGGGCCAGCAACGCCTCGATGTCGGAGCGGGTGGCCACCATTGAGGTCTCGATCTCGAGATCTCGCGACAGCTGACCGACCCACGCAGCCACCAGGGCAACGGCCGGTCGCAGCTTGCGGTCCAGTTCGTGAGAGGACCCGACGAGCTTGGGCGGTTCCTGCCCGCGTCCCTCGGCCACCGCCGCCAGGATGGCCTCGCCGATCTTGCCCTTGGCGTGGCGCTCATCGACCCCGCGGATGCGGCCCAGATCGGCGGGGACCTTCGGCCGCCGCTGCGCGATGCCCACCACCGCCATGTCGGAAAGAATGAACCGCACCGGCTGGTCGAGCTCAGCCGCCCGCTGTTCACGCCAGGCCGCCAGCGCCCGGGCAACCGCCGCCACCTCGCCTCGGAGGGAGCGGGCCTCCTTGATGCGCAGCCAAGCGTCCTCCGGCCGGCGGATGACCTGGCCCTTGGCCCGGAGCGCCTCGCACTCATCGAGCGCCCAGGACAGCCGGCCCCGCTCCTCGAGTTCCGCGGTGAGCTTCTCCTGCAAGCCGAGAAGGAACTCCACGTCGGATGCTGCATAGGTGCGCTGGTCTGCGCCGAGGGGTCGACGGAGCCAATCGGTCAGGCGATCCCCCTTCGGCAGATGCACGCCATAGTGCTTGTCGACCAAGGCTGAGAGCGCCGGGAGCGAGTGACCGACGAAGGCGGCGGCCAGCTGCGTGTCGAAGAGATTCCGGGGCAGTACGTGGCACGACCGGTAGAGGACCTCGAGGTCCTGGCTGGCCGCGTGCATGACCACCGTGGCCGGGCCGACCAGCGCCGCCGCGAACGGGGCGAGGTCGATGGCCAGGGGATCCACGAGTGCTCGCTGGTCGTTCCACGACAGCTGCACGAGAGCCAGCTGCGGGAAGTAGGTCTTCTCCCGGTGGAACTCGGTGTCGACCCCGAATGCCGGCACCTCCACCAGTTCGGCCACGATCTCGCCCAGGCCGACATCGGTGTCGACCCAGCGGGCCTCCGGCAGGCCGCGATCAGTGTGGGTCTCGGCGCTCAGGGCCACGCTCAGGAGCCAGCTTCTTCACCGGCGACCACGCGATGCCCGGCATCCATCCACCCCGTGGTGCCGCCCGCGATGTTGATCGCGTCGATCCCCTTGGTCCGGAGGAACTCCGCCGCCCGACGGCTCCGAGCACCCGACTTACAGATGATGAGCACCTCGCCGGTGTCCGGGACCTCGCCTACCCGGTCGGCCACGTCGCCGAGGGGGATCAGCGGAGCACCCGGAACGTGGCCCTCGAGGTATTCGTCTGGCTCGCGCACATCGATCACGGGGGTCCCCGCGGCGTGGCGTTCTGCCGCTTCATCGACATCGATCTCAGGGACGTCCACGGTGGGTCTCCAGGCTCTTCGGCACGGGCAGCAGACCGCCCACTCTACGGGTCCAGGCCGACGAGCCCGCCCACCGACGGCAGACCATCCTCCCAACGAGCCAGATCGGAGGGCCAGTCGACATCGTCGAGGATCGCCCCGGGAAGGGCGATGTCGAGGACCCTGACCAGGCTGAACGCTGCGTCCGCCCGTCGATGACCGGCGGTCACCAGCTCACCGAGAGCCCCACCTGCACTGGGCCTCCAGGCCGAGGGGAAGGGTTGCCGGCGACCGTCCTGCCCGGTGGCCAACGCCGCACCCGCACCCCGGTCCTGGCGCAGGGCTTCGGCCAGGTCGGCCACCGAGGGGCCATCGAGCCAGGGCTGGTCGCAGGCCGCCACCAACACGATCGATTCCGGGTGCGCGGGGACATCGAGGAGCGCAGTCGCCAACCCGCCGAGCGGACCCTCGCCCGGCCAACGGTCGGGCACGCGGCCGAGCCCGAGCCGAGGGCCCCAGCCGGGGTCGCCGCCCACCAGGATCGCCCGATCGGCACCCGCCGCGAGCAGCGCATCGGCCACGCGTCGCGCCATCGGGATGCCGTCGACCGGAACCAGCGCCTTGTGGGTGCCCATGCGCCGGCTGGCACCGCCGCAGAGGATGGCTCCCACGACTTCCGTTGCGGATGGGGCGGCTGCGCTCGTCACGTCAGACGACGCCCCCGTAGGTGGCGTCCACCCCGCGGCTCGCACCGTGGTTGGCCGCGGCGAAGGCCAGGTCGGCCAGGAACTCGTCGACGATGTGCGCGTGGTACGGCGAGACCATGAGGTGAAGACCGCCCTGCTGCCGATCGAGGTTCCACCCGCGGTCATCCATGACGTCAGCCACCGCACCGATGTCGAGGGTGTCCGAGCCGAACTCGAACAGCGACAGGTCGGGCTCGTGGGTGACCCGCAACCCGTCGATGGCCGCAATCCCCTCACGGAAGCGGTTCGACGTGTCGCGCACGATCTCGGCCAGGCGCAGGTAGCCGTCCTGCCCGAGGTGGTTGATCGCCGCCCAGGCGCCGGCGATCGGGGCCGCCGAGCGGGTGCCCGCCGAGGTCCCCGATGCGTAGAGGCCGCCGGGCCAGTCGTCGTACCAGAAGAACTGGTGCTGGAGCAGGTCTCGGCTGCGGTACAGCACGGTGGAGGCGCCCTTGAACGTGTAGCCGTACTTGTGCACGTCGGCCGAGATGGAGGTGACGCCCGGGACCCGGAAGTCCCAGAGGGGCACGGTCTCGCCCAGGCGCTCCCACCAGGGCAACAGCCAGCCCCCGAGGCACGCGTCGGTGTGGAACAGGATCCCCCGCTCGGCCGCCGTTGCCGCCATCGCCTCGATCGGGTCGATCACGCCGTAGGGGTAACAGGGAGCCGATCCCACCACCAGACCCGTGCGGTCGGTGATGGCCGCCTCGGTGGCGCTCGCATCGGCCCGGCCGTCGAGACCGACGGGCACGAGCACGTGCTCGACGTCGAGATACTTCGCGGCCTTGGCGAAGGCGGGGTGCGCGGTGGCCGGCGTGAGCAGTTGCGGTTCAGCGATCCCCCGGGTGGCCCGCGCGTGGTCTCGTGCAACCTGGACCGCCAGGAAGATGCTCTCGGTGCCGCCCGAGGTGAGGGCGCCGGCGTTGGGTGCGGTGCCGAGCAGGTCGGCCGCCATGGCGATCACGTCGAGCTCCATCTGGAGGAGGCTCGGATACTTGAACGGGTTGAGTGCGTTGTCGTGGAGGTACCGGACGCCAACTTGCTCGAGGAGCTCCTCGTGCTCGTGATCGCCCACGTTGTAGACGAGGCTGAACGCCCGCCCACCTCGCCAGTCGATGTCTTCGGCGTGGCGCGCCTCGATGTCGGCGAGCAGCGCCGCTGCAGTGCGACCGTGCTCGGGAATGCGTGCCGGATCAGCCATGGGCGAAACCTACGCCGAACCCGACCGAAACGGTGGGGTTGTCAGATCTGCTCGAAGTTGCGGCGGAGTTCCCAGTCAGTGACCGCCCGGTTGAAGCTGGCCCACTCTTGCTCGGCGGTGTTGAGAATGTGGTGGTGCACGGTGGACCCGAACGCGGCAAGCGCCACCTCGGAGTGGCGGAAGAGCTCGATGGCCTCCACCAGGGTGGATGGGATGTGCTCCACGTCGGTGTCGGCGTAGGCGTTGCCCACGAACGCCTCACCCGGATCGAGCTCGTGCTCGAGGCCGTGGAGGCCGGCGGCGATGACCCCCGCGAAGGCCAGGTAGCTGTTCACATCGGCGCCGGGGATCCGTGACTCCACGCGATAGCCCTGGCCGTTGCCCACCACCCGCAACCCACAGGTGCGGTTGTCGAGTCCCCAGGCGATGGCGGTGGGCGCCCACGAATCGGGCTGGTACCGCTTGTACGAGTTGACGGTCGGGGCGAACAGGAGGGTGAGCTCCCGCGAGCAGTGCACCAGGCCGCCGAGCCAGTGACGGAAGGTGGTCGACATGTTGTCGGTGCCCTTGGCGTCCCACATCACGCTCTTGCGGCCCTTGCGGTCCCACAGGCTGGAGTGGATGTGGCACGACGACCCCACCTCGTCCATGTCCCACTTGGCCATGAAGGTGAGCGACCGGCCGTGCGAGTCGGCGATCTCCTTGGCGGCATTCTTGTAGATGGTGTTGCGGTCGGCCATCTCGGTGGCGTCGGCATAGACGAGGTTGATCTCGTGCTGGCCCTTGCCGGCCTCGCCCTTCGAGAACTCCACGGGTACCCCGGCGGCCTGCAACCCGTTGCGGATGTCGCGGATCAGGTACTCATCTCGGGTGGTCTGGAGGATGTGATAGTCCTCGATCACGTCGGAGTGTGGCACGAGGCCGTGATAGCGCTTCTCGGCCGCCTCGGCGTAGGAGTCCTTGAACAGGAAGAACTCCAGCTCGGCACCGATCTTCACGGTGAAGCCCAGCGCCGCCGCCCGAGCTTCCTGATGCTTGAGGATCGCCCGCGGCGACACCTCGATCGGCGCCCGCTCGTGCTCGTCCACGAGATCGCACAGCACGAGGGCTGTCGCCTCCAACCACGGCACGAGTCGAATCGTGGTCAGGTCGGGCTCGGCCGAGAAATCGCCGTAGCCCTGCTCCCAGTTGAAGGTCTCGTAGCCCGGGAGCGGGGTCATCTCCACGTCGACAGCGAGCAGGTAGTTGCAGGCCTCGATCGAGCCCTCGGCCACCACGTCGAGGAAGTACTGACCCATGACCCGCTTGCCGACCAGTCGGCCCTGTTGGTCCGGGAAGGCCACCAGCACGGTGTCGATCGAGCCGTCGCCGATCATCGACTTGAGCTGGTCGAGCGTGAGCGTCACACGGTCCATCAGGAACTCCCTGTTCAGGCGATGGACGATCATCCTACGACCCCTCGCCCACCCCACGAAGTGGGTGGTTATTCGGGGGTGGTGTAGGCCGCCGTGATGCCGCCGTCGATGAGGAGCGACTGGCCGGTCATGTAGCTGGCTTCGTCGGACGCCAAGAAGAGGGCGCCGTTGACCATCTCCGAGGCTTCGCCGAAACGGCCCATCGGGATGTGGACCAGGCGGCGGTTCCGCTTTCCCTCGTCGTTCAGGTACTTGGCCAGGAGCGGGGTGAGGACCGGGCCGGGACACAGCGCGTTGGCGCGAATGCCCTGGCGCGCGTAGATCACTGCGATCTCGCGGGTCATCGACAACACCGCGCCCTTGGAGGTGGTGTAGGCGAGCTGCGGTGTGGCCGCGCCCAGGTGCGCCACGAACGACGCAACGTTGATGATCGACCCACCCCCACTGTCGAGCATGGCGGGAATGCCGGCCTTGCAGCACAGCCACAGGCCCTTCACGTTGACGTCCATCGTGAGCTCCCACGTGGACTCGGGGGTGGTCACCGCGTCGTCGTCGTCACCCAGGCTCACCCCGGCGTTGTTGTAGAGCACGTGCAGCCCACCGAACGCCTCGACCGTCCGGGCCACTGCGGCTTGGACCTGCGTGAAGTCGCGCACGTCGGCGGCCACGGCGATGGCCTGTCCACCGGTCGCCGCGATGGCCTCGACCACATCGGCGTTCTCGGCCACGTCGACCACGGCGACCTTGGCGCCCTCTGCGGCGAAGCGCTCGGCGGCCACCCGGCCCATGCCCCCACCAGCGCCGGTGATCAATGCGACCTTGCCATCCAGACGACCCATTCGGTTCTCCCGTTCTCGGTACGGCACCCGAGGGAGCCGTTGGT
>JBKJPY010000053.1:0-17816 GCA_046594195.1 Acidimicrobiales bacterium | reverse complement strand
TGAGCCCGAGCTCGTTGAACAGGTCGTAGATGACCGGACCGTTCGCCATCGTCGTCAGATCGGTGTCATCGAAGATCGTGAACGCGGCGCGCTTGCCCTCCGGCCAACGGATCTGCGGCTTGCCCCCCGACGCCGGTCGCGCCATGTCCATCCCCTCGGGCAACGGTCCTCCCGCTGCTCGGCGAGAGGCTATCGGCTCGCGGTGTGGGGCCGAACCCGCACCCCTCGTCCACGGCACCGCCCGCCTTCGTCGCCCCATCGGAGCGCTCCGCTAGGGTCACGCCGACGCGATTCGAGGGGCAGGGAGTCGAAGTGGTCCAACAACGACGCACCGGTCGGCGGGCAGCATGACCGCAAGCGCCGCTCGAGCGACGCAGGCGGTCCATGGCGTCCGGCGGCGGCTCGCCAAGGCCGAGGTCAAGCTGCACCGCCGCTTGCTCCGCCATCCCGAGCGCGTCACCTGCACCGTGTGCGGGTGGGCCGGACCCGTCCTGGGCGCCAGTCGGAAGCCGCGTCGCCTCAACCGCCTGTGTCCGGCGTGCCGGTCGAGCGAGCGCTACCGGGCCCTCGAGCTCCTCCTGAAGAAGCGGGGACCGGTCGCACCGGGGACCCGGCTGCTCGAGGTGGCCCCGATCGACACCGTGCGTCGGAGTGCCGAGCGGCTCGGGTACACCTATACCAGCATCGACCTGCAATCGACGCGAGCGCAGGTCCTCGGCGACCTGTGTGCGCTGCCGTTCTCCGATGGCGCCTTCGCCGTGGTGGTGTGCTTCCACGTGCTCGAGCACATCCCGGCCGACGTCGATGCCGTGCGGGAGCTGGCTCGGATCGTGGGGACCGACGGCGAGGCCATCATCGTGGTGCCCGCCGAGCTCGATCGGACCGAGACCTTCGAGGTCCCGGGAGCCGATCCGGTGGACTACGAGCGCCTCTACGGCCAGTCAGATCACGTGCGGATCTACGGAGGCGACATTGCGCAGCGGTGGAGCGCCGCCGCGACCGAGCTGGATCAGCAGCTCTGGGCCGAGTTGTTCGATCCCGAGACGTTCCGCCGAGCTGCGCTCCACGGCGATGACGATCGCTTCTGGCTCATTCGGGCCGCCGCAACCTCGCGCTGATCAGGCCCGATCGGCCACCAGCGCCTGGTACGCCTCGACGAACACGCGCATCTGACGGCTGAGGTCGAACTCGGCGCTGGCTCGGGCCGCCGCCGCGGCACCCAGCCGGGGACCGAGGGCGCGATCGGTGGCGAGCTCATCAAGCCGATCGCTCATTGCGAGGTGGTTGCCGATGGGGACCACGAAGCCGTCGATGCCGGAGTCGATCGCCTCCGACATGCCCCCGCACTCGGTGGCGACCACGGCCAAGCCGGCGGCCATGGCCTCGAGAACCGCGTTGGAGATCCCCTCGCTCAGGCTGGGCAGCATCAACACGTCCGCCCACCTCAGCTGGTCCCGCACTTGGTCCTGCCGCTGGACGCCGAGGAGTTCGACGGTGCCGCCCAGACCGAGCTGATGGATGAGGAAGGCCAGCTTCTGGCGTTCGGGGCCCTCACCGGCGATCCGGTACTCCACGGGCTGGCCGCGCCCCACCAGACCGGCGACGGCCCGGAGGCCGTCGTCGAGTCCCTTCTTCCAGTGCAACCGCCCAACTGACAAGACCCGGAGCGGGCCGTCATGCGCCGGCCGGTCAGCGCGCAGGCCGGCGAAGTCGGCGACCGGCACGGCAGGACGATTCACCAGGATCTTGCCGGCCGGGGCCCCGAGTCCCTCGACGGTCTGCCGCATGTCATCGGAAACGCAGTGGATCAGGTCCACCCGGTCGAAGACCTCGGCCAGAGCGCTCGCTCGCTCCGGATCGCTGAGCGGCTGGATCTGTTCGGCGGCGCCGCGGCAGCTGACGACGAGCTTGGCCGGCCGGAGCAGGTCGAACACGTCCCGGTTGGCGGCCGCGATACCCGAGAACTCGAAGTGCACGACGTCGGCGGCCGCCGCCACGAGTGGAGCCACCTGAGCACGGACCCGCACGCTCACGGCGGCGTCGGTCGCATCGGAATGGCGCTGCAGGTCGAGCATTGAGTGCACCAGTGCTCGGGTGCCCGCACCCCCGAGAAGCGACCGGGCCGCCAGCGGGTGCCTCCAGGGCGCGGTCGGCACCAGAGAAAGGCCGAGGTCGCTTGCCTCGGGAGTGAAAATCCGCGCTGCCACCGACACGTCGACCCCTGCGTCGCGCAGGCCGGTGACCTTTCGCTGGATGAAGGTCTCCGACGGATGTGGGAACCGGTTGACGACGGCGAGCAGGGACAGCGGGGACATGGCAGCGGACTCCTCAGGCGGCGCGCGATCGGCTCCGGCGGCGCAGGACCCGGCCGCCTGACCCTGAGCGGGCCGGGCGCGCTGGGCACCACACTAGTGAGGGCCAGAACCGGCGCGTGGCTGCTCCGGCGCGGCGCTCCGCTTTTCACCGGACCTGGGCGTAAACCGTACGATGGCTCCTTGCGTCGTCCGACGTAGGGGGAAGAGTTCTGTTGGCACCGCAAACCGGTTCCCGTTCATGAAGGTGATGGTCACCGGCGCCGCCGGGTTCGTGGGGTCCCACCTGGCCGAGGCGCTCGTCGGCGCCGGCCACCAGGTGGTGGGCCTCGACTGCTTCACCGACTACTACGCGCGCGCTGCCAAGGAGGAGAACCTCGTCTCGCTGCGCGCCAGCGGGTCGTTTGAATTCCACGAGGCCGACCTGCGCGACGCTGACCTCGATCCGCTCCTCGACGGGTGCGATGCCGTCGTCAACGAGGCGGCGATGCCGGGATTGCTCCTGGGCTGGGAAGGATTCGATACCTACCTGTCCTGCAACGTGACGGCCGTCGAGCGCCTCGCCACCGCCTGCCTGCGGTCCGGTGTCAGCCACCTCGTGCACGCTTCCACCTCCTCGGTCTACGGGGCCGACGCCACGGGCTCCGAAGGCGCTGAGCTCCGCCCCATTTCGCCCTACGGCGCCACGAAGCTCGCCGCCGAGCTCGTTCTGGACACGATGCACCGCAGCGAGGGTCTGCCGGTCACGATCCTGCGCTACTTCTCGGTGTATGGGCCTCGGCAGCGCCCCGACATGGCCTACCGAGCGCTGGGCGAACGAATGCTCCGAGGCGAGCCGCTGACGATCCACGGCGACGGGCAGCAGAGCCGCACGAACACCTATGTCGCCGACTGCGTAGCCGCCACGATGGCAGCGATCGCTGATCCGCAGCCAGGCGAGCGCTTCAACATCGGCGGTGGCGAGGAGCTGACCCTGCTCGAGGCGGTTGCCATTCTCGCCGACGAGCTCGGGGTGGAGCCTGAACTGGTCTTCGAGGCGCCCCGACCCGGCGACCAGCGGCGCACCGTCGCGGACTGCACACGAGCCGCTGCGGTGTTCGGCTGGTCGCCCCAGGTCGGGGCGAAGGAAGGGCTCAGGTCCGAGGCGGAGTGGATCCGCAGCCGCATCGGCTGACCTAGCGGGGCAAGCGAGCTCGAACGACGTACCCGAGGGTGAGGCGAGGCGAGGGCGCGTAGGCGTCGATCTCGCGCAGGTGACCCACTGGGCTGCGCAGCGCCCAGAGGCCGACCACACGCTGGACGCCAGCGGACATCGCCGTGGTCCACCGCAGGGCACCGGCGGAGGTCCCCGGAACCGTCCGAGCCAGCCGGCGCGCGAGCGAATCCATCCACCGGGTGGCACTGTCCACTGCTACCACCAGGGAACCGCCCACCGACGAGATCGACTCGACGACCCATCCGGCCTCGGTCAGCACCTCCACCAAACCGATCGAGGTCAAGCGTCGGAAGTCGTAGGGCTGCTCGTGGAGGGCGTGCACGAAGGGCGAGGAGAGGAGCAGCACCGCGCCCGGGCGGGCGACTCGTGCGAGCTCGCGCGCCAGCAGCCGTTCGTCAGGGACGTGTTCGATCACCTCGGTACAGACGATGCCGTCGAACGACGAGGGACCGATCGGCAGCATCCCGACGTCCGCAACCACGTCGGCACCGCCGGGACGGTGCGTGCGGTCGATCCCGACGTACATCCTCGGGGACATCACCTCGCGGTAGGGAGCTTGGCCGCAGCCAACGTCGAGCACCCGATCCACATGGACCGTCGCCGACTGTTCGATGACCCGATCGATCAACATCGTCGAGAACACGGAACCTGAGGAGATGGCACGTTCCCTCACCGCCGATGTCTTCGGAGCCGACCGCGCAGCCAAACCCACCCCCCTCACATGAAGACGAGGGGCCAACATACCCGAGGTCGTCTGCGGGCCCGAGCCAGCAGTCACCCGAGCAGCGACCCGTACGCCTCGACGAACACCCCGACTTGGCGTGCGATATCGAAGTCGTCCCTGGCCTTCACGGCAGCGGCAGCACCAAGACGGAGGCCCATCTGCCTGTCGATCGACAGCCGGACCAGGCGCTCGCTCATCGCGTGGTGGTCGCCTACGGGCACCGTGAAGCCGTTGACCTCATCGACGATCACCTCCGCCATGCCACCGCACTCGGTTGAAACCACCGGTAAGCCAGCGGCCATCGCCTCCAGCACCGCATTCGAGATGCCCTCGCTCAGGCTCGAGAGCAGGAACGCGTCGGCCCATTCGAGGTGCGACCGAACCATGGGCTGGGTCTGCGAACCCACGAGGGACACCGAGCCCGCGATCCCGAGTTGTCGGACCATGAAGGAAAGCTTCTGGAGCTGGTCCCCGTCGCCGACGATTCGATACTCGACCTTGTGACCGGCCGCGACGAGATCGGCGACTGCGCGCAGGGCGTGCTCGTAGCCCTTGACCCAGTGCAACCTTCCCACCGAGAGCAGACGGAGCGGCCCGGACCGGGCGATGCGCCTCTCGGCCATGGGCGCGAAGTCGGCGACGGGGATCGCCGGGCGGTTGACGAAGATCTTCTCGATCGGTGCACCCAGGTCCACCACCGTGCGACGCATAGCGTCGGACACGCAGTGGATGAGGTCCACCTCCGCGAAGACCTCTTGCAGCTCGGCGGTGCGGTTCGGCTCGGTGAATGGCGCGATCTGCTCGTTGCCGCCGCGGCAGCTCACCACGATGCGAGCGGGACGCAGATGGCGGAGAAGGTCGCGGTATCCGACCGCGATGCCGGAGAACTCGAAGTGGATGATGTCGGCGCCGGCCGAGGCGAACGGTGCGAGCAGCGCCCGCCGCTTCACCGAGGTGCCCGCGTGACCCGGGAGCAACTCGGCCGCGGCCGTCGCCCTCGCGGCCCGGAGCGCGCCTGCGGCCCCAAGCGCCCGCCACGCCGACCTCGGATAGCGCCAAGGGGCCGTCGGCACGAGGCCGAAACCCGTTTCCTCTGCTCCGGGGTCGAAGAAGAGAGCCGCGGCCACCGAAACCTCGAAGCCGGCCTGCGCCAACCCCTCGAGCTTGCGTCGGACGAAGGTCTCCGAGGGGGTCGGGAACCAGTTGACGACGGACAGCAGCGACGGGCGCCCCGATACCGTTGGCGCCGCCTCGCTTCGGTCGTTCACGGGGTGCCGGCACCCGCGAGGGGTCGGCAGTGAACGTCCGCCCACATCTGGAGCGCGAGCAGGTTCCAGAGGCCGCGGGTGCGGTCGAGCCGCCCGCTCAGGTGTTCGCCGTACCATGCACGCAGCTGCTCCCGGTCGAAGGCGCCCGACGGGAACGCGTCGGGTCCGAGGACTCGATCCTCAAACGCAGGGCGGAGGTCGTCGCGCAACCACTGCGCCATGGGCACCGTGAAGCCCCGCTTCACGATGGGGATCTTCTCCGGGGAGATCCGGCGGGCCAGGGCCTTGCGCAGCACGACCTTCCCCGTCGACCCGTGCAATGCGGCGGAGGGGTCGACCCGTGCCGCCAAGTCCAGGAGATCGAGGTCGAGCAAGGGCACTCGAACCTCGAGGGAGTGGTACATGCTGGCCCGGTCGACCTTCTGGAGGACCATCGGGAGGTGGCAGCCCAGCTCGTTGTGCCGCATCCACTGCAGCAGCTCGTCGTCGCTCGGCAGGCCTTCGAGGCGGAAGTGATCGAACGAGGACGGCACGGCGAGCAGGTCGGGCGCAAACGCCCGCAGGTCTGCGTCGCGCAGCCCTGAGTGGGCGTCGAGGTACCAGTCGCCGAGGGTCGGGAACATGACCCCCCGGGCCGGGCGGCGATGGTTCGGGAACGGCTTGGTCGCGCTGTACGCCGCGACCCGAGCCGCGTGGGGCAGGCCGAACCAGCGACGGGCCTTGCGCACCTTGGCAAAGCGCGGGTAGCCCCAGAACAGCTCGTCGCCTCCGTCGCCGGAGAGCACGACCTTGCCGTGGGCGGCGGCAAGCTCGGACACCATGAGCGTCGGGAACGAGGAGTAGTCGCCGAAGGGCTCCGGATACGCCCTGGCGACGTCGTCGACGAGATCCGCCGCCTGCCCGCCCGTGATGACGCGGAGGTGGTGCTCGACCCCGAAGTGCTCGGCGTACACCCGAGCCGGCACCGATTCGTCCGTGGCGGAGTCGTCGGTGCCGATGGAGAACGCCCGCACCGACTCGGCCGCGTGGCCGACCATCGAAGCGGCCACCAACGGCGAGTCGACGCCACCTGAGAGGAAGACGCCCACGGGCACATCAGCCACCATCTGCCGCTCGACTGCCGCTTCTACGGCGGAGGCGACGGCATCCTCAGCCGCCGCTCCGAACAGGCGCTCGTCGGGGGCGGGAGTCGCCGCCATGGAGCGGAACTGCCCGTGACGGGGCGCCTCCCCCGGACGCACCGACAGCCAGCAGCCCGGCTCCACCTGGCCCGTCCCGGCCATGAGCCCGTAGGGCGCCGGCACGAACCCGAGGCGGAGGTACAGGCCGAGCACCTCGGGGTCCACATCGGACCTGTCGCATCGACGGTGCCGGATGACCTGGTCGTACTGCGAGCCGAAGACGAAGGCGGCCGGCGACCACCACCAGGAGAGGGGCTTGATCCCGACGGGGTCGCGGGCGAGCACCAGGGTCTGCTCTCGAGGTCGATACCAGCCGATGGCGAACATGCCGTTGAAGCGCGCAAGGGCATCGATGCCCCACGCCTCGAGCGCTTGGAGCACCACCTCGGTGTCCGAGGTCGACCGGAACCGCCGACCGGTTGCCTCGAGCTCGCGCCGTAGCTCCCGGTAGTTGTAGATCTCGCCGTTGAACACGACGACGTGGTCTCCGCGTTCGGAAACCATCGGCTGGTGTCCGCCCTGGCTCAGGTCGATGATCGACAAGCGGCGGAAGCCGAGGCCGCAGGCGGCTCCGTCATCCCACGTGCCGGCGTCGTCAGGCCCGCGCCGCACCATGAGCTCCGACATCGCTCGGACCTCTTCGAGGTCCTCAGGGGTGATCGGTGCTGTGGTCAGCATGCCCGTGATGCCGCACACTCAGCCCACTCCCGTCCCGGCGCCGGGCCGCTCGGTTGGCCGGACGACCGAGGTCAAGAACCCGTCCCATTCGCGCAGGACGGCCGACCAGCTCAAGTGCTCCTCGACCTTGCGCCGACCAGCCCGCCCCATCGCACGGGCTCGTTCGGGATCATCGAGGAGTGTGCTGATCGCTGCCGCCAACCGTACGTGGTCGCCGGGAGGGACGAGCGCTGCGTCGGTTCCGGGATCGACCACGTCCCGGACGGCGCCGATGTCGGCCACCACCACCGGGCGCCGGGCCGCCCAGGCCTCGATCGTGACCATGCCGAAGGACTCGTCGCGCGAGGGGAAGGCCACGACGTCGCAGGCGGCGAGGATGCTGGCGCGTTGGCTCACATCGAAGTCCTCGAGCACGACCAGGCGTCCGGCACCCAGGCCGTCCGCAACGGCGTCCCGATAACCCGACCACCCCACTGCCGCTCCCGCGACGAGCACCGTGAGGTCGGGATGGTCCGCCCAGAGCAGCGGCGCGGCGTCGAGCAGCGTGTCGATGCCCTTGTACGCGGCCAAACGCCCGACGTACCCCACGGTGGTTCGCTCCGGGAGCCCGAGCCGAGCGCGCGCCTCGGCCGGTTCGAGCTCGGGAAACTCATCGGGGTCGGTGCCGGGCGGGATGACGGTACAGCGGCCAGGGTGGACCCCTGCCCCGATCACGAGCTGGCGCTCGAAGTCGGTCGAGGTCAGGACGGCATCGGCCCGACGCAGCGCCCACCGGACCGTCCATCCTGGCGGTCGCTTGGCTGCGTGAAGCAGGGGCACGAGCACCACCCGGGCGCCCCTCGTGCGTCGCAGCGCAGCGGGGAGTACGGCCGTGAGGAACGGGGAGGACCAGCCCACCACCACGTCGCTCGTCTTGAGGGCCGAGCGAATGTCGGCGAACAGCCCGGGCGACATGGGGCCGGCGAGGACAGGCGTTGGCGTGCGGTCGAACACGTCCTCTGGGGCCCAGGGCATCCGCCAGTACAGCCAGCGAACGGCGAGCTGTGGTCGACGGAGCCAGTTCGGCACACGGTGTCGGCGCACATCCACCCCGCCGATGCGGTCGCGTCGGCGCTCGATGGTCCCGGGATTGCGACCCGAGGGGGATCGCAAGCAGTCGGTGGTGATGACCTCGACGCGGTGCCCTCGGGCGGCCAGCCCCTCGGCCACGGTTCGCATATGGTGCTGGGCTCCGCCGACCGATGGGGCGTAGTTCAGGGCGACGAAGGTGAACGTGCGGCGGCGCGGCGCGCCGGCGTTGGACGTCATGGAACGCCTGCGCCGACTGCTCGAGCTTCCGGCACCTGGTCGCGAACAATCCGGTCCACCCAAGTCTCGCTCCGACCGAGCACGAACCGCTGCAGCATCGACCAGGCCACGGCGACATCGATGGCCGGCGTCGCATGCTCGACGTACCACCGGTCCACGGCCAGCTTCACCGGCAAGATCTCGTGTTCGTAGCGGTGTGCCGCCGCATCGGAGGTGAGCACCGCCGCCTCCCACCGCTCCACGAGCAATTGGGTCGGGCCCGTGATGCCCGGCCGAGCACGCAGCACCGCCCGCCAGCGAGGATCGTCGACGTCGACCATCGTCGGCGTCTCCGGTCGCGGCCCCAGGAACACCATGTCCCCGCGGCACACGTTCCACACCTGGGGCAGCTCGTCGAGTCGCCATCGACGCAGCCTGGCGCCGATCGGCGTCACCCGGTCGTCGTCCTTGGCGGTGATCACCGATCCCCCGGCCGCACCGTCGGGTCGACTGATGCGCATCGACCGGAGCTTCCACATGGTGAAGGTGGCGCCCGACCGTCCGATCCTCGGCAGTCCGATCAAGGCCGAGCCGCCATCGCCCCGCCGGACCCGCCACGCCAGCACGGCGATCACCGGAGCGAGCACCGGCAGCAGGACCAGGGCCACGAGTCGATCGAGCACCACCGAGCGAAGTCCCATCCACCGCGACGGCCCAGGCGGCCCCGCTTTGGTCATGCCAGCAGGCCGACGAGGGTCTCGAGGACGCGATCGGTCTGCTGATCGGTCATCCCCGCGTGGAGCGGCAGGCTGAACGCCCGGCCGGCCAGCGCGTCGGCCGTGGCGACCCCCGTCGGCCCGACGAGCGCATGGTCCCGGAACCACGAGAAGGTGTGCACCGGCCGGAAGTGCACGCTCGTTCCGATCGAGGCCGCCGCCATGCCGGCAGCCACCTCGGCCCGGTCGACCCCTTCGGGCAGGATCAGGACGAAGAGGTGGTCTGCCGAGCGCCCGTCGGGCTCACCGGGAACGATCCGGCAGCCGTCGACGGAGGCGAGCACCGCTCGATATCGTCGGACGATCTCGCGTCGTCGGGCCTGCATGTCGTCGAACCGGGTGAGCTGCGACCGCGCCAGCGCCGCCAGGATGTCCGGAAGGTTCGCCTTGTGGCCCGGCTCGATCACGTCGTACTCGGGCGTGGCCCCGATGCGGTACCGGCCCCATGCGTCGCTCGACAGACCGTGCAGGCGCTGGCGCCGGGCCACGCGCGCCACCTCGTCGTCGTGGGTCGCCAGCGCCCCGCCTTCGGCCGAGGTCAGGTTCTTGGTGGCGTAGAACGAGTAGCAGGCGCCGACGGTGCCCACGCCGGAGATCGGCCCCCGGTCATCGGACGCGCCGAGGGCATGAGCCGCATCTTCGATGACCGGAATGCCGGCCTCACGGGCGAGGTCCAGCACCGCAGGGTCGACCGCGTTCCCGGCGAAGTGGACCACCAGCAGCGCATCGAGGCCCTCGGCGATCGCGGCCTCAACAGCAGCCGGGGACACGTTGAGGGTCTCGGGTTCGACATCGAGCAGGACGGGACGGGCGCCGGCCCGCACGATCGAGGAGGCGGACGAGACGAACGTCCACGTCGGCACGCCCACGCGGCTGCCGGGTGGGAGCCGGAGCGCCTCCAAGGCGATCTGCAGCGCCGCAGTGCACGACGACACGGCCACCACGTGCGGAGCGCCGACGCGTTCGGCCAGCTCGGCCTCCAGGGCGGCGCACTCGGGCCCCGTGCTCAGCCAGCCGCTGCGCAGCACGCGGGTGACGGCGTCGATGTCGTCCTCGATGATGTGCGGAGGGGCGAACGGGATCGGCTCGTCGCCGACCGACGACGTCATCCGATCCCACCTGCAGCCGCCAGCACCGCGTCCACCACGGCGCCTTGGTCGTCATCGCTGAGGTAGGGGTGCATCGGCAGGCTCAGGACCTCGGTCGCCGCCTGGTCGCTCATGGCCATGCCGCCCGCACCCACCGGGTACCCCGAGTACGCCGTCTGACGGTGCAGAGGCATCGGGTAGTACACGGCGGCCGGGATACCGGCCTCGGCTAGTTCCTTCACGACGAGGTCGCGATCGGGCACCCGTAGGGTGTACTGGGCCCAAGCCGATGTGGAGCCGTCCGGCATCACGGGGGTCACGACGTGCTCGCGCAGCGCCTCGGTGTACGCGGCCGCCACCCGCGACCGGGCGACGAGCTCCCCGGGAAAGATCCGTAGCTTCTCGATCAAGATCGCAGCCTGCAGCGTGTCGAGGCGGCCGTTGATGCCGAGCCGGACGTTGTCGTACTTGTCGGCGCCGGAGCCGTGGACGCGCACCGAGCGCAGGACCGCTGCATCGGCGGGGTCGAGGGCGACGACGGCGCCGCCATCGCCGTAGCACCCGAGCGGCTTGGCCGGGAAGAACGAGGTGGTGGTGAGCGGAGCAAAGCGGCCCACCGAACGATCCCCCACCGTCGCCCCGAAGCTCTGGGCGGCGTCGGCGATGACCCACAGCCCGTGCTCCGCAGCCACCGCAGCGATCCCCGGGTAGTCCGCCGGCAGGCCGAACAGGTCGACGGGGATCACGCCGGCGGCGCGCAGCCCCGTCGGGAGCCCTTGCACGGCCGCATCGAGGCTGCTCGGATCGAGGTTGAAGGTGACCGGGTCGATGTCGACGAACACGGGGGTGGCCCCGAGCAGGGCGACGGCCTCCGCCGTGGCGGCGAAGGTGAACGACGGCACGAAGACGGCATCGCCCGGACCTGCGTTGCGAACGAGGAGGGCCATCACCAGCGCATCGGTCCCGCTGGCGCACGAGACCACCTCGCCCTCGCCGACGAAGGAGGCCAGGTCCTGCTCCAGCGCAGCGACCTCGGGCCCCATGATGTACCGCCCGTGATCGAGCACCGTGGCCACGGCGACATCGAGCCGGTCACGGATGCGGCGCTGCTGCGCCGCTAGGTCGATGAACTGCATGTCAGATCTCCTGCGATGGAACGATGATCTCGCGCAATCCGCCGTCGACCTCTTCGTACCGCCTTCCGCTCCGAGGACAGGTCAGGTCCTCACCCAGCCGCTCGCCGTCGTGGCTCATCCACCCGATCCGGCGGGCCGGCGCTCCCACGACGAGCGCGTGGGCCGGAACCGCCCGGTTGACCACCGCGCCGGCACCGATGAAGGCGTAGGCCCCGATCTCGTTCCCGCACACGATGGTGGCGTTGGCCCCGATGGTGGCGCCGCGCCGCACCACCGTCGAGCGGAACTCGTCCTTGCGGGATACCTCGGCTCGGGGGTTGTAGACGTTGGTGAACACGCACGACGGCCCGCAGAACACCCCATCTTCGAGGGTCACGCCGGCGTACACGCTGACGTTGTTTTGGATCCGGCACCGGTCCCCCACCGTCACGTCGGGTCCCACCACGACGTTCTGCCCCAGGGTGCACTCGGCACCGATTCGCGTGCCGGGCAGGACGTGCGAGAAGTGCCACACCTTGGTCCCAGGCCCCAGCTCGGCGCCATCGTCGATGTACGCAGACTCGTGGACGAACACGTCGTCGCTCACGCCGGGCTCCCGGCGGCCGGCTCGATGGTCCCCAAGGACTCCTGTGCCCGAGCGAGGACCCGCAGCACCCGGAGGCCCTCGGTGCCGTCGGTGCGCGGCGTGGCGCCGGTCTCGATGCACGAGAGGAAGTGCTCGCACTCCACGCGCAGCGGCTCGGTCACCTCGAGCGGGACCGGCGCTCCCTCGGCCCTCTCGGGGCGTGGACGGCCTTGCGACCAGTCCACACCGTGGTCGAAGAGGACCAGCTTCTCCGGCCAGTCGCACAGGTCATCGAACACCGCCATGGCCTCGCTGCCGACCACCACGAGCCGCTGCTCCTTGAACGGGTGCAACCAGGACACGAAGACGTGAGCCCGAGGCCCGCTCGCGAACCCGAGGTGGGTGGTGGTGACGTCGGCGACGTCCGTGCTCAGGTAGGCCGCGCCGGTCGCCCAGACCTGGTCCGGTTCTTCGCCCACCAGGCTGAGCACCATCGAGAGGTCATGGGGAGCGAAGCTCCACAGCGAGTTCTCCTCCTGGCGGAACTGCCCGAGGTTGAGCCGGTTGGAGTACAGGTACCGCAGATCGCCCAGCCGGCCCGAGGCCACCAGGTCGCGCAGGGCGAGGAAGGCCGGGTGGTACTGGAGGAGGTGCCCGACCATGAGGACGCGGTCCGCGGCGGACGCGGCGGCGACGACCCGCTCGGCATCGTCGACGGTCAGCGCGAGCGGCTTCTCCACGAACACGTGCTTGCCGGCGGCGAGCGCTGCCTCGGCCAGGCGGGCGTGGTCTGCAGCCGGAGCAGCGATCACGACGCCGGCGATGGCCGAGTCGGCGAGCACCTCGTCGAAGCTGCGCGCCGCGACGCCGTAGGTGGCGGCATGCGCTTCAGCGACGCCAGGCACGGGATCGACCACGGCCGCCAGCGATCCGATCGCCGCGTGGGTGCGCACGTGGTTCTTCCCCCATGCACCGCAACCGACGACGGCTACCTGCACAGGGTTCTTTCCTGGACCTTCCATGGATTCCCCCTCGAGCGAGCCCCACCCTAGCGAGCAGCCCCTCGGGTCCCGAACTCACCGTGGCAGCATGACGTGGCCATCAGCGACCGCCGCCGATGCCGACATGGGAGACTGGCGCCCGTGACCGTCGCACCCCGGATCCTGCTGGTGGGGCACGACGCCAGCACCACCGGCGCCCCCCTGTGCGCGCTGGCCTGGACCCGCTGGGCAGCCCGCACCGGTGCCGCCCGTGTCGAGGTCCACCTTGACCGCGGCGGCCCCCTCACCGAGCGGTTCGCCGCCGTCGTGCCCACCCGCGTCCGCTCCGCTGCTGGGCGCCAATTCGTCACCGCCGCAGACGTCGCCGCGGGGGCCTCCTCGGGACGGTGGATCCGTCGCCTGACGGCGCTCCCGGCTCGACGGCACGTATCGGCCGAGACCACGGTGGTGGCGGCCAGCTCGGCGGCCTGGCGGTCCGCCGCTGCCGCCGCCGGGCCCCGCCGGCTGGTCCTGTGGCTGCACGAGCTCGACGGCGTGGCCGACCGGCTGGTGGCATCCGACGAGCGGGCGGCGCTCCTCGCTGCCACCGACGCAATCGTGGCGGTGAGCGACCGGGTGGCCGAGATGGCGGTCGAGCGATGGGGCGCCGAACCGGGTCGGGTCACGGTCGTGGGCTCGTTCACCGATCCCCCAACCGACGCCCCCGCCCCGGTGGCCGGCCCAGCGCCCGACGTCGTGGCGGTCGGATCCCTCGTGCCCCGCAAGGGTGCCGAGCACGTCGTCGCCCTGGCGGCCCTGCTCGCGCGGCAGCGGCCCGACTTCCGAGCGGCGTGGGTCGGCGGCGACCTCACTGCGCCGTACGCAGATCTCATCCGCAGCGACATCGCCGCCGCGAGCATCGGGCACCACCTGGCCCTGCCCGGCCAGGTGGCCGACGTCGAGCCCTGGTGGCCCCTGGACGGCGTGGTGGTGCACCTGGCCCGGGAGGATCCGGCTCCCCTCGTGGTCCTCGAGGCCGGCCTGCGGGCCATTCCCGTCGTCACCTGGGACACCGGCGGCGGCGCCGACCTCGTCCGCCAGGCGCACCTCGACGAGCTGGTGACCGCTCCGGGAGACCTGGTGGCGGTTGCCGATGCGGTGACCCGCCTCCTCGACGACCCCCCTGCCCGGAAGGCTGCCGGTGCGGCGCTCCGGAGCGCCACCATCGAACGCACGACGGACCGCGTGGCCCCTGCGCTTCTCGACGCGTTCCTCGGCCGGTCGACGTGAGCCCGCAGCGCCCGGTGGTGTGGGCCGTAGTCCGCGACCTCGACCGCACCGGGGTACCGCTCGCCCTCACCCACCTTGCCACCTGGTCCGGCACGCGCGATGCGATCGATCTCCAGGTCGTGGCCCGCAATGATGGCCCCCTGCGCAAGGTCCTCGAGCGCGCGGGCATCTCCGTCCTCGCCCTCGAGAACGGGATCGCTCGGTCACTCCCCGCCACGCTTGCCGCCGGCGCAGCCCACATCGGCCGCCCAGCGCCGGGCCGATCGCTCCTCGCCGCTGCCTGGCGGCACCGCACACGCACGCTCCCCCGCCCGGACATCGTGCTGGTCCAGGGTGCCGGCGCCTGGCCCGTCGCCGTGGCGCTGAACGTCACCGCCGGACCACGAGTGGTCCTTCATCTCCACGAGCTCGCCGTCGGACTCCGTCGCAGCATGGCGGAGGCCGAACTTGCCAGAGCGGTCGCTGCGGACCAGGTGCTCGCCGTGTCCGAGGCCGTCGCCGAGCTCGCTCGGTCGATCGGCGTACCCTCACAGCGGATATCGATCATCCCCGGGACGGTCGAACTGACCGGGCGTCTCCCTCGCGGCCGAACCGACGTCCTCACGATCGGCCAGGCAGGTTGGCGGAAGGGAACCGATCGCGCGATCGCCGCCGCTCACGAACTCCGCCGTCGGGATCCGCTCCTTCGATGGCATTGGATCGGCCGCGGCCCGGAGCCAGGGTGGACGTACGCGCTTGGATCCGATGTTCCGCTCACCTTCCAGCCGCCAGTCGCCGAGCCATGGGCCGTGGTCGATGCGCCGGCGGCCCTGGTGGTGACCAGCCGGGAAGATGCGCTCCCGCTGGTGGCACTCGAGGCAGGCGCACGCGGGGTTCCGGTCATCGCCTGCAGCGGCTCCGGCGGCCTCGACCACCTGCTGGCGCAGGGCCGAGGTTGGCTCGTCGACCCAACGGACCCGCACGACCTTGCTGCGACCATCGAGGCTGTCGCCAATAGCCGAGCGAGCGCCGAAACCGACGCCCTACGCGCTGAGGTACGAGCTCATCACACCATCGAAGTCGTGGGCCCGAGGTGGCTGGCTGCGCTCCTCGAGTCCGGCTGAAGCTAGACCCACCAAGCCTCAAACGCTTTCGCGATGGCTCTCCGTCACCATCTGGCAACAACTCAGATGCAGCTCCGAGCACGGCACAAGCTCGCACGTCAGACCACTGGGACCCGCCGAAACTCTTGCGGCGGGACCCAGCGGTCTGTCCGCGTGCGTACAGATGGATCGCCGACTCGGACGCCAGAAGCAAAGGTCCAGACCCGACGATCCTGCCAGTGTGGCCAGGGTGTCAGGTCAGGTGATATCGATGAGGACCTGAATCAGCACGTCGTCAGCCCGAGCGGCGCAGCCGACGATGTCATCGTTGACCAACTCGACGTCGTCGACGTAGCGCAGACCCTCTACGAGATCGCCTGATTCCTGCAGAAGCTGTTCCATGATGGAACTCCTTTGGATAATGCGCCAGCGAGGATCGCTGACTCACGGCACCATGCAGGACGTGTCTGGTCTTGGCACTCCAATACTGGCGTGTGGATTGCGGTCACCGCGTGTGGATTGCGGTCACCGCGTGCATCCGCTCGGTGCCGGTGGCCCGAGCCGGACGTCACGATCCAGATCGGAAGCGCCAGAGCTCCCCTCGGGAGCACAGGGCGGCGGCCTGATGGTTGGTACGAACGACGGACCAGGGCTGAGGCCCAAGCCGGACCCGACTTGGCGAGGCGTCGGGCCAGAGGACGTCCGTTCGACGACGATCGACGAAACTTCCGCCCGAGCGGCGCACGCGACGATGTCACCCTTCGTCAACTCGACGCCCTCGAGGCAGCGCAAACCCGCCCACGAGGTCACCCGCATCGATCACCGCAACGGCCAATGCGTGCTTCTCTGCTGCGTGGCACCTGAAGCCTGGGAGGTAGTGCACCGTGCCGACCAAAGCGACAGGAGCCAGTCTGGATGAGCGGGGTCAGTCCGTTGCGATGACGCCCGTGGCGTGAGCGCTGAAGCCACCGACGTACTGATCCTCAAAGAGGCGGCGGAACTCGCCGTCGGTGGCGATGAGGTCTGCGGGAGGACCGTCTTGGACCACGCGCCCCTGGGAAAGGACGACCACGCGATCCGCTCGTTGTACGGCGGTGAGACGGTGGGCGATGATGATCGTGGTGCGCCCCTGACGGTGGGCGAGTGCAGCGTCGAGGAGGTCCCGTTCGGTTCGTCCGTCGAGGTTGGCAGTGGCCTCGTCGAGGATCAGCACGGGTGTCTCACGCAGCAGCGCGCGGGCCATGGCAAGGCGTTGGAGCTGTCCAGCCGAGAGGGTGGCTCCAGCACGAGCTGCGTTGGCGTCAAGGCCGAGACGGATGCCTTGGATCACCTCGACGGCCTGCGCTGCGGCCAACGCGTCGAAGATCTGTTCGTCGTCCACCTCGCGTCCAAGGGCGAGGTTCTCCCGGATGGTCCGCTGCAGAAGCTTGCTGTCTTGAAACACTGCCGTGACGTGTTCACGGACCTGGCGTGGCGGCAGCTCGCCGTAGTCAACGTCGTCGAGGCGGATGCTGCCCCCGGTTGGGAGTCGCAACTTGGTGAGAAGTCGAGCGATGGAGGTCTTCCCCGAGCCGGTCTCACCGACGAACGCCACGACCTCACCGGGATGGATGGTCACCGACACGTCTTGGAGGACCGGGTGCTCGGGTCGATAGTGAAAGCTCACGTTCTCGAGCACGAGCCCACCGTCGCCGCGCAGATCTCGCGCCGGGAGGTCAAGATTGTTCTCCTCGGGCTTGAGGCGGATCTCTTCCACCCGTTCAAGCGTGATCGAGGCCTGCGCCATCGCCGACAAGTAGCCCGGGATCCGTGGCATGACCGTGAGGAAGACGGTGGCGCAGCCAAATGCAACCACCACGTCGGTGACCGTTGCACGGCCGTTGGCTGCAGCGACAGCAGCCACGGCGAGAACCGCGACGAGCACGACGGTGGCGAGGGTGGTGGCCAGAACCGTGGGGATCGACGTGAGGAGCACCTCTCGCCGTTGCGCCGCCGCATTGCGATCGAACCGGTCGAGGAGGTCGGCTTTCACCTCGTCGTCGGCGTTGTACAACTTGACGGTCGTCACCTCGGTGTACGCATCGACGAGACGGCTCATGAATCGCCCTGGGTTTGATGGAGGCTCGGGCTATTTGGTTTCGACCAGCTCGCCGGTGTCGGTGAGCTGACGGTAGTGGTGCTCTTCGAACTCTGCTGGCGGGATGTCGCCGAGGGAGCTGTGGAGCCGTTCGGT
>JBKJPY010000005.1:0-25148 GCA_046594195.1 Acidimicrobiales bacterium | reverse complement strand
TGTCGGTGATCTCGAGCGCTTGTTCCCCCGTGTCGGGCTGGGAGATGAGCAGCTCATCGACGTCGACCCCGATGGCCCGGGCGTAGACCGGGTCCAAGGCGTGCTCGGCATCGACGTAGGCGCAGATGCCGCCGTTGCGCTGCGCCTCGGCCACCACGTGCATGGCGAGGGTGGACTTGCCCGAGGACTCCGGACCGTAGATCTCGATGACGCGGCCTCGGGGCAGCCCGCCGACACCCAGCGCCAGGTCCAGCGCCAGTGCACCGGTGGGGACCGTGTCGATCCCCAGGGTGGTCTTCTCGCCCATCTTCATGACCGAGCCCTTGCCGAACTGCTTCTCGATGCCGGCCAGGGCCATGTCGAGTGCCTTGTCTCGCTCCACTGCGTTCTCCTTCTCGTGAACCACGACGGTGTTGGTGTGTGGCTGCGGCGAACGCAGCGATCCGATGCGATGGACCCTACGGAGGGGGTCTGACAGCGAAGCCGCCGGAGCGGGCTGGGCTGCGTGCTCCGGCGCACCGGAACAACACGCATGGTATTTCGAACACCTGTTCGGAGCAAGGACCAATCCGAAGAAATCCCGAGATCATGCGGGCCGAGCGACGTCATCCGCCCCGCGGCCTGGGCGCAACCGATCCGACCGCTCGTTCCTCAGACCGGGTGCACGACGTAGCGGATCCCCACCTCCGCTGCGGGCGCATCAACTCGACCTCACCGACGCGACAGTGACCAACGCCGTGCGGTTCTCAGCCGAGCCGGGCTGTTCAGCCCTCGCTGCCGAAGGGGTCGGGGTCGCGGGCAGAGCCGAGGAGCTTGAGCCGCAGGGCGTTCATGGCGGTGATGACGGTGAACTGGCGGATCTGGAGGCGGTCGCCGAACAGCGGGACGTGGAACGACTCGGGCCCGGCCTCCCCGCTCAGCGGGCCGAGGTCGATCCCGACGAACACGGTTCCCGCCGGGTGACCCTCCTGCTCGTCCGGGCCGGCCACGCCGGTCACGGCCACGCCCACGTCGGCACCCAGCACCTCCCGGGCGCCTGCCGCCATGGCCGAGGCAGCCTCGAGCGAGACCACGGGTCCCTCGGGGACGTCGAGCACGTCGAACTTCACCTGCGAGGCGTAGGCCACGATCGATCCGCGGAACACGTCGGACGCGCCCGGCACATCCGCGATGCGCGACCCCATCATCCCGCCGGTGAGGGACTCCGCAAGGCCGAGCGTGAGCGGACGCCCGAGCCCGAGCCGCTCCCCCGCTGCTCGCAGTTCCTTCAGCACCGAGGCCTCGATGGTCTCGTCGTCGACGCCGAAGACCAGGTCGCCGATGATGGCCCGGATCTCCCGCTCTTCCTCGTCGACGAGCGCCGCCGCCGATGCCTCGTCGGGTCCCTTGGCGGTGAGGCGGAGCTTGATCCCCTCGATCCCGCTGGCGTTGTAGGCGAGCGTCGGGTTGCCAGAGCCGTCGAGCACGGCGATGCGTCCGGCGAGCCGTTCGGCCAGACCGGACTCGCTCTCGCCCCAGGTGCGCAACGTGCGGCTGAAGATGGTGGACGCATCGCCGGAGCGCCGCTGGAGGTCGGGGATGATCGCCGCCAGCACCAGCTCCTTCATCTCCCGGGGTACGCCCGGCACCGCATAGAGGACCTTATCCACGCCCTGCCACGTCACCGGGCAGATCAGGCCGGGCGCGGTGCCCGGCTGGGGGTCGCGGATGGCGGTGGCGCCGACGGGCACCTCGGCCTGGCGCAGGTTGTTCATCGGCATGCGCCGGCCCCGTGAACTGAACATGAGCTCGATCCGCGCCGCCACCTCGTCATCGAGCTCGAGGTCCACGCCCATCACCCGGGCGATGGCCTCCTTGGTGATGTCGTCCTGCGTCGGGCCGAGACCGCCGCAGCAGATCACGGCATCGGAACGGCCCAACGCCAGCTCGAGCGTCGCCACCATCCGGTCGAGGTTGTCGCCCACCTTGGTCTGGAACAGCGAGTCGATCCCGGCGATGGCGAGCTGCTCACCGATCCACGAGGAGTTGGTATCGACGATCTGCCCGAGCAGCAGTTCCGTCCCGATTGCGACCACTTCACAGCGCATCGCCGCACCCTACGACCCGTCCGGTGCGGCGACGACACGCCGAACTTGCCACAATCATGGCGCAGTTGGCTCGTCGGTGGACCCAGGGACGTGGAACGTGGTGCACCGATCGGACAGGCATCGACCCAGCGGCACGCCTGCCGACGAGCCGGACGACGACGCCCCCGCGGCAGCTCCGCACCCCGAGCGAAGGGCGGCTCCCCTGCAGCGGCGGCTGCGGATCCCTTCGCTCGTGGTCGTGGTGACCCAAGCGATCCTCGTGGCGGGAGACCGGCTGCCTTCCATCGACACCCTCGCCTACCTCGAGGCCGGCCGGAACCTGCTCGACGGGAACGGCTACACCCGCCAAGGCACGCCCGAACTCCACTTCCCGCCGGTCACGGCCCTCGGCCTCGCTGGGCTCGAGCGCCTGACGGGCGACGAGATGCACGCCGTCTGGCTGTGGAACCTCACCTGGGGTCTGGCCCTGGTCGCACTCCTGACCGCCATCGCTTGGTGGATCAGCCGGGACGACGATGTGACGGTGGCAACCGCGTGGCTCACGACCCCGGTCGGCGGCCTGATCGTCCTGTCGATCCGCGGCGGCGCCGGCAGCGAGGTGCCGTCCGTGACCCTGGTGCTCGCCGCAGCCCTGCTCGTCCTCATCGCCCTCGACCCGAGGACACCGCGTTCGGTCGCGGCCCAGGTGGCGGCGCTCGCCGGCGCCGGGGCCGTGTGCGGGCTGTCCTACGTCACCCGGCCCGAGTCGCTCCTCCCCGGCCTGACGATCGGCGCCGGCGCCAGCCTGATCCTCCTCCGAGCGGAGCGGTCCGCTCGCGATGCACGGGCGCGGCGACGGGTGTTGGCGCTGACCGGGGGCGTTGTGTTCGTGGTCACCGCGGCACTGTTCGTCGGGCCGTACGTCGCCTACGCGCACGGTCACACGAGCGTCTGGTCGCTGTCGTCGAAGACGAGGGACGCTTCCATCGAGGCCTGGAGTGACGTCGCCCGCGGCGACCGTCTGGCCCGCGACCAGGTCCTCTACGAGATCCAGCCCGACGGCGTGTCACTCGGCCCCAGAACCCGGTCGCTCACTGCGCTGGCACGCGACGACCCATCCGGGTGGCTCGGGATCGTGGGCGTCAACGCCACGGCGGTGCTGCGCTTCTACCTGCTGTGGCAGATCCTGCCGCTCTTCTTGTTGGTCCCGGCCCTTGCGCAGCTCTGGGCCACCCGGCACCGACGAGAAACCCTCCTGCTCGCAGCCGTTGGCCTCTGGCCGCTCATCACGTGCCTCGTGTTCTTCACCCAGTCCCGCTACCTGATGTTGACGACAGCCGTCTTGGTGCCGTTCGGAGCATGGGGACTCGTCGGCTGGACCCGGCGTCGCACGCCGAGGGTACGGCGGGCGACGTGGTGGGCGGTCGGGGCCCTCAGCCTCGTGTCCCTCATCGTGGGCGCCTGGCCGCTCCTGCCCGGCAGTCCCGATCCCGAGCGCACCGAACAGCGCACCGCAGGCGAGTGGCTCGAACGGAACACGCCGGCCGGCGCCCGCATCATGACGCGGTCGTTCCCCGTGCAGGCCTACGCCCATCGGCCCGTGGTGGCTCTGCCCTACGCCAACCTCGACGAAACCCTCGCCTACGCCAGGCGCATGGGCGTGTCGTACCTCGTTGCCGATGAGACCAACCTCACCCACCGACGGCCGCTTCTCGCCGTGGCACTCCTCGGAAGCCGTTCCGCACCGGAGGGCCTCCGACTCGTCCACGAGTTCACCCAAGGTGATCGAACGGTGCGCATCTACGCCCTCGATCCGCCACCCGACCCGAGCCGCTACCCGCCCCGCCCGCTGGGCTACGTCGGCGACTGACCGAACCAGGTCACGCCAGCTCGCCCACCCACGAGGTGCACCAACGACCCCGAATCCGCGAAGGTCAGGTGCTGGCGGTGCGGTGGCCGAGGGTGGTGGCGGCGCCGCGTCCGTCGAGGAGGTACTGCGCGCCGGACACCCAGGTGAGGCCGACGGCGACCCAGAGGACGACGGTGGCCAGCAGGTGGTAGTCGCCGGTGAGCGGCAGCAGGGCCAGTCCCACCGCCATCTCCTGGACGACGGTCTTGAGCTTGCCGAGGGTGCGGGCCGGGACCGCCAGGCCCTGGCGGCCGAGGTGGGTGCGGTACACGCTGATGGCGACCTCGCGCACGGCGATGAGCAACACGGGCACGATCCAGAAGCGGCCGGCGGCGACGAGGGCGAACAGGGCACCGAGGACGAGGACCTTGTCGGCCAGCGGGTCGAGGAAGGCGCCGGAGCGGGTGGTGCCGTGCTTGCGAGCGAGGTGGCCGTCGATGCCGTCGCTGAACGCCAGCACCGTCCAGAACGACACGGCGGCCCACGAGGTGGGCTCCTCGACGATCATCACCAGCAGCGCCGGCGTCATCACCAGCCGGAGCATCGTGATCATGTTGGCAGGGGTCAACAGCGCACCGGGCCCGTAGCGGTCGTCGATCGCGACCGGTCCCGTCTCGTGCAGCTCGTCCCCCAACGTCATCGCTTCGCTACTCCGCTTCCAGATCCGGACCCAGCGCACCGGTCACGGTGAGCGTCGAAAACGTACCCGGCGCGAGGTGGCCGGGAACACCGATGACCCCGTCGATCTCGGGTGCTTCGCGGTGCGAGCGCGCCGTGCCGGGGGTGTCCACGAGGACTTCGACCTGCGAGCCGATGAGTTCGTCACGTTTCCGTGCCGTGATCGCATCCTGCAGTTCCCGCAGCTCCGAAAGGCGCTCGGCCACCAGCTCGTCGTCGACCTGGCCATCGAGGTCCGCGGCGTAGGTGCCGGCCTCGGGCGAATAGGCGAAGAAGCCGCACCAGTCGACCTCGGCCTCCTCCACGAAGCGCAGCAACTCGTCGTGGTCGTCTTCGGTTTCGCCGGGGTAGCCCACGATGAAGTTGGAGCGGAAGGCGGCTTGGGGCTCACGGGCACGGATGTCGGTGATGCGACGCTGGAACTTCTCGCCGTTCCCCCACCGCCGCATGCGCCGGACGAGCGGCGGCGAGACGTGCTGGAGAGAGAGGTCGAAGTACGGGACACCGGTCGCACAGATCGCATCGATGAGCCCATCGGTCAGGTCCGACGGATAGAGGTACAGCAAGCGGGTGCGGGCGACGCGCTGCGACACCGCCTGGACGAGCGGGACGATGGACCGCTCCCCGACGCCCTGGTCGCGCCCGTAGGCGGCGAGGTCCTGGGCGACGAGCACGATCTCCTGGACGTCGAGCGCCTCGACCTCATCGAGGATCACGTCGATCGGCCGGGAGCGCTGCGGACCGCGGAAGCTCGGGATGGCGCAGAACCCGCAGGCCCGGTCGCAGCCCTCGGCCACCTTCACGTAGGCCCACGGCCGGGTGGAGCGCGGGCGGGGCAGGTTCAGCAGGTCGAAGGTCGGGAGCGACGGCTTGCGGCCGATCTCAACCACCGTCGAGGAGCCGCCTGGAGCGGACGGTACGGTGCCGGTCGTCCCATGGTCGTGGCCGTCGAGGGCATGGCCGAACCCGGCCACCAGGTCGATCTCCGGCATGGCGTCGGACAGCTCGTCGCCGTAGCGCTCGGCCATGCACCCGGTGACGACGAGGCGGGCGCCGTCGCCCTTGTGCTCGGCGAGGGCCAGGATCGTGTCGATCGACTCCTGCCGGGCCTCGCCGATGAAGGCACACGTGTTGACCACGAGCAGGTCTGCTTGGGCCGGATCGTCGGTCGCGTCGAACCCGTCGGCGCCGAGCTGGCCGATGAGCTTCTCGGAATCGACCTCGTTCTTGGGACACCCGAGGGTGACCAGGTGGTACTGCGACATGGCCCGGCAACGCTACCGGCCGACCCGTGCGACCGGAGAGCCGAGCGGACACCACCCGACCGCCCCCAGGTCCCGATCTCCTAGCTTGCAGGGCATGGAGCTCCGGATCGATCCGCTGACGGGGGTGCAGGTACAGGTCACCGCCTCACGGCAGGCCCGTCCGAACCGGCCGACGACCGATTGCGCGTTTTGCGTGGGTGGTGTGGAAGCGCCGGAGCCCTATGACGTCCGCTGGTTCAAGAACCGGTTCCCGTCGTTCCCCGACGAGCGATGCGAGGTGGTCCTCTACGCCCCCGACCACGAGGCTCGCCTCCCGCACCTCCCGGGCAGCCACGTGCGCAAGGTCGTCGACCTCTGGACCGAACGGACCGCCGCCCTGGGCAGCCGGGAAGACCTGGCCTACGTGCTGGTGTTCGAGAACAACGGCGAAGCGGTCGGCGCCACCATCCCCCACCCCCACGGTCAGATCTACAGCTACCCCGACGTGCCGGCGCTGCCCGCCACCGAGCTGGCTCGGTTGGCCGACGGGCACCGCCTGCTCGAGGACGACCGCCCGGAGCTCACAGTCATCGAGCGCGACGGGTGGCGGGTATGGGTGCCGTCTGCGCCGATCTACCCGTACGGGATGCGCGTCGCGCCCCTCGAGCAGCGGCCAGACCTCCCTTCGTTGGACGAGGCCGAACGCGACGCCTTCGGATCGGTCTTCACCGAGGCGCTCCGTCGGCTGGAACACGTCTTCGACCCGCCGATGCCCTACACGTTCTGGATCCACCAGCGCCCGTTCGACGGTGGCACCTGGCCACAGGCGTGGCTTCACGTGGAGATCGCCGGACCCCACAGAGCCCCCGGGGTGATGCGGTACGTCGCCGGCGCTGAGCTCGGGAGCGGCGCCTACCTCAACCCGGTCCCACCGGAGGACGCCGCGGCCAACCTCCGGGCGGCCGCGTCGTGAGCGCCGGGCAACGGGTTTCTGCGATCGGGCCGGGCCGAGTCAACCTCATCGGCGAGCACACCGACTCGAGCGGCGGGCTCGTGCTGCCGCTCGCCATCGACCTGGCCACCACCATCACGGGCACCCGCGGCGGCAACGACGTGGTCCTGGTCTCGCCCGACGAGGAGCACCCGGCGATCGTCCCGCTCGACGTCGCGGACCCCGCGACGATCGCGCCCCCCTGGGCCCGCTACGTGGCCGGGGTCGTGGCGCAGCTCCGCCCGGTCGAGGGCTTCGTGGGCGAGGTCACGACCAGCCTCCCCATCGGCGCCGGCCTCTCGTCGAGTGCTGCGCTCGAGGTCGCCCTCGCTCTGGCCCTCGGCTTCGACGGTTCCACGATCGATCTCGCCCGCCTCACCCAGCTCGGGGAGCAGCAGGCATCAGGCGTCCCGTGCGGGATCATGGATCAGCTGGCGTCGGCCGCTGGCGTCGCCGGCCACGCCCTGCTCATCGACTGCCACGCCCTCTCGGTGACCCCCATCGCCCTGCCCGACGACGTCGAGATCCGCGTGATCCACTCCGGTCAGGCACGGGAGCTGGCGGGGTCCGCCTACGCCGAGCGAACCGCATCGGTCGCCGCTGCCGAGGAGGTGCTCGGACCACTGCGACTGCTGCGCGATCCCGCGGCGGTCGACGCGCTCGCCGACCCGGTCCTGCGCCGGCGGGCCCGCCACGTCATCTCCGAGAACGAGCGGGTCCGCACCGTCGCCACCGCCCTCGTGGCCGGCGACCTGACCACGGTCGGCGGAGCACTCGTCGCCAGCCACGCTTCGCTTCGCGATGACTTCGAAGTCTCGACCTCGGTGCTCGACGCGCTCGTTGACCGACTCAACGACACCGATGGCGTCATCGGTGCTCGGCTCACCGGCGCCGGATTCGGCGGGTGCGTCGTCGCCCTCACCGAGCCCGGGTCCCTCGACGAAGGCTGGCTCGTCCACGCCTCCGAAGGCGCCCGCCTCATCCACCCCTGAACTTCGTTCGGTTCAGGGGAGGCCGGCGGCGATGGCGGTGTGGAGGCGGCGGCGGGCGGCGGGGGTGCGGACGCCCCACCAGAAGAGGTCCTGGCCATCCACTTCGATGACGGGGGCGATCGGGCGGAAGACCTCGAGGTGGAACGGCTTGAACGCGTAGGGCTCGGTCGGGGCGAGCACCACGTCGGCACCGCGAGCAGCCACGTCGGCCAGCTCGACCGTCGGATAGCGGTCGTCGGCGTCGCCGAAGGCGTTGCGGATCCCGATCGATGCCAGGAGCGACGAGCCGTACGTGGCCGCGGCAAGGGTCATCCACGGCCGCCGCCAGATCGGGACGAAGGCGTCCAGGTCGAGGGGGACCAGCGGATCATCTGCGGCCTCGATCGCTCGGTCGATGCCCAGCGCGGCGGCGAGGTCCGCCAGTGCCGGAGCAACGCCGTCGACGGACCGGGGCGAGCACGAGTGCACCGCCAGCCCGGCTGCGGCCAGCGCGTCCGCATCCTCCCGGCGGTTCTCCTCGTCGTTCACGATGACCAGGTCCGGGGCGAGTGCGACGACGTCGGCCACCTCAGGGTTCTTCGTGCCGCCGACCGACGCGATCGCCGGCTGCTCGCAGAAGCGGGTGCAGGCCACCGGGACGATGTCCCAGGCCAGGAGCGTCTCGGTGATCGACGGGACCAGGCTGACCACCCGTGGCGTGGAGCGGTGCGCGCTCACATGCGGTCGAGCAGTTCGGCCTTCTTGCGGGCGAACTCCGCGTCGCTCAGCACACCGCGCTGGTGCAACTCGGAGAGCTGGTCGATCTGCTGGGGGATCGTGTGCTGCTTCGTCGGGTCCACCGGGGCGGCCTGAGCATCCGCCGGACCGCGCATGCGGTCGAACTTGCGGTTCTCGTTGGCCTCCATCTGCACGTGGATTTCCTTCTGCACGATGTTGGGCCGACGGACGTTCTTGAAGTTGTTCGAGCCCGTCTCCGACGCGGATTCGACGACGAGGTCCCCCGCGCCCACGATGCGTTCGAGGAGCCCCTGGCTGAACAGCACGGTGTTGACCCGGTCAAGCGGGATGTCGGTGCCGGTTTTGCGGATGATGCCGGAGCGGTTGATGATCCGGTCGGTGGTGAGCACGAAGTGGGTCGTGACCCAGCGGGCGTAGGTGAGCAGGACCCATGACACCGTGATCAGGAACCCGATCCCCACGAGCGACGTGGTGACGGTGCCGAGCGCGCCGTCGGGGTTCCACCACAGCAGCAGCATCATGCCCACCACGACGAGCGCGATGAACGCAGCGCTGGACAGGGCCATGAACAACCAGTGCGGGCGCAGGTCCAGCACGATCTCTTCGCCATCGTTCAGGAGTTCGGGAGGAAAGGCCACGGGGTGAGTGTAGATCTCTGCTCCCGCCCGGTTCCGTGACGATCGGTGCCTGCGGGCACCTACGCTCCAGCCGTGGACCCCGACCGGCTGCTCGACGGCCTCGACCCCTCGCAGCGGCGGGCCGTGACCACCGATGCCCAGCCGTTGGCGATCCTTGCCGGTGCCGGTTCGGGCAAGACCCGCGTCCTCACCCGGCGCATCGCCCACCGCTGCGCGACCGGCACCGCGGACGCCCGCCACGTGCTGGCCCTCACCTTCACCCGCAAGGCGGCGGCAGAGCTCGACACCCGGCTCCGCGCCTTCGGGCTGCGGGACCTTCCCGCGGCGGGCACCTTCCACGCGGTCGCCTACGCCCAGCTCCGCACCCGCTGGGCCGGAGCCGGCACCAGCGCGCCCACCCTGCTCGATCGCAAGGGACGGATCCTCGGGCGCATCCTCGGGGGCACCACGCGCTTCACGGCCATGGACCTCGCGGGAGAGATCGAGTGGGCGAAGTCCCGGCTGGTCTCACCGGACCGCTACCCCATCGCCGCCGCGCAGGCGGACCGCCGCCTGCCGGTCGACCCCGACCGCATCGCCGAGTGGTATCGCCGCTACGAGGCCGAGAAGCGCAAGCGGGGCCTGGTCGACTTCGACGACCTGCTGAGCCAATGCGCCGACGCCGTCAACACCGACCCGTCGTTCGCCGCGGCCCAACGATGGCGCTTCCGCCACCTGTTCGTGGATGAGTACCAGGATGTGAACCCGCTCCAGGAGCACCTGCTGCGTGCCTGGCTCGGCGATCGTCCCGACCTGGCAGTCGTGGGCGATCCGAACCAGGCCATCTATTCCTGGAACGGCGCCGATCCCCGCTTCCTGGTCGACTTCGCCACGCAGCACCCCGGAGCAGAAGTCGTCCAACTCGAGCACTCCTACCGCTCGACCCCGCAGATCCTGCACACGGCTGCGGCGGTCCTCTCCGGTGGACGGCCAGGCGCACGCCACGGGCTGCAGCCCCATCGCACGGACGGCCCGCTGCCGGTCGTGGCGGGCTACTCGTCCGATCTCGACGAAGCCCACGGCATCGCACGCGCCGTTCACGACAACCACGTTCCCGGCCGCCCATGGTCAGCCCAGGCCGTCCTGGTACGCACGAACGCCCAGACGTCGGTGATCGAGGCGGCGTTCCGGCGCGCGGCCATCCCCCATCGCGTGCGAGGCGCCGGGCAGCTGCTCGACGATCCCGAGGTGCGCGACCTCCTCAGGCGCCTCGACAAGCTGCGCGAGCCCCTCGCCACCACCCTCACCGACCTCGAGAGCTCCATCGCCGCCCAGCGCAGCGCCCTGCTCGAGGCGTTCGAGGACACCGTCGACGGGGACGACGACGACCTGGCCCCGCTCGTGGACGAGACGACCGCAGCCGGCCGCAAGATCGCCTCGCTCGAACAGGTGCTCCGGCTGGGCCACGACCTGCTCGTCGTCGAGCCGACGGCCCGCACGGATGGGTTCAGCGGCTGGCTGCGTGCGACGCTGCGTGAGGATGGCCCCGAGTCCGCCGACGCGGTGAGCGTCTTGACCTTCCACGCGGCCAAGGGCCTGGAGTGGCCGGTGGTGCACCTCGCCGGCGTCGAGGCCGGGTTCGTGCCCATCAACCACGCCAAGGCGCCGGCCGAGCGCGAGGAGGAGCAACGGCTGTTCTACGTGGCGGTCACGCGTGCTGCTGACGTGCTGCGGTGCACGTGGGCCGAGCAGCGGACCTTCGGCACCCAGACGGTCGACCGTCGGCCGTCGCCGTACCTCTCGTGGATCCGTGGCGCCACCGTGGAACTGGCGCGAGAGGTCGTCCACGCCGAGGACCCGCGGTCCGCCGTCGCCACCACGCGAGCCGAACTCGAGCGAGCGGACCTGGGTGAGCGGCCGCTCCACGAGGCGCACGTCGTTCGCTCGGCACTCCAGGCCTGGCGGGCCGAGGTCGCGCGCCAGGCTGCGGTCCGGCCGACGGTCGTGCTGTCCGACAAGGCCGTGGAGGCCCTGGTGCGCGCCCGGCCGTCCACGCTCGACGAGCTGGCCGCCGTGCGCGACGTCGGCCCGTCCACGCGGGAACGGCACGGCACTAGGTTGCTCGCCGTCGTCGCCGGTTCACCCCGGAGCGACGCTGATCCGGTGACCGATCCGCTCACCGGCACCTGACCACCGCCCAGAACGCCAGGAGCCCTCGTGCGCTTCGAGATCAGCCAGCCGTTCCGCCACCCGCCCCGCGCGGTCGACGAGGCCTACACCCAGCCGGCCCTCTACCCCACGCTCGTCGGCCTGCCGAACCTCGGCGACATGGAGGTGCTCAGCCACGAGCGCGACGGCGACATCGCCCGGCTGCGCATCCACGTGATGTTCGTGCGGGAGTTCTCGCCGGCCGTGGCCGCCGCCATCGATCCCAGCAAGCTGTCGTGGATCCAGGAGTCGACCCACGACCTGCTCGCCGGCACCACCGCCTTCCGCTTCGTGCCGGACAACTACGCCGATCGCTTCTCCGCCGCCGGCACCACCCGCACCGCCGCCCAGGGAGACGGAGCCGTGCGCACCCTGAGCGGGGAGGTCAAGGTACGGGCCCCGTTGGTCGGCGGCCGGGTCGAGCGGGCCATCGTGGAAGGCCTCGAGGAGTACCTCGCGTCCGAAGCCTCGCTCGTCGACCGCTTCCTCGACACCTGACGCTCGCCGGTCACACCCGGTCAGCGGATCTCCTCGCCACGCGCCTGGCGCTCGGCGATCAGGTCGAGGAACTGGCCCGGTTGCATGGCGATGAAGGTCCCCTTCGCCGTGGCCGTGATCCGACCGTCGACGGTGATCGTCCCCTCGGTGAAGATCTTCCGTCGCTCGACGCCGACGAGACGGCCCTCCATGCGCAGCAGCGCCTTCAGCGGCGTCGGCGACTCGTAGCGAACGGTGAGCGTGCCGGTCATGCCCGGTGCCCCGGACAACGATTGGGTCGCACCCAGCAGCTCGTCGAACGCCGCCGCGACGTAGCCGCCGTGCACGCAGCCGGGGGGTCCCTCGTACGCCTGGCCGAACACGACCTCGGCCACGATGGTGCCGTCCTCCTCGCGGATCGTCATGGGCGGCGCCAATGGGTTGGCGATGCCGATCAGCGGGCTGTGGTCGTAGAGCGGGTCCTCTCGGCCACCAGCGTTCGCCATCTCCGAGAAGCCGTACAACGAACCCTGGTGGTGGTGCTCGAAGCGCGCCGCCGCCGACGCCACCTCCTGGGTTGCCGCCGCGATGACGTCATCGGGGGCATCGGTTGCCACCAGCCGATCGACGAGGTCGCGCGCCGCGTCGGCCAGTTCCTTGAGGGCCGTCCGGCGTGGCGACAGATCGCCGGCAGCGGCGGCGCGCAGCCTCTTGGTGACCATGGCCAGGCGCTCGGGGTCGGCCTCCCCGGTCATCTTTGGCAGGTACTCGAACGGTTGGTCGGTCACGAGCGGCTCCGGGGTGGGTGGTCGACCGGGATCACTCGGCCAGGTCGATGATGACGGGTGCGTGGTCCGAGGGCTTCTCGCCCTTGCGCGCTTGCCGGTCGATGGTGGCGAAGATGGCGCGCTTCGCCACGGTCTCGGTGGCGAGCACGAGGTCGATGCGCATCCCGCGGTGGTTGTGGAAGTCTCCGGCGCGGTAGTCCCACCAGCTGAACAACTTCGGTTCGGGCTGGAGCCGACGGAACGCGTCGACCAAGCCCCACTCCTCCAGATCGGCGAGGGCAGCACGCTCGGCCGGGCTCGTGTGGGTGCTGTCGACGAACTTGGCCGCGTCGTACACGTCGTCGTCGGTGGGGGCGATGTTGTAGTCGCCGGCCACCACGATGGGATCCGCGGGGGTGCCCTGGTCGTCGAGCAGCGTCCGCAGCTTGGCGAGCCAGGCCAGCTTGTACTGGTAGTGGTCGTGGTCGAGCGACCGGCCGTTGGGCACGTAGGCGCTGGCGACTCGGATGCCGCCGCAGGTGGCCCAGACGAGGCGCGCTTCGGGATCGTCGTCCTCCGGACCGAACCCGAACAGCGGATCCTCGAGGCCCACCCGGCTCAAGATGGCCACCCCGTTCCACCTACCCTCGCCGTGGTGCACGGACTCGTATCCGAGCGACTGGAACGCCATCGTCGGGAAGGCGCCGTCGGCCAGCTTGGTCTCCTGGAGGCAGACCACATCGGGCTCGACCTCCGTGAGCCAGGCCTCCACCCGGAAGAGCCGGGCCTTGAGCGAGTTGACGTTCCAGGTCGCGAGGCGCACGCGGCCGACCATAGCGGGAGACGACCGGCGTACGATCCGGACCATGGAGGCCACCTGCTGGAGCGACTACCTCTGTCCCTGGTGCTACGTCGGCCAGGACCGCAGCTCGCAGATTGCCTCGCTCGGAGTAGCCGTGGTGCACCGTCCCTACGAGCTGCACCCGGAGATCCCGGCGTCGGGCGCACCGATTCGACCCGATGGGCGCATGGCACCGACGTTCGCCCGCATCGCCGCCGAGTGCGCGGAGGTCGGCCTCCCGTTCCGCGCACCTCAGCGCATGCCGAACACCCGCCGAGCGCTGGAGACGGCGGAGTGGGTGCGCATCCACCATCCGGGGTCGGCCGACGCCCTCCACGCTGCGCTGTTCGCCGCCCACTTCGCCACCGGGCTCGCCATCGACGATCCGGACGTGATCGATCAGCTCGTCGCCGAAGCCGGCGCACCTGCAGCGGACGTACGAGCTGCGGCCGATGGTGGCCGAGCGACGCCGCTGTTGGAGGCGTCGATGGCCGAGGCGCGTTCCGCGGGTGTCTCGTCGACGCCCACCTGGGTGCTCAACGACGGGTTCGTCATCCCCGGGGCGTTGGACCGGGCCACGCTCGATCGGTGGATCACCAAGATCGTGGCCAAGGCCTCCTCGCAACCGACGGACTGAAGCGCGGTTGGAGGGCCGGGCGTGCACCCGACCCTCCACCAACGAGGAGTCCGCTGACTACTTCTTCTTCGCGGGCGCCTTCTTGGCCGGAGCCTTCTTCGCGGGCGCCTTCCTCGCGGGCGCCTTCTTGGCCGGAGCCTTCTTCGCGGGCGCCTTCTTCGCGGGCGCCTTCTTCGCGGGCGCCTTCTTCGCGGGCGCCTTCTTGGCCGGAGCCTTCTTCGCTGCCGTCTTCTTCGCGGGAGCCTTCTTCGCTGCCGCCTTCTTTGCGGGAGCCTTCTTCGCTGCGGCCTTCTTGGCCGGAGCCTTCTTGGTCACTGCCATGCTGGGTGCCTCCTCGGCTGGTTGGGTTTCCCCATCGGAGGCGGCGCCCCCGTGGAGAACTGTTGCAGAAGGCTCGGACGCTTCGCTGGATCCCACACCGGGAACCGCGAGATCGATGCCCCGACGCGGGGTGTCGAATGCCGTCACGACGAAGGTCCGGACCGCTCCGACCGTCAGCACCTCGCGTGCCTTGGTGGGAGCGGGGACCGCCATCGCCTTCAGCGGGATGTAGCACTGCGCGGCGTCGACCGTGGCGTACGCGCCATGCGATGAGAACCGGTCGACCGTCGCTTCGACGAGCGAGCCGACCGGATGGTTGCTCACAAACGTGATGAAGGGCATCGGCTCGTTGATGGGAGTCGTGTCCTTGCTCCCGGAACGACGACGCCGGTTGCGCGACGACGAAGCGTCGCCCCCGGTCTCGGGTTCGGGCGAGGAGTTGGCACCGCGACCGCCACCGCGCTTGGCCGGCTGCTTCGCGGCAGCCTTCTTCGACGCGCCCGCCGCCTTCTTGGCGGGCGCTGCCGGCTCGCTTGCCGCGCCCGACGCCTTCTTGGAGCGCCGCGCGCTCGGCGGAGGGCTGGTGGGCATGGGCAGCGGCAGCTTTGCCAGTTCCGAACCCGAGGAGGTTCCCCGCTTCGGGCTGCGCGCCTCGCGCGTGGCTCGCCGACTGGTCGGGCCGCGCACCGGCGTGCGCCACACGAAGACCCAGCCGATGGCCGGCACCGGCTTGGCCCCGAGGAGTCGGCCTTCGTCGAAGAGCCAGTCGTACTGACCGCCGTGGAACTCTTGGAACGAATCGTTCGAGAAGACGGTGGCGTTCACCTTGTCGGCCACCTGGAGGATGAAGGCGTCGCCGCGGCCGATGGCGCCCGCCGGCGGGGTGACGAGCTCACCGTTGACGATGCCTGCTTCGAACTCGGCGCGCTCGTCCTCGTCGATGCGGTGGCCGAACGTCGCGTCGACGACGACCGTGAGCTTCACGTCGCCGAACTCCTCGAGGAGGGCGCGCACGGCCTCGTCCAGCTGAGCAAGGCTCGGCGTGGTCCGCCCTTCGGTGGCGATGTTCGATCCGTCGACGATGACGTGCGTGATGGCCATGTGACCGCCAAGTCAAGCAGCTTGCGCGCACATGACGTGGGACCGTGTCCACTCGCGCGTCGCTCTACGATCACCGGCGTGTCGATCGCCGCCGTCCTGTTCGACTTCGGCGGGGTGATCACCACCAGTCCGTTCGAAGCGTTCGCCCGCTACGAGCAGCAGCACGCGCTGCCGGGCGACTTCCTCCGGCGCGTCAACGCGGCCGACCCCGACACCAACGCGTGGGCACGCCTCGAGCGCAACGAGATCGACCTCGCCGACTTCGACGCCGCCTTCGCCGTGGAGTCCGAGCGCCTCGGCCACCGCGTCGCCGGCCGCGACGTCCTCGGCCTCCTCTCGGGCGACCTCCGTCCCGAGGTGGTTCACGCGGTCGCGGTGATCGCCCGCCGTGCCAAGACCGCGCTCCTCACGAACAACGTCGTCGGGATGGATCCGAGCGGCGCGATCGCAGAGGTCCTCGCACACTTCGACGTCGTCATCGAGTCGAGCGTGGTCGGCCTCCGCAAGCCCGACCCCGCCTTCTACGAACTGGCATGTGCGCGTCTCGACATCGAACCCCGCGAGGCCGTGTTCCTCGACGACCTCGGTGTCAACCTCAAGCCGGCCCGAGCCCTCGGCATGGCGACCATCAAGGTCACCGACCCGGCGCTCGCCCTGGCCGAGCTCGAGTCCCTCCTCGGCTTCCCCCTCACCTGAGGCCCCGGGCCGGGGTGGATCGCTACTGGTAGCCGGCGGCGATGTGCTCGACCCACCAGGCCGGGGCGGCGTTCATCAGCGTCGAGAGGTCCAGGTAGTCCCACCAGCGGGCGACCTTTCCATCACGGACCTCCATCACCGAGGTGAACGGGAGCCGCACCGTGTGGTCGTCGTCCCACGTCCAGGTCTCGGCGTGCTCGGTCACGACGCGGTCGCCCATGGCGATGATCGGACCGTCGTGGAGCTCGTAGGCCTGGAGCGGCGCGATGCCGAGCGCGAGGCGCGCCTCGGTGGCGGCGGGGCCGACGGCCCCTTCGTCGATCCCGATGACGGGGACATCGACGTAGTGGCCGTCGTCGGCCATGAACGCACCGACCGCCGCGAAGTCGCGTCGGCCGAGGGCGGCCCAGAAGTCGGTGACGAGGGCGATGTTGGCGGCGGTGGTGTCGGTCATGGCGACGGAGCCTCGCGCACCCGGGCTCCCCGCGACGGCTACTTGGCGTCCGCCCACGTGGCGCCGAACGAGAGGTTGACCTCCAGCGGGACGGCGAGGTCGGCTGCGCCGTGCATGACCTCGAGGGTCAATGCCGCAACCTCGTCGTGCTCGTCCGGCGGGACCTCGAGGATGACCTCGTCGTGCACCTGCAGCACGATGCGGCTGCGGAGCCGGCGCTCGGTCAGCGCGTGGTTGAGTCGGATCAGCGCCACCTTGAAGATGTCCGCAGCGAGTCCCTGGATGCCGGCGTTCATGGCCTGGCGCTCGCCAGCTTGCTTGATGCCGCGGTTCGGCGACGCCAGCTCCGGGATCGGCCGGCGACGGCCGAACAGCGTCTCGGTGTAGCCCCGCTCGCGTGCTTCGGCGACGGTGCGCTCCATGTACGCCTTCACGGACGGGAAGGCCTCGAAGTAGGCGTCGAGGATCTCCGAAGCCTCACCGCGCGAGATGTTGAGGCGGGTCGCGAGGCCGTACGCCTCCATGCCGTAGGCGAGGCCGTACGACACCATCTTCGCCTTGGCCCGCTGACCGCCATCGACATCGGCCGGGTCGACGTGGAACACCCGCGCCGCCGTGGCGGTGTGGATGTCGTCGCCGGCGTTGAACGCAGCGAGCAGGCCCGGGTCCTTGGCCAAGTGGGCGATGCAGCGCAGCTCGATCTGGTTGTAATCCGCAACGAGTAGCTCCATTCCCGGAGCCGGGACGAAGGCCTTGCGGAACGCCTTGCCCTGCTCCGAGCGCACCGGGATGTTGTGGAGGTTCGGCGCATCCGAGGACAGCCGGCCGGTGCGGGCGACGGTCTGGTTGAAGGTGGCGTGGATGCGATCGTCGGGACCCACCTCGGCGAGCAAACCGGTGCCGTAGGTCGACCGCAGCTTCTCGACCTCCCGGTAGCGCAACAGGTGCTCGATGATCGGGTGCTGGCCCACCATCTTTTCCAGCGAAGCGGCGTCGGTGGAGAAGCCCGTCTTGGTCTTCTTCGACGGAGTGAGGCCGAGCTTGTCGAAGAGGATGGTGCGCATCTGCGGGGTGGAGTTCACGTTGAACGGCTCGCCGGCGTCCTCCTGGATGGCTCCGGCGAGCTCCGCCACCTCGGCGGTGAGGCGGTCGTTGAGGCCCTGCAGCTCGGCCCGGTCCACGCCGACGCCGACGTGCTCCATCTCGGCGAGCACGGCAACGAGCGGCGTCTCGATGTCGTCGTGGAGCGACCGCAACCCGTTGGCATCGAGCGACGCAAGCATCGGCTCGATCAGGCGGGACACGGCGAGGGCGTGGCGCGCCGAGATCAGCCCGACATCGACCGTGTCGCCGCCCAGGTCCAGCTGGCCCGACGGAGCCGCCGTGCCCACGGGCAGCTCGAGGTGGGCGTAGCGGGCCAACACGTCCTCGATGGAGTACCGGGTTTCCGCCGGGTCCAGCAGGTAGGCGGCGAGCGTCGTGTCAATGGCGATGGCGGGAAGGGGCGCGGCGTCGTCGGCATCGAGCAGGCTGCGCAGGATCGGCTTCGCGGGGTGGGCGGCGATGGTCCGCGCCCCGAGCGCTGCAAGCACGGCGCTGCGCACGCTGGTGTCGCCCAGCACCTCGGCCGGGAGCCAGGCGACGTCCGCTGACGTGCTGTCCACGACGAACGCCAGCCCGTCGACCGGCGAGCGGCCCGGCGCTCCGGACCAGGACATGGCGACGGCGAGCGGGCCGTGGCCACCACCAGCGGCCTCCAACGCGGCGACCGCGGTGGCCGGCTCGCCGAGTACCGCCACCTCCGCCTCGAGGACGTCGACCGCGGACCCGCTGCTGCCGAGGTCCGCCTCGAGCGCGTCCGCCAAGCGGTCGTAGAGGGTGCGGAACTCGAGGAAGTCGAACAGGGCCCGGACCTCGTCGGTGTCGGGCTGCGGGAACCCGAGATCGTCCAGCGACACCGGCAGCTCGACGTCGCGCAGCAGCGTCATCATCTCGACGTTGCTGCGCGCCTGGGCCTCGTGCTCGGTGAGGTTCTGGCGCAGCTTCGGTGTCTGCTCCTCGACGTGCTCGAAGATGCCATCGAGCCCGCCGTAGGTGTTGATGAGCTTGGCCGCCGTCTTCTCCCCCACCCCCGGGACGCCCGGGAGGTTGTCCGACGGGTCGCCGCGCAGTGCGGCGTACTGGACGTACTTGGTGGGGTGCACCCCGGTGCGCTCGACGATGCCCGCCTCGTCGTAGTTGGCATAGTCCGACACGCCGCGCTTGTTGTAGATGACCCGGATGTGGGGGTCCTCGACCAGCTGGTAGCTATCGCGGTCACCGGTGACGATGAGGACGTCGTCGCCGCGGGCCGCCGCAAGGGTGGCGAAGGTGGCGATGATGTCGTCGGCCTCGACCCCGACCTGCTCGATGGCGGTCACGCCCAGCGTGTCCACCACCTGGCGGACGAGTGGGAGCTGCTGGCGCAAGATGTCCGGCGCTGCGATCCGGTTGGCCTTGTACTCCGGGTCCCGATCGTGGCGGAACGTCTTCTCGGGGCGATCGAAGGCGACGGCGATGGCGTCGGGCTTGTGGTCGCGCACGAGGTTGATGAACATCGACGTGAAGCCGAACACGGCGTTGGTGACCTGCCCCGACGCCGTGACCAGGTCGGTGGGCAGGGCGTGGAACGCCCGGTAGGTGAGGGAGTTCCCGTCGATGAGCATGAACCGCATGGCGGTCGATCGTACGGGCTGGGTCGGACACCGGCGACCGGACGCAGGCCGACGGCGGGCAGGTCAGCCGGCGACCAGGGTCTCCTGGCGGCGGCGCTTGAGGATCCGGCGGCGCTCGCGCTCGGAGCACCCGCCCCAGACGCCATGCTCGATGCGATTGACGAGGGCGTACTCGAGGCAGGGCGCCTTCACGGGGCACTCCTCGCAGATGGCACGGGCCGCGACGACGCCGTTGCCGTCGCTGGGGAAGAACGCAGCGGGCGGGTAGAAGCGGCAGTGCCCCTCCTGCATCCAGGCGACTTCGGTCTCGTCCATCTCGTCTCCTCCAGCCCTGCGGGCCGTCCAAGGCAGCGTTGCCCGGTGGAGACGTTGCCCGAACGGACCGCAGAGGGAGGTAAAGCGATCGAGAACCCGCAGATGCCCAGGTCAGCGACCCAGGGAACGCGGTTCAGGCGGGGGTGAGCTCGCCGTCGAGCACCCGCTGGGCGACGGCCTTCATGGTCTGGCGCTCGGCCATCGCCGTCTTCTGGATAAAGGCGAACGCGGCAGCCTCGCTGAGCCCGCCCTGGTCCATGAGCTGGCCCTTGGCCCGGTCGACCACCTTGCGGGTCTCCAGCTGCTCCTCCAGAGACGTGGCCTGATCGTGGAGGGCCTTGAGTTCCTGGAACCGGCCGAGGGCGACTTCGATGGCCGGGAAGAGGTCCGCCTTCTGGAACGGCTTGACCAGGTAGGCGAGGGCCCCGGCGTCGCGGGCGCGCTCGATGAGGTCCCGCTGGCTGAAGGCCGTGAGGATGAGCACCGCCGCCCGCCGCTCGCCGGCGATCTCCCGCGCAGCCGAGAGGCCGTCGAGGCCAGGCATCTTGATGTCGAGGATGGCGACGTCGGGGTTGTACTGGCGCACCAGCTCCACCGCCTCGTCACCGCGGCCGGTCTCGGCCACCACCTCGTAGCCCTCTTCCTCGAGGGTCTCCTTGAGATCGAGGCGGATGATGGCCTCGTCTTCCGCGATCACGACACGGGTGGGCACCGTTGCGCTCCAGTGTTGGGTTGTCAGGTGGTGGCGAGCAGCCGGTCGAGCAGCTCGTCTTGGGTGAGTTCGAGTTGGCGGACCTCGGCGAGGAGGTCTGCGTGGTGGCGGCGCATCGCATCGGCGTGGCGCTCGGCCTCGTGGTGCTCCTGCTCGGCGACCGGTGTTTCCGACACCAGCGCACGCAGGCGAGCCTCGTCGGCTTCCTCGGCCAGGTGCGCCAGCTGCTCCTGGGCCACTGCGAGGTCGCGCTGGACCGCCTTCAAGCGGTCTGACACGTCTCGCAGACGCCGTTCGATCAGGGTGCGGCCCACGCGGCTGAGTCTAGGCACGACCCCGTCGTGTCCCCGCCCACCCCGTCTGGGCACCCCGGGGAACGTCGTCACGGCCTCCAGCGGGCACCGTGTCCCCCTGATCTGCGCGTTGCTCGGAGGACCGTGCTGATGGCGCAGCGGGCCGCCAGAATGGCCCGATGGCCACGACCGAGGACGATCACGGCTGGGGCATCCAACCCGGCTACCACGACGTCTGGGGTGTGTGGAAGACGCCCGGCGACGAAGCCGCACGGCGGCTCCGCTCGGCAATGGGGGCGCAGACCGACGATCCGGACGAGCCCGCTCCGACCGGGACGCCGCTGCGGATCATCCGTCCCGGAGAGGCCGCATCGGCCGGCACCACGGGACCGACCACGATCCACCTCGAGGATGGGACCCAGGTGGCTCTGCACGGCGGGGTCGTCCCACCCGACCTGCCCCTCGGCTACCACCGGATCGAGGCGGACGCCGGTCGCAGTGCCCCGCAGGTCGAGCACCTGATCGTGGCGCCGCCGCGCGCCCACCTCGACGACGACCTGCGCCTGTGGGGCCTGACCGCCCAGCTGTACGCCGCCCGCTCGCGGCACAGCTGGGGCATGGGGGACCTCACCGACCTGGCGCAGCTGATCGCGTGGGCAACCGAGCGCGGCGCCGGGATGATCGGCCTCAACCCCCTGCACGCGCCGGCCAACGTGGGTCCGCCGGCCAACAGCCCCTACTCCCCCAGCAGCCGCCGCTGGCGCGACCCCCTGTACCTCGACGTGTCCCGCCTGCCCCACCGGGCGGGCATCGGCGCCCGTCAGGCCATCGCTGCGGGTGCGGCCCTGAACGCGGACGACCGGATCGACCGGACGGCCGTGTGGGAGCTGAAGCGCTCGGTGCTGGAGGCTGCGTGGGCCGACGGCATTGCGGACCCGGCGTTCGATCGCTACCGGGTGGAGCGCGGCGCGGCACTGGCGCTGTGGGGCACCTACTGCGCCCTGGCCGAGCGCCACGGTGCCAGCTGGCGAGCCTGGCCCGACGACGTGCGCCATCCCACCCGCCCCGGCGTGCAGCGGTTCGCCCGGGCCCATGCCAACCGCGTCGCGTTTTGGTCCTGGCTGCAGTTCCTCGTCGAGGAGCAGTTCGCCGCCAGCGGAGCCGCGGACGTCGTCGTGACCGACCTGGCAGTGGGGTTCGCGCCCGACGGCTTCGACGCGTGGGAGTGGCAGGACCTCGTGGCAGCCGGTTGCCGCATCGGCGCACCGCCCGACCTGCTCGGCCCCGACGGCCAGGACTGGGGCCTGCCACCGTTCGTCCCCTGGAAGCTCCGCAGCCAGGGGTACCAGCCCTTCGCCGAGACGCTGCGGGCGAACCTCCGCCACGCCCGCGGCTTGCGGGTCGATCACGTCATGGGCCTGCTGCGCCTCCTCTGGATCCCGCCGGGCATGGGCGCCGCCGACGGTGCCTACGTCCGTTGGCACGGCAGCGAGCTGCTCGACATCGTGGCGCTCGAGAGCCACCGAGCCGGCGCGTTCGTCATCGGAGAGGACCTGGGCACCGTCGATCCGGCAATCCAGGACCTCCTCCGCCAGCGGGGCCTGCTCAGCACGCGCCTGCTCTGGTTCGAGGACGCCGCGCCCCACGACTGGCCCCGCCAGGCGATGGCGGCCATCACGACCCACGACCTCCCGACCGTCGCCGGGGTCTGGACCGGCACCGACCTCGCCGACCAGCGGACCGCCGGGGTCACCCTGCCCGCCAACGGCGATGAGGACTTCCGCCACCGCCTCCGGGTGGCGGCGAGCTGCGGCGACGACGCTCCGGTCGACCACGTGGTCGTCGAGTCCTACCGGAAGCTGGCCGAGTCGCCGTGCATGGTGGTCACCGCTGCGCTCGACGACCTGCTCGGCGCCGAGCACCGCCCGAACGTCCCTGGCACCATCGACGAGCACCCCAACTGGCGGATCCCGCTCCCCGCCACCATCGACGACCTGCCGAGCAGCCCGCTCGCCGCCCGCATCACCGACGCGATCAGCCGCGACCGCTAGCTGACGACCATCCCCTCGGTCCGTTGGTGCCCGGGGCGGGACTCGAACCCGCACGCCCTTTCGGACAGAGGATTTTGAATCCTCCGCGTCTGCCATTCCGCCACCCGGGCGGGTGGAGCTGCGAGCGACGAGTGTAGGCGGCGGTCTCCCTGGACCCGCCAGGTGGTGAGGAGCGGGTCAGCCTTCGGCCAACGCCTTGAGCAGCTTGGTGGGCGTGTCCTTCGGGCTGATCTTGGGCCAGGCATGGCTGACCTTGCCCTTCTCATCGATGAGGAAGGCCGAGCGGACGATGCCCATGTAGCGCTTGCCGTAGTTGACCTTCTCGCCCCAGACGCCGTACTTCTCGGCCGTCTCGTGGTCGGGATCCGAGAGCAGCGTGAAGCCCAGGCCGTACTTCTCGTCGAACTTCGCCAGCTTCTCGGGCTGGTCGGGGCTGATGCCGAGGATCACCGTGTCGCCGATGTCGCCGGCGATGTCGCGCAGCGCGCAGGATTGGGTGGTGCAGCCCGGCGTGTCGGCCTTCGGGTAGAAGTACACGAGCACCTTGCGACCCTTGAACGACGACAGGCGGACCTTGTCGCCTTTCTGGTCGGCCAGGTTGAAGGCGGGAGCACGGTCACCAGCAGCAGGAGCGTCAGCCATGGGGCTCACCGTAGCGAAGCCCCAGGCGGGCCCGGGCCGGGCTCAGTGGGCCGAGTTCATCATCGCGGTGGCGCCCATCTCGAAGTAGGCCCCGATCTTCGCCTCGAGCTCGGGTGGGAGGTGCTCCTCCTGCAGCGCACCGAGCATGTGGTGCACCCAGCGGTCCCGTTCGGCCTGGCCGATCGCCACGTGGCCGTGGCGCATGCGCAGCCGCGGGTGACCCTTCTCGTCGGAGTAGTGGATGGTGCCGCCGCCCCAGTACTGCGCCAGGAAGCCGGCCGTGTGGGCGATGGAACCGGTGAGGTCATCCGGGTAGAGCGGGCGGATCACGGGGTCGGCTGCGACCCCTTCGTAGAACCGGGTCACCAGCCGGTCGAAGAACGGTCGCCCCCCGACCGCTTCGAACACGTTGACCTCAGGGCCGTCGACCGCCATGGGCCCGGTCATCGGCCGAGCGCGCGGCCCGGACCACCGCCCGGACCGAAGAACCCTCCGGCTGGGCGGCCGTGGATGTGGAAGTGGTTCGGGATGGAACGCATGTTGTCGTCGAACCAGTGGTCGCCGAAGGCCCCGGTGGCCACCCGGGTGAGCTGGGCCAGCATGTGCTCGCGCTCGTGGACTGGCGGCTCGATCCCGTGGCCGCGCCACACCACCATTGGCGTGGCACAGACCTCGCAGTCGGCCACCCAGCAGATGTCGTCCTCGTGGTGCCACGGGGTGATCCGAGCGGCCTCGCACAGCGGACAGTCGACATCGAACAGGCGGTCGTCGGGCACGGGGAGCAGGCTACGGGCCCCGGCGGCCTGCCGGACCCCATTGCTACGGTCGAGCCCATGAGCGACCCGTACGGACCTGCAGGCTCGGGCTACGCGGTGGTTCCCGATTCCGGGAGCGGTCCCGGGGTCCTGGTGCTGCATGCGTGGTGGGGCCTCACCCCGTTCTTCAAGGAGCTGTGCGACCGGTTGGCCGACGCCGGCTTCGTGGCGCTCGCACCCGACCTCCACGGCGACAACGAGACTGCCGAAACGCCCGACGAGGCCGAGGCCCTCCTCGCCTCCACCGACCCGAACCGCACCGCCAACCTCGTGATCGGTTCGATCGCCACCTTGCGTGGCATGCCGGCCACCCCGCCCGGTCGCATCGGTGTCCTCGGCTTCTCGATGGGCGCGTCGTGGGCGCTGTGGGCCGCCGCCCGCTTCCCGGACGACATCGCCGCGGTCACCGCCTACTACGGCAGCCAGGACGTCGACTTCGCGCCGGCCCGCGCCGCCTTCCAGGGCCACTTCGCCGAGATCGACGAGTTCGAATCGGACGACGCAGTGGCCTACCTCGAAGCCCAGCTGCGCCTGGCCGGCCACGAGGTCGACTTCCACCACTACCCCGGCACCGGACACTGGTTCGCCGAGTCGGACCGGCCCGCCGCATTCGTGGAAGCCGCAGCCGACCTCGCATGGGAACGCACCCTGGGCTTCCTTCACGCACAACTGGACCGACCAACGGAGCTCCCATGACCAGCGCAGAGACCCGAGTGTGGATCGCGGTGGACCGTCCACCGATCGCCGCCGGCGAGGTGACCACGGTGGTCGCCGATGGGCGTGCCGTCTGTCTGATCCACCAGGACGACGGGCAGTGGTCGGCCCTCGACAACCACTGTCCGCACCAAGGTGGGCCGCTGGGCGACGGG
>JBKJPY010000042.1:0-123711 GCA_046594195.1 Acidimicrobiales bacterium | reverse complement strand
CCGATGAAGTCGTCGCCTTCGGTGGCGTCGAGGAACACGTCTTCGGAGATACGGCGCTCCTCGGCCATGCGCTCATCGCCACCATCAATCGCAACCCATTCGGCCATGGAGAGGGTGAGGCCGACGGGGGTGTCCCTGGAGTTCGTACGGATGACATCGACCGCAGCCCGGTGGGCGTCGACGAAGGTGGCGTTGATCCGCTCGAGTTCGTCTATTCCGAGCTGCTTGCCCGGGGGGAAGAACCCCATGACGTAGCCCGTGAATGACACGACATTGGGTTCGTTGATGGTGCAAGCCCTCGCCATGAGGCCGTCGAGTCGGGCGGATGCTTCGTCGACGAACGAAGCGAACCGCTCGACGATGGAGGTGTCCTCCCACCCGCCCTTCGCCGCCAGCCACTGCGGGGTGGTGAAGTGGTGGAACGTGACCACCGGGTCGATGCCACGCGCCCGCAGCCCTTCGCAGATCCGGGCGTAGTGGTCGAGTGCGGCCTGGGAGAACTCGCCTTCGGCAGGTTCGATGCGGCTCCACTCGAGCGAGAAGCGGTAGGTGTCGAGTCCCAACCCGGCGACGATGTCGATGTCCTCGCGCCACCGGTGGTAGCTGTCGGTGCCATCGCCGCTGGACTCGACGGCGGGACTGGCCGGGTCGTGTTCGAAGGCCCACCAGTCGTTGTTGGTGTTGCCGCCCTCAATTTGGTGGGCTGCGGTCGCCGTTCCCCACGTGAACCCATCCGGGAATCGGCTGGCGGTGGTGTCGGACATGGCTCAGTTTCCGTTCTGGCGGAGCAGCAGTTCATCTCGGATGGCGTTCAGGGCCGGCTTCGGTCGGTAGGAACGGTCGAAGGGGAGCGGCGCTCGGCCCCGTCCGAGGAAATCGTCGATCCATGTGTAACGGTCGGTGAAGCCCCAGGTCGTCACCTCTCGGCATGAGGCGTCGAAGCACTCGGCAAGGACACGGCCGTAGACCGCGGCTTGCGCGTCAAGTGGCCGCACGTCGCCCGATGTCGGGATGTCGAGCTCGGTGATCGCTACGGTGACGCCGAGCGCACGGAGCTCGTCGAGGAGCGTTCGGAGGACGCCGGGTTCGATCGACCCCGAGATGAGGTGGCCCTGGATGCCGACGCCGTCGATCGGGGTGCCCTCGTCGACTAGTTGCTTCACCAGCGCGATCAGCGCTGCGGCTTTCGCCGGCTGGTACTCGACGGCGGCCTCGTTGAGGAACAGACGTGCTTCTGGGTCGGCCTCATGGGCGATCTGGAACATCTCGGCCACGTAGCCGTCGCCGAGCACGTGCCGGAAGTGGTTGTCGTAGAGGCTCGATCCGACCGTGTCGAGTGGTTCGTTCACCACGTCCCACCGATCGACCTTGCCCCGGTAGCGGTGCATGACCGTCGTGATGTGATCGCGGATCACCCGCCGAAGCTCCGTCGGGTCGTCGATCTGCAGGACCCAGTCAGGGGTGGAGCCGATGACCTTCTGGTCCCAGATGAGGTTGTGGCCCTTGACCTGGAGATCGTTCGCCTGGGCGAACTCGATGATCTGGTCGGCGGGTCCGAAGTTCCAGGTGTCAGGTGTCGGGTGGATCGAAGACCACTTCAGTTCGTTCTCCGGCGTGATGCTGTTGAAGGTAGCCAGCAGCGTGCGGCGATAGTCCGCCTCGTCCAGATGGCCTGCGGTCACGGCGGTGCCCAGCGTCACGCCTGCCTCGTCGGCGAGTTGCCGCGTGGTGCAGGCAGTGGCGTCGGAGCACGGCGCCGTGGTGGTCGTCGTTTGGGGCCTGGGGCGAGCACTTCCAGACCCAGCGCCACCACTGCACGCCGCGAGCGGCGCTGCGGCGAGTCCGATCACCGCGGTCAAGGCGGCCAGGGTCGCAATGGAATGGCGCTGCTTCACGCCGGCCTCAGCAGCTTCCAGGACAGCAGTTCGCACATCACGCCGCCTTTCGAACCGCCGCGGTCGAAGTAGCGCACCTGGACGCTGATGAGCGGCGTTTCGCACGTGACGAGTCGGTCGGTGGTTCCAGCACCTTGCGCGACGCCGCTCCCGGGTTCCCCGGTGCAGGTTACCGCCAACTTGTCGTAGGTCCAGGTCGATGTGCTCCCGGCGCGGCCGACGGAGGCATCGCCCCGGACTGCGTTGAGGGCGTACCTCACTGCATCTGAGTGTCGTGCGGTCGTGTCGGCCCGGTGCTGGAACGCGCTCGCGGTTCCTAGGTAGGTCTGCGTGAACCCGAGCAGGGCGGTGACCAGAACAAACCCGAACATCAACGTTGCGAGGACCACGAGCAGCACGCTCCCGTGCTCCTGGGTGTCGGACGAGGGGATGGCTCGCCGGTCTTGGTGTGCGACCTTCATCCCCACGTGATCACCAGCCGGGGTCGTAGCTGCGGGTTGGCGTCGAAGCGGGAGGCGAAGCGGTTGAACTTGCCGAGCGTGTCTCCGATGCCGCTGCGGCGCAGGCGGAACCCGTTGTTCTTCCAGCCACCTGCGGTGTACCACTGGTTGACGGCGGTGGTGATCGCTGCGTTCACGTGGCGAGTCGCGCTTCCCGGGCTCGTGACATTGAACGAGTAGCTGTTGCGCGTGCCGCCAGGCATGTTGTCCCCGTTGAGGGTGTTCTCGGACCACGTGGAGGCGGTGTCGAGCGCCTCGAGGGTGTGCCCGTCGCGGCTGATGCCCCCCCCGCTGCTCTTGCCGAGGTAAGTGATCCAGAGTTCGACGCTCGTGATGAGTCGCCCGCCGGGGAGCGTCGGCCAGGAATCGCCGGGACCGACGCAGGGCCCAGTCAGATCGAACATGAGGTAGGCGTCGCGGTGGTTCCCACTGTCGTACGTGTAGAGCGTCGTGTCGCCGTAGTGGACGGTGCTGCTGCTGCCTGAGATGAGCCCGCCGCTCGAGGCCCAGCCGGTCTGGGACGCGACGATCGTGCAGGTGCCGATGGCAGGTGCTCGAGCCGGCTGCACCGCGGTAGTCGCGGTCGGGTTGCGGGTGCTCGGGGAGGACCCGGCGACGCTGAACCGGAAGCCACTGGTGGTGGTGATGGTGAGCGTGACCTCGGTGCACGCGGCGTCGTTGAAGGGCGGAGCTGGACCATCGCTGGCACATCTGGCGACAACCGCATCCGGGCCCGTGGCGAGGTCGGGAGCGACGGCCTCCTTGCTCATGGAGGCGTTGAGGGCTTCATCGAGCGTGGACCCGGCGCGCTGACGACGCTCGAGCACGTCGGCGGCGCCGACGGTGGTCCTCGTGTAGGAGCGAACGATCACCCCACCCGTCCGCCCTGGCCCGACGAGACGAAGCGCAGACGCGATGTCACCGCATCCCGGTAGGCCCCGGCCGATGATCGCGGTCGTCCCCGGCGCGGGTCCGGTGGCTGCAACGTCGTCGGCGAAGAGCGAACTCGTGCGGAAGCCATCGGTGGAGCTCTCCATGTTCGACTGGACGCTCCGGTCGATGCTGGCACTCAACCCGACGATGGTTGCCATGCCACCGATGACGAGGCTGCTGATGGCGAGGACGATGATGAGCTCCAGCAACGTGAAGCCGGCTTCGGACGGATCGACAGGGAGCAGGTTCTGGCCAGTCGACTTCATGCGTAGACCAAAGTCAGGGCCGGACGCTCGTTGGCTGTGCCGAGCTGGGATCGGAACTGGAACCCGGGGTTGATGTCGCCGCACGCCTTGCCGTAGGTGGCCGAGCACGCTTCTTTGATGACCCACCCGAAGTCGGTCGCGGGGGTCGCGTAGGACGCCCGGACTTCGGCCAACAGATTGGGTCCTTCGACGTACTGGAATGCAGGGGTCCCTTGGTCGGTGCCGTGTTCGAACAGGGTCCCGGCGGCCCCTCCGGGCGCACACGAATCGCCGTAGCCAGTGGGGCAGGGCTGGTTGTTCCAGGTGAGCGTGTTCGCCGACCAGGTGGCGCGGACCCGTTCGAGCGCATGCCAGCAGAAGCCGACGCCGCACCCCGGGGCGCCCCCGACGTTGAACGTGTACAGCCGCAGCCGCGCCCCCTTGATGTCGATGCCGGCCGGCAGGGTTCCCCCTTCATCGCAGGTCGCTCCCGGCGCAATGTTGAATCGCAGGTAGGAGAAGCGGCGGCTCCCGGCGAGATACAAGATGTTCATGGCTGCGTCCGAGACGTGGTTGTCCCCCTTGCGACCGGCGAACTCGTCGACCCACGTGGTGTCCACTTGGCTCGGGTCCGAGATCGTGCACACCGCTCCACCAGGCGTCGGGTCGACGGGGGGCTCGGTGTAGGTCCCGCCGTATCGCTTGAGGACGAATCGGGTCCGCTTCATGATGGCCCCGCCTCGATTGGTGACGGCCGAGAACGTGATCCGCTGGAGTCCCGTGTCGCCGTCGGCGCGTCCTTGGTCGAGCGCCCGGTCGCAGGCACGGGACGCGAACGTTGCGGGGTTCGATCCCAAGGTCCAGTGCTCCACCTTCACGATCGTGAGGGTGGATCCCTCCGGGGTAACGGAGGTGAGGGCTGGCGTGTAGTCGGAGACCCCGCCGCACCGCACGTACGGAGCGTCAACGATCGCATGGCTTCCGTTGGCGAGAGCGACGGAGTTGATCGCAGAGCGTCGATGCAACATGTCGCCTTTGAGCGCCATCGAGAACCCGCCCAGCACGGCACTGCCCAGGATGCCGAGCAACATCACGGCGACCAGGACCTCGATGAGGCTGCTACCCCGCTCAGCCGCTCTGGGACTCACCCCCCGGTTCCCACGCGGTCGGCGTAGGCCACGCTGGTGCGGAGCGCGTGGGCTGCGTCATCGAGGCCCTTGCCCTGGTTGGTGATTGGGTCGAGCAGCGAGAAGTACTCGCTTGCGGACGGGAACCGCTGGCGCATTCCCCGGAACATGCGGAACACCTGCACGGCGGGTGTCCGCTTGCGGACGTTCTCCGAGGACTCGGAAAAGTTGATCATGACCTCGCCCCGGTTCTTCGTCCGATCGTCGAGCCGGGTGAGCCAGTAGGACCGGCCCGACGAATCAGGGAGACGGTCCAGGACGTTGAGGTAGACCAGGTCCACGAAGTCCCCGTTGCTGAGGCTGCCGTAGGTGCGCTGGAACTCCGACGACTCGGCGAACTTGCGGGCCGCGTTGATCAAGCCCCGGCCGGCGTCGAGCTGGCGCTGCCAGTACGCGAACCCGGTCGGGTCCGGCGGTCGCTTGAAGTAGGCGAGGTACAGACGCACCATGCGGGCGTCGTCGCTCGTCTGGTCCGTGCTGAGCAGGCTGGTGATCAGCCCGTCAGCGGACTCCTCGCAGCGGTTGATACCGCCTACCCAGAGGTCCTGCTCGGCCGCCGTCGCACTGCGGCCCAGGAAATCGTGCATTTGCTGGTCGACCAGTCGCTCCGCCGATGCGAACGGCACGCGGTCCGAGGGGCAGGGAGCGGGTGTGGTGACGATCTTGAACCGGAGCGTCACACCGGCACCTCCGCTGGCGCTACCGAACGAGGTCGCGGTGCCGCCGTCGGCCACCCACGACGATCCGCCGCCGCCGCCGCCCGCACCGGAACAACCCGTTTGGGTGTTCACGCCGGCTCCGCCCCCGATGTAGCCAGCCCCGCCGCCGCCCCCCGCAACGTTGACGCCGCCGCCACCGGATCCGTCATTGCTAGTCGCTCCGTTCTGGGATCCGCCGGCGCCGTTCACGCCGCCTGCTCCACCCGCCGACTTTGCGCTGGTGCCGTTGGCCCCCGAAGGCCCGGTTCCTCCAGCCACCGAGGTCGATGACTCGGTTCCGCCATCGCCGCCTGGTCCAGACGCAGTGCCGGAGCAGTTCGAAACACCACCGCCGCCACCGCTACCGGCGACGATGAGGGGGACCGAGGTGAAGTCATCGGCCAGGCAGGCCGCACCGCGGCACGCCGCGCTAGATCCACCCCCGCTTCCCCCCGATGCACCAGGTCGTCCGGCCACCACGAAGCCCCGACCTCCGCCGCCGCCCTTACTGAACCCGCCGGGGGTGGCCGTGTTGGTGAACGACCCGCCATTTGCTCCTGCACATCCGATGACTGCAGAGAACTGCTGGCCACCCGATGCGACGAAGGTGCTCGAGGATTCGCTGCCTCTGCCGCCCGCCACCGTGGCACTGCTGGCTTGCGAACCGCTCCGGCCGCCCGGTGCGCCCGCCGCAGTGATGGTGACTCCTTGGGTGTTGGCCGGAGCCGTCGTGGTCTGGACGGTGCCGCATCCACCGGTTGTCGTCCAGGTCTCGTAGGTGGTCACCGCTTGAGGCAGGGTCGTCGAGGTGGTGCCGACCGTGGTGGTGCTCGTCACGCCACCGGTGGTCGTCGTAGTGCTGCCGACAGCGGTGGTGCTCGTCCCCCCACCGGTGGTCGTTGTCGTGGTGCCCGACGTGGCCTGGATCGTGGTGCTGGTGAGCGCGGTCAACGGGGTGGTGGCGTTGCACGTGACGCCGAAGGAGCCAGCGGCGGTGAGCGTGTAGGCGCCGCTCTGGCGCAGCTTCACCGAGAGGACCGTGCCGGCCACGCCGGTCGCCTTCAGTTTGAAGCGCATGGTCGGGTTCTGGAAGCTGGCGCCTTTGGCGATGGGGCCCGGCACCGTCAGGGTGACGGTGGATCCGCTGATGGTGGCTGTCACGGCACCGATGGTGCCGCTTCCGGTGCCCGCGACGATTTCCGCGGAGTCGGCCACGAGCGATGAGCCTGTGGGTGCGGTGAACGAGGTCTTCATGTTCTTGATCTCGGCGCCGTCGGCCTTGCCCGTGCCGGCCGAGGCGGAGGTAACCGTGAACTCAGCCCCGCGCTCGACCGTCGCGGGAGCTACCAGGTCGCCGTAGTAGGTCTGGGCGCCGCCGATGCCGCAGTCCATCCCGTTCTGCACGACCACGGCCGCAGCGGGGCTGCCGCCCCCTGCCGCGATCACGAGACCGGCGGCGACCACCGCTACCGCCCCGACCATCGACGTGCGCCTCGACCACTTCATGTTCTGTCCCCCTGTGACGTGCCAGAAATAACCAACTGGTTATAAAGAGTGGCACAGCGAAGTCGGGTTGTCGACCGTGATCGTCGCTCGGCCGGTCAGGTGCGCGACGCTGCGGGCGGCAGCATCGGCCGGACCATGTCTGCGAACCGACCGCCGGCCACGTAGAGCGTGTCCTCGACGCGTCGGCTTATGACCCAGCGGTCGCCGAGGCGGGTGTACTCATCCCAGTAGATGGCCCCCACGTCCATGATCTCGGCCTCGCCCTCCCAGTCGACGCCGTTCCGGTTGAAGACGTGGACCCGTCCCGTCGCTCGGTCGGCGCCCGTGAACCGGATCTCGTGCGTGGAGATCGAGTGCTGGCAGAACGTGAAGACCGACATCGCGCCGGGCATCCACTGCGCCACCTCGGCTGGCGTGCCGGCGATTCCTCCAGCCGCCCGGTAGTCCACGAACCCACCGGGCTCGAAGAGCGCCTCCCACCTGGCCCAGTCGCGATCATCGACGGCATACGCGTACGCGACCGCAAGGTCCTCGATGGCGGCGATGTCACCGAGGCGGGATGCATCCGGGATCTGCCCGTCGGCGGCGGCGGGCGTGGCCTCGCTCATGGGGTGCTCCGGTTCTGATCGGCATGCACGCTCAGCCGATGGCGTCGAGCGTGTCGAGGTCCATGATGGCGGCCACGGTGCGCTCGATGTTGGCGATCGTGATCTCGGGTCCGTAGTTCTCGGGTGGACAGATGAGCCACCCGATCACCAGACCCCACAAAGCGGCTCGCCGGTGCTGATCGAACGCGGCATCGAGGGTGGGCGCATCGGGCACCCCGCGGTCCGCGAGCTTGCCCAGGTACTCGTCGAGCAATGTCCGCTGGTGGGTCCGACGAACCTCTGGATCCAGGGCGGTCACCAGGAAGTAGGTGACGTCGTGGGCCCAGCTGCCCCGCATCATCAGCTGCCAATCCAACAGCCCGCCGCAGTCGCCGGGCAGCAGGTAGGTGTTGCCGACGTGCGTGTCACCGTGGAGCAGTGTGGTCGGGCCCACCGAGTGGTCTCGCTGCACGACCCAGAGCAGGTCCCAGAGCTCCTCGAGGCTCCGCCCGAGGGGTGCGAACAGGTCGGCCTTGAAGGGGTGTCGCTCGACCTGGTCGGCGATGAGCTCGAACCCGATCAGGTCGAACACCTCGAACATCCCGCCGCTCATCGGGGTGGCCAGCCAGTCCAGGTCGGTATCGAAGCGGGGGCTGTTCCAGAAGGTGGCGTGAAGGGTGGCGAGGTGGTCCAGGATCGACCGCACCTCGTCCAGGGTGACGTGATCGAGCGCGGAAGGGAATCGGGCTCCGCGGTGGCTGAGGTCCTCGAGCAGGAGGCCGAACCTTCCGGTTTCGGGGTCGTAGCTCGTTGCTGCGGCGAGCGGTGCTTCGATGCGCAGCCCGTCGCGCAGTTCGGTGTAGAAGCGGACCTCGTTCTCGTACATCGCGGCCGGAGCGCGCGGTGACGCCATCATCGTCTTCAGGACCAGGTGCTCGGGGAGGCCTGTTGCGGTGCCGGGTCGGTAGGTGACGTCGAGCATCACCCGGTCGGCGGTCGAGGCGACCCCCTCACCGCATCGTTTGGTGGCCGAGACGCTCACGGTCTCCACCACCACGCCCTCCCACCGTTCCCGAAGTGCACGCTCCAGGAGCGCCGGTGTGAGGTCTGCGGGGTCACGCGGGAAGGCCGGGCTCGAGGTGGATGAGGTGGTGCTCACGTCAGCTGCCGCCGTTTGCCAGGTCGCCGAAGCGGTCTCGGAACGCGTCGATCGTCGTGGCGAACGTGTCCTCGTCCGACAGGGTCGAGAACTGGGCCAAGCCGATGGCGAAGACGACCCAGAACCAGGTGGCTGCGTCGTCCCCGGCCGTCTCGGCGGGGGTTCTGGCGAGGCGGCGGATCACATCGAACACACCGAACCGGGGACCTTGGGTGAACACCACCTCCAACTCCGGATGACGGCGCACCTCCACGTACATCGAGGCCAGGAAGTCGATGTAGGTGTGGTCGTTCACCCGCAGGACCCCGATGGCGTCGAGCAGCGCGCCCGGAAGAAGTGGGCCGTTTCGCGGCGTCGACTCGGCGCGTCCGAGCTCGGCGATCAACAGGTCCTGTGCCTCGGCGAACACGGCGATGAACAGACCGGCTTTGGAGCTGAAGTGGTTGTAGATGGCGGTGTGGGTCAGGCCCGCCGCCTCCGCGATCGACCGGTTCGACGTGCCGGCGTACCCGTGGGCGGCGAACTCGCGGCGGGCCGCGGACACGATTGCGGCGGCGGTCTGGTCGCTCGGGGTGTTGGGCGGGCGGCCTCGTCGCCTCGGCCGTGGTGCGGCGTCGGCGGCTGGTGCCCGGTGTCTCTGTGCTCGCTCTGCCATGGATCCGGCCCTTGGAAATAGACAATTGTTACTTTCGGCGGCCACGATAGCCCCAGACCTGCCCATCGGGCCCGGAGCGTGTCAGTCGCTGCGGAATGCCACGGCGGCCTGATGGTCCAAGTCGGCGAATGACGTTGCTCCGGCCGCTTCCACCACCAGCAGTTCCAGGTCGCCGCTGAACGGGACAGTTGGGTCGTAGCCGTCGTACACCGGCAGGGGCCGGCCGACGCCGATCAAAAGGGTGGCTGACGAGTTGGGAGTCCAGAGCCCGGGCCAGGGGTGGGGGAGGACACCCGCGCCAACCGGCGCTCCGTCCGCATCGCATCGCATCGCCATGGTGTCGCCGTCGCGCTCGCCGATCAGGCAGATCGCCTGTGCCCCAATCGGTGCGTCCACGGCAAGGCGGGTGATGTGCTCGGACACGTAGCTGCAGACGAAGACCAGCTCTCCGCTGGCAGCGTCGAGGTGCCAGACCCAGCCGCCGTTGTAGTCACCTTGCTCGGCGATGACGCCTCGGTCGCTCGGGGCGAGCGGCGACCCGAGGTGGGCGGTGATCGTGAAACCCTGGGCCAGGCCGGGGACGTTGTCCTCGAACACCCGCTCGCCTGGGCGCACCTTCACCCGCCGGTTCCCGCTGGGCCAGGGGAGCAAGAGGTGAGCGATGCGATCGAGCACCCCGTCGCTGAGGGGGAGCACGCCGTTTCGCTCGGCCTCCTCGTACCAGCGGGCCACCAGACGGTCCCGCAGGTCTGGTCGCTCGTCGCCGAGGTCGTGGTTCTCCGCGATGTCGTTGTGCACGTCGAACAGCGCCCAACGGTCCTGCTCGAAGTCGCTGCTGCCGGCCAGGAGCTCCCGTTCCGCATGGGTGAGCTGGTTGACGTGATTGGTAACGACCTTCCACCCGTTCTCGTACATGGCCCGGCTTCCCCAGCACTCGTAGTACTGGCTGGTGCGGGGATCGTCAGCGTTGTGGTCATGAAGCATCGACTGCAGCGAGACGCCGTCGACGCTCATCTGGGGCACGCCTCGGACTGTCTCGGGGACCTCGACGCCGGCCATCTCAAGGAGCGTGGGATAAAGGTCGACCGCGTGAGCGTACTGGTGGCGGATCTCGCCAGCCGCCGCGAGACCCCCAGGCCACGAGATGATCATGGGGTCGCGCACCCCGCCCTCGAACGTGTAGCGCTTGAAACGGCGCACCGGCGTGTTGCCCGCCTCCGCCCAGCCCCACGGGTAGTGGTTGTAGGCGCGGGGGCCGCCGAGGTCGTCGATCCGGTCGAGGTTCAGTTCGAAGCTCTCGTCGCGACCCTGGGCGAACCGGTACTCCGAGATCGACCCATGCGGACCCCCCTCTCCCGACGCACCGTTGTCGGACAGCAGGACCACGATCGTGTCGTCGAGATGCCCGAGCGCCTCGATCTCGGCGATCACCCGGCCGATCTGATCGTCGGCGTGTGACAGGAAGCCCGCGTAGACCTCCATCATCCGGGCGTACACGCGTCGATGGTCGTCATCGAGATCTTCCCAACGCGGCACGTGAGGCGACGGCTCAGGAAGTGCGGTGCCCGGAGGAACGATCCCGTCCTGCATCTGTCGTTCCAGCGCCCGGCGCCGCCACGCCTCCCATCCGTCGTCGAACTGGCCGCGGTAGCGGTCCGACCACTCGGGTGTGACGTGGTGCGGTGCGTGGCTGGCGCCGAGTGCCAGCCAGAGCAGGAAGGGCCGGTCGGCCTGGTTGCGTCGGAGTTCTCGCAGGCGGGCGATCGACTCGTCGGCCAGGTCTTCGCTGAGGTGGTAGCCCTCGTCGGGGGTGTGGGGCGGGTCCACGTAGGTGTTGTCCCGGACGAGCTCGGGCGCCCAATGGTTGGCATCCCCGCCGAGGAATCCATAGAAGCGCTCGAACCCTCGCCCGAGCGGCCAGTTCTCGAACGGCCCTGACGGGGAGCGTTCGTCGCGTGGCGTGAGGTGCCACTTGCCGACGGCGAAGGTCGCGTAGCCGTCTGCTCGCAGCACCTCCGCCAGGGTCGCGGCCTCGGCTGGGATGCGCGCGGTGTAGCCCGGGAACCGCATCGGCAGATCCGGAAGCATGCCGAACCCCACCCGATGGTGGTTGCGGCCTGTCAGCAGGCACGCTCGCGTCGGTGAACACACCGCAGTGGTGTGGAAGTTGGTCAGCCGCACGCCGCGGTCAGCCAATGCGTCGATGTTGGGGGTGGTGATGTCCGAGCCGTAGCAGCCGAGCTGGGCGAACCCTGTGTCATCGAGGACCACCACGACGATGTTGGGCGCGCCGACGCGGAAGGGCTTCGCAGCGGGCGCCGACGTGCTCGCCCCAGTGGTGAGCCTGATGACCTGGTTGGTGGACTGATCAGGCATCGGAGGCAACCCCGGCAAGAGAAATCACCAATTGGTACATTCAACCGATGGTATCCCGGTCGACTAGGTGGCGCTCCGTGGTCGTGTGCGCCATGGCCTCGGCTCTGTTGATCAGCGCCTGCGGGAGCCGGCTCTCCGAGACCGAGCTTGCGAGTGGCAGCCGGGCCGCAGACCGAGCCGCTCAGCCAGGCGGTTCGACGAACGGCCTGAACGACGACACAGCCTTGATCGGCACCCTTCCGGTGCCCTGTGGCCCAGCCAAACAGACTCGGAGTCAGGCACCGGCGGGCACACCCGGGGTCACGGATGACACGATCAAGATCGCGGTGATCTCTGACCGGGCTGGCCAAGTCAAGGTGCCCACCGCATCCATCGAGGAGTCGATGCAGGCCTTCGTCGACTGGTGCAACGGCTTCGGTGGCATCAACGGGCGAACGCTGGAGCTCACCAAGATCGACTCCAAGCTCTTCAGCCACCTCGAAGCCACCAGGGAGGCCTGCAACGCCGGCGTATTCGCGATCGTCGGCTCCGGCTCAGTAACCGACAACCAAGGCGCTCAGGAGATGCTGGACTGCGGACTCGTCGAGGTCCCCGCCTACACCGCCACACCGGCCAAGGCGCTGAGCGACAACGTCGTCCAGCCCCTGCCCAACCCCTCTGACCAGTTCAACCTGGGACCAGCTCGCTGGGTGGCCCAACGGCACCCCGATGCCGTGAAGCGCGCTGCGATCCTCTACCCGGACATCGCCACCGCCAATATCCAGGCCAGCCGGATCAAGGAGGCCTATGCGAAGGCTGGGTTCGAGTTCATCTACGAACGCCAGACCTCGGCGATCGAGGAGAGCTACGCCACCCAAGCCATCGAGATGAAGCGGGCGGGTGTCGAGTGGGTCACGATGGTCTCCGCCACCACCGAGACGGTGAAGCTGCTCCGAGACATGAGGACTCAGGACTTCAGGCCCACGGTCGTCGACCTCGGTCAGCAGTACTACAGCCCAGACCTCACCGAAGAGCCCGGTGCCGAGGGGGCCCTCGTCCAACTCAGCATCGTTCCCTTCCAAGAGGCGGCCGACAGCCCGGCCCTCTCCGTCTATCTCGACGCCTACAAGCGGTACGGGGGCGAGGGTGCACCGGAGCCCACTGCGCTCGGCGTGAACGCGTTCTCGGCGGGCCTGCTCTTCGCTGCGGCGGCGTCTGCTCTCGGCGACGATCTCACCCGGGAGAACCTGATGAAGCAGCTCCACACCATCAAGACCTGGGAAGGTGGCGGACTCCACGCCCCGGCCGATCCGGGCGACCGTTCAGTCCCTACTTGCTTTGCGTATATGCGGGTTCACGACGGGTCCTTCGAGCGGGTCCATCCAGCAGCCCCGACCACGTTCGACTGCGACCCCACCTATGGCATCGACCTCAGTTCCGACTTCGGCGGTGGCGCAACGGTGGGCGGATCGTGAATTTTGTCGACGACGCTGTGTCAGCTTCGCTCGCGAGCACCCATCTGGCCGAGCGGCAACCGATCGGCCATGCCGCCTTCTGTTCGTGGCGGCCCTAGCCGACGAGTGACGGTCGGTCGATGCGCCACCGAGATCGGTAACGATCGCTGGTGACGTTCGGGTTGGCGTTCCCCGCTGGGAACACGAGTCGCCCGGCTTCCTTGTGGATCAGCCCCGCGGATTCCAGCTCGGTCAGGCCCTTGTGCCAGCTGCTGTGGGCGAGGGGGTACTCGTAGGCGCGGCTCTTGGGCACGTTGATGAGTTCGCCCGGTTCGGACTCGTAGTCCCACAGGATGAGGAGCACGGCAGTTGCAGCAGCTGAGAGCGACGAGATGGTGCCGTTGGTCCAAAGCTTGGCCGGGAGCTTCAGGGGTTCGTCTTCCCACAGTTGGCTGCGGCGCAGATCATCTCTGCCCATGAAGAAGGTCTCGAGCTTCTCACGGTCGACTCTTCGCTCTCGGAGGTAGCCGTCGGACCATGGGATGTATCTCCGGCCTAGGCCATCAGGGTCTAGGAGTTGCACAAGGTCGACTTGTGGCCGCGATATGAGGCGGTTGGATTGGAGATAGTCCAGCGCCCGAGCGACTCGTCGGGCAGCGGCTGATCGCTTTGCCTGGTTGTGCTCGTCCTGGGGGTCCAGGACGTTTGCCAGTACGGCCCACTCGCCCGTGGTCCTGCGGAGGGTGACGTCGGCGTAGGAGCGCACCGACAGGCTCGCCCACAGCCATAGGTACGTCCGGACCCGGACCTCTGCTCCGCCTCGACCAACATCGAGCATGCGGATCAGGGGCGGCGCAGGGATCTCCGGGCGTCGCCGTGGCTGGCGGATGAGGCGTTGCGGGATTTCGACCAGATGACTTGGACTTGCCGTGCGGAGCGATGGCTCATCTCGGCACATCTTGACTGCAGCCGATCTCACTTGCAGGAACGATTTCCCTTCGGACAGCCGACCGTTAGACATACTGATGATCCTATCCCTATGTATAGGGACTAACAGTCTGTCTAACGGCCTTCGCAGCCCTGGACCCAAGGCTGATCATCTGCGTTCGATGGCGGGGTGAACCCCACCCTCTCCAGTCCCGACGACCTCCCCATGCCCAGCCCGCAGGTCGGCGAACGTCGTGGCGGACGCGTGTTCTGGCCTGTCCGCGTCGAACTCGCCAGCCCCGGCGGGGTGTGCGTGTGGGTGGAGGTCACACCACTGGCGAACGCCCTCGCATGGCTGCGCCTCGACGAGACCTTCGACATGGAGCTGGCACACCTCCTGGCCGTGGTGATGAGCCCTGTCACCTTCGGGCCTGTCGCCGGGCCCGTTGGCCCGCAGCTCGCTGCTGCCGCCCACCTCGCAGGCACCACGCCATCCCAGCTTCTGCTCTGTCTCCTGGCTACCGCAGCCATCTCCCCATCCAACACCCAGCCCTGAAGGAGCTGACCATGAAGCCATCCGAGAGTGCGTCCGTGGATCCTGACGATCCACCTGTTCCCCCCGCCAAGAAGCCGACGAGCGACAAGCAGGCCGCCGCCAACAAGCGCAACGCCCAGAAGTCGACGGGGCCGAAGACCGAGGCGGGCAAGGCCCGCTCGTCTCGCAACGCCGAGCTTCATGGTGCCTACGCCGAGCAGCTTCAACCGTTCGGATCCGGACCGTACTTCGAGGTGCCCAGCGAATTCTACGAGCGAGCGTCCAAGCTCATCGGCGGGTTCGAGCCCGAAGACGAGCTCATCGCCGAACTGGCCAAGCGCGCCGTTGATGCGCTGATGAAGATGGCAAGGCTCGACGCCTTCGAGGCGGACATGACCATGGTGACCGGCATCCCCGACGCCGACGTCAAGAGGTTCTGCGGCGACCTCCAAGCCGCCGAGTCCATCGAGTCGGACATGGAAAGCCTCAAGCAGATCGCGATGGCCGACATGCCCGGCATGGAGCCCGACGCCGTCTTCCTCGAGGAGATGGACTGGGAGTTGATCGCCAAGTTGGTCCGACGCCTCCTCACCACGAAATGCGCCATACCCGGTCTATGGGACGACGACCATGAACCCGCCACCGACGATGAATGGGAACGGGCTGCCCGGAAGATCCTCGATGCCACCCTGCCCGACCCCCAGCACCGCTGGGTCTGGGCCAACGGCCTCCACGCCAATGCCTACGCCCAGCGCAGCCTGATCGAGGACAAGACCAAGGCGCTCATCGCCTGCAGGCTCATCAACGGCCCCATCGCTTCGATCGAGCGGCCTCGCAACCACCTCTGGCGTGAGTTCAACCAGGCCGTCGCCCAGATCCGTCAGATCCGCAAGATGCGCGAGGACTGACGACCCCAACATGGCCTGATCCGCGAAACGAACCCATTTCGGATCGTGGCCTCTGGCCGCCCTGCACCTTGACAACTGAATAGCCGCTCCGGCGCAGGCCTCCGCTAGGAGGCGTCCCCGATCCGGCGAAAAGCGTCCCCGAGGCCTCCGCTCGCACCTCGCTGACCAGGTCAGAGCCGGTTTCCTACCGGCCCCACACGGGCGAGGCCGGCACGAAACGGTGGAAGGAAACCCCTCCTCCGTTCGGCGTCGGCTGAAGGGCCGATCGTAGGCCAGGGCCGATCGGCGCCCTTGAGCCGGTTCGAGGTGCGTTGTTGCCGTTCGAAAGCGTGGGGGTGGCCGGTCCCCTGGCAAACGCTTCGGCACCCATCCGCCGGGCCTTGGTCCGGCGCGCAGACGAGGTAGTCATGGCCCCGACGTACTGGATGGGCTTGCCTGGGCCCCGGAACGGCCGGCCGCGGGCGCGAGTAGCGCCCTTGGGGGCGCCGAGCTGGGCTATTTGCAGTTTTTTAGGTTGAAGTAGCTAAGACGCACGTAGGCCTTCTTCATCTCGGTCCCCTTCATCACCACGGCCTTTTGCTTGGCAAAGGCAGCGTCGTCAGAGGCAGAAGCCAGCGTGGTGAGCGTATCGAGGACGTACTGGGCCTCCTCCTTGACGGCGGGCGGCGCAACGGCCACAACCGGCTTCACGAGGGCCACGGTTGCGGCTGTGGACTTCAGGTCGGTGAGCTTTGCCTTGGCCTTCACTGGCGCATATGCCTTGCAGTAGGCAGCAACTTTGGCGTTCTGCTTGCCTATGGCGCCAGGCTTGGGCTTGGGCGTAGTTGTCGCCGGGGTGGTGCTCGTGTTCTTTGATCCGTCGCTGCTCCCAGAGCTGCACGCACCGCTGACAAGCATGATCCCGGCGACAGTGATGACAAGTGCAGTCCTCTTGAGCGTGTGCATCCCGGCATCCTTGCACGCGCGACGTCGTGGGCACTGGGCGGGTCCCGGCTCCTGACCGGTCTCAAACCTGACCAGCATCTGCGCCTGGCGGTGGAGACTGCGCAGCAACACAGCGCTGCGGCCGTCTGCGTCAGCTCGACGACTTGGCCCAGAACGCCTGTTTGCTGTTCTCGCTTGGGTAGGGAATCGCCGGGACGTCGACACCGAGGAACGCACAGAGCGGCTCCCAGCCCTGCGATGCCTCGAAGACAAGGAGGCGGTCCGCTTCGACGCCGGCTACCACCGACGCGTTGTGCTCCTCGAACGCCGCGATGGCCTGGCTCCGGTCTGGGAAAATTTCCAACATCCGACCCTCCATGATGAGGTTGGCTCCCTGCTGACCAGGTTTGTCGTCGCGCTCCAGCGCTTCGCTGTGCAGCTTCTTCAAGATCCCGTAGCCGGTCGCCATCACGCTCTCGTACCACGCGTCGGGATCACGAACGGTCAACAGCACCTTGGCCGAGGGGTACCGGTAGGCCAAGGCACGCCAGTGGTCGCACGCAGGCCAATCGAGGGTGGCGTCGTAGTCGCCGAGAAATTGCTCCCAGTTGACCGGTTCGCCCCGAGAGGCTGCGAGCCAGAACGGGACATGGTCGGGGTGCTTGCGGATCTCGTCCATGTGATAGCAGCGAGACAAACCAAGTACGGCGAGCGCCGCCTTCATCGAAGTGGTGCCCGTGCGGCCGTAGCCAGCGCCAATCAACTCAAGGGTCACGATGAGATCTTACTCAAGTCGGCTTTTCTCGCCCGTGCCTGTTCACCAACCGAACCCTACGCCTGGGGTCGACGCCCTGGAGTGGTGCGCATCGAGGCGTCAGCCTTGGCCTTTCGAACGCTCCAGAACTCAGTGGATGGCTTCGCCATCGCCGGTGGTCGGGCGGGCCGGCACCCCGACCACCGTGGCCCCTGGCGCTACGTCGCTCAGTACCACCGCGTTGGCCCCGATTTTGGCGCGTGCTCCGACGGTGATCGGCCCTAGGACCTTGGCCCCGGAGCCGATGTGGACGCCTTCACCGATTGTGGGACCGGTGTAGGCGCTGCGGAGCCCGAGCGTGACCCACGGGAACAGAACGACCCCGGGACCGATCTGGATGAATCCGTCGGCCACGATTTGGCCGTGGGCGATGTAGAGGCCCGGTTGAACTACCACCAGGTCCCCGATGCAGATCTGGGCAGTCGTCATCGCGATTCCGTGAGCGACGCGGGGCAGGACCGGGATGCCCTTTGCCACCATGGCGGCCTTGGCCCGGTACGCCATTTGGCCAAGGAACGCATCGCTCACCCACATCAGGCGAAGGACTGACCGAAGTTGACGCCATCGAGTCGATCCAACCTCGGGTCCGCCTCGCCACAAAATCGCGGAGCGGGCGTCGGCGAGCACCGCGGTACCGAAGCGAGGGTGCTGCGCGTATATCGAGCCGAGCTCGCGGCGGCGCCTCGTTCGGCGGGCGAGGTAGGTCTCCGGCTGATCCCCTGTGCCCACCACGTGCTGGTCCACCTCTCTACCGGCGCAGTCTCGCTGGCGTGATGACTGTAGTAATCCGGATCCGCGCCCGCCGTGACGCCCGGCATGCGGCGGCGTCACGTGGGGGAGTCCTGTAGAATGGCGGCAATGCGCGCTCCGCCAGGTGACACACAATTCGATGAGTCCATCGCCGCGGCGCAGGCCCTTGTCGAATCGGGCCGCTCGCTTGACGCTATCGATGAGCTCACTGCGCTCCATCGCCGCTCGGCCGATCCCAGGGTGGCCCAACTCCTGGTCCGAGTGCGTAACGAGGCGTTCGCCGAACTGCCCATGGTGCCGGGACGAACGGAATGGCCACCAATCCTCGACGACCCATTTGTTGAGGTTGCGGGGATTCCGCAGATCGATGTTGCGCAACTCAATGCTGAAATGCTCGGAGGAGCTGTTGTGCACCACGGGGCTCTACATGTGCGCGGCGTTCTCGACGCCGTGACTGCGAGGCGCTTCTGCCGCTACATCGATGATGGCCTCGAGGCTCGTGATCGGCTGGCGGCCGGTGAAACCCAAGAGGCGGTTGGCAACGCTTTTGTCTCCTTCCCGAAGGGTTTAAAGCACGCCAAGGGCTTCGCTGCCCACGCGTTCATGCGCACCGTCGACTTGCCTGAAGCACTGGCGGACCTGACCGATGTGTACGCCGACCGGGGCATCCTCGGTGCGGTCGCTGGTTATCTCGGCGAACGGCCCGCGATGATCGCCCACAAGTGGGTGCTTCGGCGCCAAGCCCACGGCGGCAAACTCAGCGACATGCACCAAGACGGAGCATTCCTTGGCGAGGGCATCCGGACGGTGAACTGCTGGATCACCCTGTCGGACTGCGGTCCGGGCACGGGGCGGCCCGGGCTCGACCTCCTTCCGCGGCGAGCTGCGGGAATCATCCCGTCGGGCGGTGACGACACGGTGTTTTCCTGGACGGTCTCCGAAGCGACCGTGCTCAACGGTGCGCAAGCAGAGATCGTCAGCCCGGTATTTCGAGCTGGTGACGCACTGTTCTTCGATGAGCTGCTCCCACATCGGACCGCACAGTCTGGTGATCAAGAACCCCGCTACGCGATCGAATCGTGGTTCGTGGCGCCCTCATCGTTTCCTGACGCTTGGACGCCGGTGGTGCTCTAGGACGTTCAGTCCGGTGGTTCTTGAATCGCCCTGGGTTTCATGGAGGCTCGGGCTATTTGGTTTCGACGAGCTCGCCGGTGGCGGTGAGCTGACGGTAATGGTGCTCTTCGAACTCTGCTGGCGGGATGTCGCCGAGGGAGCTGTGGAGCCGTTCGGGTAGACCGATCAGTTCCCTTTGTTGAGCTTCTTGCTCCAGAGATCCATGATGGCTGCCTCGACCGCTTTTTCGGCGGCGAGCACATCGTTGGAGATGTAGACGGCTTCGCCTTGGCTCAGGAACATCTGACCCATTGCCAGCCAATGGGTGGGCCTCAGCAGGTCATCGATTTCGAGGCGCGAATCCTTGCTATCGTATTCGACGTACAGCAAGCGGATACTCGGGAGCAGGTCCCTCATGCTGTCAAGGACGTCGAACTCGCAGCCTTCGACGTCAACCTTCATGACATCGACCCGTTCGATGCTGTGCTCGGCGAGCCAGTTGCGCGCAGAGCGCAGTGACACCATCTCACTTTGGACGGAGTTGTTGTCGCGTGGGAAGACGGACGCGGTCACGCTGTCCACGTCGCCTGCGTAGAGGGGGAGGGTTTGATCGGTGCGGTGCAGACCGATGTTGTGTGCAATGACATTTGACCGACGCGCTGCGTTGGCCTCCAGCAGCCCAAATGTGGTGGCGCTCGGCTCGAAGGCGTGAATTTCAGCGTTGGGGTAGCAGGCCGAGAACCAGACCGACGCGGCCCCACAGTTGGCACCTACGTCGAGGACCATTTGAACGTCGGGGATGAACGCAAAGTACGGGTAGGTCTCGCCTTGGAGCACGCCGAGGTTAACCCAGCGCGACAGCCAATTGTCGAAGCAGTCGAACTCGATGATCTCATCGCCTATTGGTACGTTGAGCTTCATGGCTGTGGCTCCCCTGCTGCAGGGGCCAGATCGTTCGGCTGGCGGTAGCGGTCCGGGTCCAGCCCGTAGCTCTCAAGAAATGCCTCAAGAAGATCGGCGCTGCGCTCCCAGCGGAATCGCTGGACATATGCCGCACCTCGACGAGCCATTGCGATCCGGTCGTCCTGGTGGGTGAGTAGCGTGACCAGGTGCGCTGCCAGCGCAGAAGCGTCCTTCTTGGGAGCCACCAGGGCGGTCTCGCCCGGGATTGCGAATTCGTTGCTTCCGCCGTTGTCCGCGGTGACCAGAGCGCATCCGGATGCCATGGCCTCCACGCTCGTGAGTCCGAAGCCCTCCGAGAGGCCCGGACATAGAAAGACGCTGCTGCCGTTGTAGATCTCGTTGGCCAATTCGGAGCGTGACGGCAACCGGGAGGCTGTGATCCAGTTGGGCAGATCCGGCGGCGGGGCGGTGGTGCCAAACAGCCGCGCAGTGAGGTCCGGGACCTGGGAACGGGCCTCGATCAAGGCCTCCAGGCCGAACTTGGTGCCCTTCATGAAGTGGTCATGATAAGGCATTGCCACCTGCGGCGATCGGTCCTCGATGGGGCGGATGACCTGGAATCGCTCATGATTAATGCCGTTGGGGACCATGACTAACTGGTCGCCATGGACACCCATCTCGAGCCCGACATCGACCAGCCAGTCCGCCACGCAGATCTTGGGCCACGGCCAGGAGTACATGAGGATCTCCAGGTCGGGCGGCATCACCTTGAAGCCCTGCACGAAACTGAACGGCTGACCCGCGTGGGGCGGAAACTGGTCGTTTAGCGGCTGGATGAAGTCCGCTTCCGGTAGGGTCCCGTAATCGCCGTCGGCCTGCATCAACCGGTGCTCGATGCCTGGCTCGAAGTCAAACCAAGTTAGGCTGGCCGCCGTCTGAATGGCTTCATCCCCGATGCCGAAGTGGATCAGGTGGATCTGGTGGCCCCGGCGGGTCAGCTGATTGGCTAGCTCGTAGATGGTCTTCGACCCGCCCATGGGGTGGGGGGCGGCGTAGACGAAAAAGGTGATGATCATGACGCGATAGGCCGATGCGCGTGGTGATAGTGGCGACCAAGCCGCCGTCGTTGCCGGCTCATGCAGTGGCGACGAGCGTGATGCCAGCAGGTGCCGCGGTCAGAGCGGTCTTGTCTAGCTCGGGCATCGGGTGAGTCTGGCATGCAAAGCACAACTGAACACAGCGAATCTTTCGGTCCTCGATCCACATCAGCTGCCGGCAAGCTTGGAGTTGACCCGCGATCTTGGACACGGGTTGGTGGGAACTCGGCGACGTCCGCGACCCTTCGCTCGTCGGACCGCTCGGCGGTGAAGTCCCGCTCGAGCAGATCGCCGGGCCGTGCGGCGGGTCGTTTGCCGCGCCGCCACTTCTTGCGGCCGTGGACGCCGACGAGGCCGCATTCGGCCATGAAGCCGTGCGATCCGCTTGGTGCCGTGATGGCGGCCTTTGTCATGCAGTTGCCCGGCGACGCGCAGTACGCCGAGGTGCGCCTCGATGTCTTGTAAGCTGACCGATGCTCGCGGGCCAGGGTGTCGGTTCGCTGACGTCGTCCGGACAGGTGGTCTAGGGTTCACCCGCTCGTGCTTCGGCACGCGTGATGTCGGGCGGGGACGAAGGCCAGATGTCGCAAGAAGTCCGACCGCAACGTGCAATCGGCTGGTCGGGCCTCCGGGTTGGGGGGAACCGACGCATGCAGGAGTTCCTAGGCCCAGATCGTCGTCGGTTCCGATCGGCGCTGCTGTTGCTTGCCGTGCTTACTGCGGTGCTGGTGCCGTCCAGCCAGGCCGCAGCATCGCCCTCGGTCACCACCGTCGCCCAGCTGAAGGCAGGTGCCGTCAACCTCCCTGTCACGCTCCACGGCTCCGGGTTTGCGTCTGGCGTGACCGTGACCTCCCTTGCGTATGACCTGCACGTCACCGGCGTGAAGTTCGTCAACAGCACGACGTTGACGATGGTCATCTCCAGCGATGACGGGGCCTCGCTCGGGTTGCGCAAGCTGAGGATCAAGAACCTCGATGCCTCCACGGTGACGTGCTCGTGCGTGAACCTGGTGTGGGCGTACCGGGTCGCGACGACGCCGACGCGGCCGAACATCGTGCTGATCAACACCGACGATCAGCGGTGGGACTCCATCTCGCAGCTTCCCCTGATCAACGCCCGCACGGACTGGGCCCGCTTCAGCAATTCCTTCGTCCACGAACCGCAGTGCTGTCCGTCCCGGGCCTCGCTCTTCAGCGGCCAGTACGTGTACCACCACCAGGTCACGACGTTGCGGGAGGGTGGCCGCCTCAACGACGCCACCACGTTGGCGACGATGCTCCACGGGGCCGGCTACCAAACGCAGCTGGCTGGCAAGTACCTCAACGGCTATCCGTTCGGTTCGAAGCTCGTTCCTCCTGGCTGGGATGATTTTCGCGCGTTCGACGGACCCAATCCGGCGGCGCCCCATGGTGCCGATGGGGTGACGGTCGGGTATCCCTACGTCAACACGGACAGCATCGAGAACGGTGTGGTGACCAAGTACCGCGACGCGCCGAAGGACTACACGACGGATCGTTGGGCGTCCCAGACCCGGAACTTCATGCGCAAGGCGGATCCGAACCGCCCGATCTTCTCCTACTTCGCTCCGGTAGCGCCCCACTTCACGGTGCACCCCGCAGACCGCCACAAGGCATCGTGCGCCACCACGCCGCTGCCCGATCGTGCCAACTTCAACGCCCACGATCGGATCTCCGAGCCGGGTTGGATGGCGGACGACCCGGGCGTCCCTGCGGCTGCAATGCACGAACAGCGCCTGGGAACCTGCCGGACCCTTCAGTCGGTCGATGAAGCGGTCAACTCCTTGTTCACCGAGCTCAAGGCCTCGGGCCGGCTGGACAACACCTACGTCATCTTCACGTCCGACAACGGCTACATGTTCGGTGAGCACCGACTCAGTGGGAAGGGCAACCTCTACGAAGAGTCCGTCCGGGTTCCCCTCTTGATCCGTGGACCCGGGGTGAAGGCTGGAACCCTCACCCGTCTTACGAGCAACGTGGACCTGGCGCCGACCCTCACCCAGATCGCCGGCGCGCCGGTGCCGTCGGGCTTCTTCGATGGCCACTCGTTCCTCGATGACCTGAAGGGGACCAACAACGTCCCGAATCCGTCCGAGGTGCTGTTGTTCGGCTGTCGGACCCAATCGGGTCCCGCCTCCTTCTGCGGCGGTCACGTGGACCACATGGGCGAGGCCTGGGGCATCCGGACCGCGACCTACAAGTACATCGAGTACGCCCAGTCTGGTGAGACGCAGCTGTTCAACGAGGTGAACGATCCCTTCGAGCTGTCCAACCGCACCAACGACCCGACGCTGCAGGCCACCAAGACCAGCCTGGCCAACCGCCTTCACGCGTTGATCGCGAAGACCGCGACCCTGCGTGGCAGGGTGACGGACAAGGCCACGGGTCTGCCGATCGCAGGCATCGTCGTCCAGCTCCAGACGGTGAAGGGCTCGCACATCCGCGACATGATGACGGACAAGGACGGTCGCTGGGCGGCGCTGCCCTTGGTGCTGGGTTCGTACCGGCTCCGCTTCATGGATCCGTCCACACCGAACCAGTGGCTCGGCAACGCACCGACGGCTGCGACCTCCACCTCGGTCTCGGCGGTCAGCGGGACGACGACGGTCGATGCTGCTCTGGTGCGCACTTCTGCGGACCGGTCGGGAGCAGCCGCGGCGCCGTCGGTCCCGATCCCGGAGATCTACTACGACTACGCGATCGGAGATCAGCCGCCGTCGTCCTGAGGTGGCGAGTGCCGCCCATCACGCAATCCGACCATAGGTCGGTTTCGGTCGCTACGATGGTCCCCTGGACCGAGGAAGATCCGTGAGGGGGCAGCCGTGGGCCGCGACTGGGGCATCGATTTCGACCACTTCGACCCGGACTACGCCGCGGACCCGTACGTGGTTTGGGACGAGTTGCGAACCGGGTGCCCGGTGGCCCGATCGCCCCGCTTCCGTGAGATGGTCGTCCCCACCCGCCACCGAGACATCGAAGCCGTGGCGCGCGACACCGACACCTGGTCGTCGCGGTCGCCGCTCGTCGCAGACTTCGGTTCCATGGCCGAGTTCGGGATCCTTGCGCCACCCATCTCCTCGGATCCGCCGTACCACACCTCGTTCCGCAAGCTGCTCTTGCCGTTCTTCTCTCCCCAGCGCATGGAAGCGCTGCGCCCGAGCATCGAAGCGCACTGCGACGCGCTGATCGACGGGTTCGCTGCGGACGGACACGTCGATGCTGCCGTGGCCTACGCGCAGCACATCCCGGTCCACGTGATCACCCTTCTGCTGGGCATCCCGCCCGAGGACGGCGAGCTCTTCCGCGGCTGGATCCACGGGCTCCTCGAGCGCGGTCCCGTCGACATCGAGGCGGCAGCCCAGGGACTGTTCGGGTTCGGTGAGTACCTCAGCGCGCAGATCGAGCACCGGGTGCAGGAGGGCTGGGGGGACGACCTGATCTCGTTCCTGCTGCACACCGAGATGGACGGCCGGCGCCTCACGCCGGACGAGGTCTTCGGTGGGTGCCTCCTGTTGCTGGTCGCCGGAATCGACACCACCTGGAGCGCCATCGGTGCGTCGATCTGGCACCTCGCCAGCCACCCAGAGGACCAACAGCGGCTGCGGGATGACCCGGAGCTGCTGCCGTCGGCGATCGAGGAGCTGCTCCGGGCCTTCGCGCCGGTGACGATGGCGCGTGAGGCGGTGGTCGACACCGCACTCGGGGGATGCCCGGTGGCAGCGGGCACCCCGCTGCTCCTGCCGTTCCCGGCGGCGAACCGCGACCCTGATCTGTTCGAGCGTGCCGATGAGGTCATCCTCGATCGCAGCCCCAATCGTCACGTCTCGTTCGGCGTGGGGATCCACCGCTGCCTCGGCTCGCACCTGGCACGCCTCGAGGTGTCCGTCGCCGTCGAGCGACTGCTCGCCCGCACCCGGCTCGTCACGTTGGCGGACCCGGCCGCGGTGCGGTGGTCGGCCGGACAGGTGCGTGGGCCGCGAGCCCTGCCGGTGACGTTCGTCCGCTGACCCAATCGGATGACCATGGGCGGGACCACCTCGCTGGGCCGGCTTCGGCGGGTGGTCGGGCTCGGTGGCGATGTGGCTTCGCTGGCGAAGTGCTTCGGACTGCACCCTCCGAGGCGGCGGCCGGAATCACAAGTGGCAGTTGTCGTGCCAATTGATAGGGTCTTGCGATGGGACCCGCTCTGGCCGACCTCGTTCACGTCCATCGGAGCCGGCACCTGCCGCACGATGCGGAGGCGGTGTGGGCGGTGCTCGCCGGCTTCGACCGAATCGGTGAATGGGCGCCGAAGGTCACCCACTCGGTGCTGACGACCGAGCAGTCCGAGGGGGTGGGGACGGCACGGCGGGTGCAGGTCGGCCGCCAAGCACTCATCGAGACGGTCACGATCTGGGAGCCGGGCCGCACGCTGGCCTACTCCATCGAAGGCTTGCCACCGATCGTCGAAGGTGTCGCAAACCGGTGGGACCTCAACGTCGATGGTGTCGGCACCTTCGTCACGCTGACGTCGATCATCGACCCGGGGTCGTCCCCCAAGGGAAAGGCCGCTTCTCGGGTCCTGCGCCTCCCGTTGGGCAAGGCCTCCGATGGCATGCTCGACGGCCTGGCCGCGTTCCTCGCCCGGGGCGCGAACTGATGGGCCGCCCGGACATCGTCGTCATCCTCACCGACGAGGAGCGCGCCGCCCCGCCCTACGAGGGTGCCGAGCTGGCGGCGTGGCGGGAGCGGACGCTCACCGGCACGCAGTGGTTCCACGAGCACGGCGTCTCCTTCGACCGGCACTACACCGGTTCGCTGGCCTGCGTGCCGAGCCGGCCGACCCTGTTCACCGGGCAGTACCCGGACCTCCACGGCGTGACCCAGACCGACGGGCTCGGCAAGGTGGCCGACGACACCCGGATGCGGTGGCTCCGACAGGGAGAGGTGCCGACGCTCGGCAACTGGTTCCGGGCTGCGGGCTACGACACGCACTACGACGGAAAATGGCACATCAGCCATGCGGACCTGACCGACCCGGTCACCGGGAAGGCGCTCCTGTCGAACGACGACGACGGTGTGGTCGACCCCTACGCGGTCGCGGCCTACCTCGATGCGGACGCGCTCGACCCGTACGGGTTCAGCGGATGGGTGGGTCCCGAGCCGCACGGCGCGGCGCTCGCCAACAGCGGGCTGCGGCGCGACCCGCTCATCGCCGACCGGGTCGTCGCCTGGCTCGAAGACCGGTATGCACGCCGCCGTGCGGGCAAGGTGGAGGCGGCCCGCCCGTTCCTACTCGTGGCCAGCTTCGTGAACCCGCACGACATCGTGTTGTTCCCCGGGTGGCAGCGGAAGTCGCCGGTGCAGCCCTCGCCCCTCGACCCGCCTCACGTCCCCGAGCCGCCCACGCGTCACGAGTCGCTGGCCGACAAGCCCGCGGCCCAGGTCGCCTACCGCCAGGCGTACCCGTCGGGCTACGGCCCGGCGCCGGCCATCGAGCGCATGTACGAGCGCAACGACCAGGCCTACCGGGACCTGTACTACCGGCTGCACGCCGAGGTCGACGGGCCCCTGGACCGGGTCCGGCGGGCCGTGACCGAGGGCGGGTCCACCGATGCGCTCCTCGTGCGCAGCGCGGATCACGGCGACCTGCTCGGGTCTCACGGCGGACTCCACCAGAAGTGGTTCAACCTCTACGACGAGGCGACCCGCGTGCCCTTCCTGATCGCGGGGATCGGCGACCACGCCACGACCGCGGCCGTCGTGCGTCGGACGCCGACCTCGCACGTCGACCTGGTGCCGACCCTGCTGGCCGCGGCTGGCATCGACCAAGCCGCAGTCGCCGACGACCTGCGCGCCACGTTCACCGAGGTCCATCCCCTGCCCGGCCGCAGCCTCCTCCCGCTGGTCGCCGAGGGTGAGGGCGACGGCGACCGCCGAGCCGTCTACCTCCAGACCCGCGACAACATGCTCGAGGGGGACACCGGCGCATCGGCTCTGGCCCGTCGCCTCGGGCGCACGTCGAAGCCGCCGCTGCCGCTGCGCATCCAGGTGCCAGCCCATGTCGGTGCCAACTTCGAGGGCATCGTCGTCCACGTGCCAGAGGCCGATGTGCCCGGTGGCGCCGGGCACCTCTGGAAGCTGGTGCGAACGTTCGACGATCCCGACACCTGGACCGAGCCGGGCGTGCGCCACCTCGCCGCCGACGGACCCGGCGGCGACACGTACCGAACCGTCCCGCTGGCCGACGAGTGGGAGCTCTACGACCTCGATGCCGACCCCATCGAGGCGGTGAACCTCGCTCGTGGGGCGGACGCCTCTGCGGTCTTCGAGCACCTCCAGGAGCGTCTCGTGCTCGAGCGCATGGCTTCCGTGCCCCGCCGCAACGAACCGTGGCCCTACGCGGCCCGATCACCCCGACCCCTCGCCAAGGAGCTCCGATGACCAGTCCCGAACGCCGAGTCGCCCTCGTCGCCGATGCCGGCCACTACGTCGGTCCGGCGCTCGCCCGCGAGTTCGCCCGGCGCGGGCACGACCTCGTCATCGGCGATCCAGCAGACGGCCTCGTCGACGAGCTCACCGCACTGGGATCGACCGTGGAGGTGGTGACCCGGGTCGCCAACCTGGCCCGCCCCGAGTCTGCTCCGGCGCTGGTCGCCGCTGCCCTTGCGCGCTTCGGCAAGCTCGATGCGGCGGTGGCGTTCAGCGGCCAGATCATCCCGGGGTCGTTCGCCGACTCCACCATCGACCAGTTGCGCGAGCTGGTGACCGGCTGCCTCGAGGCGCCCTACAACTTCCTCAAGGCGGTGACGGTGCCGATGGTGGCCGCTGGCAGCGGGCAGATCGTCGTCATCACCAGTGCCGCGGGCGGCCGGCCCACCAAGGGCGCGTCGCTCTACTCGTCCGTCCGGGCCGGGGCGACGATGCTGACCCGCAACGTCGCCGGCGAGGTGGCCCGCACCGGGGTGCAGGTCAACGCCCTCGGCACCAACTTCATGGACTTTCCCGAGTTCCACGCCGCCGCCGGCACGGATGATCCAGCCGTGCGGGCCGTGTTCGAGAAGCAGGTGCCTATGCGCCGCTTCGGACAGGTCGATGAGTTCGCGTCGTTCGCCATGGCCTTCCTCGACGGATCCAGCACCTTCACCACCGGCCAGTTCGTCGGCTACGCCGGCGGCTGGGTCTGACCCACCTCCACCGATCGGAACCCCGTGTCCTCGACCCCTCCCGCCCCCGCCCTCGGCCTGCGCGCGGTCCTTCGCGCCGTCGGCATGCACCCCGAGGACCCCGCACCCGTGCGGTTCGACCTCACGGGCCGTCGCGCCCTGTGCATCGCCACCAACCACGGGGAGCTCTCGCCAGGCAAGGCGACGGGCGTCTTCTGTTCGGAGCTGTCGGTGCCCTACTACGCGTTCCTCGATGCCGGGATGGAGGTGGTGGTGGCCAGCCCCGCCGGTGGGGTCATCCCGATCGACCCCCAGTCGCTGAAGCCGGTGCTGCGGTGCGCAGCCGACGACCGCCTGCTCGATGACCGTTCGCTGCGGGCCGCCATGGCGAGCTCGCCGGCCGTCGGCTCGCTCGACGTGAGCAGCTTCGACCTCGTCTACTTGGCAGGTGGCTGGGGTGCCGCGTTCGACTTCGCCGCCTCGCCGGAGCTGGCCACGGCGATGACCGAGGCGGCCGCGCTCGACCTGGTCATCGGGGGCGTGTGCCATGGCCCGCTCGGGCTCGTGAACGCCACCGCGGCCGACGGCTCGCCGCTGGTGGATGGCCGCAGGATCAGCGCGGTGACTGACAAGCAGGTGCGCGAGCTGAAGATCGAGTCCACGCCCTTCCACCCCGAGACGGAACTGCGCAAGCGGGGCGCCCGGTTCGAATCGTCGACCCGGTTCCGAGACCCGTTCGCCAACCACTGGGTCGTCGACGGCAACCTGGTCACCGGCCAGAACCAGAACGCCGGCCCGATGGTTGCCCGGGAGATGATGGCCCTCGTCGCCGCCCGTACCGCCGCTCCAACCGGCTGAGCCGGGCTCGATTGGATGACGCTCCGGCTTCGGGGGTTCACTTCGGTGTCTCGTAGCGTTCAGCGGATGAGCGACGTGGACGAGCAGATGATCCGACGGGCCGTGGCGCTCGGTCGGCAGGGTGCCGAGGTCGGTGCCGGCGGCCCGTTCGGGGCGGTGGTCGCCCGTGGATCCGAGGTGCTGGGCGAAGGCCACAACGCCGTCATCGCCACCAACGATCCGACCGCACATGCCGAGGTGACCGCCATCCGGGCCGCGTCGCAGGCCCTCGGCCGGCCCCACCTCGACGGGACCACGCTCTACACGAGCTGCGAGCCGTGCCCGATGTGCGCCGGCGCGGCGATGTGGGCCCACGTCGACCGGGTCGTGTTCGCCTCGACCCGCGACGATGCTCGGACGTACGGCCGGTTCGACGACGACGACTTCTGGGCTGACCTGTTGCGCCCGATCGACGACCGCGAGCTGGAGCACACGCAGCTCGGCCGGTCCGTTGCGGTCGAGGTCTGGCAGTGGTTCGCCGAGCACCACGCCGACCTCCACTACTGACCGCCTCCAGGCACAGGACCGGAGAACGATGCAGTGGTGGGTTCAGCCGATGGCTTCGGCGATGGCGGTGGCCACCGCGGTGAGGTCGACGGGGTCTTCGCTCGCCTCGAGGCCCGAGGTCGAGAGGCCGGCCCACACGTAGCCGACGAGCAGGTCGACGAACGCGTCGCGGGCGAGGCTGCGGTGGCTGCACCACCATTCGGTGGAGTTGAACACGGCACCCAGCGTGGCGTGGGCGAGCGCTTCGGCGCCGCTGGCGTCGATGCCCTGGCGCGTGAGCTCGCTGCGGACGAGGGCGGTGATCGGCTTGGCCACGTCGGCCATGACCGCACCGCCATCGGCGTTGAGCACGATGAAGCGGTAGGTCTCGGGCTGGGCCTCGATGAGTCGGACGAAGATCTCGATGCCGCCGCGGACGACCTGCTGCGCGGTGAGGGGTTGGTCGAGGCCGACGGCGAAGCGCTCGAGGACCTCACGGCCGTAGCGATCCAGCAGGGCGTCGGTGAGGCCGGACTTGCCGTCGAAGTTGTCGTACAGGGTGGCCTTCGAGACGCCGGCCTCGTTGGCGATCTGCTCCATCGACGCATTGGCGCCGTGGGTGGCGATGGCACGGGTGGCCGCTTCGACCAGAGCCGCCCGCCGCTCGGCCGGATCCTGTTGAACGCCTCGCGGGCGTCCGGGGCGGCGGGTCGACGCGGTCACCAACCGATCCTACCGACGCGTGACGTTCGTCCCATTCCTTGAAACCGACCCGTGGTCGGTTTAGGGTCGACCCATGACCTCCACCGGTGTCGTCGAGCGCGCCGAGCGCCTCAACCGTGCGTCCGCGAAGCGGGTCATCGACCCAGACGTCGACCTCGTCGGCAACGTGGGCGACGGCCAGCTGATCCCCGACGAGCTGCTCTCGGTCCACGGTCTCGGGCTCGAGCTCACCGACGAGCAGCGGCGGAAGCTGAGCCGGGAAGAGGTCGCGTCGATGTTCGACAATGGCATCCGCTTCGAGGCCGTGCTCGAGGCGGGCTTCGCCCTGCGCATCGCCCAGGCCGAGGACATCACCGATCCGCGCATCACCTACCTCTTCCACGAGATCGGCGAGGAGACCCGGCACCAACGGCTGTTCCAGCGGGTCATCCGAGAGATCGGCCCGACGGCGCGCAACCCGCTCGCCGCCAACTTCGTCGTCCGCTGGCTCGACCGGCACGGCACCCGCTGGATCCTGAACCATCCGGCGACGCTCTACACGATGGTCATCTCCGGCGAGGAGATCCCGGACCTGCTCCAGAAGCTGGCGAGCGAGCACCCCGGCACCGACCCGTTCCTCGCCTCGGTCAACCTGTACCACCGCCAAGAAGAGGCCCGGCACCTCTCGTTCGCCCGATCGATGCTGGCGGACGTGTGGGCGACCGCGTCTCGGGCCGAGCGGTGGGGCATCCACCACGTCGTGCCCGTGGCCATCCGCCAGATGTACGAGTTCCTCGTGCACCCCGGTGTCTACGAGACGATCGGTCTCGAGGGCTGGCCGACGTGGAAGGCCGTCAACAAGCTGCCGGAGCGCATTGCCGTCCGCCAGCAGGCCACCAAGCCGGTCCTCGGCGCCCTGATCGACGCCGGCATGATCTCGTCGCGCCGGGTCCCCAAGGGCTGGCAGAACCTATGCGGGGTTCCCGCTTGGGTCGACCGGGCCACCCTCTGATCGGACGAGGACGAAGATGCGGGGGCGAAGGTCGATGGGGTTGATGGGGTTCGGAGAACGGCCTTTGGTAGGTTGCCGATCGGTCACGCTGCGGCGCCTCGCCGTGCGTGACAGCTGAAGGGGAGCAGGGGATGTCGACGAAGCAGGTTCGCCGGGTGGTGCTGGCGTTGGCCGCCAGTGCGCTGATCGCAGTAGGGGTGACCGCATGTGATCCCTCGGCCAAGGTCGTCGCCCGGGGCGGGACGGGCCAGATCACCGTGGAGACCGCGCCCAACGCACTGGTTGCTCTCTACGACTCGAAGGGGCAGCTGGTGCCCACGCTGGACCCGAGCGGCACCGGGGATCCGACCCCGGTGGACTTCCGCCGGACCGACGCAAACGGCTACCTCGTCTTGCGCTACGTGACGCCGGCATCGGGCTACACCGTGCGACGCATCGACTCGACCCGGACCAAGCCGTCTGATCCGGTCGGCGTCACGCGCCTGCTGCACAGGCCATCGGCGTCGTTCTACGCGAGCCAGAAGATCACCACCGGGTACGGGTACCTCAAGACCCGCGACGGCACCCTGCTGTCGTACATGCTCCGACTGCCTGGGCCCATCGACAAGGGTCCGTACCCGACCGTCGTGGAGTACTCGGGCTACGACCCGTCCAACCCCGACGGCAGCGACACCGCGGCGTCGAGCCGCGTCGCCGGCCCGCTCGGCTACGCCACCATCGGCGTGAACCTCCGGGGCAGCGGTTGCTCGGGCGGCTCGTTCGCGCTGTGGGAGAGGACCCAGATGACCGACGGCTACGACGTCGTCGAAGCCGTGGCCGCCCAGCCGTGGGTCAAGAACCACAAGGTCGGCCTCGTCGGCCTCTCGTACCCGGGCAACGCTGCGCTCTACACCGCATCGACCCAGCCCCCCAGCCTCGCAGCCGTTGCGGTGGGCGGCACCTACGACGACGGGTTCCGGAACCTGCTGCGGCCCTCCGGCATCGTGAACTCCGGCTTCGCCAAGGAGTGGGTGAAGGGCCGCGAGGCCGAGGCAGAGGCCGGCGGTCAGGCCTACACCCGCAAGCGCATCGCCGACGGCGACAAGATCTGCGAGTTCAACCAGCGGATGCGGGCCCAGAACGTGGACCTCGTGCCGCGCATCGACACCAACCCGTACTACCCGACGATTCTCGGGCTGGGCGATCAGTTCGCGCTTTCCACCATGGTCGACCGCATCAAGGTGCCCACGCTGCTGATCTCGGCGTGGCAGGACGAGCAGGTCAACGGCCACGTCGCGGCCATGATCCCCAAGTTCACCGGCACGTCCAAGGAGCGGTTCATCCTCGTGAACGGGGGCCACGCCGAGATGTTCGCCGTGCCGGACATCCTGGCCCGGTGGAGCGAGTTCCTGGACCTGTACGTGAAGAAGCAGACCCCCAACGGCACGACGATCAAGGCCATCGCGCCCTTCATCGGCCAGCAGGTCATCGGCTCGCCCAACCAGCTGACGACGCTGCCGTTCCCCGCCGATCGCTTCCCGGGGAAGACCTACGCCCAGGCCCTAGCCGCCTACGAGGCCGAGCCCAAGGTGCGGGTCCTGTTCGAGAACGGCGCTGGGACAGGAGTGGAGCCGGGCCTGCCGTTGCAGGCCTACGCCAAGGACTTCTCTTCCTACCCCATCGCCGGGACGGTGCCGCAGCGCTGGTACTTCGGTGCCGGCGGCACGCTCTCGCCGACGGCACCCACGGCCGCTGACGACGACACGTCCGCCATCGACTCGTACGTGTCCGATCCGTCGGCGCGGCCCCGCACCTCCACCACCGGTGGTGGTGACTGGGCGCAGTATCCGCCGTACCAGTGGGCCAACGCCGTCGACGGCAAGTCCCTCACCTACCTCTCGCCGGCGCTCACGGAGAACACCACGATGATCGGCTCCGGCAGCGTGGACCTCTGGCTCCGATCATCGGTTGCCGACACCGACCTCCAGGTCACGCTCACCGAGGTGCGGCCCGACGGCAAGGAGTACCTCGTCCAGAGCGGGTGGATGCGCACGACGGTCCGCAAGCTCGATGACTCCCGGTCCACGGAGCTCCAGCCCTTGCCCACGATGCTGGCCACCGACGCAGCGCCGTTGCCCGCCGGCGAGTTCAGTCCGGTGCGCGTCGAGATCTATCCGTTCGCCCACGCGTTCCGACCGGGCAGCAAGATCCGCCTGATCGTGTCCGCCCCCGGCGGCGACCGCATCGCCTGGGCCTTCGACACGCTGGCGGGAACCCCCACCAACGAGATCGCCCGCACGGTGGGGCACCCCTCGTCGGTGGCGCTGCCCGTCGTACCCGGCCTCGCGATCCCGACCGATCTCCCGGCCTGCCCAGGCCTGCGGGGCCAGCCTTGCCGGACCTACACGCCACCGGCTGTGCCGGTGTCAGACGCTCCTGCCAGGACCGAGCCGTCGTTCGGCGGTTGAGGCGCCTTGGTCCACGGGGAACGAGGCGGCCGGTCGCGATACGGATCCGTGATCGGCGACACGGCTCAATCTCACCGCGTACGGTCCCCAGCAGCGACCGGTCGCTCTCCCCACCTCTCCAACCTCTGGTCGCAAGGAGCCACCCCATGATCCGTCGGTCCCGTCTCGTCGTCGCCGCCGTGCTCGCCAGCGTGCTCGTGCTGTTCGCCGCTGCTCCCAGCGGTGCTATCACCGGAGGCGAGCCCGATGGCAGCCGCCATCCCAACGTGGCGCTCATCGCGTTCTACGACAGCACCGGGCGCTACCGCTGCAGCGCCACCCTGGTCTCGCCCACCGTGCTCGTCACCGCGGCCCACTGCACCAGCGGCACCCTCGGCAAGACCCTGGTGACCTTCGATTCGGTCATCGCCGAGAACGGACCTTCGCCGCTTCCCGTCGCTGCAAACCCGGCTGCGGGCTACACGGCTGCGGAGCTGGCCACCGCCGGCTACTTGTCCGGAACGGCCTCCACGCACCCGCAGTACTCGGACTTCACGGACGTGAAGAACTGGAACGACGTCGGCGTGATCGTGCTCGACAGGCCGGTCACCACCATCGCACCGGCGACGCTGGCGCCGAGGAACTATCTCGATGCTTACAGCGGCTCGAAGCTGCCCAAGACCATCTTCGACGTGGTGGGCTACGGGACCGAGGTCCGCAAGCCCACCGAGGGCCCGCAGAAGCCGCAGCCGATGAGCTACCCGCTCATCCGCCGCTTCACCACCTCGCCCGGCCAGAAGCTCACCCCGCAGATCCTCCAGCTCAACGGCAACCCCAACGACCCCCGCGGCGGAGGCGGTACCTGCTTCGGTGACTCCGGTGGCCCGGTGTTCCTCAACGGCTACATCGTGGCGGTCACCAGCTACGGCTACACCGACAACTGCCGCTACCTCGGTGGCTACCAGCGCATCGACGTCGACGTCACCCGCAACTGGGTCACGTCCTTCTAGGACGACGCCGCACGTCGGCACCTGATCCGCTTCGGATCAGGTGCCGACAGCGATCGGTTGGGACGTGAGGGCGAGGGAGCAGACGACGTCGCCGGCTTCGGCTTCGACGCGCGTCCATCGGCCCCGGAGGGCTGCGGCGATCTGCCTCAGGCGTCCATCTGGGTCCGGACGGCGTTGATGGCGTCGATGAACTCGTCGACCATCTCGTAGACCACGTCGGCGGACTTCTTCGTCACGTTCATGCTCCCGACGATCTGGCCCACGAAGTAGTTGGCCAGCTTCTCGGCCCCAGAACCGGGGGTCATGGCGGCCCGATCGATGCGGGCGATGGCCCGGGCGGTGAGGATCGGCTGCAGGGGCATGCCCAGCGGCGGGTGCTCGGGGTTGTCCCACTCCTCGGTCCAGGCCGACTTGAGCTGACGGGCCGGCTTGCCGGTGCGCGACCGGGACCGGACCGTGTCCGCCGAGGTGGCCTTGAGCATCTTCTCCTTGACTGCTGGGTGCGTCTCCGCCTCCTCGGTGGTGAGCCACACCGACCCGCACCACACGCCCTGAGCGCCCAGGGCCATCGCCGCAGCCATCTGGCGGCCCCGGCCGATGCCACCGGCGCCGAGCACGGGCACGGGGGCGACGGCATCGACGACCTCGGGGATGAGGACCATCGACCCGATCTCGCCGGTGTGGCCGCCGGCCTCGCCGCCTTGGGCGACGATGATGTCGACCCCGGCGTTGACGTGGCGCTCGGCGTGGACCGCCTTGCCGGCGAGCGCCCCGACCAGCCGGCCCTCCTCCTTGCAACGGTCGATCATGTGCTGGGGTGGCGAGCCCAGGGCGTTGGCCACGAACGCGGTCTTGTGAGCGAGGGCGATCTCGAGCTGCGGGCCCGACGCCTTCTCGGAGAAGGGGAGCGGCGTGTCGCCGCTGATGCCGAACACGTGGCCGCCCGCATCCTCGGGCATGGGCGGCACGTCGTAGCGGGCGAGGATCTCGTCGACGTACGCCCAGTACTCACCGGGGATGAGGTTGGCGACATCGGCCATCGTGAAGCCGCCATCCTCGTCACCGGCGTACTTGGCCGGGATGATCAGATCGACGCCGTAGGGCTTGTCGCCCACCTCGGCCTCGATCCAGTTGATGTCGATCTCCAGCTGCTCGGGGCTGTGGGCCACTGCACCCAGCACCCCTAGGCCGCCGGCGCGCGACACGGCAGCCACGACGTCTCGGCAGTGGCTGAAGGCGAAGATCGGGACGTCGATCCCGAGCATCTCGGTGATGTCGTTCTTCATGCGGGGTGGTGCCTCCTGGTCGGCTCCCCGGATCATGCGTCACGCAGGGAGGTAATGCTGGCGAGCAGATGTTACCGCAGGTAGTGTCCGGACATGGAGCGAACCCTGCTGGCCCCGCCGCTGTCCTCGGTCGTCGACACCGGGAGCGAGCAGTTCACCCGCAACCGGACCGACATGATCGAGCAGCTCGAGGTGATCGACACCCTGGTGGCCGAAGCCGAAGCCGGTGGCGGGCCGGAGCGCACCGCCCGCCTCCGCAGCCGAGGCAAGCTCCCGATCCGCGAGCGCATCGCCAACGCGCTCGACCCCGACTCGCCCTTCCTCGAGATCAGCGCCCTCGCCGGCTACGAGTCCGACTACACGATGGGCGGGGGCATGGTCGTCGGCATCGGGGTCATCGCCGGCGTCGAGTGCGTGATCATGGGCAACGATCCCACGGTGCTCGCCGGCGCCCTCACGCCCTACGCCGGCAAGAAGTGGATGCGGGCCATCGAGATCGCGCGGGACAACAACATGCCCTACGTCTCGTTCGTGGAATCGGCCGGCGCGGACCTGCGCATGGGTGGCGGCGGCGGTGGCGGCGGCCGCAAGACGCAGACCACCCACTTCGCCGAGACGGGCCGCTTCTTCTACGAGATGATCGAACTGTCGAAGCTGCGCATCCCGACCGTGTGCATCGTGTTCGGGTCGTCCACGGCCGGCGGCGCCTACCAACCCGGTCTGTCGGACTACACGATCGTGGTCAAGGACCAGTCGAAGGTCTTCCTGGCCGGCCCGCCGTTGGTGAAGATGGCCACCGGCGAGGACAGCGACGACGAGTCCCTCGGCGGGGCCCAGCTCCACGCCGAGGTGTCCGGCACCGGCGACTACTTCGCCGACGATGAGATGGACGCCATCCGCCTCTGCCGCGAGGTCGTGTCCCACCTCAACTGGCGCAAGGCCGGACCGGAGCCGACGCTCAGCCCCGACGCACCCATCCATGATCCCGAGGAGCTCCTCGGCCTGGTCAGCCGGGACCTGCGCAGTCCGCTCGATGTCCGCGACGTCATCGCCCGCACCGTCGACGGGTCGCGCTTCGAGGAGTTCAAGCCCCGGTTCGGCCCGACGATGGTGTGTGGGTGGGCGAGCATCCACGGCTACCCGGTCGGCATCCTCGGCAACAACGGGGTCATCTACCCGGATGCGTCGCAGAAGGCGGCCCACTTCATCCAGCTCTGCAACCAGATCGACGTGCCGCTCGTGTTCCTCCAGAACATCACCGGATTCATGGTCGGTAAGGACTTCGAGGAGGACGGGATCATCAAGAAGGGCAGCCAGATGATCAACGCCGTCACCAACTCCACCGTGCCGCACCTCACGGTCGTCCTCGGTGCGTCGTACGGCGCCGGCACCTATGCGATGTCCGGTCGGGCGTTCGGCAACCGGTTCACCTGGCTGTGGCCCACCGCCAAGATCGCCGTGATGGGACCCAAGCAGATCGCCGGCGTGATGTCGATCGTCCGTCGGGGTCAGGCCGCCCGCAAGGGCGAGGAGTTCAACGAGGAGGAGGACGCCCAGCTCGTCGCGATGGTCGAGGCCATGCAGGAGGAGGGCTCGCTCGCGCTGCGGGCCACGGGCGCCATCACCGACGACGGCATCATCGACCCGCGCGACACGCGAGACGTGCTGGGCATGTGCCTGTCCGTCGCCGCCAACCGAGAAGTCGCCGGCGCCGAGGGCTACGGGGTGTTCCGGCTGTGAGCACCTCGACCGCAACCCCGACCCCCACGCCCGTCACCTCGATCCTCGTTGCGAACCGAGGTGAGATCGCTCGGCGCGTCTTCCGCACGGCTCGGGCCATGGGCCTGCGCACCGTCGCCGTGTTCGTGGACGCCGACGCCGACGCACCGTTCGTCACCGACGCCGACCTCGCCGTCCGCCTCGAGGGCGGCTACCTCGACGGCCCCGGGGTGATCGCTGCGGCTCGCCGGGCCGGCGCCCACGCCATCCACCCGGGCTACGGGTTCCTCTCGGAGAACGCCGAGTTCGCTCGAGCGGTGATCGACGCCGGCCTCATCTGGGTCGGCCCCCGCCCCGAGGTGATCGCCTCGATGGGCGACAAGATCAATGCAAAGGCCGCCGCGGTTGCGGCCGGTGTGCCGACCCTGCCCTCGACCGAGGACCCGTTGGCCGCCGGTGACGTGGGCTACCCGCTGCTGGTCAAGGCCTCGGCAGGCGGCGGCGGCAAGGGCATGCGCATCGTCGAGCGGGCCGAGGACCTCGACGAGGCCGTGGCGGCAGCGCGCCGCGAGGCGAAGAGCTCCTTCGGCGACGACCGGGTCTTCCTCGAGCGCTACGTTCCCCGTTCCCGACACGTCGAGATCCAGATTCTGGGCGACGACCACGGCACCGTGGTGCACCTAGGCGAGCGCGAGTGCTCGATCCAACGCCGCCACCAGAAGATCATCGAGGAGTCGCCCTCGCCCGTGGTCGACGATGCGATGCGGGCCGCCATGGGCGACGCGGCCCTCGGCCTCGCCCGGAGGATCGGGTACACCTCGACGGGAACGGTGGAGTTCCTCGTCGACGACGAGACCCGGGAGTTCTTCTTCCTGGAGGTGAACACCCGCCTCCAGGTGGAGCACCCCGTCACCGAGGAGGTGACGGGGGTCGACCTCGTCCGCGAGCAGCTGCGCGTCGCCGCCGGCGAAGCGATCTCTCCCGCCGCAGCGTCCGCCACGTTCACCGGCCACGCCATCGAGGCCCGCCTGTACGCCGAGGATCCCGCTGCTGGCTTCTTGCCGGCGAGCGGGACGATCGCAGTGTTCGAGCCCGCCGCAGAGCCCGTGGTCCGCTGGGACTCCGGGGTCGCCACCGGTTCCGTCGTGGGCGTCGACTTCGATCCCATGCTGGCCAAGGTCACCGCCCACGGTCCGACCCGGGCCGAAGCCGCCGGTCGCCTGGCGTTGGCGCTCGAGCGGCTCCACCTGGGTGGCCTCATCACCAACCGGGACTTCCTCACCGCCACCCTCCGGACGCCGGAGTTCCTCGCAGGTGACACCACCACGGATTTCATCGACCGGGTCGAGCCCCGGCTCGCGATCGACCGCGACCTCGAAGGACTCGAACGGCTCGGTCCGGTCGTCGCCCTGTGGCTCCAAGAGCGCACCCGCCGCGCCGCGCCGGTGCTGGCGTCGATGCCCACCGGCTGGCGAAACACCCGCCTGCCGGCCCAGACCCTGGGGCTGCGCTGGGGCGATGCCGAGACCGTCGTGCACTACCGGGCGCAGCGAGATGGCACCTTCACCGTGGGCGAGGGGGGCCGGGCCATCGTCCACCGGTGGACGCCGAACGCCATCGACCTCGAGATCGACGGCGAGCGAGCCACCGCCCGCATCACGTTGGACGGCGACGTGGCGCACGTGACCATCGGGACCTCGACGTCGAGCATCCAGATCGTTCCCCGCTTCACCGTCCCCGGCCCCGCCGAGGTCGCCGGCGGCTTCATCGCTCCGATGCCCGGCGTCGTCCTCGACGTTCGGGTCGAGCCGGGCCAGCAGGTCTCCGCCGGCCAGACCCTCGTCGTCCTCGAGGCCATGAAGATGGAGCACCACATGGCGGCCCCCGCCGACGGCACCGTCGCCGAGGTCCGCGTCGCCACCGGCGACCAGGTCGCCAACGGTGCCCTCCTCCTCGTCTTCGAGCCCACCGACGCCCCCGACCGACCGACGGAGGCCGAGTCGTGATCGCTTCTTGTTCGGGTTCATCACGCATGGCGTGCCGTTGCGGAACAAGAACCGAAGGGGGCCGGACATGACCGAACCGATCCGGATTGCGAACTGCTCGGGGTTCTACGGGGACCGGCTGAGCGCGGCGCAGGAGATGGTCGAGGGCGGGCCCATCGATGTGCTCACCGGCGACTGGCTGGCGGAGCTGACCATGCTGATCCTCGCCCGGACCCGGATGAAGCGCCCCGGCGGCGGCTATGCCCGAACCTTCGTGACCCAGATGGAGCAGGTCATGGGGACGTGCCTCGACCGGGGCATCAAGGTCGTGACCAACGCGGGCGGCCTCGATCCGGACGGCTGCGCCGAGGCGGTCGCCGAGGTGGCGGACAAGCTCGGCCTGCACCCAACCATCGCCTACGTCAACGGTGATGACCTCCTGCCGCGGCTCCCCGAACTGGTGGCGGCCGGCGTGCACCTCGACCACTTCGAGACCGGCGAGCCCGTCGGCGATACCAGCCGCTTCCTCACCGCCAACGCCTACCTCGGTGCCTGGGGCATCGTCGAGGCGCTGAACGCCGGCGCCGACATCGTCGTGACCGGCCGCACCACCGATGCCGCGGTGGTGGCCGGTCCCGCCGCTTGGCACCACGGCTGGGCGCGCGACGACTGGGACCCGATGGCCGGCGCCGTGGTGGCCGGGCACATCATCGAGTGCGGCACGCAGGCCACCGGCGGCAACTACTCGTTCTTCACCGAGCTCCACGGCCTCACCCACACCGGCTTCCCGTGGGCGGAGATCGCGGCCGACGGGTCCAGCATCATCGGCAAGCACGAGGGCACCGGTGGCGCGGTCACGGTCGGCACGGTCACCTCGCAGCTGCTGTACGAGATCGGGTCGCCGGCATACCTGGGGCCCGACGTCACCGCCCGCTTCGACACGGTCCACCTCGAGCAGGTCGGCCCCGATCGGGTTCGCGTCAGCGGCACGAAGGGGGAGCCGCCCCCGTCGACGCTCAAGGTGGCGATGAACGAGCTGGGCGGGTTCCGCACGGACCTCAACGTCGCCCTCACCGGGCTCGACATCGAGGCCAAGGCGGAGCTCGTCGAGGAGGCGTTCTGGGCGTCGGCCACCGTGGAGAAGGACGAGATCGAGAGCGTGACGACCCACCTCGTCCGCACCGACAAGCACGATCCGGCCACGAACGAGGAGGCGGTCGCACTCTGGCGCATCACCCTCAAGGATGCGGACGAACGCAAGGTCAAGGGGGCGTCGGGCGCGATCAACGAGCTGGCGCTGGCCACCATCCCCGGCCTGTTCGCCGTCGCCGGCATGGGCGTGGCCAAGCCCTTCGGGGTCTACCGGCCCGCCGTGGTGCCGGCGAACCTGGTGCCCCAGCACGTCGTCGTGCTGGGCGGTGCCCGCACGGTGGTCGATTCCGTCGCCCCCGCGGCGGACGTCACGGTGGAAGCGGCGACGGTCGAGGTTCCCCTGCTGCCTGCCGGCCCGACGGTGCCCATCGCGTTCGGCCGGGTCTTCGGCACCCGCTCGGGCGACAAGGGCGGCAATGCCAACCTGGGCGTGTTCGCGCGGTCGGGCGAGGCCTACGCGTGGCTGGACGAGCACCTCACCGTCGAACGCCTGCAGGCGCTCCTCCCCGAGGCTGCGGAGCTGCGCGTGGAGCGCTTCGAGCTCGCCAACATCTGGTCGGTGAACTTCGTGATCCACGGCCTCCTCCAAGAAGGGGTGGCCGCATCCACCCGTCAGGACGGCCAGGCCAAGGGGCTGGGCGAATGGCTCCGCGCCCGCATCGTCGACCTGCCTCTCGAGTTGGTCGCCGAGTGACCATCGCCGAGGCGCGGCCACAGGGGGGACGGTGACGGTGGCGGCGACGGCGACGGCGTCGACGTCGGACCTGGAGGTGCGGCTGCGTGCGCTTCCGGCTCCCCGGCCCATGCTGAGTCGCGACGACCTGCACCGCCTCACCGATCGCCAGCGCGAGCTGCTGTCCCAGCTCGGCTCGCTGTTCCGTGACGGGTTCGCCGACCTGACCATGTCGGAGATCGCGGCCCGCCTCAACTGCTCGCTGCGCACCCTCTACGGGCTCGCGCCCAGCCGCGACGAGCTGGTCCTCACCGTGGTCGACACCCACCTCTGGCGCATCGGCCGCGACGCCATGGCCGCCATCGGGCCAGACATGGCGCCGCTCGACGCCATCCGCTCCTACCTCGGTGCGGCCACCGTCGCGGTGAGCGGCACGACCGAGGCCTACTCCCGCGATCTCGCCGCCATGCCCGCGGCTCGCCGCCGCAACGGCGACCACGCCGACTACGTCGTCGCCGTGACCCGCACCCTCCTCGATGTCGCCGTGGAGCACGGCGACATCGCCGACGTCGACACCGCGGCGGTCGCCCGCACCCTCGCCAACCTCGGCCAGGACTTCATCGCCCCCGAGGTCATGGCCACGCTCCGGACCTCGCCCAAGGTGGCAGCCGACGGCGTCGTCGACATCATCCTGCGCGGCCTCGCCGCCCCCGAACCCGACCAAGAAGGCTGAACCCATGGATGTCTCTGAAGTCCGCGATGACCTGCTGGCCGAGCAGGCGGCGCTCGATGCGGTGGTCGCCGACCTGACCGCTGAGGAGCTCGCGCTGCCCACGCCCAGCCCGCGCTGGACGGTGGCGGACCAGTTGGCCCACCTGACCTACTTCGATCGGAACGCGGCGCTCGCCATCACCGACCCCGAAGCGTTCCCCGCCACCGTCCACGCCCTGATCGAGGCGGCGGCCGGTGGCGATGAGGCGGTCGACGCGTTCGAGATGGACGAGTGGCGCCACCTCCCGCCCGCCGAGCTGCTCGCCGCGTGGCGGGCCAACCGTCAGCTGCTGGCGGATGCGGCCGCCACCTTGCAGAACGACTCTCGCATCGCGTGGTACGGCCCGTCGATGGGGTCGAAGTCGTTCCTCACCGCCCGGCTCATGGAGGTCTGGGCCCACGGCCAGGACATCGTCGACACCGTGGGTGCTGAGCGGCCGGCGTCGGACCGGCTCCGCCATATCGCCCAGCTCGGTTCCATCACCCGGAAGTGGTCGTACCTCAACCGGGGGCTCGAACCGCCCGAGGGCGAGGTCTCCGTGGTGCTGACCGCACCGTCGGGGGCCACGTGGACCTACGGCGACGAGGGCGCCACGGCGAACACCGTCACCGGCCCGGCCGAGGACTTCTGCCTCGTCGTGACCCAGCGTCGCCACGTCGACGACACCGACCTGGTCATCGTCGGCGACGTCGCCCGTGATTGGCTCATCCGCGCGCAGGCATTCGCCGGCCCCGCCACCGACGGCCCCGGACCCCGGAGCAGTTGATGGCCCTCGTCGAACGGTCCCTCGACGGCGGAGTCCTCACCGTCACCTTGAACGACGAGCCCCGCCGCAATGCGCTCAGTGCCGATCTGCTGGTCGAGCTGGTTGACGTCCTCGACGCAGCCGACGCCGACGATGCCGTGCGGGTGATCGTCCTCACCAACGCCGGCACCGTGTTCTGCGCCGGCGCCAACCTGTCCCAGCAGTCGTCGGGCGCCACCGCCGGGCGTACCGTCGACATGGCTGCGGTGTTCGCCCGGTTCCGGACGTCGCCCAAGCCCTACGTCGGCCGCATCGCCGGCCACTGCGTCGCCGGCGGCATGGGGCTCGCCGCCGCCATGGACATCTCCGTCGCGGTCGACACCGCCAAGTTCGGCTTCACCGAGGTCCGCGTCGGCGTGGCCCCCGCCATGATCTCGGTGCTCTGCCTGCCGAAGCTGCGCGAGGCCGACGCCCGCGCCGCCTTCCTCCGGGGCAACCGGTTCCTCGCCGACGAAGCCGCCCGCATCGGCCTCATCAACCGTGCCGTCCCCGCGGCGGAGCTCGATGCCGCCATCGAGGAGATCGTGGCCGACCTCCTGGCTGGAGGCCCCAACGCCATCGCGGCGAGCAAGCGCCTCCTCGCCGAGGTCCCCGCCATGGCGGTTGACGATGCCTTCGCCTGGACCCAGCAGTTCTCGGCCGAGCTGTTCACCAGCGACGAGGCCAAGGAGGGCATGGGCGCCTTCCTCGAGAAGCGCCCCGCGAGCTGGGTCCCCACCCCCGACGCCTGAATCGAGGCGTAGCCGTTCCTGTCAGGGTTCGACACGGTACGGTCGGCCCGGTCGCCGAACGAGGAGCACACATGGGGTTGTTCAAGCGGGAGAAGACGGTCAGGTACCAGATGCACCAGGACCTGATGTCGATCGGTGACGACTACTGGATCGAAGACGACGCCGGGAACAAGGTGTACCGGGTGAACGGCAAGGCCGTGGGGTTCCGCGACACCTGGGTGCTCGAAGACGCACAGGGTCAGCAGGTCGCCATGATCCGGGAGAAGAAGCTCAGCGTCCGCGACGCCATCACGATCGAGGCGGGCGGCAAGGAGTACAAGGTCAAGAAGGCGTTGATCGGCATCGGCGATCGCTTCGTCATCGAGACCGATGGCAAGAACCTCAAGGCTCACGGCGACGTCGTCGGCCACGAGTACGAGATCGAGCAGGATGGCGACAAGGTGGCCGAGGTCTCCAAGAAGTGGTTCCGTCTTCGGGACACCTATGGCGTGGAGATCGACGCCGACGCCGACCCCGCCTTGATCCTTTCGATCGCGGTCGCGATCGAAAGCTTCTCCAGCGTTCACGACTGAGGCCGACGGGGCGGTTGATCGTCGGTCGACGGAACCTCAGGCGGTGACGACCGCCGTGCACATGGCGATGAGGTTGGCGACGAACTCATCGTGGTCGAGCTCGTTGCCCGTGCCGTCGTCGATGCGGCGGGCCCGTTCGGCGACCGTGCCGGTCAGCAAGGTGATGAGGGCGACCACGCGCTCGCGCCGGACCGCGGGCGTGGCGGTGGGTCGGGACTCGATCTGGTCGAGGATGGCGGCAAGGTGCCGGGTGGTCGCGGCATCGGACTCCATCCGCCACGCGGCGAAGCGGCCGCGCAGCTGGGCGACGATGCGCAGGTAGGACCGCCCCCCGGGCTCGGCGAGCAGCGCGGCGTAGGGCACCACCAGGCAGCGGACGAGATCGGCCAGTGCCGGGGAGGGCCCAGCCACAGCGAGGAGCCGGCCGCGCTCCTCGTCGACCGGACCGCCCCGGCGCGCCAGGATCGCTCGGAGCAAGCCCTGGCGCGACCGGAAGTGGTAGGTGACCGCTGAGGTGTTGCGCTGCTCGGCAGCTTGGGTGATCTCCCGGGTGGTCACGCCCTCGACGCCGCCGACGGCGAAGAGCCGCTCGGCCTCGTCGAGCAGGCGGGTCCGGGTGGCGGTTGCGACCGGTGCCGTGGGCTCAGCTCCCCAGGGGGATCAGCGCGTTGGTGGGGATCACGTTGACGTCGAGCCCGTCGGGCAGCGGGTGGGCGAAGTCCGGGTACTTGCGTTGGGCGGTGGCGCGCATCCGGGTGGTGCGGTGGACCGGCTCGTGGTCGAACTCCGGGATGACCTTGGTGCCGAAGAGCTCCAGCATCTCGAGCACCTCCTCGTGCTCGAAGCCCTCGTTGGGAATGCCGAAGACGAGCTGGTCGCAGCCGACCTCTTGGTACTTGGCGATCTGCTCGAGCACATCATCGGGGTTGCCGCACAGCAGGTACCCCGCCTCGATGAGGAAGTCCAGGGTCTTCTCGTCCGGGATGGCGTAGGGGGCGTTGGGCCACTTCACGGCACCGGGCTGGGGCGGCATGGTGTCGTGGTAGAGGTTCACCATCGTGTTGAGGTAGCCGCGACCCGGCGACATCGCGATCTGCCGGGCCCGCTTCCGGTCGGCCACGCAGACCACGGCGTTGGTCATCATCACGTTGTCGTTGACGAACTGCCCGAGCGGTTCGGTGCACGATGCGATGCCCTCCTTGTAGGCGTCGATGCGTCCCTTGAGGTTGTAGACGGGTTCGAAGTTGAAGGCGATGGCCCCGATGCCCAGTTCTCCCGCCTTGGTGAACGTGCCGGGGTTGCCGCAGCCGACCCAGAGCGGCGGATGGCCGACGCCGTAGGGCTTGGGCAGGATGTTGTGCGGCTTCTCGACGCGGAAGAACTCGCCCTCGAACGTGTAGTCCCGCTGCTCCCACATACGCAGGATCTCGGGCGCCGCTTCGTCCCACATGGCCTTCGTCTCCGAGGTCAGGAGGTCGAACGTCGCCATCTCGTGGCTGCCCGCACCGCGGCCCGTGCCCCACTCGTAGCGGTTGTTGGTGACGTGATCGAGCATGGCCACGCGCTCGGCGTTGCGGACGGGGTGGTTCACGGGGCGGGAGAGGTTCATGATCCCGGAGCCGACGTGGATCTGCTCGGTCTGGGCCGTGACGTAGGTGAAGAAGGTCTCCGGGGCGGACATGTGCGAGTACTCGACGAGCGCGTGGTGTTCGCCGAACCAGGCGTACTTCCAGTTGAAGCGGTCGGCGTGGATCGCGTAGCCCAGTTCGCGCATCAGCATCGTGTGCTCCGACTCGTCGTCGTGGGCGGCGGGTCCGGGCAGGTAGCCGTTGAAGAACAGGCCGAATTCCATGGGTGCACTCCTTCGAAGAAACGAGAACACGTTCTAATGTAGGGCATTAGAACGTGGACCGCAACCGGGGGTTGTTGCCACGGGCGGTTCTACGGGCCAGCCTGGGAGGACCATGACCGACACCCCAGCCCCGCCTGCGTCCGACCTCCCGTCCTCGTGGGATGCAGAAGACGGCGACGCCCTCCGCACCGACAAGAAGAGCCGCCGGTGGTGGATCATCGGCGCCGCGGCCGTGGTGGTGCTGGTCGTGATCGGCGCCTTCGCCGTGGTCGCCATCGACAAGAAGACCGAGCGGGCGTGGCCGGCCGAGATCAGCGGACGCCCTGCGGGCCTCGGCGCCGAGAAGGAGACGGCTGCCAAGGTGACGCCGTCCGTGGCGCCCGGCGTCTACCTGTGGAACGGCTTCGACGGCTGGCACCTCTGGGTGGTCAACGGCGATGGGCTCGACGGGCTCTCGGGCACGATCACGAGCACCGAGGGTCCCGAGCGGGCCACCAGCTCCGCTCCCGCTGCGGGCAACGTCACGGTGGACGGCAAGGAGATCACGTTCGACCTCGACGGCAGCGGCAAGGTCGCTGGCGTCGACTTCGAGCCCGGCTTCTACGCCAAGAAGTTGACCATCGAGCTGAAGACCGCCAGCGGCAAGGTCCCGGCGAACGTGGTCTTCCTTGGATCCGGGCGCACGTCGGCGAGATCCGTCCCGTTGGTCGTCGACAAGAAGCTGGTCAACTGACCGAACCCGAGCCGGAACCGCCGCTCGCGGCGACCGTACGTCCGGCCCGGCGTGGCGACGGTGGCGCCGACGTGCCCAGCCTCAGGGCCGCGGGTGCGCCCCCGGCTCGGCGCGGACCATCGCGACGAGGTCGGCCCGTCGTTCGAGCAGGTCGGCGAGCTGTCCCCGGCGGTTGAGGCTGGTGCTCACCGCCCGCCACGTCCGGTAGAGGCGGGTGATCTGCTCGGCGACCCATACGGCGAGCAGACCGAAGACCGGGCAGGCGACGAAGACCAGCAGCGAGGCGCCCCATCCGCCCCGGGAGCCGAACACCCACTCGATCTCGGGGGTCAACGGCCAGGTGACGAGGCTGAGCGCATCGGCGACCCAGCTGCTCCCCACGTCGAAGACCGAGAGGGCGATCCACATGGCCGGGAAGGTGATGAACCCCACGAGCACCCGGTTGGTCCCCTTGGAAACGGGAGCCGTGGCGGCCAGGCCGGCGAGGACCACCAGGATCGTCGGGATCAGGTTCACCGCCATCCCGACCAGCGCGAAGGGGGCGAGCAGGACCACGTACACCGTGGTGGCGATGAGCCGTACCACGAGATCCTTCAGCTTCACCCTGGGCACGAGGTACCGGTCGCCGACGCGGACGGCACCGAGCAGCAACTCGTACTCCGCAGCGGCTCGAGCGATGGGCTCGCGTCGATCTTCCGGCAGGTGATCGAGGTGCTTCGCCAGCCGCTCGCGCTCGGCGAGCGAGACCTCGGCGAGCGGCGCGACGCCGTGGGACCGCAGGGCGACGTCCGCCGCCCGCCGCATCTCGACGGCGTCGAGCATCGTGTCGAAGTCCGGTGCGGTGGCAGACAGGCCCGCTCGGATCTCCTCGGTCAGCGCACGGACGGCCTCGTGGTCGCCGGAGCCGACCGGTCCACCATCGGCGTCGAGGTAGGCAGCCCCGGCGGGATCGATCGGCCTGCCGGCGCGGATGACCACGCGCGAGCGCAGGGCGACCTTGTCCTCGAACGTGACGCCGACGGGGACGATGTGCATCCCGGGCACGCGATCGTGCGCCGCGTCGAGCGCAAGGCGGGCGGCACCGGTCCGAACCGGTGACAGGTGCTGGTTGTCGTGGGTGGTCCCCTCCGGGAAGATGGCGACGGTCATCCCCTGGTGCAGCTCGCGCACGACCTCCTCGAAGGTCTGGGCGTTGTCGCCGCCGCCATCCGCCGTGCGGTGGACCGGCAGGACGCCCACGATGCGCATGAGGATCGGCACGCCGGGTGTCTTCCACAGCGTGGCCTTGGCGATGAAGCGCGGGAGCCGTCCGAGCGCGCCGGCCAGCACGACCGGGTCGACGAACCCGTTGAAGTGGTTGGCGACGATCAGACGCGGGCCGCTCGGGAGGTCGTCGAAGCCGATGACCTCGACGGACCGGTAGAGCCCGCGCGTGATGGTGCGGGCGATGAACGAGACGAAGCGATCGAGCGAGGCGCGCATCAGGCGGTGGCCCGTCCGGCGGTGCTCACCCGGCAGGGCACCCGTCGTTGGTCCAGTCCGAGAACGTCTGGGCGTCTGTGGCGAGGTCCACGTCGGCGAAGTCGAGGTTGTCGAGCTTGTCGTCGGCCGCGTCGTACGCGTCGGCGATGCGCAGAACCGCAGCACGCACGTCGCTCGGCATGAACGGCGCGTACTTCCGGAAGTACACGACGGCCCCGGAGAGGTCGTCGGGGACGAACACGGTGCTGTACTCGAGCAGCAGGTCCTGGCACGCGGGCAGCTCCGTCGCCGTTGCCGCCGTCGTGGTGCTCCCGGTGCCCGCCGTCGTCGTGGGTCCGGCGGCGGTCGTGGTCGTGGTCGTGGCCGTGGCCGTGGCTGCGGTTGTGCTGGCGGCGGCGCGGGTCGTGGTGGTCGGAGACGCGCCGTCATCGGACGACCCACAGGCCGCCACCGCCGCGCTCAGCGCGATGAGCGAACCGGCGACCACGAACGAACGGAAGGGGTGGGGCATGGCGGACGTCCTGGAGAGGGCCGGTGGAGCGGCTTCAGAGTACGGCCCGAGATCGTGCCAGGCTTCGCACCCATGGAGCGCACCGACGGACCCGGCACCGAGTGGCTCCGCATCGATACGGCGGAGGTCGATTGGGTGGTGGACGGGTCCTTCCTGGCCTCGGCCTGGCAGTGCATCTGGGGGAAGGGGTGCCTGGGCATCCTCGAGGAGCCGGCGGAGGCGCTGAACCAGGGCTGCTGTTCCGTCGGTGCCCACATCGACGGCGAGGACGAGGCTCGGACGACCGCCACGCTCGCCGCGCTGCTCGACCCGGAGCGGTTCCAGTTCCACGCCACTGCGCACGCCGACGGCATCTTCAGCGACGAAACCGCCACCAACACCCGTGTCGTCGACGACGCGTGCATCTTCTTGAACCGGCCGGGCTTCGCCGGCGGCGAGGGGTGCGCCCTGCACCTCGGAGCGATCGCCGACGGCGAGTCGCCGATGGATTGGAAGCCGTCGGTGTGCTGGCAACTGCCCGTCCGGGTGGACTGGGAGGCGCTCGAGGGCGGCCGCGAGCGGGCCACCGTGCGCCGGTGGTCCCGTGCCGACTGGGGCGATGAGGGCGATGACATGGCCTGGTGCTGCACGGAGGGCGAGCGGGCCTACGTCGGTGACCGCCCGGTGATCGACTCCCTGGCCGACGAGCTCGACGGGATCATGGGGTCCGAGGTGGTCGTCGAGCTCCGTCGCCGCCTCGCCGGTTCCTGAACAGAGCCGGTGGCGGTCGCCCCTAGGAGCCGGACCGCAGGCGGCGGGCCGCCCAGACCCCGCCGAGGGTGGCCGGCACCGCCAGGGCGAGGACCCCGGCTCGCCCGGTCGCATCGAGCTCCTTGCGGAAGACCGCTGCGTTGACGACGTCGAGGGCGTCGGCCGCAGCGCTCAGCTCCACCCAGCGGATCGCTGCGTCGGGGTCGCGCTGGAGGGCGAGCAGCGTCCCCGATCCGAGGACGAGGTCCCGCACACCGAACGCCCGCGCCATCCAGACCATCGGTCCTTCGGCCTGCTTGCCCGCCGGCCCCATGACGGTGCGCGGCACCGCCATGCATGCCAGCCCGTAAGCGACCCGTCCGGCCGCGATCCCCTTGGCGATGAACTGCTCGGTCTGCATGGGAGGAGCCTCGCACACCGGTCGCCGCCGCCGCCCGGGCGCTGGGGCAAGATTGGGCGCCACGACCACCCACGACCGACGGAGTCCTGCCGTGCATCGCACCCCTCGAACCACCCGGGCCCTCGCCGGCGGCCTGGCGATCACCGTTGCCCTCATCGTGTCGGCCTGCGGAACCTCGGGCGGCTCCGACGCCGCCAAGGAGGACTCCACGACCACCGAGAAGACGACCGCCACCGACGCGGTCACGACCACGGACGTGGTCACCACCACCGAGGCCGCCGCCGACGGCGCCCAGGCACGGGCGGACTCCGTCGACCTCACGGTCTCGGACTTCCCCGACGGGTGGACGTCGTCGCCCGCCTCGCCCGACGACGAGGACAGCCCGATCAAGGCATGCGACCCGTCGTTCAGCAACGACGACGCCAAGCTGGCCAAGCACTCGACCGATGACTTCACGGTCGGATCGCTCGACGACGCCGACGGGACCACCTTCTCCGCCGAGACCGTGGTGTTCACCGATGCCGACACGGCAGACGGCGCCGTCGAGGTGTTCAACGACGCCGACGTCGTGTCGTGCATCGACGAGGCGCTCAAGAAGCAGCTCGGGGACAGCACCGGCCTCACGGTCGAGGGCTCGCTCGCCGATGACGACCTCGACGTGGGCACGGACAACTCCTCCGGTGTGAGTGCGACCTACACGATGACCGCCAGTGACGGATCGACGGTCAACGCCACGGTTGCGGTCTTGACCTTCAGCACCGGGGACATCGGCACCATGGTGACGATCCTCTCGCTCGGCGACAGCCTCGACCCGTCATCGGTCCAGGACCCGATCCAGGCCCTCGCCGAACTGCAAGGCGAGGCCTGATCACGATCGCGAGCCGCCACGCGCTGGCGCTCAGGAGTCGAAGCCGAGGCCCAGGCGGTCCAGCGTGCGCAGCCAGAGGTTGCGCCGCCCGCCGTTCTGGTCGGCGCCGGCGAGGGACCAGCGCGTGGCCGTGATGCCGAGCCACGCAACGGGTTCGGGCGGGAACGGGATCGGTGTGGTGCGCACCATCGCGGTTCGGGTGCGCTCGGTCTCCTCGCCCGCCAGCAGGTCGAGCACCACATCCGCCCCGAACCGCGTGGCCCCGACGCCGAGACCGGTGAACCCGGCCGCGTAGCCCACCTGGCCGTCGAAGGCGGTGCCGAAGAAGGCGCAGAAGCGCGTGCAGGTGTCGATGGACCCGCCCCACGTGTGGCTGAACCGCAGGCCCTCGAGCTGGGGGAACGTGGCGAAGAAGTGCTCGGCAAGCAGGTGGGCGGTGGCAGGGCGGTGGTCGTAGCGGTCGCGGACCCGGCCGCCGAGGTGGTAGATCGCGTCGTAGCCGCCCCACAGGATCCGGTGGTCCTCGGTCTGGCGGTAGTAGTGGAACCGGTTGGCGCTGTCGCCGATGCCCTGCCGCTCGCTCCAGCGGATGGCGTCGCGCTGCGCCGGCGACAGCGGCTCGGTCACGAGCACGTGGTCGTACACGGGGACCGTGAGCCGTCGGGTCCGTCGGACCAGTGACGGGAAGACGTTGGTCCCGAGCGCGACCTGGCGGGCGTCGACCCCGCCGCGGGCGGTGGTGAGCCGGATCCCTCCCTCCGGTCGGCGGTCCAGGCCATCGACCGGGGTGTGCTCCACGATGCGAACACCGAGGCGCTCGCAGGCGTCGGCCAGCCCCCACGCCAGGCGCGCCGGGTCGACCAGGGCGGTCGTCCGGTCGAGGTGCGCGGCAAGGTAGGTGGGGGAGTGCACCTCGGCCTGGATGCGCTCGCGGTCCCAGAACGCCTCCTCGGGATCGTCGGGGTCCGTCGGCACCAACCCCTCGACCTGGTGGGGCTCGGTGGCCACCGTGAGCTCACCGGTGCGCTCGAAGGCGCACGCGATGTCGTACCGCGCAACCGCCTCCTCGAGCTCGTCGAGGTTGCGGCGCCCGAGCGCAGCGAGGCGCGCGTACTCGTGGGGCCACCGCGCCCGGCCGTTCGCCTCGCCGTGGGTGATGCTCGCCGCACAGAACCCTCCGTTGCGGCCCGAGGCGGCCCAACCGATCCGGTCCCCCTCGATGAGCAGCACGTCGCGGTCCGGATCGCGCTCCTTTGCGAGCAGCGCAGTCCACAGGCCGCTGTAGCCGCCACCCACCACGGCGAGATCGCATGCGGTGGCGCCCGCGAGCGGCGGCCGGGCGGCGGGGCGATCGGGGCGGTCGAGCCAGTACGAGCCGGGCTGTGCGTCGGCGAGCGAACGGACGATGGGCGCGGCGACCATGGCGCCAGCCTGCCTCATCCGTGGAAGGCTTCGGCCACGAACGCTGTTGCAGCACCTGCCTGGTACCAGGCCGCCTCCGATCCCGCTGACCCAAGGACCACCGTGACCAACCTCCACGACTTCACCGCCACCTCCCTCTCGGGCGCCGAGACCGACCTGTCCCAGTTCAAGGGCAAGGCCGTGCTGGTCGTCAACACCGCATCGAAGTGCGGGTTCACGCCGCAGTACGAGGGTCTCGAGAAGCTCTACGAGGAGTACGAGGACCAGGGCCTCGTCATCCTCGGTTTCCCGTGCGACCAGTTCGGCCACCAGGAGCCCGGCACCGAGGAGGAGATCGGGGAGTTCTGCCAGCTGAACTACGGGGTGAAGTTCCCGATGTTCGCCAAGGTCGACGTCAACGGCTCCGATGCCCATCCGCTGTACCAGTGGCTGCGGTCGCAGAAGGGCGGGGTGCTCGGCGACAAGATCAAGTGGAACTTCACCAAGTTCCTGATCGACCCCGACGGCAACGTGGTCGATCGCTACGCCTCGATCACCAAGCCCGAGAAGCTCGTCGGTGACATCGAGAAGGTCCTCCCCCCGAAGGCCTGACCACCGTCCACCGCTCCGAACCGAATGGGTCGTGACCGTGGTGCCGTGCCGCCGCGATCACGACCAGTGCGCTGCGCTTTTGGGTGAGGGTTGACCGTACGGGTCGATGTCGGTACGGTTTCCGACGTGCCTTCGGAAAACGTTGCTACCTCGGAATCGACCGATCGACGCGCTCGCAAGCGCGAGGCGCGCCGCGATCACCTGCTGGACCTGGCGTTGGACATCGTCGATGAGCATGGCGTCGATGGCCTGACGATGGCGGCGCTGGCCGAGGCCGGTGACTACGCCACCGCTTCGCTCTACACGTACTTCTCGTCGCGCAGCGCTCTGCTGGCGGCGCTGCAGGAGCGGGCGCTCGTGGTCCTCGGTCGCGTCGCCGAAGACGGTGCCTTCCGCTGGGACGAGGCCCTCGGCGCAGATTCCACGGTCACCCCTGCGGTTGCGGCCCTCGCTCGGCTGTGCGCCTTCTCGGACCTGTTCCTCGCCGCCCCGGTGCAGCACCGGCGGGAGTTCCGGCTCCAGCAGCAGCTCCTCGTGACCCCCGGGGTCGAGGACGTTGCCGACGCGGGCAACGTGGTTCCCGTCGCCCTGCACGTGCTGGGGGTGCCCCAGCGTCTCCTGTCGAAGGCGGTCGAGGTTGCGGCCCTGCGTCCCGGCGGCCCCGTCGCGGATCCGCTCGGTGGTTCGGTCGATGCATCGTTCGCCCGCACCCTCGCGTGGGTGGTCGCGCTCAACGGCGCGCTGCTCACCGATGGGCTGGTCACCGGCCTGCCCACCACGGGCGCGGCCCTCGGCACGCAGCTCACCGATGCCCTGCTCGCTGGTTGGGGCGCCGCCTCCGACGACCTCGCCGACGCTCGCATCCGCTCGGCCGACTGGAAGCCCGTCGGCCCACCCACCGGAAGGAACGACCGATGATCACCGCCCTCTCGCTCGTCGGCGCGTTCGCCGCCGGGTTCGCGCTCTGGATCCTGTTCGAGTACGTGCTCCACCGCTTCGCCATGCACGAACTCAAGGGAAAGGGGATCATGAGCCGGGAGCACCTCAACCACCACGTCGCGGCCGGGTGGGTGTTCAGCTCCATCCACCTCCTGAGCTGGTCCGGCATGCTGCTCGTCGGCTTCGTGCTGTGGATGCCCCTCGGCTGGATCACCGTCAGCCTGGCGTTCGGCCTCACTGCCGCCGTCGGGTGGACCGCGGGCTACTTCTTCTACGAGTACCAGCACGCGTCGGCGCACCTGCGCGCACCGCGCAACGGCTACGAGACCTGGCTGCGCAAGCACCACTTCCACCACCACTTCGGACACCCCATGTCGAACCACGGCGTGACCCTTCCGATCTGGGACCGGGTGTTCGGCACGTTGGAGGTCCCCGAGCAGGTCCGCGTGCCCCGCCGGATGGCCCAGCCCTGGATGCTCGATGCCGGCGGCGAGCTCAAGGACGAGTTCGCCGCCGACTACGTCCTGGTCGGCTCGCTGGACGCCGACGAGCGCACCGCGCAGCTCGATCGGGCGCGCGCCTTCGCCTCGGTCGCGCCTGACGCCTGACGCCCTCGGCGGACGGCCCCGACGCAGTCCGAGGCTCCTGAGCTGGTGGTCGTTCCGTGCGAAGGCCGAGCTGAGCGCGGGAGATCCGGGTGCGGTGCGAAGCTCAGTGGTGAGCGGGGACCTGCGGCCTCGTGGTGGGCCGCTGCCTCACGCGGGTGCTGAACCAGAGGGCGACGAGGCCAGAGGCGCCCAGCCCGCCGACCACGATCAGCACCTTCTTGGCCGCGCTTTCGGTGAACGTAGCGCTGGTGCAGACCAGCTCCAGCTCGGCGTTGTCGGGAGCACCGGGAGGCACGTAGCGTGCGTTGGCGAGCTCGGTGTTGGCCGGGCAGACCAGCGGGTTGAGCGGCTGGACGGCATCGGGCAGGAAGAACGCGGCGACGAGGATCAGGGCGGCCAGCAAGATGAGGATCCGCCCTGCCCAGCGCAGGAAGGTGCTCGCAGCCCGGTCCATGGGGTCACTGTACGGACGCCTTCCCCGTTGCGACAGGCCCGTTCGGATCATTTTCCGTGAGCTGACACCTACGTCGCGTGATCAGTGGTCAGCGGGCGAGCTGCTCCAGCAGGTCCCGGTACGAGGCCAGCCCGGGGACGTCGAGGTCCTCGACCTTGCCACCGTCATCCCAGCCGCGCAGCGCCACCGCGTCGACGGATGCAGGATGGGCGGCGAAGCGTTCGACCTCGGCGGGTGACATCGGGCCTCCCTGGCGGACCAGGCTGCGGCGGGAGCCGTCGGAGAGGCCGTCATGGTACGCAGGGTCGGCGGCGCACCGGTATCGCTTGGCGGCCACGTGCAACGCGATCGGGCCGGTGACGCGGGCGGGGAAGACCGCAGCCAGCCACCGGGCACCGCGGCCTTCGTGCTCCAGGTCGACGTCGGTCTGGCCGTCGGAGATCCCGCCATCGCGCAGTTCGAGGAGGTGGCCGACATCGTGGAGGAGGGCGGCAGCCACCAGGGCGTCGTCGGCCCCGTCGGCGCGAGCCAGCGCCGCGGTCTGCAGCGCGTGGTCGATCTGGGAGATGTCCTCGTCGTAGGTCTGGGTCCCCCAGGCCTCGAACAGAGCCAGGACCTCGTCGACGTCTCCGGCCGCCATCAGACCGAGCGGCCCTGGAAGTCGTTGATGAGCGACACCTGCACCTTGCCGTCGGCCCGGCCGCCCTCCGCCGTGAAACGGGCGAGCTTCTCGGCGTAGTAGTCGGCACGCAGATCGCCCTCGGCCAGGGCGTTGTAGGTCGGGTACAGGGCCCGGCGCGGCACGCCGGAGTCGTTGGGCCCGCTGCGGTGCGGGGTGCGGGAGTGGAACCACAGCGTCCAACCGGCCGGGACCTCGACGGCCTTCCACTCGTAGCTGGCCACCAGTTCGGGGTCGATGCACCCGCTGTCGTCCATGGCGAGCACGTCGTGGTGCATCCGCTCCACGACCTCGAGGCAGCCGTTCTCCAGGGTCGCGTCGTCGACGGCGACCATGCAGGAGACGTGCGAGGCGATGAAGGGGTAGGCGGGTGCGTCCTGGTGGGGTGCGTACCCGGCGCCGCCGGCGAGCTTGTAGTTGACCTTCTCCTTGTAGAGCACGGCCTGCTGGCCGAGCAGCGCCGAGGCGGTCGCGAGCAACGGACCGCTGGTCAGCAGGTCGCGGAGCCCGGCGTGGAACGGGATGATGTTCTCGCTCCGACACAGCTTCGGTCCGTCGTCGGTCAGCTCGCGGTGGTGCATCCAGCCGTCGCCGTCGTCGGGCCACGACGCCACCTCGTCGACCCAGCCCTGCAGCTGGGTCACCCCGGCGGCGTCGAGCGTGCGGGTCAGCAGCCAGCCCGTCTGGCGGAAGTGCTCGACCCCCGCCTCGAGGTCATCAGTCGTTGCGGAAGCCATGACACCGATTCTGCCCTGCGGCACCCGTCCAACGCCCGCTCGACACGTCTCCACTCGGAGAACGCCCAGCGGTGATGGTTTGGGTTCGAGCGAAGCGAGCGCGGGGGAGCGCGAGGGGGCGGAGCCTGCGGAGCCCCCTCGCCCAGGGACGATCCGGCTTGCCGGTCGTCCCTGCGAAGGAGGCCGGGCGTCAGCCCGTCGATCGAAGCTCGAGGAACGGAGTGAGGCGCAGCCGAACGAGTGACGAGACGTAGCGTCAACGATGTGGAGAACCTGTTCCCCGTGCTGCCGTTCCGGTCGGAGCTGTACACCCCGGCCGAGCTGTTCGCCGGCTTCTCGATCGATGACCCGGCGTCGTACGCCCGAACCCCGGACCTTCGCGCCTACCGATCGACGCTCCTGCCGCCCAACCGGGAGGTCGGCATGCTGCGCGCCCTGCACGATCAGTCGGTGACCGAGCAGCGCACGGTCCTGCTCGAAGGGCGCAAGGTGGTGGCGATCATGGGCGGCCACGCCCTCGACCGCGACGCCGTGGCCTACCACCAAGTCGCCGCCCTGGCCCGGACGCTGGCGCGCGCCGGGTTCCTGGTGGTATCCGGCGGTGGCCCGGGCGCGATGGAAGCGACCCACCTCGGTGCCCTGCTCGCCGGTGCCGGCGACCTGGCCCTCGACGAGGCCATCACCGAACTGGCGGTGGCGCCCCGCTTCCCCGACACGACCGGGCTGGTGCGACCCGGCGGCGTGGTCGACGTCGACGTGCTCGCGGCCCTCCACCGGTGGCAGAGTCCGGCGTTCGCCCTGCTCGACGAGGTCGACGAGCGGGGGCGGGGCGAGAGCCTGGCCATCCCGACGTGGTTCTACGGCCACGAGCCACCGACTCCGTTCGCCACGTCGATCGCCAAGTACTTCTCGAACCCACTGCGCGAGGACGGCCTGCTGTCCATCGCGGTCGATGGCGTGGTCTACGCACCGGGCCGAGCCGGGACCGTGCAGGAAATCTTCCAGGATGCGGCGCAGAACGTCTACCGGGTGGTCGACGGGCGGTTCAGCCCGATGGCCTTCCTCGACACCGACGCGTGCTGGACCCGGGACCTGCCGGTCCTGCCGGTGCTCGAGGAGCTGTTCGGCGCCGAGCAGTACGCCCAGGCGGTGTCGGTGAGCGCCGATCCAGCTGAGATTGCCGCGTTCCTCGGTGCCTGATGAGGGCCGTCGGGGCCAGGGGCCGACGGGCCCCAGGGTGAGGGGTGCTTGCATCATCTGGGCGGGGCGACCACGCTGGTCCGGATGTTCTCCACCGATCGGCACTCCTGATGACCGCACCTGAAGCACGGCCCGGTGGCCTCGACAGCAACATCCGGGGCCTCCTCGTGCTCGGTGTGGCGGTCGTCGTGGGCGTCCTGCTCCTCGCCTCCTGGGGCGATGACGGCGGCTCGAAGGAGCAGACCAACGGTTCGTCGCCGTCGACCACGGTGGACACCGGCGGCCTCGGCAGCACCACTGCGGCTCCGGACCAGTCCACCACGACGGTGCCGGCTTCGGACCACTCGCCGTCGGAGGTGTCCGTCATCGTGTTGAACGGCTCCGGTCAGGCCGGCGCTGCGGCCACCAACTCCGACACCGTCGGAGCGGCCGGCTACACGATGCTCACGCCTGGCAACGCTCCCGCCAACATCGACTCCACCACCTTGTACTACGCCGATGGGTACGAGTCCGATGCCATCGCCGTCGCCCAGCTGCTGGGCAAGGGGACCGATGCGGTGAAGCCCCTGTCGGACGCGTCGCTCGGTGGCGCCGAAGGCGATGCCGACCTGGCCGTGATCCTGGGGGCCGACACCCCGCCGGTGGACTCCAGCACCACCACCACGACCTCGGGGTGACCCCGGGCGCATCCGGGTCTCCCATGGGCGCCGACCTTCCCGAGTCGGTGGCGCGGCTGCGTGCCGATCCGAGCCGCACCGTCCTGCTGTTCGACTTCGACGGAACCCTGTCTGCGGTCGTCGACGATCCGGCCGCAGCCGTCGCCCTGCCCGGGGTGGCCGACCGCTTGGACCGGCTTGCCGCCTCGTACCGACTCGTCGGTGCGGTTTCGGGCCGACCGGTCGGCTTCTTGGCCGGCGTGCTCCCTGCGAGCATCGTGCTCTCGGGCCTCTACGGCCTTGAGTTGCGCATCGACGGCCGGGAGGTGGGCCACCCCGAGGCCGATCGCTGGCGCCCCGTCGTCGCCCAGGCCGTGGCGGCGCTCACCGACGCGACTGCCCCGGGCCAAGGCGCGCACGGGGTGGTGGTCGAGCCGAAGGGGCTGTCGATCACGCTCCACGTCCGGACGCGGCCCGACCTGGGCGAGACGGTGGTGGAGCTGGCGCACCGGGTGGCCGGGCCGCTCGGGCTCGAGGTACGGCCGGCGAAGATGTCGGTGGAGCTGCACCCGCCCATCGATGCCGACAAGGGCACGGCGCTGGTGGCCCTTGCGGAAGGAGCGTCGGCCGTGCTGTACGTCGGCGACGACGTGGGCGACCTGCCGGCGTTCGCCGCCCTCGACGACCTGGCTCGCCGCTCTCCCTCGGTCGCCACCCTGGGCGTGGTGGTGGACGGACCCGAGCTGCCCGAGGAGCTGCGGGCGCCGCACCGCGTCCTGCTACCGGACCAGGCGGCGGTGATCGCGCTGCTCGACGCGCTCCTCGTCTGAACCAGCCCTCGGACCGGCCTCCTAGGGTGAGGCGATGGCCGACCAAGCGGAAACCCGACCAATCGTCGTGGTGTCGAACCGTGGCCCGGTGACGTTCGCCTTGGCGCCGGAGTTGCCCAGCGGCGTCCGTGCCCGGCGCGGTGCCGGGGGCCTGGTGAGCGGGCTCGGACCGCTCGTCGCCGGCACGGGCACCGTCTGGATCGCGGCGGCGATGAGCGAGGGCGACCGGGTCGTCGCCGACCGCGGCGTCACCGATGCCGAGGGCTACCGCGTGGCGCTGATCGACGTCGACGCCGACACGTGGTCGGACTACTACGACCGGGTCTGCAACGAGGCGCTCTGGTTCGCGCATCACGGCCTGTTCGACCCGGTGTACGAGCCGGCGTGGCCGATGGGATGGATCGACGGGCCGTGGGCCGCGTATCGCGCCGTCAACGAGCGCTTCGCCGCAGCCGTCATTGCCGATGCGCCGACGGATGCCGTGGTCCTCGTGCAGGACTACCACCTCTGCCTGATCGCCCCGGAGGTGCGAGCGGCGCGCCCGGACCTGCACCTCGTCCACTTCTCGCACACCCCGTTCGCCCCTCCTGCATGGTTGCGGATGCTCCCGGACGTCGCCCGTCTGGAACTGCTCGACGGGATGGCCGCCCACCACGCCTGTGGGTTCCACTCCTCGCGCTGGGAGCGCGACTACCTCGACTGCTGCGAGGACGCCGGGCGATCGCCGAACGCTACGTTCGTAGCGCCGCTGGCACCGGACCCCGACGACCTGCGGGCGACGGCCGAGAGCAGCGCGGCCGCCACGGCGCGGAGCAGTCTCGACGCGATGGTCGGCGACCGGTCCTTCCTGGTTCGCGTCGATCGCATCGAGCTGTCGAAGAACGTGTTGCGCGGGTTCCTGGCGTTCGAGGCCCTGCTCGATGTCCACCCGGAGCATCACGGACGCGTCGTGTTCGGTGCCTACTGCTATCCGTCGCGGCTGGGTGTCCCGGCGTACGACCGCTACGCCAAGGCCGTGGTGACCGAGGTCGGCCGGATCAACGAGCGGTTCGGCACCGACGAGTGGACCCCCGTCCACTACGACCCGACCGATGACTACCCCCGCTCGATCGCCGCCCTCCAGCGGGCCGACGTCGTCGTGGTCAACCCGATCCGCGACGGGCTCAACCTCGTGGCGAAGGAGGCCGTGCTGCTTTCCGAGCGAGATGCCGGGCTGATCCTCTCGCCCGAGGCCGGGGCCTGGGAAGAGCTCGGCGAGCACGGTGCCTGGGAGGCCGATCCCTTCGACGTCGGCGCCACGGCCCAGGCGATGGCGGATGCGCTGGACGCCGATCCGCCCGAGCGGCGGCGACGAGCGGAGGCGCTCCGAGCCGCAGTCGGGGCTCGGACCCCCGCGGACTGGCTGGCGGACCAGATCGTCGCTGCGGAGCGCTCCCTGCGCGCCTGAACCCGCGCCACCATGGCGTCGGGCACCATGGGGAGATGCGCATCCTCGCCGCCCCGGACAAGTTCCGCGGCACCGCCACGGCGTCGGAGGCGGCCGCCGCGATCGCCCTCGCCGGGCGCACGGTGGGTGCCCGCACCCGCCAGGTGCCGATGAGCGATGGGGGGGAGGGCTTCACCGAGGCCTTCGGCGGTGCCAACAAGGTGAGCATCGTGACGGGCCCACTCGGCGATCCGGTTCCGGCGGGTTGGCGGCTCGACGGCAAGACGGCGGTGATCGAGATGGCCCAGGCGTCCGGGCTCCTGCTGGCGGGCGGGGCCGAGGGCAACGATCCCATCGCTGCGTCGACCGCCGGGACCGGCGAGCTCATCGTGGCGGCGCTCGACGCCGGAGCGAAGCGGATCTTCGTCGGGCACGGCGGCTCGGCCTCCACCGATGGTGGCCTGGCCGCGCTTCGCAGCCTGTTCCCCGCGGCGCGCCTCAAGGGGATCGAGCTGGTCGCCGCCGTCGACGTCCGCTGCCCGTTCCTCGAAGCGGCCGTCCAGTACGCCCCCCAGAAGGGTGCAACCCCGAACCAGGTCCAGCTGCTGACCCGGCGGCTCGAGCGCCTCGCGCAGGTGTACCTCGAGGACCACGGCGTCGACGTCACCAGGATCGAGGGTGGTGGTGCCGCCGGCGGCCTGGCCGGTGGGCTGGCGGCCGTGGGCGCCACGGTCGAGTCGGGGTTCGAGCTCATCGCCGAGGAGCACGATCTCACCACGGCGGTGGAGGAGGCGGACCTGGTCGTGACCGGGGAGGGCTTCCTCGACGAGGCGTCGTTCGACGGCAAGGTCGTGGGTGGCCTCGCGGCGCTGGCGGCCGAGTTCGGGGTGCCGGTGCTCGTGATCGCCGGCGAGGTCTTCGACGACGTGGGGGACCGAGTGGAGGCCATCTCCCTCGTCCAGATGTTCGGGCGGGAGCGGGCCCTAGCCGACACCGCTGCGTGCATCACGGAGGCGGTCGCGAGGTACCTGGCCGCCGGCTGACGGGCCGCGATCGGTCGACCTAGGGTGCGGCCATGTCCGATTTCGCTGCCCTCGATGCCACCGCCCAGGCCGCTCTCGTCCGGTCCGGGGAGGTGACATCGCGCGAGCTGGTGCAGGCGGCGGTGGACTGCGCCCAGCAGGTCAACGACCGGCTGAACGCGATCATCCACCCGCGCTACGACGATGCGGTGGTCGAATCCGACAGCGACCTTCCCGACGGCCCGTTCACCGGCGTCCCGTTCGTGCTCAAGGACCTCGACGGCACCGCTGCCGGTCAGCCCTATCACGCCGGCACCCGGTTCCTGAAGGAGGCGGGCTACGTCGCGACCAGCGACTCCGAGCTCACCGTGCGGTTCCGCGAGGCCGGGCTCGTCGTCATCGGCCGCACCAACACCCCGGAGCTCGGGCTGGTCACCACCACTGAGCCCGAGGCGTACGGCCCGTCGCACAACCCCTGGGACCTCGATCGCAGCACCGGCGGGTCCAGCGGCGGCTCGGCCGCCTGCGTCGCCGCCGGCATCGTCCCGATGGCCCATGCCGGCGACGGTGGTGGCTCGATCCGCATCCCGGCCGCCGAGTGCGGCCTCGTCGGGCTGAAGCCCACGCGCGGCCGTTCCTCCCTCGGCCCCGAGCTGGGCGAGGCGTGGGCGGGCCTGGTGACCCGCCTCGCCGTCACCCGATCCGTGCGCGACACCGCAGCGCTGCTCGATGCCGTGGCTGGCCCCGGCGTGGGGGACCCGTACTGGGCCCCCGCTCCTGGCCGGCCCTACGTGGACGAGCTGACGGCAGAACCCGTCCCGCTGCGAATCGGCTGGACCAACCGCTCGTTCGACGGGACCATCGAGGTCGACCCCCAGGTGGCGGCGGCCACGGAGGCCACCGCCAACCTGCTCGAGCAGCTGGGCCACCAGGTCACCGAGGCGGTGCCGGCCGCGTTCGCCGCCGGCGACACCCTCGAGTACTTCCTCCCCGCCTACTCGTCGTGGGTCGCCCGCGAGCTCGATCGCCTGAGCGAGATGACTGGCGTACCGCTGCGCGAAGACGGGTTCGAGGCGGGCACCTGGGCCATCGCCGAGGCGGGCCGGGCCACCACTGCCCAGCAGTACCTGGCGGCGCTCGACGGGCTCCACCGCCTGACCCGTGAGGCGGTGGCCTGGTGGGAGGTCGACGGCTTCGACGTGCTCCTCACGCCGACCCTGCCGGAGCTGCCGCCGACCCTCGGCCAGTTCGGGACCACGAAGGAGGAGCCGCTGAACGGCCTGTTCCGCTCGGCCATCCCCGCCCACTTCACCGCCCCGTTCAACGTCACCGGCCAACCGGCGATCTCCGTGCCCCTGCACCAGAGCGACGAGGGCCTCCCCATCGGCATGCAGTTCGTCGGCGCCCCCGCTCGCGAGGACGTCCTGATCCGCCTGGCCGCCGAGCTCGAGCGCGCCCACCCCTGGGCCGACCGCCGCCCGCTCATCTGGACCGGCGAGATCGGCGCATGACCGCTCGCCCCTCCCGTTCTCCTGTGGCGAACTGATTCGTGTGATCCGCTCCGGTCCCCTGATACGGTCCCGACGGCAAGGGGCAAAGCTCCGGGGGGGGGAGAACTTCGATGGGGTCACGTCGTGTGTTCGCAGCCGCATTGACGGCTGTGGTGGTGGGTTCGGGGATCGTGCTGGTCGCTCCGGGTATTGCGGGAGCAGATGGTCTGACCGCCGTGGAGGCGACCTGCAGCGGTTTGCCGATCGTCGGGACGACGACGGCGACGGCCAACGTCAACGCGACCGATGACGTCGACCCGGTGACCATCGGCGGGATCGTCAACAACACGCTGAACGTGCCGATCCCCGCCGTCAGCGTCCCCGTGGAGGTGACGGTCAAGGAGATCAAGATCGTCGTCCCGGTTCCGTCGGGCGTCACCGTGAACGACGTGACGTTCACCCCGTCGAGCTTCACCGGCCAGACCTGGTCGGTGGCGGGGAGCAACCTCACTGCAACGTTCACGGGCAGCGTCGTGATCGCCAACGGCGGGCCGACACCCGTGGTCCCCGACGTGAAGATGAAGACGACCGTGGCCGGCCCGGCTCGCACCATCGAGTGGAAGGCGCCCTCGAGCATCACGGCCAAGGCGAGCTACTTCCTGGGCAACTTCACGGCGTCGTGCACGCCGACGAACCTCAACCAGGTCCTGATCTCCACCGTGGTGAAGGCGCCCAACACGGCGCCCACCGCGACCGACCAGTCCGTGTCGGTGGCGCACGGCACGGCCAAGGCGATCACGTTGTCGGGCACGGACCCCGAGAGCGATCCGCTGACCTTCGCCACGGCGAGCACGCCGGCGCACGGCACCTTGTCCGGGACGCCGCCGGACATCACCTACACGCCAGCCAACGGCTACTCGGGGCCGGACTCGTTCACGTTCACGGCCTCGGACGGTTCGCTGTCGGACACGGGGACCATCTCGCTGACGGTCGCTGCTCCCACGGCCACCGCTCCCGGAGCTCCCACCATCGGCACCGCAGTCCCCGCCGAGGGCGAGGCCGCCGTGGCATGGACGGCGCCGGCCAGCACCGGTGGTTCGCCCATCACCGGCTACGAGCTGACGCCGTACGCGAACGGTGCCCCGCAGCCCGTCATCGTCCTGGGCGCCGACACGACCTCGACCACCGTCACGGGCCTGACCAACGGCGTGGCCCACACCTTCAAGGTGGCGGCGGTGAACGCCGTCGGTACCGGCCCCCAGTCGGCCGCCTCCAACGCCGTCACCCCGCAGTGGTGGCTTCCCTGGTCGTCCGGCTCGACGGCGGTGACCGAGTTGTTCACCTGGATGACCGGCAAGGCTCCGACCGCCACCGAGGCGACCACGTGGATCGCCCAGCTCAACGGTGGTACCGAGCTCCCCGGCGACCTCGTCGTGGCGCTCCGCGGCGGTCCCGACGCAACCGCGAACGTCGATCCCACCATCCGGCTCTACTCCGCCTACCTGACGCGCATCCCCGACGCGGGAGGGTTGAACTTCTGGCTGGGCCGCCGCCGGTCGGGCTGGACGCTGTCGAGGATCTCCAACAACTTCGCCGGCTCGAAGGAGTTCATCCGCCGTTACGGCTCGATGACCAACCGGGAGTTCGTCGAGAACATCTACGCCAACGTCCTCCAGCGTCCCGGCGATCCGACGGGCATCGCCTACTGGACGAAGAAGCTGGACGCCAAGACCGCAAACCGCGGACAGGTGATGATCAACTTCTCCGAGTCGAACGAGTACAAGACCAAGCAGGTGGACAAGACCCACGCCGCAGCCGTGTTCATCCACGTCCGGGGCAAGACCCCGACCGTGGTCGAGCGCGATGCGTTCGTCGCTTCGCTCGTGGGCGGCACCGCCCTGGCGGACGTCGTCCGAGCCCAGCTCCACCTGCCAGCATTCGCCGATCGGGCGAGCTGACCGGTCAGTCCGGCCCTTCGGCCGGGTCCTCGGCGTCCAACAGGGCATCGAGGGCGTCGCGCTGATCGGGACGAGGGTCGACCAGCCAGAAGTCGAACGTCTCCAGCGCACGCACCGTCCGGCGGTCGAGGGGGATCGGCGTGTCGGCGAACGTGGCGGTGGCCACCGGCCCGTCCGCCAAGGCGGCGTGGTCGATGAGCTTGGTGCGAGCGATGGCCTTCTCCAACGGGAGCAGCTCCACCTCGGCGGCCCAGTGCGGCTCGTCGCCGTGGTCGCCGGCCAGCGGGGCGGAGTCCCCCACGACCTCGCCCACGGCCCACAGGCCCACCACCTTGGACCGGTCGGTTCGCAGCAGGAAGCACGGTTGGCCCGCTTCGAGGGCGGCGGCTCGGCCGGCATCGGCCACCGGATAGCGGTACACCTGGCCGACGGCCTCGATCATCGGATCGATGTCGAGCACCGTCTGGTCCGCGACCAGGAGCCAGCCCGCAGGTGAGGCAGGGGGCGGGGTGCGATCGTCATCGGGCTCCGGCATCGGGCCATGCTCGCAGACGGGGCGAGGCCGGTTGGTGGCCGGACCCCGTGCCGTAGCGTCGGCCCATGGACCGCTTCTCGCTCATCGCGGCCGAGCGCCGGACGCTCGCCGATGCCCTCGACGTCTTGGCTGAGGACGATTGGGCGCAGCCGTCGCTGTGCGGTTACTGGACCACCCACCAGGTGGTCGCCCACCTGAACGTCCCGTTCGAGGTCGGCGCTCCGTCGTTCCTGGTGGCGATGGTCAAGGCCCGTGGCAGCTTCGATCGGGCCAACGAGCGCGTGGCCATCGACCTCGCTCGACGCATGGACCCGGCGGCCTGCGTGGCGGGACTGCGCACCAACGCCGAGTCGCACTTCACCCCGCCCGGTTTCGGGCCCGAAGCCCCGCTCACCGACACGATCGTGCACGGCGGCGACATCCTCCAGCCGCTCGGCCGGACCGTGGTGGTGGCGCCCGAGGCGCTCGAGATCTCGCTGCGCTTCATCGCCACGCCAAAGGCCCGTCGCGGCTTCGGCGCCGTCAGCTCCGACCACCTCGAGGTGGCCCCCACCGACCTGGACTTGGTGCTCGGAGCCGGAGCTCGACTCGAGGGTCCCGCCCGCTCGCTGATCGCCGCGCTGGCCGGGCGCACTCCGTTCCTCGACGACCTCACCGGCTCCGGCGTTGACCTCCTCCGCACCCGCTGCTGAGCACCAGTAGCGTCAGGCGATGCCCAGCGACTTCGCTCTCAAGACCATGAACGCCCTGCACCGGATCATCCTGAAGGCATCGTTCGGGAAGGTCGGCTGGAACGCCGGCGACATGCCGGTGGTGGAGCTCACCACGAAGGGCCGCAAGACGGGCCAGCCCCGCAGCGTGCTGCTCACCTCGCCGATCCAGGAGGGCGAGACGATCGTCGTCGTCGCCTCGAAGGGCGGCGAAGACACGCATCCGGCCTGGTTCCTCAACCTCCGCGACCAGCCCGCGGTCGAGGTCGCCGTCGGCGGCAAGCCCAAGGCGCCCTACGTCGCCCAGGTCGCGAACGCCGAGGAGCGCGCCCGCATGTGGCCGATCGTCGAGTCCACCTACAAGGGCTATGCCGGCTACCAGAAGAAGACCGACCGCGAGATCCCGCTCGTGTTGCTGAACCCGGCCTAGCTGGATCGGCCTCTCGTCTCTCGTTCGGCCGCACCGCGTTCCATCCTCGAATGGTCGGGTGGCGGTCGTGACGGGCGAATCCCTGGCAGGCTGGGGTGCGATGGACGACGAGCCCAAGAAGTCCTCGAAGAAGGACCTCAAGCGGATCTCGATCTCGCTGGGGCTGATCGCCCTGCAGCGCTTGAGCGATCCCGAGGTTCGAGCCCAGCTGGCCCAGCACGGCCGCACGTTGACCGAGAGCGCCTCGCAATGGCGGGCGGAGCGCTCCGCGTCGCGGTCCCTCGCCGGCCCCGGCGGGCTCGATCCCGTCCCGGCGTCGTGGACGGACCGCTTCGGGCGCCGCAAGCTTGAGCGGCGCGTCCAGCGGTTGCGGGCCTCGGTGCTGGGGCTCGGGGAGGGCCGCCCCGAGCTGGCGCGCTCGCTCGACCCGGTGCTGGCCGCGCTCGAAGAGGTCTCGTCGGCCATCGAGGTCGCCGAGGTCCTCCCGCTCGCCAAGCGCATGCGGGCCCACCAGAAGGTCGACCGGGTCCTCGACGACCTCGAAGTCGGCCTGTTCGACGCCGCCCTTCCCCAGATCCCCCGGTAGCTGGTCCGGGCGGCTCAGCTCGAGACGAGGTCATCGGGGCGGTCCGACGGCGGCTCCACCAGCTCCCACGTGCGACCGCGCTTCTCGAAGCGCCACCAGCGTCCGTCTGCGGTGACGCGCAGCTGGATGTCGCTCCAGGTCAGGCGGTTCGAGCGGACCTGCACCTCGTCGGGATCGATGCCGGCCTGGTCGAACGCCTCGAGGCCCTGGTCGATGATGCTCGTGGGCGGGCGCCAGAGCGCTTCTTCGATGGCCTCCAACCCGTCCGGGCCGGCGCTGCGCCAGGCCAGGGCTTGGTGGGTCAGCTGAGCGCTCGAGACGCCGGTGCGGCGGGAGAGTTCCAGCAACGACTCGAGCTTCCCCAGGCGGTCCGCGGCTCGTCGAGCCAGGTCGGTCTGCTCGTCCAGGCTGAGCTGGCTGGGTGCTCCGTCACCGAGCTGAGCCCAGGCCCGACGCGCGGCGTCGGCGGCCAGCTCGGTGAGCCCGGCGGCGGTGAACGGCGCCTCGCGAGGTGGATCGGCGGGCCACGTGGCGGGCGATCCGGGCACCTTCGGCAGCTCTCGCCGTTCGGGAGGCGGGCCGAGCGTGCGGGCCCACGCCTCACGGGCGACCATCCCGGGGTCCACCACGGCCCCGCCGCCGAACGCAGCGGCCACCATGCGGCCGCTGCCGCCCGGACCCGGCGCCGGCCCTGGTAGCGGCGCGAGGTTCGGGTCGTCCGCCGGCGCTCCGGCCGCCCGCTGCTGGGCAGCCCCCGTCCGTTGGGCGCGCACCCGGCCCAGGAGCTCCTCGCGGGTGGTGCCGCGCAGCGCGAACAGCACGAACGGGTCGGCATCGACCGCGTCGGCCACCAGGTAGCAGACCGCCGCGGCGTGCTTGCAGGGGTCCGCCCAGTCGGGACACGAGCAGCGGGGCCTGAGGTCACCCGGCCCAGGGAACAGCGGGACCCCCGCAGCCTCAGCCGCATCGGCGACGCCGGGATCCAGCTCCCCGTCCAGCAGCGCTGCGGCGTGGGCGGCCCGTGCGGCGATGGCCGCGGCGACGACCACCCACTCGGCGTCTCCGTAGGTGGGAATGGTCAGGGTGACGCGGTAGGGCAGGGCGCGGTTCCCGCGCACGAGAGCGGTGACCTTGCCCGCGGCCACCTCCACGCGGGCCACGCGATCCTGGCGGGCGTAGGTGCGGCCCCGGGCCAAGCGGTTGGGATCGAGTGCGGCGCGCTCCTCGAGCGCGTGGACCCACGCCTTTCCCCACCACGTCGTGCCGAACTGCCGCGCCGCCATCATCGACCCTGCCGCATCGGCTCGTCGTCCGCATCGGAACCGAGCGCCACGAGGAGGCGGAGGTCGTCGTCGCCCAGCTCGGACACCCAGCCTTCGCCCGAGGTCACGACCGACTCGGCGATGGCGCGCTTGTCGGCGAGCATCGCCGAGATCCGATCCTCGACCGTGCCCTCGCACACCATGCGATGGACCTGCACCGGCCGGTCCTGGCCGATCCGCCACGCCCGGTCCGAGGCCTGGTCCTCGACGGCCGGGTTCCACCAGCGGTCGTAGTGGATGACGTGGGTCGCCTGGGTCAGGTTGAGTCCCGTGCCGCCGGCCTTCACGGAGATCACGAACACCGGGATCTCGCCTGCCTGGAAGCGATCGACCATCTCGCCCCGCTTGGCCTCGGGGGTGCTGCCGTAGAGAAACTGGGTCGGTCGGCCGGGCGCAGCGAGGTGCGCCTCCAGCAGGTGACCCATGGCGACGAACTGCGTGAAGACCAGGACGGACTCGCCCTCGGCGGTGATCGTCTCGACCAGCTCGGTGACCGCCTCGAGCTTCCCGGATCGCCCGGTCACCGGCCCGTCCTGCTTGAGGAACTGGGCCGGGTGGTTGCAGATCTGCTTGAGCCCGGTGAGGAGCTTGAGCACCAAGCCGCGTCGGCTCATCCCGTCGGCGGCCTCGACTTGGGCCATGACCTCGTCGACGGTCGCCTTGTAGAGCGTGACCTGCTCGGTGGTGAGCGGGACGATGCGGTCGGTTTCTGTCTTGGGTGGGAGGTCCGGGGCGATGTCGGGGTCCGACTTGCGGCGGCGCAGGAGGAACGGTCGGACGAGCCGAGCCAGCGCGTCGGCCGCATCCGGGTCGCGGTCGCGTTCCACCGGCACCGCGATTTCTCGGCGGAAGCGGTCGAGCGGGCCGAGCAGGCCTGGCGTCGTCCAGTCGAGCAGGGCCCAGAGGTCGACGAGGCGGTTCTCCACGGGCGTGCCGGTGAGGGCGAAGCGTGCGTCGGCAGGGATGGTGCGCAGCGCCTTGGCGGTGCGGCTGATGGGGTTCTTGATGGCCTGCGCCTCGTCAGCGGCGATCAGGCCCCACGGGTGGACGGCCAGCGCCGCGGCCTCTCGGCGGGCGACGCCGTAGGTGGTGAGCACGATGGTGTCCCCCCGCAGGCCGTCGAGCGAGCGAGCGGCACCGTGGTAGCGCAGGATCGGGACGTCCGGCGCGAAGCGCTGCGTCTCTCGCGCCCAGTTCGACAGCACCGAGACCGGGCAGATGACGAGCGTGGGCTTCCCGGCGGCACCTTCCTCGGCGCGGTCGGCGGCGACGGGATGGTGGCGGGCCAGGTGCAGGGCCAGGAACTGGATGGTCTTCCCCAGCCCCATGTCGTCGGCCAGCACCCCGCCCAGACCGAGGTCGGCCATCTCGACGAGCCACGCCGCTCCGTCGCGCTGGTAGGGACGCAGTTCGGCGTCCAGGCCGGCGGGCACCGTCCAGTCGTGGCGGTCACCCACGGAGCGGAGCCGATCGCCCAGGTGCGCGAGCGGCCCCTGGACCTCGGCGGCGACCTCCTCGCCGTCGACCACCAGCTCGCCGCTGAGCGCAGCGGCGAGCGCTTCGCCGGCGGTGACCTTGCGGCGCTGCTGGAGTCGGGCGAGCTTGGCCGGATCGGCGCGTACCCACCGGCCGCGGAGACGGACGATGCCCCGCTTGGCCTGGACCAGCAGGGCAAGCTCCTCCTCGCTCACCTGCTGCCCATCGATGGTGGCGTCCCACCGCAGCTCGCACAGGGTGTCGAAGCTCAAACCCGCAGGCCGATCCGATCCGAGTGCGTCGGACGCCACGACCGGCTTGAGATCGACCGACTGGAGCACGCCGGCGGGCCATCGCACCTCGATGCCCGCGCCGGCGAGCTCGGTGGCGAGCGGACCGAGGAGGTCCTCGACCTCTTCGCCGCTGAGCTCCAGCTCCGACGGTCGGGCCTGGTCGAGGAGGCGACCGACGGGTGGCCACACCCGGGCGCCGCGACGCAGCGTCAACAAGACGGCATCTTCGACCGCGGCACCGAACCGCTCGGCCACGGCATGGGGAGCGGCCCACAGTTCGGCAGCATCGAGCACGAGGCTGCGGTCGGCGATGCTGCCGATCTCGAGCACCGCTCGGAAGGTGAGCGCGTCGGCCAGGCCGTGGAGCGGCTCGCCATCCGGCTCGGTCTCGGCGTAGGCATCGACATCGACATCGACATCGACATCGACATCGGTGACGACGCCGTCGGCGCTGGTGGAGGGGCTCTGGGCGCGGGCGGTGGTGATGCCCCCGTCGTCCTCGAGGCGCAGCGCGACGGTGATGTCGGCTTCGGCGGACGACGACGTCGACTGCAGCCATCCGGGGACCGTGGTCGATCCACCCCACGTCGCCGTGGCCAGGTCGAGGCCGAGCACCGCGGGACCGTCACCTGCGCCGACGGGCAGGAGGTCGACGCGGGGACGCGCCGCGAAGGCCTCGTGGCCCGCCACCAGCGGCGCGGCCGCCGTGCGGACGTAGCTGTCGGCGACCGCATCCCAGAACCGGGCCACGAGCCAGCGCGGGGACGCCACCCGTCGCGGCGCCGTGCCCGGCAGGGCCGTGGCGTGTCCGGCGGGGGTCAGGGCATCGGCGATGGTGTCGCGAACGGCGAGGTCCTCGGGATCCATCGGGCCGATCCGCCAGCCGTCGACGCCCTCCTCGTCGACCGCGGGAAGGATGCGGCCCCGGGCGATGAGGTGCAGGGCGCCACGAGCCGCGCCGGCCCAATCGTGGATCGATGGACCGCACGGCGCATCGGGGTCGAGCGCCACCAGTTCGTCGAAGACCTCGACCAACGACACGAACGTGGCCGGCACGGTGCGCTGGCGGACGCTGTCGCCGGCGGGCATGACCACGTCGATCGTCTCCGTGAAGGCATCCGGCGTCCGGCCGGGGTGCCACAAGGCCAGCCGGCCGGTGCGCGCCGGCCGTCCGGGTACGAAGATCGCCTCCACCCCGGGCTGTTCGAGGAGCGACCGGAGTGCAGACATCCTCACGAGGCTACGGCCGCCCTCTGCGGACTCCCCCCGGTTCCCCGCGTCAACCCGAACGTTCGGTGACCGAGCGGCGCAACCTCCGCCTGGTCACCGGAACTTCGAATCGGTGGGTGGGTCGGGGCTGCGTCGGGCACAGTGGCGTACCCGCGCTCCAGGAGGCTCGCATGCTCGCCGACCAGATCCAGACCGACCTCACCGCTGCCATGAAGGCCCGCGACGAGTTGCGGCTGTCCGTCCTGCGGATGGCGCTGGCGGCCATCAAGGAGGCCAAGGTGTCCGGCAGCGAGGTCCGCGACCTGACCGACGACGAGGTGGTCGCGCTGCTCGCCAAGGAGGCCAAGCGGCGCGATGAGGCCGCCGAGGCCTTCGCCGCGGGTGGGCGGCAGGAGAGCGCTGCTCGGGAGCTGGCCGAGCGCGACGTGCTGGCCGCCTACCTCCCGGCGCCGGCATCCGAAGAGGAGATCGCGGCGCTGGTCGACGCGGCGCTCGCCGAGGGCGGCTTCGACGCGCCATCGCAGATGGGCCTGGCCATGAAGGCGGCCATGGCCAAGGTCGGCGGCAAGGCCGACGGCAAGAAGGTGTCCGCCCTGGTCAAGGCTCGTCTGGCGGGCTGATCGGGCTTCGGTGCGCTCGCTTGGAGTGGATGCGGCCGGTCGGTTCGGCTGGGTCGGCGTCGTCATCGACGATGACGGGTTCGCCGGTGCTCACGTGGCGCCGGGGCTGGCAGAGGTGATCGGCCTCGCCGACGCCGCGGCACCGCTGAGCGATCCGGTTGCGGCGGTGGGCGTCGACATTCCGATCGGCCTCGTCGATGGCCCCAAGCGCTCGGCCGACGTGGCTGCCCGCGCGTTCGTCGGCATCCGACGATCGAGCGTGTTCTGGGCTCCGCACCGCAGCGCGGTCGAGTTCACCACCCAGGCCGCAGCCAACGAACACCTGGCAGCGATCGGCATGCCGATGCTCAGCGCACAGGCCATGGGCCTCATGGCGCGCATCCGGGAGGTGGCGCCCGTGGCGGCGGCGGATGATCGGATCGTCGAAATCTTCCCCGAGGCGTCGTTCCGGCAACTTGCGGGGGCGAGCCTGCCCAACGCCAAGAAGTCGGCTGCCGGTGCGATCCACCGCTTGGCGCTGTTGGCTGACGCTGATCCACCGATCGTCCTGCCCGTCGACCTCGGGCCGGCCGGGGCGGTCCCGATCGACGACGCGTTCGACGCCGCGGCGACGGCATGGTCCGCCCGCCGCAAGGCCCTCGGCCGGGCCATCGCCCTGGGCGACCCGAACGAGCGAGATCCGCTCACCGGCCACCGCATCGCCATCTGGGTCTGACCGCTTCTCGGGCAGGCCGTGGTCCGAATGGGACCGACAGGTGCCCACGTGCTGACGGTCTCCGGACGGGACCGTCCGGGAGCAGGTGGTGGGCGCGGGCTTTCCGATCGTGCCGCAGAACCCGTCGTGGTCAGGCGGCCGTGACCGTGACACCACGCCAGAACGCGACGCGGTCCTTGATCTCGGCGGCTGCGTCCTTCGGGGCGGGGTAATACCAGGCTGCGCCTGCGTTGCGGCTCCCGTCGACCACCACGTCGTAGTAGCTGGCGCTGCCCTTCCAGGGGCACACGGTGGTGGTGCCGACCGGCTCGATCAGGTCGGCCTTCACCGCCGAAGGCGGGAAGTAGTGGTTGCCTTCCACGACGACGGTGTCGTCGCTCTCGGCGATAACCGTGCCGTTCCAGATCGCTTGCACCATGTCGAGCTCCTCGTTGGGGGACCTGGTGCAACCTCGTCGAAGCGTCCGGTGTTCCCTGCGGAGGGTCGTGGGACGCCCCGTGCGGCGTCAGCGAGGTGCTGGCAGGGGGCGCGAACGGACGGCGCGCAGCCGCTCGCGGTACGCCGATAGGCCTGCGGCATCGCCGTGGTACGTCCCGATGACCTCGACGACGCCCTCGACCCAGGCATCCCAGACCGGTCGCTGCTCAGGCGCAAGGCGATCGACCACCTCGGCCCGGTCCAAGACCCCCGCTGCGATCTCCCGGCCCATGTGCGGCTTGTAGAGGAACCGTCCCTCGTACCACCCGAGCGTTACGACGGAGACGCCATCGGCGCGCCATCCAGCCGTCGTGTTGAGGTGGGCTTCGACGCCGAAGCCGTCGGGGATGGCGGCCGCATCGGAGAGCGCGGACACTCGCACGGCTCGGAAGCCGCTGAGCGGCTTACCCCCGAACTTGTTACTGATCTCGGGGAAAAGAGCGCCGACTAGTGGCTCGTATATGCCCCATGTGTTGCTGAGCACGCTACCTGGATTCGGATCGGAGAAGTCACCGACGATCATGTCCAGATCGGGCTTATCACGCACGGTGCGGGCAAGGATTGCCGCAATGTTGTGTTCCGACCCGTGGATGTCTGCGTCCAGGAAGACCATCCACGCGCGCGTGCATCGTTCGAATGCGACCCGCATCGCCGCCCCTTTGCCGATGGGGCCCAGCCAGGTTTCGACGTCGCACGCTTCTGCCACGGCAGTAGATGCGTCGGTCGATGAGCTGTCGACGTATACGACTTCGTCGCCATCGACCGTCGCCGCGTCCGCTTGGGTCAGTGCCGCGGCCAAGGTTTCCGCCTCGTTGTGACCGACGACGGCAAACGTGATCATGGAGGCCCCTGCTAGTGTGCGGCGATGATTTCGAGCGTCTCTTGGGTGCGTGCATATCATACCCGTAGCGGTGGAAGTGCGACCTTGATGCTTGATGTGCTTGCAGATGGACCCACTCCATTAGTCGCCCGTCGGAACGATGCCGACCTCGCATTCTTTGATATCCAGGCGCTTCGGAACGGCGCATTTGCTTCTGCGGTGGGTCCGAGCGTTCGGCTGGACATCGGAGATGCCGGCGGGTGGTTCGACGTGCGCTCCAACGTGCTGGCCCACGCATCGGGCTTCTTGGTCCTCCGGTTGACGGCATCCGCGCTCGATGACGTCCGGCTGGGCTCCCTCTCGCCCGAGGCGCTGAGCACGATGGAGCGCCTGCCCTGGGGCGAGGGTCCCTATCGGTGGTCCATGGACGGCCACGCGGTGGAGGGCGGCGTGCGCGGCTGCCTCAACCTCATGTTCTTCCTCTTCCACGAGCGCTTGATGGGCCGGGCCCCGGACCTGGACCGACTTCTGCCGCGTGCGGTGGATGGCCGGCTCGGGAACGACCATCTCCACGACCTCTGTGCGAGGAACGAGCTCAGCCATCCGTTCCCCGTCTCGTTCGGCACCCATATCGAGGTGACCGATCCGGCGCTGGTGGCCGATCCCGAGGCCCAGGTCGCCCTGCTCGCCGACATCCTGGCGGACGCGCGCCTCCCACCCGACGGCCTCGCCGACGGACGGGTGGCGATTGCCGGAACCGAGCCCTGGTACGTGTTCGAGAACCAGTCGGTGGTCTTCACCGAAGCGCTGCCGGCCGAGCCTTACGGCGTAGCCGACGGCGACCGGGTCCAGCTCCTCGACTTCGTGACCCTGCGGCGCGGTGCGCTCCGCTCGGTCCAGCGCGATACTCAGCGCGTCCTGACGAGCGGCGCGGCGGTGAGCCGCAGGCGCATCGACGAGTGGCGGCTCCTCCTGGCCACGACCACCGACGACTACGTCCTCCACGACCGCATCGGCACGATGCTCATCCCCCTCGAGCGCCACATGGCGAACCGTTCCGCCGCCCGTGACCCCGGACTGCTCGAGCAGCAGGTCCGGGAGAACATCGAATCGTTCCAGGCGCGGATCGACCTTGCCTCGCAATCGGTCACCACGATCCTGGGCGCGCTCTTCGCGGTGGTCGCCGTGGTGATCGGGTTCAGCTCGGTCCTGAAGGCGGCCGCCGCTGCCCGCTACGACACCACCGTGAGCCAGCTCTCCGATGTTCAACCCTGGCTGAGCAGCTCGATCGACGTGGGCGTGTCGGTCGTTGCGTTCGGGGTCACCTGGCAGCTGATCCGCAAGGCGGGGGACCGCCTTCCGGCGTTACGCCCGTTCGGGCGACCCCGAGGACGCGACGACGATGGCGGCGCTCGCACCACGTCCCGAGCAGCGGTCGCTCCGGCGTCGACACCGGCGGCCGTGGCCGACGCGACGCCGGCGATTGCGGAGGAAGCGCCGGGGACCACGGTGGTGGTGGCCGTGCGGCAAACGGAGGCCACGGCGAACCCGGAGGCAGCGCCTGTGGCGGAACCGGCTGTCGATTCGATCCCGGTGGCCGAGGTGGCCGAGGTGGCCGAGGTGGCCGAGGTGGCCGAGGTGGCCGAGGTGGCACCGGCACCGGCATTGGCCCCGGCGCCGGACTCCGATGCACCGGGCCGCGGCGCCTGAGCCGCCCCTCGGCCCGTCGAAGGGAACTCTGGGGCCGGTAGAGTCCGCGGTCCCGGCGGGAGAGGAGCACCGATGAGCCGCAACACCCCCCTGGTCATGGGCATCGTGAACGCGTCGCCGGACTCGTTCTCGGGCAACTCGGTCGGGGGCGATAACGCCGTCTCACTGGCGCGATCCATGGTCGAGGCCGGGGCATCGGTCATCGACATCGGTGCCCAGTCGCTCCGGACCGATCAGCTCGAGATCCCGGTCGACCACGAACTCGACCGCCTGCTCCCGGTGCTGCGCGCCGTCCGGGCCGCGCTGCCGGACGTGACGATCTCGGTCGACACCTACCGCTTCGAGGTCGCCTCGGCTGCGGTGGAAGGCGGCGCCGGCATCATCAACGATCCGTCGGGCCTGTCCGACGCTCGGGTGGCCGGTCTGGTCGCCGCCTCCGGGTGCCAGGTCGTGCTGACCTACAACCGGGCGGTGCCGAAGCAGCGCCTGAAGGCCGACGATTTCGTCGAAAACGTCGCCGGGGACTGCCTCACCTTCATGCGCCAGCGCCTGGCCGCCGCATCCGAGGCCGGCGTGCGCCCCGAACAGGTGATCTTCGACCCGGGGGTCGACCTCGGGAAGTCACCGGCCCAGACGGTGGAGATCCTGCGGGCCATGCCCGTCCTGCGAGCCGAGCTGGGCCTCCACAGCGTGCTCTGGGCCCTGTCGCGGAAGGACTTCATCGGGGCGTTGCTCGAGCGAACGCCTCGGGCCCGCAGCGCCGGCACGTTCGGTGCGCTCGGCTGGGTCGACTACGGCCCCGACGACCTGGTGCGCGTCCACGACGTCGCGGGCACGGTCGACTTCTTCGCGGTGCAGCGAGCGCTCGACGACGGGGTGGGTGCGGCGCTCGAGCTCCCCGTGCACCTCCGCCACGAACCCGAGGCCTGACGCTCCGGATCATCGGCTCGTCCGTGGGCGTCTGCTCAGGCGTGGTGCGGCGGGCGCGTCATCCCCTCGTCGTCGATGACGCCGGCCCGGCCGAGGATCGCCCGCATCACCTGCTCGGCCATCGTCCGCAGGGCGGTCTCGGCCTGGGGATCGTGCGAGAGGACGCCACACGCCGGATGGGCGATGTGCTCGACGCCGTGACGGCGAGCCACATCGATGAGCATCCCGGCTTCCAGGCCGTAGTCGACATCGAACGGCAGGCGCAGCAGCACGTCGAGGGGGGCGGCGAGCTGGCCCGAGAGCGGCTCGTCGAGCGCGGACAGCGCGGGGAAGAAGCGGTCGAGCAGCGGTCGGGCGACCAATTCGGTCAGCCGGCCGGGCTCGGCCGTGGTCCTGCCGGGACGGACCCGGGCGAAGTCGGCCTTGGCGAACACGATCGCCGGATCCGCCAGCGGGGCGAGCAGCGCCGGCAGGAACGTCGAGCCATCGATGTCGAGGTCGCCGTCGAGGAAGACCACGATCGGCGTCTCGACCAGCGGGAGCGCCCGCCACAGGGCATCGCCCTTGCCGAGCACCGTCCCGGTGGGTGCCAGTTCCCGGGCGTCGACGCACACGGCATCGGCCGCCCTCGCCGCTTCCCGGGACCCGTCGGTCGAGCCGCTGTCGACCACGAGGACCGCTGAGGCTCCACCTGCTCGAGCTTCGTGGACGACCCGGGCCACCGTCGCGGCCTCGTTCAGCACCGGGACGATGACCGTGAAGGGGCGTCCCGCTCCCGCCTCTGCCTCCGGACGGTCCATCGTCCGATGGTAGCGAGTGGTCCGCGGCCCCGATCCGGCGACCTGCCGGCATCGTGGTGGAACGGTCCGAGGGGGCCACTACGATCACCGGCGGCCCGGCGGTCGCCGGGCGGAGTTCGAGCCGAGGTTCCCTTCGATGAGCGTGACCGTCCGAGTCCCCACCACCCTGCGCACCCTCACCGGCGGCGCCTCGGAGGTTGCGCTCGAGGGCGCCACCGTGGGCGACGTGCTCACCGCCCTGGAGGCCGCGCATCCGGGCTTCAAGGCGCGGCTGCTCGACGACGAGGGCGGGCTGCGGCGCTTCGTGAACCTGTACGTGGCCGACGACGACGTCCGGTTCCGCAACGGACTCGACACCCCGGTGGCCGACGGCGAGACCGTCTCCATCATTCCCGCCGTCGCCGGCGGCTGCTGAGCGCACGCAGTCGGGCCCGACCGGGGCCCCGGGCGCTGCTTCGACGCGCCCGAACACGGTGGGTGCTTCCCTGGGCAGACGTGGCCGGTGGGGGTCGCGGCGACCCGTCGAGCGAGCGGCCCGTTGCCCCACCGGCGACGTCCAGGTATTGGCGGCAGGCCAGCAGCAGTCTCCCTCCAACTGCTGCTGACCTGCCCGCACACGTCGTTCCACCGAGGTGGGGCGACGCCGTAACCATCGGGTGGACCACCTGGTCACGTAATGGGCCGTACGGACCTTTCCGCCCGCGGAACGGTCCGTACGGACCTTTCCGCCCGCGGAACGGTTCCGGACGCTGCCCGAAGCGCTCCATCGGTTAGCAGTCTCGGCCCGCGGTTGCTAACCGCGGCTGGAAGTGGTTGGCTGTTAGCACTCTCCTCGGGAGAGTGCTAGCGCTTCGACTCGGAGCGCCAGCGAATCGCCATCCGTCTCCAGGAGAACCCAGGGATGCCCAAGATCATCGCTTTCGACGAGCAGGCCCGTCGTGCCCTCGAATCCGGCATGAACCAGCTCGCCGACGCCGTCGCCGTCACGCTTGGCCCGAAGGGCCGCAACGTCGTGCTCGAGAAGAAGTGGGGTGCCCCCACGATCACCAAGGACGGCGTCTCCGTCGCCAAGGACATCGAGCTCGAGGACCCCTACGAGAAGATCGGCGCCGAGCTGGTCAAGGAGGTCGCCAAGAAGACCGATGACGTTGCGGGTGACGGCACCACCACCGCCACCGTGCTCGCTCGGGCCATGGTCCACGAGGGCCTGAAGAACGTGGCCGCCGGCGCCAACCCGATGGACCTCAAGCGGGGCATCGAAGCCGCGGTCGAGGCTGCGGTCATCTCGATCCACGCCCTGTCCGTCGAGGTCGACGACAAGGAGCAGATCGCCAAGGTCGCTTCCATCTCCGCCAACAACGACCCGGAGATCGGCAACGCCATCGCCGAGGCCATGGACAAGGTCGGACGCGACGGCGTCATCACCGTCGAGGAGTCGAACACGTTCGGCATCGAGACCGACTTCGTCGAGGGCATGCGCTTCGACAAGGGCTACATCTCGCCCTACTTCGTCACCGACCCCGAGCGCATGGAAGCCGTCCTCGACGACGCCTACGTGCTGCTCGTCTCCTCCAAGATCTCCGCCGTGCGCGACCTCGTGCCCGTGCTGGAGAAGGTCATGCAGGGCGGCAAGCCCCTCGTGATCATCGCCGAGGACATCGAGGGCGAGGCCCTCTCCACGTTGGTCGTCAACAAGATCCGCGGCACGTTCCGCTCGGTCGCCGTCAAGGCCCCCGGGTTCGGCGAGCGCCGCAAGGCCATGCTGCAGGACATCGCACTGCTCACCGGCGCCCAGGTCATCAGCGAAGACGTCGGCCTCAAGCTCGACGCCACCACGCTCGACCTGCTCGGCACCGCCAAGAAGATCATCATCACCAAGGACGAGACCACCATCGTCGAAGGTGGCGGCTCCGAGGAAGACATCTCCGGCCGCGTCTCTCAGATCAAGGCCGAGATCGACAACACCGACTCCGACTACGACCGCGAGAAGCTCCAGGAGCGCCTCGCCAAGCTGTCCGGTGGCGTCGCCGTTCTCAAGGTGGGCGCGGCCACCGAGGTCGAGCTCAAGGAGAAGAAGCACCGCATCGAAGACGCGGTGAGCACGGCCAAGGCCGCCATCGAAGAGGGCGTCGTGCCCGGCGGTGGCGTGGCCCTCATCCGGGCCATCCCCGCCATCCTCGAGGCTGCGGACAAGCTGGAGGGCGACGTCGCCACCGGTGCCCGCATCGTGGCCCGGGCCGTCGAGGCTCCCCTCAAGCAGATCGCCCTCAACGCCGGCCTCGAAGGCGGCGTGGTGGTCTCCAAGGTGAAGGACCTCACGGGAAGCCAGGGCTACAACGCTGCAGACGACACCTACGGCGAGATGCTGCCGGCCGTGCCCGACGCCGCCAAGGTGACCCGCTCCGCCCTGCAGAACGCCGCGTCCATCGCTGCGCTCTTCCTCACCACCGAGTGCGTGATCGCCGACAAGCCGGCCGAGTCCGGTGGCGGCATGGCCGGCGGAGGCATGGAGGACTTCTAGTCCTTCCCGCCCTAAGGGGCTTGCGCCTCCGGGCGCCCGCGATCAAGGAACAGGAGGTGGCCGGTCTGCAAGGACCGGCCACCGCCGCGTCCGGTGCTCGAGGACATGCGGCGTTCGCGCGTCGGTTCGGGGGCGGACACACGGAGGCAATACCGTTGCTGGCACGGGGGAACGAGGCGCCACCCGGACGGTGCGCTCCAGGGGAGGATCGGGACATGGCAGGACCATCGAGGCGACGCAGGGCCCGATCGGCCCCGGTCGACACCACCACGCGCTTCGTCACGATCCACGGCCACCAACGGGCGTACCGGATGTGCGGGTCCGGTCCGGTGCTGCTGCTGCTCCACGGCATCGGTGACAGCTCGGCCAGCTGGGTGCCCCTGATGCGCCCGCTCGCCGAGCACTACACCGTCATCGCCCCGGACCTGCTGGGCCATGGCGAGTCCGACAAGCCCCGCGCCGACTACTCGGTGGCTGCCTATGCCAACGGCATGCGCGATCTGCTCGACGTGCTCGGCTTCGACCAGGCCACGGTGGTGGGCCACTCCCTCGGTGGCGGTGTCGCTGCTCAACTGACCTACCAGCACCCGACCCGGGTCCAACGCCTGGTCCTGGTCTCCAGCGGCGGCGTGTCCCGGGAGGTGAGCCCGTTCCTGCGCCTGGCATCGACGCCGCTCGCCGACTTGTTCCTCCCGCTGCTCAAGCTGCCGCCGATCCGCCTCGGCGCCATGGGCGGCATCGAGCTGCTGCGGCGCAGCGGGACCGCCATCGGGCGAGATGCCGAGGAACTGAGCCGGGTGCTCGACGCCCTCCCCGATGTGGCCACCCGCGGCGCGTTCTCCCGGACGTTGCGCTCGGTGGTCGACTGGCGCGGCCAGGTCGTCACCATGCTGGACCGCAGCTACCTGGCCGAGGCCATGCCCGTGCTGCTGATCTGGGGTGCCCACGATGCCGTGATCCCCGTCGCCCACGCCCGCATCGCCCAGGAGATGATGCCGGGAAGCCAGCTCGAGGTCTTCGCCGATGCTGGCCACTTCCCGCACCACCAGGACCCCGAACGCTTCCTGGAGCTGCTCAACACCTTCATCGCCACCACCGACCCCGTGAAGTTCGACAGCACGCGCTGGCGCCGCCTCCTGCGCGAGGGCCGTGAGGGCGCCGAGTTGGAACAAGCCGCCAAGGAAGCGGCGTCCAACGTCGTCCCCATCCGCGGCGACGTCGCCGAAGGCTGAGATCGGCGGTGGGATGCCCGCCAGCCTGGGTTTCCGAGGGGCCGTCGCGCACCACCCAGGGTGGCGACGCGCCGGCTGGGGTGGTGGCAGACGGCCGGCGGTAGCCTCGGGCCATGCCTGAAGCCCTGGAAGCGTCTGTCGGTATCGGTGTCATCCACCTCTTCTGCACGGTGGGTGAGGGCACGGACCGTGCGGCCATCGAGGCCGCGGTGAAGGCCGCTCAGGCCGACGACCTGCAGATCGTCCCCGTGGCGGTGCTCGGCCACAAGGCGGACGTCGCCTTCATGGTGCTGGGCAAGGACTGGTGGAAGCTCAAGTCGTTCCAGACAGCGCTATCTGTCGCCGGGTTGACCATCATCGATTCGTACGTGTCCATGACCGAGCTGTCCGAGTACGCCAAGGGCCTGCCCGAGCAGATGGCCAAGGCCCGTCTCTACCCGGAACTGCCGCCCGAGGGCATGAGCGCCTGGTGCTTCTACCCGATGTCGAAGAAGCGCGAGCGCAAGGCCAACTGGTTCACGCTTCCCTACGACGAGCGCAAGGACCTGATGATGGAGCACGGGGCGAGCGGTCGGAAGTTCGCCGGCCGAATCGTGCAGCTCATCACCGGGTCCGCCGGCGTCGACGACTACGAGTGGGGCGTCACCCTGTTCGCCCAGAAGCCCGATGACCTCAAGGAGGTCGTCTACACGATGCGCTTCGACGAGGCGTCGGCCAAGTACGCCGACTTCGGACCGTTCATCACCGGCGCCGTGGGCACCGTGGCCGAGGTGCTGGACGCGGCCGGCGTACCGGACTGACCGACTCGTGACCACGCTGGGCGATCCGCCCGCCCCATCGCGGTCGACCGTGCTTCCGGCGGACCTGGCGGCGGCGTACGAGCGCCTCCGAGCCGAGGTGGGGGCCTTGGGTTCCGTCCTCGTCGCCTTCTCCGGTGGCGCCGATTCGGCGCTGGTGGCCTGGGTGGCGCACGACGTGCTGGGTCCGGCTCGGGCAACCGCCGTGACGGCGGTGTCTGCGTCGCTGGCCGGCGACGAGCATGCCGACTGTCGAGCGCTGGCGGCCGAGTGGGGGCTTGCCTGGCAGGTGGTCGCCACCGACGAGCTGGCCGATCCCCGGTACGTCGCCAACGAGGGCGACCGGTGCTACTGGTGCAAGACAGCCTTGATCGACGCCCTGGTGCCCCTTGCCGCCGCATCCGATGCGACGGTGGTGCTCGGCGTGAACGTCGACGACCTGGGCGATCACCGACCCGGCCAGCAGGCGGCCGCCGAGCGCGGCGCCCGGTTCCCACTGGTCGATGCCGGCTTCACCAAGGCCATGGTCCGCGACCTCAGCCGTCACCTTGGCCTGCGCACCGCGGACAAGCCTGCGGCCGCGTGCCTCGCCAGCCGGATCCCGTACGGCACGCCGGTCACCGTCGGTGTGCTGGCCGAAGTGGAAGCGGCTGAGGCTGCGTTGCGGGCGCTGGGCTTCGCCGAGCTGCGGGTGCGGCACTACCGCGACCTGGCCCGCCTCGAAGTGCCCATCGACGACCTGGCGGCCGTGGTGGATCGCCGCGCGGAGGTGGTCGAAGCCGTGCGCAGTGCCGGCTACCGCTACGTCACGCTCGACCTTGAGGGCTTCCGTTCGGGCAACCTGAACAGCGCGCTCCGTGGTGGACCCACTACGTAGCGGAAGGTACGTTCCACACGTTTGGTGGGATGTCAAACGCTCTGCGTGAGAAATCCGCGGATCGCTCGGTAATACCGCGCAAAGTGGTCAAATCTTCGCTCTCAGCGCTCAAGAGCGCCTCGGTCCGCGCCGTAACCAAGGACGTCGGAACTGGACGGTCCCGACGGCGACTGGGATGCAGGTTCCGCTCCCTCGTCGTCACCTGGACGGACGCACAAGCGATGAGGCACCCATGAAGACTCCCTACGCAGCTCGAGCGATCGCCGCTGGCATCGTGATGCTCGGCTTGGCTGCCTGCCAGCCGGCGACCACCATTCCGGGCAACGCCTGGGTCCCCTCCGATGGCTCGGTGACCACGACCAGGGCGGCGCCGACCCCCACGACCACGGCGGCGCCGGCCCCCACCACGACAGCGGCTCCGGCCCCCACGACCACGGCGGCGCCGACCACCACCACGACAGCGGCTCCGGCCCCCACCGGACCGGCCGGGTGGAAGCTCGTCGGCGGCGACGAGTTCAACGGCTCCTCGCTCGATGGCTCGAAGTGGCAGACCTACCACAACAACTACGGATCCGGGAACGTCGAGCTCGAGTGCAACACCCCGAACAACGTGACCGAGGGCGGCGGCTCCCTCAAGATCGTGGCCAAGAAGCAGTCGGTCGCGTGCCCGGGAGCCGGCACCTACAACTACACGTCGGGCTTCGTCGGCTCCCGCGAGGCAGGGACGTACTACCCCCGCTACGCACGCTTCGAGATGCGGGCCAAGCTGCCCCACGCCCAGGGCCTTTGGCCCGCCTTCTGGCTCCGCCACCGCAGCGGCGCCGGCGTGGCCGAGGTCGATATCATGGAGTACTTCCACTCCCAGGTCCCTGGCAAGACCTCCCAGACCCTGCACCTCGACGGCGTCTCCAACATCTCCAAGAAGGCGTCCACGTTCGAGAACCCCGCCTCGGTCCCCGAGTTCCACACCTGGGCGGTCGAGATCGTGCCCGAAGGCCCCAGCATCCGCTTCAACTTCTTCGTGGACGACGTCAAGGTGCACACCTTCCTCGACACCAAGCACGCCTGGTCGAGCGCGGATCCGGCCGGCACCTGGGACATCGCCCTGAACATGGCCATCGGCGGCAGGTGGGTCGGTAGCCCCGATGGCACCCTCGGCTACCTCGAGCAGTTGAACCGCTGCTCGATCTCCGGCGCCGCTCCCAGCTGCACCAGCACCAACATCAAGCGGGTCAACTGGGCCTCGGCCGCCAGCACGACCTACGACATCGACTGGGTGCGGGTCTACACGCCGGCCTGATCGTCCCGGCAGGTGGTCTGACTCGCCGGTCCGGTGGGTAGGCCCCCATCGCCGAGCCCCCATCGGCACCCACACCCCAGAGACGCCCGCCCGCCACGATCGTGCCCGGCGGGTGTCTCGCGTTTGGCCGGGATCGGTCCCGAGGCGCCTCGGTAGGATCGCAGGGTGACCGAACCCGCTGCGAACGATGGGCTGACGATCCTGGGCGCCACCGTGCGCCACCCGGTGGACCACCTCGAGACGTTCCCCGCCCCCCACGCGTGCACCAAGGTGCGGTTCACCTGCGAGGAGGTCACCTCCATGTGCCCGGTGACCGAGCAACCGGATCTGTCCACGGTGGTGATCGAATATGCGCCGCACGAGCGCTGCATCGAGTCCAAGTCGCTCAAGCTGTACCTCTGGTCGTTCCGCGACGCTGCGGTGTTCGCCGAGCAGCTCGCCGTCGACATCGCCGCCGAGGTCCACCGGGCGGCGGTGCCCCGGTGGGTCGAGGTCCACGTCACCCAACGGGCACGTGGCGGCATCGTCACCGAGACGTTCGCCCGCGTCCCGTAGGGATCAGGAAGTGGGGCCGCGGTAGGTGCAGCGACTGGTGCAGGTCTCTCGCACCGTTATCTCGCCGAGGCCCGGGAGCGACGTTGCCAGCTGGTCCCAGATCCACATCGCCAGGACCTCGCTGGTGGGGTTCTCCAGACCGGACACATCGTTGAGGTAGCGGTGGTCGAGGCGGTCGTGGAGCGGAGCCCATACGGCGGACAGGTCGGCGAAGTCGAGCACCCAGCCGGAGGTCTCGCCGACGGGGCCATCGACGGAGATGGTCACCCCGAAGGAGTGCCCGTGCAGGCGCGCGCACTTGTGGCCCTCGGGAACGTTGGGCAGCAGGTGGGCCGCCTCGAAGGTGAAGTCCTTGGCGATGCGCATCAGGGGATCCCAAGGTACTTGTGCGTCTGCACGCTGAGCCTCCAACGCGGATGGGCGAGGCAGTGGGCGATGGCGGCGTCGGTGTTCGCCTGGCGGTCCGGTCCGTCCATGGGCTGGAGGAACCGGTGGTCGAAGTCGAGGTGCTCGACCGCCTCGGGGGGCAGCGCCGGCTGGGGGTACACGAGCTTGAGCTCGTCGCCTCGGGTGAGGACGAGGTCGGCCCCGGCCTTCGGGCTCATGCAGATCCAGTCGACGCCGTCGGGCGGCAGCAGGGTCCCGTTGGTCTCGATGGCGATCCGGAACTCCCGAGCGTGCAGGGCGGCGACGAGCGCCTCGTCGAGCTGGAGCAGGGGCTCGCCGCCGGTGCACACGACGAGGCGGTTGGCGTCGGCCTCGTCGCCGATCCATGCGTCGGCGATGGCCTGGGCCAGATCCTCCGCAGTGGCGAACCGGCCCCCGCCGGGTCCGTCGGTGCCCACGAAGTCCGTGTCGCAGAACTGGCACACCGCACGGGACCGGTGCTCCACTCGCCCGGTCCACAGGTTGCAACCCGCGAAGCGGCAGAACACGGCCGGCGAGCCGGCCTGGAAGCCCTCGCCCTGCAGGGTCGAGAAGACCTCCTTGACCAGGTAGCTCACGACGGCATCGCGCCGGGCTGGTACCGCGTCGGGTCGGTGAGGCCGGCTTGGACGAAGCCCTGGTGGCGGAGGTGGCACGAGTCGCAGCGGCCGCAGGCCAGGCCGGTCTCGTCGGCGTCGTAGCAGCTGATGGTGATCGAGTAGTCCACCCCCAGCGCGGTGCCCTCGGTCGAGATCTGCGCCTTGGTCAGCTCCATCAGCGGCGCATGGATCGTGACCTCCGTGCTCCCCTCGACGCCGGCCTTGGTGGCAATGCGGGCAAGGCCCTCGAAGGCGGCGATGAACTCGGGACGGCAGTCGGGGTAGCCGGAGTAGTCGAGCGCGTTGACGCCGATGAAGATGTCGGAGCTGCCGAGGACCTCGGCGAACGCCAAGGCGAACGACAAGAAGATGGTGTTGCGGGCCGGTACGTAGGTGACGGGGATGCCCTCGTCCATGTCCTCGGCGGCGTCGTGCTTGGGGACGTCGATGTCGTCGGTGAGCGCCGAGCCGCCGAAGGCACGCAGATCGATGTCGATCACCTTGTGGTCCGCGATGCCGGCGGCGGCTGCAACCCGGGCGGCGGCCTCGAGCTCGACGGTGTGGCGCTGCCCGTAGGAGAACGACAGGGCATGGACCTCGTACCCGTCCCGCTGCGCCATGGCGACGACCGTCGACGAATCCAGGCCACCGGAGAGCAGCACGACAGCAGGCTTGGGCACGACGGCTCCACGACGGGGGCGAGTAGGGGAGGTCCATGGTACGGCCTGCCCCCGGGCGTCCTCTGATCGAACGGTCCTAGCGGTGCGTCAGGAGGCGGTCGGTGCCGAGCGGTCCAGGAACTGCTGGCGCGCCTTCTGGAGGTGGCGGTAGAAGCTCGAGCGGCTCATGTGGAGCTCGCGCTGGGCGATGCCGTGACCGCCATCGGGGTCGAGGTAGGTGCGTTCGATCGCTCGGCGGAGGAGCTCGTCGGCCTCGTCGACGATCAGGAGGGATCCGTCGGCGTCGGCCCGGGCAACGTCGGCAGCGAGGGCGTCGGGGGTCGGGCTGATCAGGCGGCCGTCGAGGTGCACGATCGGGTGCTGGCCGGTTCCGGCGTGGCGTTCGATGGCTCGCAGCAGGGCGCTCTTGCCGACGCCGCCCGGCCCGTGGACGTGGAAGATCCGCAGGTGGCTGCGACCGGCCAGCGCATCGCCGACGAGCTCCAGTGGGCGGGCCCGACCGACGAACCGCACGGCATCGAGCTGATCGGCCACCTCGCCCAGACGCTCCGCCGCTGCCACGGGCGAAAGGTACCAGCGGAGATGTCCGACTTCGCGCGGACGTGGATCAGGTGGCGGTCCCGGGGGGTGGCGAGGCGCTGCGGTTGCCGCGGACATCGACCGCTCGCACCGTGTACGTCGTGCCGGTCGGCGCGCTGGGGTCTGTGTAGGAGAGCGTGGCGGACGAGACGGTGGCGATGACGCGGCCGTCGCGGATCACGTCGTAGGTGACCGGACCGCTGGCGTCGGACGCCCCCGTCCAGGTCACCTTGCGACTCGGCCCGGTGCTCGCGACGCTGAGCGCGCCCGGGGCGCTGGGGGCGGTGGCGTCGAGCGGGCAGAAGCGGGCGAACCCGCCGAGCCAGTCCGTGGCGGCCACGCCGCTGTAGCCGCCGCGGTCCAGGTCGCCGCCCGCCCACAGGCAGCCGCGGGCGTCACCCTCGATGGCCCAGATGCCCTCGCCCGAGGCGCCCTTGAGCGACGACGGGAACCAGGTCGTGTCGTAGGTCCAGGTGGCCGTGTCCCAGACGCCGATCAGGTTGATGGAGTCGATGGCGCGGAACGACGGCGGCCTCGGGAACACGTTGGTGCCCTGGTAGATCCAGCCGCCGCAGTGGCAGCCGACGTACGCCTTCGGGCCGACGACCTCGATCACCTGCGTGTCCCCGCCTGGCCGGGTGATGGACGCGTCGAGCAGCGCGGTGCGTGCCTTGTTCCAGAGCTGGGTGGTGTGCTCCGAGCCGCCCACCAGGAGGCGATCGCCCAGGTCTGCGACCGCCTGCTGGTACTTGGCGCGGGCGGGGTCGGACGGCTTCCATGCTCCCGTTCCAGCGACGGCGGTCCCGGTTGTGGTCGACGTGATCCCGAAGTACCCGTGCGTGGTGCTGCCGCCGACCGAGGAGAAGTTGCCGGCCAGCAGGACCCGGGTGTTGTCGTTGGTGACCGCGAGGTCGACGACCGAGCCGTTCGGGGTGGGCTGCCAAGGACCGCGCGCGCCGTCGATGGTGCTGAGCGAGACGGCGTTGGTCACGGCGACGGGTTCAGATGCCGAAGGGGTGACGACCCGGTCGAACGTCCCCGCGGCGTACACCCAGCCGTCGCGGACGTCGATGGTCCGGACGCGCCACTCGGTACCACCGACCCGTGACACGCGGGCCTTCCAGCCGGTCAGCAGCGCGCCGGTCGCGGGGTCGAGCGCGGCCAGGCCGCGAGCGTTGGTGTTGCCGTTCACGCTCGTGAAGTCCCCGGCGATGATGAGCTTGTTGTCCGGCGTGAGCGCGATGTCCCAGACCCGGCCGGTGATCACCGGTCGGAAGGTGCTGATCCACGTGCCATCGAGGTCGAACGCGGCCAGGGCGTTCTGGGCCGTTGTGGCGCCCGACGGGCCCTGCTTCACGCCGGTGAAGCGGCCGCCGACGTACACCCGGGTGTCGGAACTCTCGATGGCGAGGACGTTCGTGTTCCACGGCTCGACTACCTGCTCGCCGGTGTGGTTCATCCCGGCGACGCCCCACGGGGCCACCTCGGAGCGGTCCTTGAGGCCGGCGGGCTTCGGCGTCTCGGGGTAGCCGCTGGCGGGGATGGCGGGGAACGCCACGTTGTTGCCGATCTTCGGGCGGAGCCAGACCCGGGTGAACGGGATCGAGTACGAGCTCGATGATCGCTGCCAGAGGTTCGACGTGGCGCTCGTGGATCCGGTGGGGGCGCCCTTCCCAAAGCTGAATCCCATCTGGTTGCCGTTCTTCTCCCATGCCCAGGTGAACAGGCGATTCGTCCCCTGCTGGCCAGCGAGCTTGTTGATGGTCTGCCCCGCGATGGCGGCGTCGTAGGTGTCTCGCGTGTTCGAGCCCGTGTACGACCTGCCATCGAGGACGATGCGGTTGAGGAGCTGGGCACCGTCCCACTTCCAGGACCACTTCGTGAAGCGCGGGAACATCCGCACCTGCTGGCGCGTGGTGCCGGCGGCGTTCGTGGCCCGCTCGACCCGGATCCCGTCGCCCAGCGCCGCCGGCGATGCGCCGTTGATGAGCCCGGTGATCGTCGTGGCGTCGAGGGCGGCGGGCGCGAAGGCGTCGGAGCCCGACACCGCGCTGCGGACCGCGGCCGCGCCGCCCTGGCCGTGGGGCGACCAGGTCCACCCTTGCCGGCCGCGACCGATGAGGACCCAGCCTCCTCCCTCGGTCGTCATGTCGCAGGAGAACTGCGCCGGCCGGTCCATGGCTGGGGTCGACAGCCAGTAGGTGCCGGTCGGGCTGGTCGGGATCTGCTGCTTGATGCCCCAGCAGGAGGCCCCGGCCGTCGCCGGGGTGGTGCCGTCCCCCGCCTGGACGTCGGCCGCAGCGCTCGACGGGCGGCCGGGGGCCAGGGCAGCGAGCGCAGCCACGGCCACGAGCACGGTCAGGGTCCGCGCTCGGGTCATCGTTCGATCCATCCGGGTACTCATCGGCCCGCGTTCGCCGATGTTCAGGAGATCAGGGCTGACCCGTGAGCTTGAGGTCCATGGACAGGTCTCCGCTCCACCGGTCGGCGTTGTGGACCTCGACGGCGATGGTGTTCGCCCCGGGCTGGAAGGCCGAGGAAGGGATCGTGATCGGGACGATGGCCTTCTCGGCGGCGCGGTCCGAGATGGACGCCGTGGCCGGCGTGCCGAAGGCGATGGGGCCGGCGGGCAGGTTGGTCCGCCCGACCTCGACGCCGTTCACGTACACGACGGCGCCATCGTCTCGGATGAGGCTGGCCAGCACCGAGCTGAACGCGGCCGGGTCGGTGACGGTGACCGTGGTCCGGAAGTAGGCGGTCAGCGGGCGGGGGGTGGGGGCCGTGGAGATGACGGTTTTCTCGTCAGCGTCGCCGTATCCGAGCTCCGCGGCGCCCGTGGCCCACGTGGTGTCGTCGAAGGTGGCCGAGGCCCAGTCCGCAGCCGGTCCGCCTTCGGCGTAGAACCACTTCCAGCTCGCTCCGAAGGCGAGCAGGTTCGGGTCGGCCACCGGGTTGAGCGTGGCGGTGTCGGATCCAGCCGTGTTGCCGTTCATGTCGAACGCGGTGACCGTGTAGCTGTGGCTCTGGCCGGTGGACATCGTCTGGTCGGTGAAGCCCGCCGTGGCGGGTCCGGTGACGGCGAGGACCTCGCCGTCGCGGCGGACCACGTACCCGCCGAGGGCGGTGTCATCGGTTGATCCCGTCCACGACAGTGCGTTCCCCGTGGCGCTCGCCGTGGCGGTGAGGGCGGGTGCGCTGGGGGCGGTGGTGTCCCCGCCGGCCCCGAAGAGGGTCGCCTGCAGGTCGAAGTACTGGCGGCCGGCGCCGGTGGTGACGGTGTGGACCTCGACCGCGATGGTGTTGGTGCCCGGCACCAGGAGCGAGCCGGGGACGGTGACGGTCTTGACGGCCTTTTCGTCTGCGGCGCTCAGGTATCCGGCCGCGGGTGTGGTCGCGGTGATCTTGCCGGCGGGCATGTTGAGGCGGCCGGCCTCGACGCCGTTGACGTAGACCACCGCGCCCTGCATGTCGTAGAGCTTGAGGTCGAGCGTCTTGACCGAGGATGGATCCGCGACCGGCAGGGTCTTGCGGTAGTAGGTCGTCATCGGCTTGGTGGCGATGGTGGTCGACAGGCCGGTGAGGCCCCATCCGAGCTTCCCGGGGCCCGACGCCCAGCTGGAGTCGTCGAAGCCGTTGGCGGCCCAGCCGGCGTCCTCGGTGCCGTTGGCCTGGTACGTCCACGTGCTGCCGAAGGCGACGGGCGTGGCGATGACCGGCGACGGGCCGTTGACGCTGATGGGAGCGGGCGAGGCCGACCGGTTGCCCCGGGCATCTGCCGCCCGGACCGTGTAGCGGTGCTGGCCCGAGACCGTCGGGTCGGTGAAGGTGCGGCCGTAGACCGTGGCGATCACCCGATCGTCGCGGTACACGTCGTAGGAGACGGTGCCGCTGGCGTCGGTGGACGCGTTCCAGTCGAGCGTCACGCCGGAGCCGGACGCGGTGGCCGTGAGGTTGAACGGGGCGGACGGAGGCGTGGAGTCCTCGGCGCAGAACCGGGCGAAGCCGCCCAACCAGTCGGTGGCCGCGTCGCCGCTGTAGCCGCCCCGCACGAGGTCGCCACCGACCCACAGGCAGCCGCGGGCGTCCTTGTCGATGGCCCAGACGCCTTCGCCCTTGGTGCCCTTGAGTCCCGACGGGTACCACGAGGTGTCGTAGGTGAACGTCGCCGGGTCCCACTGGCCGACGAGGTTGATGGGCTGCACCGAGCGGAAGCCGGTGGGGGTGGTCCAGTTGTTGGTGCCCTGGTAGACCCAGTCGCCGCAGTGGCAGCCCATGTAGACCTTGCCGTCCAAGAGCTCGATCGCCTGGGTGTCGCCACCCTGCTTGGTGATCGTGGAATCGAGCAGCTGTGTGCGGTCGGCGTTCCACAGCTGGAAGTCGTGCTCGGAGCCGCCGACGAGGATGCGGCCGTCGCCCAGGTCCTCGACCGCCTGCTGGTACTTGGCGACCGCGCCAACCGAAGCGGACCACGGTCCGATGCCGGGAGAAGGGTTGCCGGTGGCGGCGTTGGTGATGGCGAAGTAGCCCTGGTTGGTGTCGCCGTTCACGTTGGTGAAGTAACCGGCCACGAGGACCCGGCTGCCATCGTCGGTGACCTCGATGCGCACGACCGAGCCGTTCGGCCGGGGGCGCCAGGCGGAGGGGCTCCCAGCCGCCGCCGTGACGGACACGGCGTTGGTCACGGTGATCGGGTTCCAGGTCCCGCCATCGACCCGGTTGAAGTTGCCGGCGGCGTACACGACGCCGTTGTGCACGTCGAGGGCCCGGACGAACGAGCGGCTGCCGTCAGCCCGGTAGGCCTTGGCCTTCCAGGTCGTGATGACCTCGCCGGTCGTCGGGTCCAGCGCCGCCATCCCCTGGGTGTTGGCGACGCCGTTCACGCTGGTGAAGTCGCCGGCGATGATGAGCTTGTTGTCGGCGGTCAGGGCCATGTCCCAGACGCGGCCGTCGATGGTCGGGCGGAAGGTGTCGATGAAGTTGCCGTCGATGCTGAACGCGGCGAGCGACGGCTGGGCGACGGGAGCGGCCGCAGGGCCGTTCTGGACGCCGGTGAAGCGGCCGCCGACGAAGGTGCGGTCACCAAAGACCTTCATGGTGAGCACGTTGGTGTTGTACGGCTCGATGGTGGGCTCGCCGGTGTGGTTCATCCCCACGACGCCCCAGTTGGCCTTCTCCGACTTGTTCTTCAGCGTGGCGGGCTTGGACGCCGCGGCGTAGCCGGCGGCTGGGATGGGGCTGAAGCCGGCCGCGCTGTTGGCGATCTGCGGGCGGACCCAGACCCGGGTGAAGGGGATGGGGCTGCCCTCGCTGGCGTTGGTCCAGAGGTAGTTCGTGCTGCTGTTCGAGCCGCCCTTCACTCCCGAGCCGAAGGAGAAGCCCTGCTTGCCGCCGTGGCTGGCCCAGGCGAACGTGAACAGGCGGTCGGTGTCCTGCTTGCCCGCCAGGCCGTTGTTGGTCTGCCCGGCCACGGATGCGGAGGTGTCGTAGGTGTTGGACCCGGAGTAGGTCGTGTTGTCGACCACGACCTTGTCGAGCAGTTGCCCCGCCGCGAGGCTCCACGTCCAGTCCTGGTGCTTCGGGTACAGCTGGTAGCTCTGCCGGTTGGTCCCGCTCGTGTTGGTGGCCCGCTCGAGGCGGATGCCGTCGGCCAGGGAGCTGACGGCCTGGCCGTTGAGGAGCGCGGTGATCGTGGCCGTGTCGAGGGCGGCGGGCGTGAAGGCGCCGGTCCCGTCGGTGGTGGTGCGAACGGTGGTTGGGCTGCCCTGGCCGAACGGGTTGAACGTCCATCCCTGCCGACCGCGGCCGACGAGGACCCACCCTCCGCCGTCGGTGGTCATGTCGCAGGCGAACTGCTGCGGGCGCTCGAGCGCCGCGGTGTTGAGCCAGTAGACGCCGTCGGTGCTGGCGGGGACCTGCTGCTTGATGCCCCAGCACGAGGCGCCGGCGGTGGCGGACGTGGTGCCATCGCCGGGCACGGCATCCGCGGCCTGCGCCGAGTTGCCCGTTGCCAGGTTGAGGACGGGGATGGCGACGAGCAGGGCGACGGCGACAGCGCCGATCCTCACTCGGTTGGACGACTGGTGGTTCCGCATGGTCTCTCTGTTCCTTCCCGTTCTCGTTTGCACACCCAGCGTGCGAAGCCGAGACCGGTCATCAGGCTTCGTGGCAGGCTACCGGCTATCACGGAGCGTGACAAGTCGTCACACTTCGCCACGCTCTGTGGCTGAATGGCTGGCGGGGTCGGGCCCGTTGCGGCCGCTGAGCTCGAGGTCGAAGCTGAGGTCGTCGGTAGACCGGTCGCTGCCGAGCGCGACAGCTGGGACGCCAGGGGGCGCCCACCATCGTTCGCTTCGGGGGCTGGTGGATCGGCATCGGTGGGTTCCCTCCAGGGAGGGCTCACCCACCCCACGGCATCGGACGGCCGAGCATCGCCTCGACCGCTTCGATGTCATCGTCCAACGAGGCCCGGAGCTGGGCTCGAAACTCGGGATCCATATCGGCACTTGGCTCGCTGTTGAAAGGTTCCGGCGTGCCGAGGTCGTGGCGGGGCAGCCCGACCCGCGAAGTGATCTCGTCGCAGAGCGACTGGGGATCGGCATAGAAGTCCTCGGCCGCAGCGACCAGCACGCCGTCGCGCCCGTAGGCGGCGAACCAACGCTCGAGCATGGGCGCATAGCGGCTCTGGGCGACGTAGGTCTGATGGCGGTGGGCGAGCGAGACGGCGGTGGGATCTGCCAGCAGGCGGGCCTCCTCGCTGGCTGTGCGCTCCTCCTCGGCGGCCAGTGCCTCCGCGAATGTCAGGCTCTCGGTGTGGTTGCGACGTTCCTTGTAGTGGGAGAACGCACGCTCCACCGGGTCGCGCAGCAACGCAACGATCAGCGCGTCGGGTGCGACCTGGCGGGCACGGGCCGGCGCGTGGGGGTGGAACAGGTAGTAGGGGCTGGCCTCGAAGGCGATGGGGTGGTACCCGAGCCGGTCGGCCGCCCGGGTTCGGGTGCGGTCGGTGGGGAAGTGCGACCGGTACCAGCGTTCGCCCCGAGCCCACTCTTCGTCGAAGAAGTAGGTCCCCTTGATCTGCTCGGCGCGGGGGAACGTCGGCAGGATCCCCGGATGCGAGTCCAGGTACTTCCATAGCGAGGTGGTGCCGCCCCGCTTGGCGCCGATCACGATGAGTTCCGGCGGCCGGCGCTTCGAGGCCGTAGCCACCCCGTAGGAGCGCAGCACCGTCTTGGTGAGGTCGGTGACCGCGGTCCCCGCCGGGCTGCGTCGCAGCTTGGTGAGGGGAGACGCGCCGGTGGTGTCGATGGTTCGTCCGCCCGCCGCGCGGCCACCGGTGGTGGCGGGGGTCGACGTGGTCATCGGGGATCCTCTCGGTGCGACAGCCCGGCGGCGATGCCGAACAGGACCACCTGCGGGAGCAGGCCGTAGAACGGCACCTGGACCAAGCCGATGACCAGCGCCAAGTGCGTCCACCACCCATCGGCCGTTCTGACGCGTCCTGAACGCCAGACCTCTGCGCCGAGCCACGACAGGAACAGCGCCATGCCCACGAACCCGTGGACGAACATCAGGTACCAGAGCATCCCGTGGGTGCCGACCGGCGGCATGTCGGGTCGGGCGTCGGGAGGTCGCTGCGGCGCGCCGTTCCCGATGAGCGGCGAGTCGATGGCGCCTTCCCACGCCTCGCTGTACAGGCTGGAGCGGGAGTTGTTGGACTTCTCGGACTTGTCGAGCTTGTCGCCTACCAACCGCCCGGCCGGTGTGGCGACCAGCAGGATCACGACGGCGACCATGGCGCCGCAGAGGACGGCGAAGGCACCGAACCTGCCGCGCATCGCCTTACGTGCGGCGAAGTAGACCATCCCGACGATGAGGCTGATCCACAGACCCCGGTTCACCGACACGATGATCGGATAGACGCCGGCCAGCCCGATCAGGTAGCCGACGCGCCGCCGGCGGAGATCGGGCTGGATGATCCAAGACCGTAGGAAGAACGGGGTCAAGATCCCGACGGCGGCGCCCCAGCCGTTGGTGGCGTTGAACGGGGCGGCCGGGCGGGGCAGCGGATAGCCGAGGAAGCCCTGGGTCTCGGCGAAGCGCCAGCGAGCGAGTTCATCGACGAAGCCGACGTTGCCGATGGGGCCGAGGACGAGCTGGAACGGCGACTTCTGCACGAACTCCGGGAAGAGGACCCCGAGGTAGCCGAAGGCGATGAGGCAGATCCACAGGGCCGCGAGCCAGTCGTAGATCTGCATCGAGCGCACGCGTTCCTCGGACACGTTGACGAGCCAGACGAGCGACGTCAGCGCACCGGCGAACAGCAGCCAGCGGTAGATGAAGAGCAGGTACCCGCTGCCGGTCCCGATCATCGCCATGGACAGGAGGATCCAGCCGAGGAACACGACGAGCGGGATCGTCGACTTCGGGAAGCGGACGTTGCGATCAGCCAGGATCCGAGCGCCGAGCACGACCGCCGGCAGGCACCAGACGAAGCCTTGGATGCCGATGAGGTAGGCCAGCGGCATCCCGGCCGTCATGGCCCAGAGGGGCCAGGTCGCCTTGGTCGGGCGCAGGTTCCGCGCCGCGGGCGGGCGAGGAACCGGGTCGGCGTCGACCGCGTCCCCCGTGACGGTCACGTCCAGACGACCTCGGTGACGCGCACGCCGGCTTCGGCAAGCGCGGTGGCGGCGGGTTCGGCCTGCGAGCGCTCGTCGCTGGCGATGACGAGTGCAGTGCGGCCGACCCACTGGCCGAGCGCGCTGCCCGCTGCGGTGCGGCTCGGCGACGGCGCAATGAACACGACGGCCTCGAAGCGCTCGCGCCCGGCGCGGGTCACGAGCGAGTCCACCACAGCGCGACGGAGCAGGCCCGCGGCCTCCGGCGAGCCCTTGGGCCGCAGCCAGGTGACGGCCGGGCCGGTGGACAGCGCCGGCTCACCGGCCTGCGCCGGCAGCCCTGCCGGTCCGGCGACGCTGGCGCCGGACGTGACGAGGTCGGCGAACGAGGGCACGACGTGGGCGCTGCGGAGCTGGCGATCCGTGCTGCCGGCCAGGACGAAGAGGGCGGGGATGCCGGCAAACGCGAGGCTCGAGGCCAGCTCCTCCGCCAGGGCGATGGGCGGCTCCATCCCGGCGCCGATGATCAGCACCGACGAGGCGTTCCCGGGTATCCCGCCGGCGACGAGTTCGACCGCAAGCCGGTCGATGGCAGTGTCGACCTCTGCGGGGCTGGCCGGTCCGCCCTCCGCTCCGGGCATCACCCGTACGTTGGCGTTGGGGAGGAGGGCCTCGACCCGGCGTCGACCGCCGCCGAGGCCGTCGCGCCGATCCAGGTACCAGGCGGCGGCCAGGCCTGCGAGGACGAACAGGCCGAAGACGCCGACCGCCTTGCCGAGCGCCATCTTGGAGGTGACCGGATCGGGCAGGCTCGCCTTGCGGGTGACGGTCCCCACGGCCTCGGGATCGAACTGACGGATCTTGGCCTGCTGCCCCTGGATCTGAGCCAGGGCGCTGTTGGCCGCCTGGAGTTGGGACTGCGCCTGGTTGCGCTCGGCCGTGCCGGACTCCGTGGCGTTGAACGCCGCGGTGGCCTCGTCGACCGCGGCCTGTGCGGCGGTGATCTCCTCAGCGAGGCCGGTGAGGGCCTTGTCCGCCGTTGCCTTGGCCGTGGCCTTGCGGGCGTTCAGGTAGCCCTCCGCCGCGGCGTTGGCTCCGGCCTGGGTCCCCTTGGCGGTATCGCCCTCGAAGGTGATCGCCATGACATCCGAATTGCCCTCGGGATCGGTGAGGACGGTGATGTGGCCGAGGATCGCCCGGTTCTCGCCGGTGAGGCCGACCTTGGCTCGGATGGCATCGGCGACCGCATCGGACTTCACCAGGTCCTTCTCGGTGTTGATGTTGACCTCGGAGCCCTGGCCGTCGGTCGAAAACGCGTCGCCGAAGGGCTGGACCTGCACGCGAGAGGTGGCGCTGTAGGTCGTGGGCGCTCCGGCATACACCAGGTAGGCGGCGATGAGGCCCACCACGGCGGAGCCCACCACCACGGGCCAACGCCGCGCGATCATGGCGATCACGTCGCCGATCCGGAACCCGGTTTCCAGTTCGCTCATTCGTTCCTCAGCTAGGTGTGCAGTTCAGGATCGGCGGCGGATGCCGTTCCACAAGGCGTCCAGGTGCAGTTCGGAGCGCACGAGCGTGAGTGCGATCAGGTACGCGAGCACCCCGAGACTACTGGTGAGCAGGAGTCCGGAGGTGTCGTCGCCGAGCCAGAGCCGGGCGCCGAGGCCGATGAGACCGACGGTTGCGGCCGAGACGCCGACGGCCACGAACGCCGGTCGGCCCACGGTCACCACCCCGAGCGAGCGGGCTGCTTGCCAGCCCGGGAGGAGGGCGGCGACCAGGATCGTGGCCCCCCAGGTCATGCCGGCGGCGGTGATCCCGTGGTCTGGCACGAACAGCAGGTTGCCGCCAACGTTGATGGCCACGAGCACCAGGGTGTTGAACATGGCCTGGCGGCTGCGGCCAGCCATGAGGATCACCGAGGCCACGGGGCCGGCCGGCGCGGTGACCAACATGGCGATCGAGATCGCGACGAGCGCACCCTTGGCCGCGACCACTTCGGGACCGAACACGCGCAGCAGCGGTGACGGGAACAGCGCCGTGATCAGGTAGAGCGGCCACATCACCGCGGACTGCCACCCGGCCACCACCTTGATCAGCTGGGACGCCTCGTGCTTGTTGCCCGTGGAGAGCAGGCCGCTGATCCGGGGTCCCGTGACCTGCATGAGGGCGTTGGCGGCATACACCCCGGGGAGGATGTAGCGGGTGCCCGATGCGTAGATGCCTGCTGCCGTGGTCGACACGAGCACGCCCACGAGCACCGTGTCGACCCAGTTCACCGCCACCTCGGCGGATTGGCCGATGGCTCGAGGGGCGGTGAAGGCCCAGAAGTCCCGGGCGATCTCCCGGCTGACCGGTACCGGGATGAGGTCCTTGTTCGCCGTCGCCCGCTTGACCCGCGTGGCCATCGCCCGCGAGGAGAACCCGAGCGCCACCACGGTGGTTGCCGCCCAGGAGGCCCCGACGCCGACCGGGCCCATCCCCATGCCGACGGCGATGGCGACGACCATCGGCAGCGCCGTCGCTCGTCCCACCCGCTCGATCAGCGTCTGGGGGATCATGGTGTTGAACCCTCGGGTGCCAGAAACCAGCACGGAGTGCAGCGTGGCGAACGGGAGGAACAGCGCCATCGCCTGGAGCACGTCGGCCACCAACTGGACCTGGCCCTCGTCCGCGAGCAGCCGGGCGAGGGGTTCGGCGAGTGCCCACAGGAGCGCGGCGGCGATCAGCGCGGCGATCACCACCGGCGCGATCGCCACGATCACGGTGGCCCGGAGGAGGTCCTGGCGGTCGATCGCTCGGTCCCGGCTGAGCATGCGCACCAGGCCGGTCCCGCAGCCGAGCTCGGCGACGGTCTCGACGATGTTGAAGATGGCGATGGCTACCAGGACGATGCCCGCGTCATCGGTGCCGAGCACCCGGTTGAGGACGACGAGCAGGATGAAGTTGGCGGCGCCGTAGATGATGGACCCACCGAGGTTGAGGGCCCCGCCTCGGGCGACGGCCCTCACGTTCTCGGACGCGGCAGGCGCCTGGACCGCCTCGCTCACGTCGCGCCCAGGGAGGTGCGTGCCGCCGCCAGCAACTCCGCCTGGTCGGCGGGTGGCGCGCCGAGGAGTCGCTCGAGCTCGGCGCTGCGGGTGATCAACATGGCGACGTGGGCGTCGGCCAGCCATCCCGCTTCACGATGGGCAATGGCCATGGCTTGGGAGACCGAGCGGCCCTCGACGACATGGGCCTGCTGGTAGGCACCGTGCACCTCGTCGAGGCCGACCGGCGCGCCGGGCTCGGAGTACTCCCAGTCCCAGGCCACGAGGCCGCGGTGGCACCGGGCGAGGTTCCAGGGAACCCAGTCGCCGTGCCAACGGGCCCATGCCTGCCCGGTGGCGCCGTGGCGCTCCTCGATGCGGTCGAGCAGCTCGTCGACCGCACCCGGTCCGGTGCATGCGGCGCGACGGCTGGTCCACCATGGGGCCGCGTCGACGCGGATGTGCGCCTCCGGGCCATCCAGTTCACGAACCGCCCAGGCCGAGGGCGCCCCCGGCGGCAACCGGCGGGCGTCTTCGGGGAGCGGCGCGACGACGGCGATGCGCAGCCCGTTCCAGCGGGTGTCGGCGACGAGGTCGGGGACCACGAGCCGGGGGTCGGGGTGCTGCTGCCACGTCGCGAGGGTGGTCGCCTCGGTGGCGACGAGGTGGTCGCCGACGGGACCCAGCCCGACCTTCACGAACGCCGCGGGGGTGCCGTCAGGCCGGAACACCTGGAGCGTGGGCTTCCACACCTCGTCGATGCGGCTGAGCCCGACCGCGACGGCGAGCCCCGGCTCCTCAGCCGGATCAGCGAGCAGTTCGGCCAGGTGGGCGATGAGCGAACCGGGCCCGGTGTCGGCATGCAGCTCGTCGCGCACGATCAGGCGGCCGAGGTTCGCCTTGAGAGCGAGGCCCACGGCACCGCGGGTGACCTGCGTCGTGCGGTTGCGCAAGCCGAGGTACGCCAGGCAGGCCTGGGGCGTGGCGTCCCCGAAGTCGAGCGGGATGAGGAAGCGCGGCCCGGACCGGCCGGCAACGAGGCCCAACCGCGTTCGATCTTGACCTCCGCCCGGGCGCAGGTCGAGCAGCTCGGTCAGCGCCTCCAGCGAAGAGATCGGCGGCGCGTGAGGGGTCACAGGCCCTTGCCCCGCTTGTTGAGCGCAGCGCCGAGGCGCTCGGCCGGCACACCGGCGGCGATGAGCGCGGCCAAGTAGGCGCGCGGCTCCCGCCAGGACCACCCGAGGGTGGTGCGGATGTGCTCCAGCGCTTCGCGGCGTCGACCCTGGGCCGCGATGGCCACCGCGATCTGGCCCTCGACGCGCGCCCGGCCGACCGGCTCGCCGGCGAACTCGGGGTTGCGTTCGAGGACCTGCGAGAGGGCGGCCTCCCACGCCGGCCACTGGTCGCGGAAGTGCGATTGCACGTCCCAGCCCACTCGCAGCAGCGGTTGGGGGTGGACGACGATCGGCTGGTGGCGGGCGGCGCGCAGCATCCAGTCGTAGTCCTCGGCATACCCACCGGGGATGTGCTCGTCCATGGGGCCGATCACGTCCCAGAACGCCTCCTTGCGTACCACGGCGGTGCACATGCAGGCCTCCGGCCGTCGGGCTCGGAGCAGGTCCGTGTAGCGCAGGACGCCCTCGTCGCCACCCTTGGCGATGAGGGTGCCCTCGATCTGCACCTCCAGGTTGGTGATGGAGGTGTCGGCCCCGGTGGCCTCCAGCAGGGCGAGCTGGTGGCGGGCCTTGGACGGGAGCCACACGTCGTCGTCGTCACAGAACCCGATGAAGGGCGCCGAGGCCGCAGCGGCTCCGCAGTTGCGGCTGCCGGGCAGACCGTTGCCGCGATCGTTGAACAGGACCCGTACCGGCCGGTGGGGGTCGTCGACCGCCAGATCCCACTCGGGTTCGTTCTTGTCCCACACCACGAGCGTCTCGATCGGACCGGGGTGATCCTGCGCCACGATGGCGGCGATGGCCTCACGGACCTGGACCGGGCGGGCGTAGGTGGAGATGACGACGCTGAGGTCGAACGCGCTCACTAGGGCCTTTCGTGGGGTGTGTCCGGTCCTCGAGTCCCTCCCGACTCAGGTGCCGACGCTAACGGAATCCGGGCGTTCCATCGGTTACCGGCGGGCGTTGATGAGGCCGTCGGTGTTGCCCCAGCCGATGGGAGCGACCAGCAACCCGTCGTCGAGGAGCGCCTTCGGGACGTTGAACCCGTACCGCTGCTGCTCCGCCAGCGGCCCTGGCGCGCGGTCGAACGCCATGCAGCCGACGAGGGAGATCTCCGCTGGGGACTCGACGTAGAACCCGTCCGCCGTGCCCGGTGTGCCGCCGACATCGCCCATGCCCGCGGTGTCGGCGACGCAGCTGGTGTAGGAGCTGCGGGGTCCGGTGATGTACCAGCCGTGCTTGGCGACGTCCTGCGCCTCGCACCCGATGAACGTGTTGCGGCCGGTGGCGACCTGCCAGCCGTAGCCGTGGCAGTACCAGGCCTTGCAGGCGTGGAAGTGACAGTTGCCGGCTCCGATGCCGTCGGAGCCCTCGATCGCCTCGCCCACGTAGAAGCCGGCGCCGTCGGTCCCCGACGTGGTGGCCTCGCACGCGATCCAGACGTTGTCGGGCGCCTCGACCCGATAGCCGTACCGCCCGGCCCGACGCACGCGCACGCGGCTGGTGGTGCAGGCCTGGGTGTCGGTGCCGCGGTAGACGATGCCGTCCCGGGCCGCGTCGAGGACCCAGAGGTTGTCCAGGCGGCACACGGCATCAGGATCGCCCCGGAAGTTGCCGCGGGTCCCCACGATGTCGAGGTCGATGCCGGTCGCGGCGCGCCCAGCGGCGTCGACCACGAGGTCGGCGATCGTGACCCCGCCGGTGGGACCGCCGGCCCCGATGGCGATCACCGCATCGAGGTCGGCGGTGGCCGTGAGCACGGTTGCCTCGCCGATACCTCGGATGGTGCACCCGGGTCGGGGGACGATCGTCGCTTCGACCGGGTACGACCCGTCGCCGAGCTGGATGGCCCGAGCGCCCCCGTCGATGGTGTCCTGGATCGAGCCCCCCGGCGCGACCACGTGCCATGGGCCGCCGTCGCCACCGGCGACGCTCCCGGCCGCCAGCGACGGGCTGGGAGCGGGATCGTTGCGATCGATGAGCACAGCTGCGGCGGCTCCCGCCCCGGCGCCGGCGAGCACCGCGGCGGCGCCGGTCAGGACCGTCCGCCGCGTCGGGGACGGGCTGGGGGCCTCGCGCCGCTCGCTCACCCGGTGAAGCGGGAGGCGTACCGCAGCGACGTGCGGAGGGTGTCGATGAGGGAGCGCTGGCTGACGGCCTGGCTCGTGGTGATCTCGCTGGCGGTGGGCACGGCGCGGAGGAGGCCGAAGCGGGTCGTGATGATGCGCACGAGGGTGGCGGTGTCGGTGCGGTACTCCGACGAGTTGGACAGCTCGTAGAGCATCTGGCCTCGTCCCGCACCGCCGTTCAGCTTCTTGACCCAGTAGCTGCGGCCGCCGGGGTCGGGGTTGCGGTCGAAGACGTTCTGGTAGATCTGGGTCACGAAGTCGTTGGTGGACAAGGACCCGTACTTCGCCGTGAACTCAGAAGAGGCGGTAAAGGTGTTGGCGATCGCGACCGGACCGGTTCCGGCCCACCGCTTGCGGACCCAGTAGTCGAACCCGCTCGTGTCGGGGTTGCGCAAGAAGGCGGCACGGTAGAGCCGGGCGTTCATGCCGGCGTTGCCGTCCCACGCCGGCGCACCCTGGAGGCTGGTGATGAGATCCGCGGGCGGGCTGTTCTTGAGGCGGTTGTTCCAGCTGCTGCGCTCGCTGGCGGTGGGGAACCGTCCGGCGAAGTCGACGAACTGGCGCGCCACGAAGCCGCTGGCATCGGGATTGAACGGGCCGAAGCGGCGCACGGAACCGATCCACGACGAGGTCGCCGTGAGCCGGTGGTAGATGCCCGGGTAGTTGGCTTCGGCGCAACCGAGACCGAACGAAACCGTCCCCACCAAGTGCCACGACGTGTCACCGGCTTGCACGGCGAGCGGGCCGCCGGAATCGCCCTGGCACGAGTCCTTGCCGCCGGACATGGGGCCGGCGCAGATCATGTTCGACGCGTGGTACTCGAGCACCTCGGCGCCGTCGGTGAACCCCGGCGGATAGGCGTTGGTGCACGTGGCGTTGGACTGGATCGGCACGTCCACGGCGCGCAGCGAGGTGGAGACGGATCCGCCCGAGGACGTGGTGCCCCAGCCGGACACGGTGGCGGTGGCACCGGCATCGTCGAGGGCAAGCTCCGGCGGCGAGGAGCCGATGACGGCGATCTCCGTGGCACTGGTTGGTCGAGCGACCCGCAGCAGCGCGACGTCGTCGTCGTTGGTCGCAGGGTGATACGAGGGGTGCGGGTAGACGGCGACGACCTGGAGGCGCTGGCCGCCGGACCCGGCAAGGCTCTGGGTGCCGGTGAGCACGTCGTAGTAACTGGGCCCTACGTAGTTGCCGTAGGTGGCGTCCGGGTAGCGGTCGTCGTAGTCGAGGACGCAGTGACCGGCGGTGAGCACCCACGACCGGGAGAGGACGACGGCGCCGCAGGCGAAGCCGCTGGTGCGCGATTCGCCGCGGCGGATCAGGGCAGCTGTCCAGCCGTAGGCCCCGGGAGGAGCGATGCTCCCGCCGACGATTTGGGGCTGGGGAGGGGGCTGCTCGGTTGCTCGCGCGGAAGCCGGCATTGCCACGCCGACCGCTAGCGCGACGCATGCGAGCAAGGGCATGGTCCGGCGCAGCACGACGATGAGGCTACCGGGCGGCCTGTGCCCGCACGGGCCGCTCAGGGGCCGGCGAGGCTGACCGGAGTCCAGAACGGGAACGCGAGGTGGGCAACGCCCAGGTGGTCGACGATGCGCCCAGCCGCCCGGAACCGCTCGATGCAGGGGCGAACGGCCTCGACGCCGCCCGCCATGGTGGCGTAGTCGGCGAGTGGCACCAGCAGCGGGCCACCGTCTGCATCGCCGGCGCGGATGACGGCGTCCACCTCGAGAGTCGGTCGGCACGGGTGGGCCCCGTCGACCAGCGCGCAGTGGTAGACGATGCCCTCGAACACCGAGAACGCGCGGATGATCACGGCGCTAGGTTCGCCCCTCGTGGCCGCTCCGGACAACCCGCTCGAGGATGGCTCGCCCACCGACGAGGAACTGCTCGCCGCCCACGCCGCGGTGCTGGCCGACGGGATCGAGCGGTCGCTCGGTCCCTGGGTGGTCCGGTGCGTGGCCGAGCGGGCCGATGCGTGGCAGCCGGGACTGGGGCGCACGCTGCGGGAGCCGGCGGAGGCGGCGGGTCGCCGAGCGGCGGCCGAGGTGGGCGGGGAGGTCCGGGTTTTGCTCGCACTCGATGTCGACGCCCAGCCGACGGGCCCGTTGGCCGTGCTGCGTACGGCGGTGCGGTTCCCGACCGAGGTGTTGGCCGGCGCCGGCGTCGGTCACGTGGTGCGCGACGAATTCGCCGAGCGGGCGTTCGCCGATGATGTGTATGGCTTGGCGCCGGCGTCGTTCGCCGATCTCCATCCGGCACTGCGGGAGCCGGGCCTCATCTGGGGTGCGGCCAAGGCCCACGTCGTGATGGCTCGGCGACGGGCTGAGGGGCTGCGCTGAGATCTGGGATTCGCGTTCCAGTGCGATGAGCGAGCGTCGGGGGTGCTTCCCGTCTCCCACCCCCTCGCCCCGTGACCACGACCGAGCCCCACCCCACCCTCCTCTCCGATCGCGCCGACGACCTCTCCGGTGAGGCGCGCCTGCTCCAAGCGGCGCGCACTGGGTCCACCGCCGCGTTCGGCATCCTCTACGCCCGCTACCGCCCGCTGGCGGTCGGCGTCGCCCAGCGGACGCTTGCTCCGGCGGAGGCGCCGCTGGCCGAAGACGTGGCCGAAGTCGCCTTCATCCGCGTGCTGACGGCGCTCCACAACGGCAAGGGCCCGACCGACACCCTGCGCGCCTACCTCACGACCACCGTCCGGCGAGAGGCGTGGCGCGCCCAGCGGCGCCATCGGCGCCAGGCCGAGGTCGCCGATCGTTGGGCGACCGAGGCGGAGCGGTGCCTCGAGCCTGTCCGAGTCCCGCACGCCGACCCTCCCGGTGATCTGGGCACCCACGCCCTGCTGGGCGAGGCCTTCCGCGGCTTGTCGGACCGCTGGCGCCGAGTGCTGTGGCTCACGGAAGTGGAGGGTCGCAAGCCGGCAGAGGTCGCCCCGATGCTGGGCTTGTCCGCCGGATCGGTGTCGGCCCTGGCCTACCGGGCTCGCAACGGACTCGTTGCGGCGTACCTCGCGGCCTACCAGCGCACCACCACGGACGACGCCTGCGTCGCCATCTCGGAGCGGCTCGGCCGCTACGTCTCGGCCGGTTTCCCAGCCGATCGGTTCGCCGACGTCACCGCGCACCTCGAAGGCTGCCGCTCTTGCCGCGAGGTGAGCCGCGGGGTCGACGTGTCCCTCAGCGGATGACCCACGCGTCTTCGTGATCGGCCAGGACGTCGACCTCGGGCACGAGCTTGCCGTCGCGAAGGTCGGCCAGCGTCACGTGCTCGAGGACCGCCCGGAGGTTGGCCCGAACCGCGATCCACGCACGCTGGAGCACCTCGAGGTCATCGGCGTAGTCCAGCGCGTCGGGGCGCTCGCCCCGAACATCGGCGAGCGGTCCCTCGGCGGCTCGGATGATGTCCGCCATGGTGATCTCCTCAGGCTTCCGGTGCAGCCAGTACCCGCCGTCCGCCCCACGCACGCTGCCCACGATCTGGCTGCGCTTGAGGTCCGCCAAGATGTGCTCGAGGAACTTCGAGGGGATCTGCTGGGCCTCGGCGATGGCCTGCCTCGTCAGCGGTGCCGGCCGGGACCCGTCGGTCGGGTAGGCGCGTGCGAGTTCGATGGCGGCCCGCACCGCGTAGTCGACCTTGGCGGTGATCCTCATGGCTCTCCCTCGAAGCGCTGCCATCCGGCGTCGGTGATGGACCGGGGCTCGAAGAACAGGCAGAACTCCGGGCAGGCGAACGGGGCGGTGTCGTTGGCATCGACACGGCAGCGCTGCACCTGCTCCCCGGACGCGACGGTGCGCGTCGAGTAGTGGCGACAGTCTTGACGCACGGCCATGCCGCCAGTTTCGCACGCTGGTGGTGCGGGATCGCAGCCAACCCTCATTTCTGACCGAACAACCCGGAATAGGCCGTGGGCAGGGCGAACAGGGCGAACCTCGGTAGTGTGCGCGCCATGGCAGACCGGTTGGTGGTCATCGGGGGAGACGCAGCCGGCATGACGGCCGCCACCAACGCGCGCCGCGGGCGCCCGGATCTGGAGATCGTCGTGCTCGAGAAGGGCACCCACACCTCCTATTCGGCCTGCGGGATCCCCTACGTCATCAGCGGAGCGGTCGGGAGCCTCGACGAGCTGATCGTCCGCACGCCCCAGGAGTTCCGCGACGGGTTTCGCATCGACGTCCGGACGCGCCACGAGGCCCGGTCCATCGACCTCGATGCCCGCCGCATCGAGGTGCGGGCCTTGGACCAGGAGCGGACGCTCCACCTCGGCTTCGACCTCCTGCACCTCGCCACGGGGGCCCGTCCCATCCGACCCGATCTGCCGGGCATCGACGGACCGGACATCTACGGGATCCAGACCATCGACGATGCCCGCGTCCTGCTCGACGCCGTCGGCGCATCTCGTCGGCGGACCGTCACCGTCGTCGGCGCCGGCTACATCGGGCTCGAGATGGCCGAGGCGTTCGTGCGACGCGGTGCGAAGGTCACCCTGGTGGACGGCGGCGCCCAGCCGATGCGCTCGCTGGACGCGGACATGGGCGCAAAGGTCGCCGCCGCCGTGCGCCGGTTCGGCATCGACCTGCGCACCGGGACCCATGTCGAGGGCTTCGAGCCCGGCATCGTGCACACCAGCAACGGCGACGTCGCCGCCGACCTCGTCATCTTGGGCCTGGGTGTGTCGCCCAACTCGGCCGTCGGTGTGGAGGCAGGCCTCGATGCCGGTGCGGCCGGGGCCATCCGGGTCGATCGCCGGCAGCGCACGAGCCGAGAGGGCATCTATGCCGCCGGTGACTGCGCCGATGCTCGCCACCAGGTCAGCGGCGATCCTGTCCACGTCGCCCTCGGGACGGTGGCGAACAAGACGGGGCGCGTGGCCGGGATCAACCTCGGGGGCGGCTACGCCACGTTCCCGGGCGTCCTCGGTACGGCGGTGACGCGCGTGTGCGAGGTCGAGATCGCCCGGACCGGTCTCAACCAGGAGCAGGCCGACGCCGCGAGCATCGAGTACCTCGTGGGCACGGTGGAGGGCACGACCCGAGCCGGGTACTACCCGGGCGCCGAGGCCCTGCACGCCCGGGTCTTGGTCGAGAAGGGATCGGGGCGCCTCATCGGCGGCCAACTCGTTGGCGCCGACCGGGCCGGCAAGCGCATCGACACCCTCGCCACCGCCATCACCGCTCGGATGACGGCGTCGCAGTTCGTGGACCTCGATCTGGCCTACGCGCCGGCGGTCTCGCCCATCTGGGACGCGTTCCAGCTGGCCGCACGCTCGACCCTCGGCTGACGACAGGCGCACGAAACACCGCGGCCGAACGGCGACAGGTTCGTGACCGGCTCGAGGCGAGGCGGGGCAAGGGTCGCGTCAGCTACCTGACCGACAGGTGACCGTCAGAAACACGAACGCATTTACGCAGCCGAAACACAGGGCACACGGAGACGCAACGCCCACCGATCAAGGTGTCGCAATTCTTACCCCTCCATGAAAGGTGCTCCCGTGGATTCAGGCAACATCGCCTGGGTCTTGATCTCCACCGCTTTGGTGCTGTTCATGACCCCGGGCCTGGCGTTCTTCTACGGCGGCATGGTCCGCTCGAAGAACTTCCTGGCCATGCTCATGCAGAACTACTTCGCCATGGGCCTCCTCGCCGTGCTGTGGGTGCTCCTCGGAGCCTCCATCGCATTCGGCAACCTCGGTGACGGCGGCTGGTTCGGCGGATTCGACTTCGCTGGCTTCCAGGACATCACGGTCAACAGCAAGCAGTTCGCTGCGTTCACCGGGGGGATCCCTGACCCGCTGTTCTTGGCCTTCCAGATGACCTTCGCGATCATCACCCCGGCGTTGATCACGGGCGCCACCGCAGACCGGCTCAAGTTCGCTGGCTACGCCGTGCTCATCGGTGTGTGGCTCCTGGTGGTCTACAGCCCCGTCGCCCACTGGGCGTTCGGCGGCGGCTGGATCGCCAAGATGGGGGCGTTCGACTTCGCCGGCGGCCTTGTCGTGCACATCAACGCTGGCGCCGCCGCCTTGGCGGTCATCTTGGTGATCGGGGCACGCAAGGGCCACGGGAAGGATCACATGCCACCGCACGCGCTGCCGTGGACCCTCCTGGGCACCGGCATCCTGTGGTTCGGCTGGATCGGCTTCAACGCCGGCTCGGCGCTCGCCGCCAACGCCATCGCCGCTCAGGCCCTGCTCAACACGATCGTCGCTCCTGCTGCAGCCATGCTCGGTTGGCTGCTGGTCGAGAAGCTCAAGGGCAAGCACGTGACCACCCTCGGCGCCGCCTCCGGTGCGGTCGCCGGCATGGTCGCCATCACCCCGTGCGCCGGCTTCGTGGGCACCGGGCCCTCGCTGATCATCGGCTTCGCCGCTGGCATCATCTGCTACCTCGCCCTGTTCATCAAGGAAGCGGCGAAGCTCGACGATGCCCTCGACGTGATCGCCGTGCACCTGGTGGGCGGCATCTTCGGCTCGATCGCCCTCGGCCTGTTCGCCGACTCGGCGGTCAACGAGATCATCCCGGATGGCCTCTTCCTGGGAGGCGGTGGCGGTCTCCTCGTCGACCAGGTCGTGGCGGTGCTGGCGGTCTTCGCCTTCGCCTTCGTGGTGACCTACCTCATCGCCCAGGCGATCCAGAAGACCATTGGCCTGCGGGTCGATGAGGAGACCGAGGACATCGGCCTCGATCAGGCCCTCCACGCCGAGACGGCGTACAACAACCTCTAAGACGTTCGTCGAGAACGCGAAAGGGATCAACCATGAAGAAGATCACCGCAGTGGTGAAGCCGTTCCGGGTCGACGAGGTCAAAGACGCGCTCAAGGGCGCCGGCGTGGCCGGCATGACCGTCTCGGAGGTCCAGGGGTTCGGTCGTCAGGCCGGGCACACCGAGGTCTACCGAGGGGCGGAGTACACCGTCGACTTCGTGCCGAAGGTCAAGTTCGAGGTCATCGTCGAGGACGCCGAGGTGCCGTCCATCGTCGATGCGATCGTGGCCAGCGCGAAAACGGGCAAGATCGGGGACGGGAAGATCTGGATCACCGACGTGGAAGCGGTCATCCGCATCCGCACCGGTGAGCAGGGCTCCGACGCCGTCTAGACCCGAGAAGGAACGCACATGACGCTGGCCGCGGACCGAGACCGGTTGCTGGCCGATGGCTCCTTGCGAGGCTGTGCGTTCGCCGACGCTTGGCGGGCGACGGTCGACCCCTGGCTGGTCGATCGCTTCACCGCCGCCACCGAAGGGCCACCAGAGCGAGACGATCTCGCTCTGGTGCCCGTCGGCGGCTACGGCCGCGGGGACCTCGCCCCCGGCTCGGACCTCGACCTGCTCCTGCTCTACCGGGGCAAGAACCCACCCGGCGAGGTCGCCGAGAAGATCTGGTACCCCATCTGGGACGAGGGACTGAAGCTCGGCCACTCCGTGCGCACCAGCAAGGAAGCGCTGGACCTCTCGGCCGAGGACCTCGACACCGCCACCTCGCTGCTCACCATCCGCCACCTCGCCGGCGACGAGGCGTTGACCGCGGAGCTGAGCGCCGCTGCTGCGGCCCAGTGGACCAAGCGCTCCAAGCGGTTCCTCGCGATGTTGCGCGACTCCGTGGCCGCCCGTCAGACCCAGCAGGGCGAGGTGGCGTTCCTGCTCGAGCCGGACCTCAAGGAGGGCCGCGGCGGGCTGCGCGACATCCACGCGCTGCGCTGGGCGCAAGCCGCCCGTCCGGTGCTCGAAGATGGCGATGCGGAGGCGCTGGCGGAGGCCGAGCGGGTCCTCTTCGGCGCTCGGGTCGAACTCCACCGCGCCACCGGCCGCGCCGGTGACCGGCTGACCCTCCAAGACCAAGACGCCGTGGGCGAAGCGCTGGGGTTGTCCGCCGACGAGCTGATGGCTGGCATCGCCCACGCCGCCCGCACCGTGGCATGGATCGCCGATGAGACCTGGGACCGCGTCGGCACCAGCCTGTCGACATCGATCAGCCTGCTCGGCTGGCGCAGTCGAGAGCGGGCACCGGGCATGGTCGTGCGCGACAGCCAGCTCACCCTCGAGGGCAGCGTCGACCCGGCCAATCGACCTGAGCTGGTGCTCGAGGTCGCCGTCGTCGCCGCCACGAAGGACGCTCGGATCAGCCGGGCCACGCTGGCGCGCCTCGTCGAGCGCTCGCCGCTGCCGGTCGAGCCCTGGCCCGAGTCCCTGCGAGCCCGCTTCGTGGATCTGCTGCTGTGCGGCCACGACGCGATCGGGGTGATCGAAGCGCTGGACCACACCGGCCTGTGGGAGCGGTACCTGCCCGAATGGGCGGGCGTGCGGAACCGTCCGCAGCGCAACGCCTACCACCGCTTCACCGTCGACCGGCACCTCCTGGAGGCCGCGGCCAACGCCTCCCAGCTCGTCGACCGAGTCGAGCGGCCGGACCTGCTCGTCGTCGGGGCCCTCCTGCACGACATCGCCAAGGGCCGTCCCGGCGACCACACCGAGGTGGGCATGGAGCTGATCGCGCAGATCGGTCCACGCATGGGTTTCGACGCCGACGACACCGCCGTGCTGGTCGATATGTGCCGCCACCACCTCCTGTTGCCCGACATCGCCACCCGTCGCGACATCTCCGACGAGACCACCGTCACCATGATCGCCGATGCCGTGGGGGACCCGGTCCGGCTCCACCTGCTCGCGGCGCTGACCGAGGCCGACTCGCTCGCCACCGGTCCGGCGGCCTGGGGCGCCTGGAAGGCCGAGCTGGTCCGGGAACTGGTCCGGCGCGTGGACCACCACTTCGAAGGCGGCGCGCAGGCGTCGCTGTCGACCATCGAGTTCCCCAACGCCCAGCAGGCTCGGCTCATGGCGCAGGGCTCGACCGTGGTCGAAGCAAGCGGGCTGACGGTCACGGTCATCACCGCCGACCGTCCCGGCCTGTTCGCCCGGGTGTCGGGCGTCTTGGCCATCGAAGGGCTCGAGGTCCGCGCCGCCGACGCCACCTCGGTCGACGGCATGGCGCTGGAGATCTTCCAGGTCACGTCCCGGTTCGGCTCGCTGATCCCCTGGGACCGCATCACCGATTCGCTCCACGCCGCGCTCGAGGGACGCATGGCCATCGAGGCCCGTCTCGCAGCGCGAGTCCGGGCCTACGCGCCGAAGGCGTCGAGGCCGGACCTCCCGCCGCCCGCCGTGCGCTTCGATGACGCGGCATCAACGACGGCCACGGTCGTCGAGGTCCACGCCCGCGACCGCATCGGCGTCCTCTACAAGGTGTCCCGTGCCTTCGCCGAGTTCGACCTCGACGTCCGCACCGCCAAGATCCAGACCATGGGCGACCTGATCGTCGACGCCTTCTACGTCACCCACACCGATGGCTCCCTCCTCACCGACCCCGGTCTCCGAACCGAGCTCGAACGCTCCCTGCTCCACGCCGTGACCTAGGGGCTCGCTCCGCGTCGCCCCTTCTCCTCACTCGCTTCGCTCCGTTCGTCGAGCGTTCGATCGACGGGCTGACGCCCGGCGTCTTCGCACCTCGGCACGACTGCGTCGCACCTCGCTGGCTTGAAGGGGCTCCGCAGGCTCCGCCCCCTCAAACTCCCCCGGGCTCGCTGCGCTCGGAACCCAGCCTCTCGCTGGCGCGGAACGGCAGGTCTGGGGGTGCCGGTAGGGTCCGGCCCATGGCTGATGATGCGCCTCGAGACCCGCTCACCGAGACCGATCTGCTGCGGTGGTCGGAGGCGTTGGCGGGGATCGCCCGTACCGGGCTTGGGTTCACCGAGAGCCTGTACGAGCAGGAGCGGTTCGAAGAGGTGCTGGCCGTCGCCGCGGACATCCGCCACCACACGTCGTTGGGCATCGACCAGGAGGCGCAGGTCGACGAGTGGCTCAAGGGCGTCGGCAAGGGTGTGCCCGGCTACGTCACGCCGAAGGTTGCCATCGGCGCCGTCGTCGGCAACGAGGCGGGGGAGATCCTCCTCGTCCAGCGGTCGGATTCGGGCGTGTGGCTGTACCCCACGGGCTGGGCCGACATCGGGTACTCGCCCGCCGAGGTGGCGTTGAAGGAGGTGGCCGAGGAGACCGGCATCCACTGCCGGGTGAACGGGCTGCTCGCGGTGCTCGACGGCATGCGCCTCGGCTTCACCCGCATCCCGCTGTACTCGCTGGTGTTCCACTGCACGGCCATCGGTGGCGAGCTCGAGGCCCACCCGCTCGAGACGAGCGACGTCGGTTGGTTCGCCCGCGATGCGCTCCCGGAACCGCTGGCCGGCTTCGCCCAGTGGGGCGACATGGCCTTCGCTGCCATCACCGGCGAGCATCGCCCCGTCGTCTTCGACGAGCCGAGGGACACTCCCTGGAGGGAGTAGTCCTCGTCACTCGTCAAGAGTTCCTCCAGTTCGAGGGCCGGAGTGAGTGAAGCGAGCGAGTGACGAGACCTAATCCCCGCGCAGGAAGCGCTCGACTTCGTCGACGAGGGCGTCGGGGTCGGCTTCTTCGAGCGGGGGGAGGTCTTCGTGGTGGGCGGCGGGGTGGCCCTCCGGGTGGGTCTCTCCCGAGCCGCCGCCTCCACCGAACTCGCGCCCGGCGTCTCGATCCTCGTCGTCGGCGGCTTCCTCGAGGCCGGCGACGTACGCCGCCGTGTCCTCGTCGGCCTCCACCAGCTCGTCGATCTGGCGCTCGTAGGCGGCGCTGGCGATCTGGAGGTCGGTCACCGGCTGGCGCAGTCCGAGCAGGTTCGACGCCCGTTCGACGAGGGCGAGGGTGGCCTTCGGTGACGGGGCGCCGGACACGTAGGTGGGAACCGCGGCCCACAGCGAGGCTGACGGGATGCCGCGCTCCTGGCAGGCAGCGTGGAGGACGCCGACGATGCCGGTGGGCCCCTCGTAGCTCGACGGGGTGAGGTCCAGTTGTTCGATGAGGTCGGGGTCATCCGCCGTGCCGGACACGGCGGTCGGTCGGCTGTGGGGGACGTCGGAGAGCAGCGCGCCGAGCGTCAGCACCATCGAGACGTCCAGCGCGTCGGCCGCCTCGGTCACCGCCTTGCAGTAGGTGCGCCAGCGCAGGTGCGGCTCGTGGCCGACCATCAAGATGAGGTCGGCCGGTGCATCGGTCGCGGCCGACCACAGCTCGGTATCAGGCCAGGTGATCTGGCGGACGCCGTCGTCGCTTACCTCCACGATGGGCCGGGTGGTGGTGAAGTCGAAGTAGTCCTCGGCGTCGATGGTGGCGACCATCTCGGCGCCGTAGCGGTCCGCCAACCATCGTGCCGCCCCCGACGCAGCATCGCCAGCGTCGTTCCACCCCTCGAAGGCGGCCACCAGCACGGGCTGGCGGAGCTTGGGGCGGTGGTGCCAGCGCAGGGAGCTCACGACGCCAGGCTACCGACCTTCGTCCGCCGTGAGCCAGGGGCCACGGGTTCGGCTGCTGGTCAGCGCCGGGCCCAGGGGGGACATCCGGGACCCGGCGCTCGACCAGTGGGTCGCTAGGCGACCCGTGCCTCGGCGGCCGGCGACAGGGGATCACCGATTGCGCCGGAGCGGTTGACCCGTTGGGCCACGATGGCGGCCTGCAGGGTGCGAACGTGGGCGGTCTCGAGTTCGGCTCGAGCGTTGGCCGTGGCCCCGGCGGTGCCGAGGCCACGCAGGAGGGAGGGGAGCCAGGTCATGGGACGAACGGTACGAAACGGTTGTTGCATCCGATCGTCCGGTGCGTTCACAGCCGGTGACCATCCGCTGACGATTTGCTGTCTCAGGACGCGAGCGACTGTTCGCCTCCGGGGTCGGCTCTAGGGTCGTCGCCGATGCCTGTCACCGTTTCCATCGCCGATGAGGTCACCGACGAGCTGGTCGACGCGTTCGTCCGCCTGACCCCCCAGCTGTCGTCGTCGTCGCCCGCACCCGATCGCGCGCAGCTCACCGAGATCGTGTCGTCGCCGGCCACCCACCTGCTGATCGCACGAGGCGACGAGGGCACGATCGTCGGGTCGCTCACGCTCGTGCTGTTCCGGATCCCCACCGGGCTCCGTGCGTGGATCGAAGACGTGGTCGTCGACGGCGACGCTCGCGGCCAGGGCGTCGGCGAGGCGCTCAACCGCTTCGCCATCGACGTCGCCGCCGAGCACGGCGCCCGCTCCGTCGACCTCACCTCGCGACCCAGCCGAGAAGCCGCCAACCGCCTCTACCGCCGCCTCGGCTTCGAACCCCGCGAGACGAATGTGTATAGATACAGCGGCCCCTGATCAGCTTGGGGTGCCCCGGGCCGGCTCTTTGCGGACATGGCGCTGGCTCTCTGGGTCCGGTCAGGTCGGCGACTCGGCGACTTCGTCTGCGAGGAGGACGACGACCCGCAGGCGTCAACGTGCGAGTCAACTGAGAAAGCGGGCGCCTGGCCCCTCGTTCGCTGCGATGTCGCCTGGGTTGAAGATCTGGCAACTATCGAGCGTCTGGCACCCACATCCGATGCACGAGGCCAGGCGGTCTCGTATCCCTACAAGTGTGCGGATCTGCGCATCGAGCCGCGGTCGCCATGCCTCGGCGAAGGCCTCCCACTCTTCCTTCGTGGGTGCCCGGTCCAGCGGCAGTCCCGCGAGGCCCTCGGCGATCTCTCGCAGCGGCAGACCCACATCCTGGGCGGCTCGTATGAACGAGACCCGGCGGAGCACGTCACGTGCGTAGCGCCGCTGCCCGCCCGGGGTCCGTGATGACACGATCAGACCTCGGTCCTCGTAGAAGCGCAGCGCCGAGGTGGCGATCCCGAGTCGGTGCGCGGCGTCCCCGATCGTGAGGTCGTCCTGTAGCCCGGGGCTTGACTTCAACATTGGTTGAAGTTCTAGCTTGCTGGGATGACGAGTGACATCCAGAACCCTGGCAAGGCCCGACTGGCCTTCGTGAAGTCGAACTGGCACGAGGCGATCGTGCAAGGCGCACACCAAGGGTTCTTGGAGGTAGCCCACGCAGGCGTCGCTGAGGTCGGCTGCTTCACTGTCCCAGGGGCGTTCGAGCTGCCCCTTCACGCACGTCTGCTGGCCGACACCGGCCAGTTCGACGCAATCGTCGCAGCGGGACTCGTCGTCGACGGAGGCATCTACCGGCACGAGTTCGTCGCCGAAGCAGTGATCGGGGGTCTCATGCGCGTGCAGCTCGACACGGGCATCCCCGTCCTGTCCTGTGTGCTCACCCCCCACCAGTTCCAGGACCACGACGCCCACCAGCAGTTCTTCTCGTCGCACATGATCGACAAGGGCCGCGAAGTCGCGCAGGCCTGCCTCGCAACACTGGCCGCCCGTCGCTCGCTCACGACCGTGGGATAGCCGACCGTCGCATGGCCTCGGGGGACCCGTGCCCCTGAACACCGCTTGAGGCATTACGCCGAGTGACGGATTGTCCGGCGGTAGCCTTTCGGGCATGGGTGAGCGCAGGGATCTCGTCGAGGCGAAGCGGGGTGAGATCTGTGCGATCGCCCGCCGTCACCATGGGCGCTCGGTGTCGGTATTCGGTTCTGTCGCCCGGGGTGAGGAGACCCCCACGAGCGACATCGACTTCCTTGTGGAGTTCGAGCCCGGCAGTTCGCTGTTCGACCTGTTGCACATCAGCGAAGAGCTCGAAGCGCTGCTCGGGGTGCCGGTTGATGTGGTGTCCGCTGGTGGGCTGAAGGACCGGGACGATCACATCCGCCGTGAGGCTGTCCTGCTTTGAGCCGGAGTGACGACGAGCGCCTCGCCGACATCCTCGAAGCCGCCGGCGAGCTGGCGATGGTCGTCGAGGTCGGCCGGGATGAGTTCCTGTCCAGCGTGCTGCACGTTCGGGCGGGCGAGCGGCTCCTCGAGATCATCGGCGAGGCAACCAACTCGTTGTCCGACGACTTCAAGGCTGCCCACACCGACGTGGCCTGGCGAGATGTGGCCGCGCTGCGGATCCTGCTTGCCCACCACTATCACCGCATCGACCTCGACCAGGTCTGGCAGATCGCCACGATCGCCGTACCCGACCTCGTCCGCCATCTCCGCCCAGGCTGACGCCTGGAGTTGGCGCAATCGGTTTCAGACGGTTTGCGGTAGACAAATGTCTACAGATTCACCGGAGAATCCTGAGTCCTCGCAAGGTGGGCGTGCCGGTCGAAACTGCCCGGCTTTCACCGATCGGTAGCCCCTGACGGGCGCCCTCGAACGACCCTCTTGACCCAGAGAGGATTCGCTCATCCACGACGGCTGCTTCACGACCTCTATGAGCGGTCGGGGGAGGCGACAGGACGGCCACACTGAGGTATCGCCTCTCGTCGTTTGTTGCAATCTGATCACGATGCGCGTCGAGACGACTGCGGGCTTCGTCCTGGGGTAGGCGAGGCACATGCCCGACGCTCTTGACCGCTCCGCCTCCGAGGGCACCGTTGTCGCCGGGCGGTATACGTTGCGGCGGCGGCTGGGATCGGGTGGGACGAGTGAAGTTTGGTCGGCACGAGACGGCTGGCTGGACCGAGACGTAGCGGTCAAGATCTCCGTACGCAACGGGCGATCGGCTGGTCAGACCTCGCTGCTCGAAGAAGCTCGTGCCGCGTCGAAGGCCCGGCACCGCAACGTCGTCACGGTGTTCGACTGCGGTCGTACCAAGTCAGTCGAATACTTGGTTATGGAGATCACTGATGGCCAGACGGTGCGAAGCCGTCTGCGTGATGGCCCGCTCCCGCTCGCTGAGCTCCGCCGCCTGGGGGTCGACCTGCTGGTGGCCCTCGAGGCGGTACACCATGTGGGCCTCGCCCACCGCGACGTGAAGCCGTCCAACATCTTGCGCACAACCGTAGGCCGGTGGAAGTTGGCCGACTTCGGCGCCGCTGCGCCGATTGCGCCCGTTTACGGAATCGGCGAGCTCGAGCGTTCCGTCACAGGCACGCCGGGGTACTTGGCGCCCGAGCGTCGTGCTGGCCGACCGGCATCGGTCGCCAGCGACCTCTACGCAGCCGCCGTAGCCCTGCATGAAGCAGCCCTGGGATGTCGCCCGGTTCCATCAACCGAGCTGCCCACGCAGCCGGTATCGGTGGTCCCGGTCATCAACGTCGGCGCGGCCTCCCCAGCACGCATCGCTCGGATGGCGTTCGTCGACGCCCTGCGGCCCGCCCTCGCCGTCGACCCGCCCATGCGACCCGCTTCCGCGCGGAAGCTCGCAGAAGGACTCGAGGAGGCGGTGCGCAGTGCATACCGCAGTCAAAGCACCGTGCCGAGTCGCCCAGCACGTCGATCTCATCTGACAGGCGCGTTGAGCCTCGCCCGCTGATCGCCCCTCCCGCAGGGGTCTGTGGCTGCGCCCGTTCGCGTGTGCTTCCCGTGCGAGGTGGGTCGCTCTTTGTCCGCCTTGCGCATCGACGATGCGAGACTTCGTGTGCAGCAGTGCCCCCTAACGCCGGGTCAAGGGCGTGGTCGACCGCTGTTTTCAGCGCAGTGGTTCGGTGACGACCTCACCGGACGAGGTCTCGGCGGCGATGACGAAGGCTTGTGTCGTCGACTCGTGCGCGAGTTCGGGTTGGCGCTGGGCGGTGGCTTGGACGGTGAATGCTGCGGCTTCTAGGCGACGGGTCACGTCGTCCAGCGCGTGTCGGAAGGTCGTGAGCGGTTGTCCCGTTCCGTGTGCGTCGGGCTGGTGCAGCGCCTCGCCTTGGCCTGCTTGGAATGCGAGGAGGAGGAGACCACCGGGACGGAGCGTGCGGAGTAGTTCCGTGAAGATCTCGTCCAGTCGTACCGGGGGTGCGTGGATGATCGAGTACCAGCAGACAGCGCCGGCAAGGGATCCGTCCGGAAACGGCAGTTGGTCGAGTCGACCTTGCGCGAAGGCGATCCCAGGGTGTGCTCGCCGGGCGTGGCCGAGCATTGCGGGCGACACGTCCACCCCAACGACACCGAGCTCGCGAGTTGCTAGGAACGCGGCTACTCGACCTGGTCCGCATCCGACGTCCGCCACCTGAATCCCGCTACGTGGGCCAACCATCTGCACGAACGCCTCGAGCATGGACCGATCGAGGGCGCCTTCGGTCACGGAGCTGAGGTCGGTTCCAGCGAACTCCACGAACCGGTCGGCCGATGCGTCGTAGACCGCCTGCGCCGAAGCAACGTATTCGTGCTCTGACACCTTCCCGACACTACGCACCGATCTTCTCCGAACCGGGCTCATGACGCGGCGGTCCCGCATGGCGGGCGCGGCCGTGAGGAGTGCCTCCTAGCACCGGCTGGTGGTCGCTGCTGTCGGGCCTATCGGATGTGGAATCGCTCGAGCTGGTCGGCGATCGCCTCCAGGCTCGAAGCGGACGATGCGATCGCCATCACGAGGTCGTAGACGTCGGTATTGGATGCGCTGGCGACGGTGGCATCGTTGATCTCCAAGAAGACGGCCGCGGCGACCCAGCCCAGGCGCTTGTTGCCGTCGATCAGTGCATGGTTGTCGACGATCGATTGGAGCAGCGCAGCGGCCTTCAACCAGATCGTCGGGTAAGCGTCCTCGAACCCGACAGTGGTCTGCGGCCGAGCGACCGCCGACCCGAGGAGTCCGACGTCACGAATTGGTGGCGGGTCGCCGAGCACTCGCCGTGCGAGTCCGATGACGTCGTCGAGATCAAGGAACTCAACCGGATCGCTCACCTGCCGAGGCGCTCGATGGCCTCAGCATGGACATCGAGGATCAGGTCCATCGCCGTCGACACCTTCGCACGGTGCTCGCTCCGAGCGACATAGTCACGAATCGCTCGACGGGCGGCGTCTTGCATCGAGATCCCCTCTGCAGCAGCCCGCGCCTTGAGCGCCGCTTGGTCTTGCTCGTCGAGCCGCAGTGTCATGGCCATGACCGAATGGTATCACTCTGACACCACATCGGACGCAGCGGACCACCTCCGAGCCCGGCGCTTCTCCGAGCGTGAAGGCTGGACCGCTGATGGCGACCTCGACGCGGTCGAGACGCAACTCACCCGCCTCGTCTACGACCGCAGGACCCTCCGAGAAGGCTGGGGATCCCAGATCGCCGGCTTGCTGAGTCGTCGTCAACATGTTGACGATTCGGACATGGGCCCACTGTTGCTGCAGGTATGGTCCGAACGTGCCTCGCCTCGCTCTTGCCGTGGACGCAGGGTACGAGGATCTTGGCGGCGAAGCAGGCCTCCTCTTGCCCGCTCTTGGCTCGGTTGGGATCGCCGCCGAGGCTGCCGTGTGGGACGACCAATCGGTGGATTGGGCCGGGTTCGATGGCGTGGTGGTGAAGGCAACGTGGAGATACACCGACGCGGTCGAAGCCTTCGTCGACTGGGCCAATCGGGTCGAGGCCCTCACGCCGCTCGCCAACACGGCCGCCGCCATCGGATGGAACAGCGAGAAGGGCTACCTGGCCGATCTGTCCGACGCCGGTGTCCCGATCATCCCCACGACGTACATCGGCACCGGAACGGGTGCACGTCTCGCGGACTTCGCTGATCTGGACGAGTGGCCCGAACTGGTGGTGAAGCCAACCGTGTCGGCCGGCGCCCGGCTCAGCGGTCGGTTCGGCCTGGATGACCGGGAAGCGGCCCAAGCGTTGGTGGACGCCATCCACGCGCTCAGCCGCGAGGTGATGGTTCAGCCGTACCTGCCGGCGGTCGATCTGGAGGGCGAGAGCAACGTGCTCGTGTTCGGCGGCGAGATCAGCCACGCCGTGGCCAAGGGTGGCGTGCTCGCCATCGGCGCAGCGCCGGCGACCGATGAGCGGCTGGCCGCAGAGCAGCGGGTTCAACCGACACAAGTGACCGACGAGCTCGCGGCCTTCACCAACGCGGTGCTCGCTGCGGTCCCTGGCGGCCCGACCCTCGTGCAGGCTCGAGTCGATTCGGTCCTCGACCACGACGGGACCCGTCGGCTCATGGAGCTCGAGCTCATCGAGCCCTACCTCTACCTGAGCGTTGCTCCCGACCCGGCCGCTGCCGCTGCGGCCTACGCGCAGGCTCTCGCCGGATGGCTTGGGGCTGCACCTCGTTCGAGTCGATGACCGGCTTCTCGCGATCTACGAAGGACGAACCCCTACCGCTACCAAGGCTGGACCCCTGACGAGGAGCTCACGGCTGCAGAGCTCGCTGCTGCGGACACGTTGCAGGACCGGGTGCTCGACGGTGCCGATCGCCGGGCGAGCTGATCAGTGCCGGGTCTGACGCACGACACGGGGGCACTTCTGGCGGGGGGCGAACTCCCGCATTCCCTGATCGCTGCTTCGTCGAGACGTCGAATTCGGGCGGGTCAGGCGACGGCGTCGAGCGTGGCGATCTGATCGTCTGTGAGGGTGAGATCACGGGCTCCGAGGTTGTCCTCGAGGTGGGCGATCGACTTCGTCCCGGGGATCGGGAGGATGACCGGGCTGCGGTGCAGCAGCCAGGCCAGGGCGATCTGGGCCGGGCTGGCGCCGGTCTCGTCCTCGATGGCGGCGACGGGACCGCCCGGCTGGGTCAGCTCGCCGGTGGCGACCGGGAACCAGGGGATGAACCCGATGCCCAGCTCGTCACATCGGTCGAGCACGGCTTCGGACCCTCGGTCGATCAGGTTGTAGCGGTTCTGGACGGTCGCCACCTCGATCTGCTCCCGTGCGGCATCGAGCTCCTCAACCGAGATCTCGGACAGCCCGATGTGGCGGATGACGGCCTCGTCCTGCAGTTCCTTCAGCACGCCGAACTGCTCCTCGCGCGGCACGCTCGGGTCGATGCGGTGGAGCTGGAACAGGTCGAGGCGGTCCACGCCGAGGCGCCAGCGGGTGAGCTCGGCCTCTTGGCGCAGGTACTCCGGACGTCCGAGCGGGTGCCACTCGCCGGGGCCGGTCCGGAGCAGGCCGGCCTTGGTTGCGACCGTGAGGCCTCCGTACGGAGCGAGCGCCTCCGCGATCAGCTCGTCGGCCACGTACGGGCCGTAGGAGTTGGCGGTGTCGATGAAGTCGACGCCGAGCTCCACGGCGCGACGCAGCACGGCCACCGCCCCCTCGTGGTCCTCGCTCGGACCCCAGACGCCCTTGCCGGGCAGCTGCATCGCGCCGTAGCCGAGTCGGTGGACCGTGAGGTCTCCGCCGATGGTGAAGGTCTCGGCTACGTCGGGCATGGCGGCAACTCCTGGGTCGGCGAGCGTCCAAGGATAGGGACGGCTCCCGAAGATCCAACCGGCTGTGCGCGGTGCCCGGAGCCCGTCGGGCGCGACCTACTTCCGCTTGCGCTCCGGCTCATCGGCCAAGAGCTCGTTGGCGATGGGCATGTTCCGGGTGGCGAGGTTGCGGTCTCGACGGAAGGCTCTCCGCTTCTTGCGTTTCGGAATCAACAGGGCCAGCACGAGGAGCACGATGACCGCCGCTGCGTACATGCCCATGTCTGCCCCCTCCCGTGCGGTCGGCTGACCGACCCTTGCACACCCGAAACTGACTGCTCTGTCAGCGTAGCGGTGCGCCGGCCCCTTCACCCGGGCACCTCGCACAGCCACCTCCCACGGCCACCGCGCCCGGCCTCCTCCGACGAGCGCGTTGCGGACGACCGATAGGGTCCGGCTTCCGTCCCTGCCCGAGAGGCATCGCCATGGGCCCCCTCTTCGAGGAGCTCGACCACCAAGCCACACCGATGGGGGAGATCAGCCTCCGCCGCCGGCGCGAGCTCACGCTCGAGGTCGACGTGTACGAGGCCAAGTTGGACGACGAGTTCTTGATGTCGACCCTCTTCACCGTGGCCGAGATCGCCCTCGCCGACCTCGGCCTGGCTGAAGTGGAGGGGGACGGGCTTGATGTCGTGGTGGGCGGTCTCGGGCTCGGCTACACCGCCCAGGCCGTGCTGGCCGACGAACGGGTCCGCTCGCTGCACGTGATCGAGGCCCTGCCGCAGGTGATCGAGTGGCACCGACGCGAGCTGCTCCCGGTCTCCGCATCGCTGATGTCGGATCCCCGCTGCAACCTCGTCCAGGGCGACTTCTTCGCCATGGTCGCATCGGACGAGGGCTTCGGTCCTGAGGTCCCGTTGACCTGCGATGCCGTCCTGGTCGACATCGACCACTCGCCTTCGTGGCTGCTCCACCCCGGTCACGCGCCGTTCTACGAGCCGGCCGGCTTGGGCCGGCTCGTCTCGCTCCTGCACGCGAACGGGGTGTTCGGGCTGTGGTCGGACGAGCCGCCAGCGGCCGGTTTCCTCGAGGTGATGGAGGCGGTGTTCGCGTCGGTTGCCTCCCACGTGGTCCCGTTCCCGAACCCGTACGACGGCGGGGACTCCACCAACACCGTGTATCTGGGGCTGGCGCCACCGAGCTGACGGCCGACCGCCGTGGCTTCCTTCAGCTGCCGGTCAGGCGGGCGACCACCGGAGCCATGGCCTCCATGGCGTCGCGCTGGACCACGATGTAGGAGGCGTCGAACCGCTCGCGGTTGGCCTGGATCGACTCGCAGATCTGATCGACGTTGCCCACCAGGGCGTGCGGGAACTCGAGGAGGTCTTCGGGGGAGATCCCGAACAGCGGGGCGAAGTCCTGGGCGACCTGCTCGCGGTCGTCGGTGACGATGCACGCGAAGTTGAGGAGGTTGATCTCCAGGTCGTCGTAGCGGTCGCCGGCCCCGGCCTTCACCCACTCCAGCTTCTGGTCGGTGACCGCGGCCAGGCCCGAGCGGGCCGCATCGGCGTCGACGGCGCCGTTGGGGATGGTCGGGTTGATGCCGACGATGTCGGCGTGGCGACCGGCCAAGGTCAGCATCCGCTTGAGGCCCCCGCCAATCAAGATCGGGACCCCGGGTTGCTGCACCGGTTTGGGCAGACCGTCCATCGCAGTGACCTGGTAGTGGGTGCCCTCGAACGTGACCGGATCTGGACCAAGCAGCCCCTTGATGACTGCGAGGCCTTCCTCGAAGCGATCGACGCGCACGGACGGCTTGTCGTACGCGATGCCCGACTGCTCGTAGTCGCTGGCCATCCAACCGGCGCCCAGCCCGAGCTCCACGCGGCCTCCCGACAGCACGTCGATGGTCGCCATCTCCTTCGCCAGCACCACGGGGTGCTTGTAGTCGTTGTCGAAGACGAGGGCGCCGACGCGGAGGTCGGTGGTTGCGGCTGCGGCTGCGGCCAGGGCCGGTACCGGCGCAAGCTGGTCGCCGAAGTGGTCGGGCAGGAACATCGTGGCGTAGCCGAGGTCCTCTGCTTGGCGGGCGAGTGCCGCCCACTCATCTCCAGACGTTGCGGTCGAGGTCTGGACTCCGAAGCGGAAGCGGCGAGGGTGCGTCATGTCGGCGGACTGTACCGGCCCGCCTGCATCGAGGGCGCTGGGCTCGCCTCCGCCGAAGGATTGGCCGGGTTGGCCTTTTCCACGATCGTGCCGCGCAGCTCGCCGGCGTCGCGCCAGCGGGCGAGGTGGCCGCTGTAATCCATGAGGTTGCCGGGCATCACCACGTTGCGGGCGGCAGCCAGCGTGCGGGCTCCCTCGCTGTTGTG
>JBKJPY010000023.1:0-22580 GCA_046594195.1 Acidimicrobiales bacterium | reverse complement strand
CTCGGCAGCCACACCCAAGGCTGGAAACAAGCACTCAACGCATTCGCCGTCGCCTACCCCGGCCGAATCCCCGACACCCTGAGCTGACCACCTCACACGAAATTCTTGACACCCTCTCGACGTTTACGTGTCCAAGAAGCGCGACACCGTCGCGGCCACGCGGTTCTTCACAACGGCCATCGCCGCCCACGGCGAACCCGTCGAGGTGACCACCGACAAGTCGCCGGTGTTGGCCAAGACGATCCGCGAGCTGGTCCCTGGCGCGCACCACGACACCACCCAGTACGCCAACAACCGTGTCGAGAACGACCACGGCCGACTCAAGGCCAGGCTGCGACCGATGCGCGGGTTGCGGACGGATCGCACAGCGGGCGTGATCATCCGAGGCCACGCGTTCATGCAGAATCTCCGACGCGGACACTACGAACTCGGTCTCGACGCCCGCCCCGGGCTCACCGTCGCCGCAGCGTTAGGCCAACTCGCGCCAGCGGTCTGAAGCCAGATCACCGCGCTCCCGCCACCACCGCGCACCGGTTGCACACGACGCAACAGGGCGACGTGTACCGGGCCGTGGACCAGAACGGGCAGGTCATCGACGTGTTCGTGTCAAAGAAGCGCGACGCCGCCGCAGCGACGAGGTTCTTTAGTTCGGCGATAACCGCGCACGGCGAGCCTGTGGAAGTGACGACCGACAAGTCGCCGGTCCTGGCCAAGACGATCCGCGTACTGACCCCTGGCGCGCATCACGACACCACCCAGTACGCCAACAACTGCGTCGAGAACGACCACGGCCGACTCAAGACCAGGCTCCGACCGATGCGCGGCCTCCAGACGGACCGAATGGCTAGCGCGATCATCCGGAGCCACGCCTTCATGCAGAACCTCCGGCGCAGCCACTACGAACTCGGCGTCGACGCCATCCCAGGGCTCACCGTCGCCGCAGCGTTCGACGAACTCGCGCCAAAGGTCTGAGTCCCGATCACGGCCGCTCCCGCCAGCACCGCGCACCGGTTTCCCACGACGCAACAGCGCCGATCGAAGCTCGGTCAGGACCCAGAGATGCAAGGTTCAGGCGGAACCCGGGAGGCGATATGCGATGAGCTGAGCGCCTGGTAGAAGGTTGGTGGTGACGCTGCTGAAGGCCCCGTCGGACCCTGCCCGCCACACCGGACTCACGCCGGTCGATGCGTTGTACCAGACGATCGAGTCACGGTCATCGTGGTACGGGTCGAACGGCCCGACTGTCGGCCGATACGTGCCATTGATGGTCTCGGGGTACACCGTTGGCGGCCCGCAGCCTACCGAGTTGCAGTTCATGTCCCAGAGGTAGTCGGCCGCCTTGCCCGGCGCGTACCAGAGGATGTCCTCGCCGGGATCGAGGGAACCAGCATGGAACCGGCCGACCACCGGGGTGAAGGTCCCACCGACCGGGCGGCTCATGGCGGCGTAGGTGTACAGGTCGATGTCAAAGTCATCGGCCGCACCCGGCCGATACGTGAAGACGTGGTCGCGCTTGCCGTCGCCAGCGAACACGATGAGCTGCGCCGGCGAGCCGAGCGTGATGTCCGTCTTCGTGATCGTCTCGCCGATCTTGTAGTTCCACATGTGCGAGACCCCGCCCGGCACCACCCAGACGATGTCGTCGGTGAGGTCCACGGTGGGATCGGCCTCGGTTGGCTCGTGGTAGTTGAAGCGCCCGACGATCGGCGTGTAGGTGCCGCCGATGTAGTTGGCGGATGTGGTGATGCTGCCGTCGTTGTTCCAGTCCCACAGGTAGTCGATCTCCTTGCCGGCGCGGTACCAGAGCACGTCGTCCCGATGGTCGGCGTAGGACGCCTCGACCTTGAAGTGGCCTGCGACCGGCACTGCGGAGTTCGGAACGCCAGTCAGGAGGGTCGAGGTATGGGTTCCGTCCGCGTGCATGTCCCACAGGGAATCGCCACCGGTGCTGGGGGTGTACCAGAGGATGTCTTCCACCAAGTCGGTCCCGAACAATCCGACGATCGGCGAGTACGTGCCCGAAACCGATTGAGGCGACGTCGTGGCGGGATAGGTCCAAAGCTGGTCGGTGGGTGCCCCGGCCCGGTACTCGAACAGGTTTGCCACCTGGGGACTGGAGATGGGCGGATAGACCTCGGCCCCAACGGACACTGGCGCTCCCGCCATCCCGGCCACGAGCGACACCACGAGGATCGACACCAGGAAGACAAGGTTTCGTCGCATCAGTTCAGTCAACTACAGACCTCCGGGCGTGGCTCGGCCGCTGGGCGACCCGTCGTGCTGTCGATCACCGGCCGGGTAGCCCAGGGGTGGACAACGGTGGCGCCGTTGCGTTGGATGCTGCCCGAGCGCGGCGCTGCCGGGATCCAACCGAGTTGGATTTCAGACTGCTCGTGCGAGCTCGTCGAACGCGGCTGCGACCGGAAGCCGGCGAAGGCCGCCGGACCGGGCTGGATCGGCGGGCAGGAACGGCGGCGCTTCATCTCTCGCAGCTTCAACCTGCGGGCCCGGCTGCCGCTCATGCAACGGAGCCCCGCCGTCCGGACGCGACGGCGGTGCCCGGTCCCTGGGGGACCGGGCACCGCTGCGCTCTGATCGATCGAGGTCACCCTCAGGAGCAGACGAAGAGGCCGATCTCGGCGTCGATCTGGGCGAAGGTCCAGCTGGTGTCGCCACCGTCCTCCAGCTGGCCCTTGAGGTCCTTCAGGTCGTCCTTGACCGTGATGGCGACCGGGCCCTGCTGGCCACCGGCGGACGGGACGATCTGCTCGGGAGCACCGTCGATGAGCCCGTCGACCGCGTCGATCGCCGCATGGACCTGCTCGTCCGTGGGGGTGCTCATCGCGTCGGCGGCGGCGTCAATGCTCGGGTACGCCTTCCCGTAGTCGGCGCAGAACGAGGCCGAGCTAGAGCCGTCTCCTCCCGGGAGGGCCCGGTCGATGCCGACGCTGGCGACGCCGATGATGCCGAACGACAGGGCCAGCAGGGCGACGATCGTGACGACGCTGCTGGGGCTCTTCTTGGGGCTGGTGGTCTGGGTGGTGGTCTCGGCGGTGGTGCTCGTGTTCATGGTCTGCTCCCGGTTCTCGCCGCCGCCCCGGATGGGCAGCGGCTTCGAGAACAGACGATGAGGGCAGCGCCTCAGGCCCCACTCAGGTCGCGCTCAGGCGGCGTGGCTACCTCGGCGAATCGGAGGTCGAGGTCCCGGCGAGCCTCGAGGTGACGACCTCCGCTGCAACCGGTGTGCCGCGCTCTGGTGGGCGGCGAGTGGTTAGGAGGTTTGGGCGACGAAGAAGTCCCAGATCAGGTCGGTGGCCATCACCTTGTCGGACACCGGACCCAGGAGATCGGTGTAGGCGTCCATGCCGGTGCTGCCCGGCCAGGTGTGCTCACCGCCCTCGATCTCGTAGAGATCCACCGCTGCGCCGTCGTCACAGCCCGCCCACTCGTGCAGGGTGACGCCGTCTGCCGCAGGTGATTGCACCGGCTCTGGGTCGCAGCCGTTGTGGGCCGCCCATCCTGCCGAGGACGCGAGAGCTCCATCGCGAGATGCCATGAACGTCAAGCCTTCGATCGTCTCCGGGCTGAGTCCAAGGCCAGAGGGCCCGGAACCGATGCCACCGTCGAACGGCACGAAGCGATCGCCGGTGCCGTGGAACGAGATGACCGGTAGCGGCTTCGACGGGTCGCAGTCCTCGGGGTCGTAGAGGCCAGAGACCGTGGCCAGGGCGGCGAAGCGATCCGCATCGGTGCAGGCCACGATCGATCCGAACACGCCGCCCACCGCGAAGCCTGCGATGAACACCCGGCTCGTGTCGATGCAGGAACTGGCTTCCACCTGGTCGAGCAGGTCGCTCATGAACGTCTGGTCGTCCGTCCATCCCTCGGTCCCCACGTAGTTCCAGGTGAGCAGAGCGCCTGCGCCGTTCGTGGGCTCCGGTGTGATCACAACGATGCCCTCCTCATCAGCTGTGACGGTGCCGTCCGCGGCCTTCGTGGTGAAACCACTGAAGCCCTCTTCGATGCTGGCGGGGGAGTACGCCGTCAGGTCCAAGATGAGCGGCGCCGGCGTTTCGCGGTCGAGGCCGGCGGGGATGTAGCGGAGGTAGGTCCGCTCGTCGGTCCCGCTGGTCACCGATTGCTCCGTTCGTCCCGAAGCGGGCTGCCCGACCGTGCAACCGGTCGAGGGCGTCGGGGTCGGTGCCTGGGACGACATCGATTGTCCCGTCGTGGTGGTGGCATCGAGCCCTGCAGGTGACGTGGTTTCTGCGCCACGTTCTGTCCCGCCGTTCGAACAGCCAACGACGGAGCCCAGCAGCGCTGCCCCCGCGACCATGAGTGGTACGAAGCGGCGGGTCAGCACGGCCGGACCCTACCCAGCCCTGCGAGGAGATCCTGTCCTCTCGGGAAGAGCTGAGCCTGCCCCGTGTCGGGACAACCGGCCGACGATGGGACGCGATTGCTAGTAAACAGTGTTCACTAACTCAATAGAGGGTCAGTCGATCGACAGGGGACCTGACATGTCGCACGGACGCATCATCGCCCGCATCTTGATTGCGGCAGCCTTGTCACTTTCTTTGGTTGCGGGCGTCAGCCAGCCCGCGGGAGCAGTGCCAACGTGCGACTTCGCACAGTTCCCCGCCATCCAGGCCTCGCAGAGCGCCCTGCGGTTCTCGTGCCTCTTCGCCAACGGTGGCTCCACAGCCACCAACGAGGCCCCGACCTCGTTCACGTTCCACGACTACCAGAACGCCGAATACCACCAGGGCGCTGCCCGCACGGTGAAGGTCAGCACCGCTGCCGCCGCCGGCACGGGGGCAATTGCTGCTGCCACCGGCCACCTTTCTGCAGCTGACGTGAACCGGCCGGTAAGCGGTACGGGGATCCCCGCCCGTGCCTTCATCAAGGCGATCACCGCCACCTCCCTGACGTTGAACGTCGCCCACCTCGCCGTGCCGCTCAACACCGTGCTCAAGATCGAGAACACCGATGCTCGGACCGTGGCGGACATCGTGACGGTGGCCGGCTCGAAAACGGTCACGTCCGCCACGGCGAACTTCAAGAGCAGCGACGTCGGGAAGTCGATCACCGCTTCTACCGTCGCCGAAGGCGCCACGATCACCGCTGTGACCACGCCCACGGGCGGCACCACCGCAACCATGTCGCTCAACGCACTGGCGAGCACCGGCGCGGGCTATCCCGCCGGGTGCACAACGGCGCCACCGCTTCCCACCTGCAACCCCCCGGTCGCAACCATCGGACATACGCAGACCCAATCCACGACCAGGTCGGTCGCTGACGCCACGAACACCGCCACCACGATCACCTCGGCCGGGGCCGCTTGGCGATCCAGCGACATCGGCCTCAAGGTCGCCGGTGCGGGGATCCCGGCCACGGCCTACGTAGCGTCCTACGCGGGGAACGTCGCGACGATCGCCGGTGGCGCCATGACCGTGAGTACCGTCGCCCGCAACGTCGTCATCGGTGAGCCGTCGGCCACTGCGCCGCTCGACGGGGAGGTGGTGGTCCAGATGCAGACCGCCATTGACCTCAACCCGGCATTCGCCGGTGGAGCGGACAACTGCGCCAGTGGTGTCCCCGAGGGATACACGCAGCAGGGAACCTGGCGGAACCCCGGCTCGTACCTGACCGCCGGCATCCTCGGAAGCCAGCCGGCCGCCGGTCAGTCCATTGCCCAAATCGTGTTCACGAACTCGGCCGTCAAGGTCGCGGCCTACCTCCAGAAGGTCGGGACCGGCGTGGCCGGCGATCCGCAGGCAGCGATCCACTACGACCTCGTGTTTCCCTTCCTTCCGGCTGGATACGCCATGTGCCCTGCGCCCAGCGCGGTGAAGATGGGTCTGTCCATCCAGGTGCTTGCCGCATCAGCGTCCCAGGGCTTGCTCGCCCCGGGAATCGGCCGGCCCTATTCGGCGCAGGTCCGGGCACTCACCCCCAACTCGGTCGGCGTCAAGGCTGCGACGATCAAGTCGGGAACGGTGACCGCACCGAAGAACTGGTCGGTGAGCAAGACCTGCACGATCCCACCCGTGGTCGCGCCGGTCGCCTTCGGGTGCGGCTTTGCCTGAACCTCGAGAACGCGCCGCTCGCCCGGGCGTGGTCCTCTGTTACGTGGTGATGGGTGCCGAGGAGCGAGTCCACCGAGTACCGCTCGGCGAGCCTGGCCCGGATCTGCGATCTCGCGACCGCGCTCGACCTGGACATCGTCGAAACCGCGCAGTTCGGGATCCAGCGCTGCCTGATCACCGCTCGGTCACGTTCCCCGATCCCGGGGTTCACGTTCCTAACCTCGATCCCCATCGTGCTCGCCCGCGGCGGCGAGGTGACGCTGGAGCGGAAGGTCATGGAGGGACGCGGCGCCAGCCCGGGTGCCGACGAACGGTGACCACCGTGCTTGGGGGCCTGCAGGCACATCGCCAAGCACCGTGACCCGCCGGATGACGCGCTCGCCCTCGAAGTCATTCAGCACGTAGTGCTGGGTACACCGGTTGTCCCACATGGCGATCGTGCCCGGGCTCCACCGGTATCGCACCGTGAACCGTTCCTGGTGCGACCACTCTCGGAGATGGTCGAGGACCATTCGGCTCTCCAGATGACTCAACTCCACAATGCGGCGGGTGAAGTGCTCATTCACGAACAACGCCTTGCGACCAGAATCCGGATGGGTGCGCACGACTGGGTGGATCGCCGTCATCTCCGGCTTGCCGTGCGGGGTCGCATCGTGAAGCGCGGTGAGCCCGCACAGCAGGTCTTGCATCGGTGCGCTCAGCTCGCTGAACGCCAGATACTGATTGGACCACATCGTGTCGCCGCCCAGTTCCGGCCCGGTGACGTAGTGAAGAATCGACATCACCGATGGCTGCGGGAGGAATGTGACGTCGGTGTGCCATTCGTCGGCGATGCCCCCGAAGCTGGCCCTCAACTCCACCACCTCCGGTGGGGCGCCTTCGGGACCCGGCAAATTGGGGTTGATCTCCAGATCACCGAATTGTCGGCCCAAGGCGACGTGGCCATCCAGGGTGATGTCCTGACCAGGAAAGAACAAGACGAGGTGCTCGAGGAGCAACGCTCGGATCTGGGCCACCGCATCGGCTGTCACATCGTTCAGATCCAGGCCCCGGATTTCAGCGCCGAGCGCCTTGGTCAACGGTTCAACAGTCAGCACGTTCATCTCCGTGGCCTCTCATTCACAACGATGCACCTTGTTCGCATCATGCCAAACCGCCCTCGTGAGGACCCGTTTGGAAACGACCCTCCGAGATTCCTGGGTGTGGAAGCCACCCGCTCGGACTGCCTCGAGGGCAAGATCGAGATGCCGTCGTTCTACGCCACGTGCACGGACCTGGCCGAGACCTGGATGTTCCAGAGCTGGCAGGGGAGTGTGTTTGCGAAGGTGCCACAGGTGCACTTCCTGGCCGAGACCAAGAACTCCTACGTGCAGTTCCCCAAGACAGGAGCCACCGGTACGGCCCTTGCCGGCAAGGGGAGCGACTACAAGACCTACGACACGAAGTAGCGCTGTGTTGCTGGAACCGATCGAGAACCAGCGCGCACCGCTCGTCGATCTGTACGTGCTCTTCTCGCCGTGGGCCAGCGGTCAGCTGGGCCAGATCACCGATTGGAGCTCGCTGTAGGCGGCGAGGCCGTAGCTGCCGCCGTCGCGCCCGATGCCGCTCTGCTTGAACCCGCCGAAGGGCGTCTCGGGGTTGCGGCCGAGCGTGTTCACGGCAACGTTGCCGGCCCGGAGGCGGGGCGCAAGGCGCAGCGCACGGGGTGTGCTCGCCGTATAGAGGTAGTCGTAGAGGCCGTAGTCGCTGTCGTTGGCGATGGCGACCGCCTCGTCCTCGTCATCGAAGGGGATCACCACGACCACCGGACCGAAGATCTCCTCCCGGCTGATTGCCATGGTGTTCGTGCAGCCCGTGAACAGGGTTGGGTTGACGTAGAAGCCGGGGCCGATGTCGGGGCGGTCCCCGCCGGCGGCGAGGTGTGCGCCCTCGGCGACACCGCTGGCGATGTGGTCCATGACGCGGTCGCGCTGAACGGCACTGATGAGCGGCCCGACCAGGGTGGCCTCGTCCTGGGGATCGCCGACGGTGAGGAACGCGGGCACTGCGGTGAGGTTCTCCACGAGCTGGTCGTGGATGCTGCGGTGGGCGAGCACCCTGGTGGGCGCCGTGCAGATCTGCCCCGAGTGGAAGCCCCACACCGAGGCAATGCCACTGGTGGCCGCACCCAGGTCGGCGTCGTCGAACACCAGGCAGGCACCCTTGCCGCCGAGTTCGAGCAGCAACCGCTTCATGGTGCGCCCACCCGCTTGGGCGATGGCCTGGCCGACCGAGGTGGACCCGGTGAAGCTCACCATGTCGACGTCGGGATGGGTGGTGAGCACCTCGGCCGGCGCGACGTTCGTGGTCGTGATGGCGTTGACGACGCCCGGCGGGAACCCGGCTTCCTGGCACAGCTCGACGAGCCGGAGCACGCCAAGGGGATCCTGTGGTGCCGGCTTGACGACCACCGTGTTCCCTGCGGCGAGCGCCGGGCCGATCTTGCCCGCCATGTTCACCAGCGGGAAGTTGTACGAGGTGATGGCGCTCACGACGCCCACGGGTAGGCGCTGGGCCAGCGCGTTGGTGACCGCGGCCGGACCGAGGGCGCTCGCCTCGGCGATGCTCGGCGGCAGTGGGGTGACCGTGGGTTCGAGCGCCCCGCGGGCGTACCGGCGGAAGCGCAACGCAGCGTGCGGAACCTGGATGTTCGTGCAGGTGCGGCGAGTGCCGCCGGTCTCGCTGATGGTGAGCTCGATGAGCTCGTCCTGGTGCGCGTCGATGAGCGTTGCCACGCGGTCGATCAGCGCGGCCCGCTCGGCCGGTGCGGTGGCCGCCCATCCGTCGAACGCGGCTCGAGCCGCGCCGACGGCATCGGCCGCCTGGGACGCGGTGGCCTGCGGTGCGTGGGCAACGACCTGTTCGGTGGCCGGGTTGATGATCTCGTAGGTGCCGTCGCCACCGGCGACTCGCTCGCCACCGATGATCAGCTGGTACTCGCTCGACAAGGGAGAGCCTTTGCGGTGCTAGGTGGGGAGCTCATGGTGCGGTGGGATCCCTCGACGGCCGATGGCGTCGGCGCGCCGGTGGAGGAGGTCGACCGTGTCATCGAGGTTGCGGGCGATGATGTAGCGCCGCGCTGCGGTCTCGGCCACCACGAACGCGCCGAGCTCATCGAGATCGGCCTCGGTCACGTCCCGTCCGCCCTTGGCCAGCATCTCCTTCATCTGGTCGAAGGTCATGCTGGTCCGACCCGTGCCGGCCCCTTGGCGCTGCAGGTGCTCGGGGCGGTTGCGGGTCGCAGTGAACAACCCGGTGCGCAGGAGCCCCCCGGAGGGATAGAAGACCGAAGCCCGCAGCGCCGTGCCTTCGGAGATCAGGTTGTGGTGGAGGGCTTCGGTGAAGCAGCTGACGGCCGCCTTGGAGGCTGCGTACACCGAGGCCATCGGCACCGGCGCGAACCCCCCGTCACCCGATGAGGTGTTGATGACCTGGCCGGGCTCGCCGCCCTCGATCATGCGGGGGACGAACTCGGAGGTGCAGAACGCCGTCCCGAACACGTTGACGCCGAAGCACCAGCGCCAGTCGTTCGGTTCCTGTTGCCAGGGCTTGCCGCCTCCTCCCGAGGTGACGCCAGCGTTGTTGTACAAGAGGTTGCACCGGCCGTGGACGGCATAGACGTGATCGGCGAGGGCCGCGACCGACGCTTCGTTGCTGATGTCGGTGCGGAAGCCGGAGACAGGTCCGAGCGGTGAGAGGTCCGTCACCGCCGCGTCGATCGCGCTCTGCTCGACGTCGGCGATGACGACGACGGCGCCGCGTCGGAGCAGCGCTCCGACGATGCCCCGGCCGATGCCGCCGGCGCCGCCGGTGACGACGGCGATCATCCCGTCGATCTCGAGGCGATCGGCCTGTTCGGAGGCGCTCATCAGCCCTTCCACTCGATCCCGTAGTCGTCGAACCAGAACCGCGCTTCGCGGATGGCGTTGGGCGGGGTGCGCAGGTCGAGGTCCTGGCCGAGTTGTTCGGGGGTCGGGCCGATGTCCGCGGCGATGCTGGTCAAGCCCTCGAGGTCGAGGTCGTAGCAGCGCACCGCATTGAGCCCGAGGAGCAGGCGCGTCTCTTCGACCGGGATCGGGCCGAAGTCGGTGCTCAACCGCTTGCGCGTGTTGGGCCACGTGCCCTCGGGGTGCGGGTAGTCCGTGCCCCACATGAGGCCGTCGAGCCCGTTCACGTAACGGCGACGCAGTTCGGGCTTGCTCATGGCTGATGCGCCGATGAAGACGTTCGTCCCGATGTACTCCGATGGGAGGCGTTCGATGAGGCCCTTGGTCCGCGACGCCATCTTCTTGACCTTCCAGTTCTGGCCTCCGAACATCACGTCGGTCTTGAACAGGAGATCCCCGACCCACCACGAGCCACACTCGACGGGGGCGTACTTCAGGTTCGGGAAGCGATCGAACTTGCCCGAGAGCAGCAACTGCCACAGGGGGCGGTGGGTCCAGAAGGCCACCTCGAGCATGAACTGGGCCATGTTGTCGTTGTAGGCATCGGTGTCGGCCTCGCCCGAGTGCGTGTGCACCACCAGCCCGGCCTCGGCGCATGCCGCCCACACCGGGTCGTAGGACTCGTGGCCGTAGGAGGGCTGGTCGTGCCACATCGTTGGGATCATGATCCCCTTGATGCCGGGCTTGCCGGCCAGGGTCGTGATCTCGGTGACCGCTTCCTCCACGCCGTGGGTGATCGGCACGAGGGCTACGCCGGCGCGTCGGGCGGGGTTGGTGGCGCAGAACTCGATGAGCCATCGGTTGTGGGCGCGGGCGCCGGCCCAGGCCAGGCGGGGATCGGTGATCATCCCGGCCTGGAGTCCGGCGCCGAACGGCGGGGCCTCCATGCCAGTGACCGAATCCCCGTCGGCGAAGAGCACCTCGCCGGCGACCCCGTCGGCGTCGAGGGTCTTGTCGCGGATGGCAGGGTCATAGGCCCCCATCAGCCCTTCCGCGTTGTCGCGTTCCCACTGTTCGACGTATTCCCCGTTGAGTTCTTCGACCATGGCTCGGTGCTCGTGGCGGGTGAGCAGCCATTCGTCGAACTCGGGGTGCACCGCGGCATCGAGGTAGGGGCGGTAGTCCTCGACGTAGAGCCCGGCGTGGGTGTCTGACGAGACGATGACGTAGGGGGCGTTGCTCTGGTCGATGCCTTCGACGGGGTTCGGCATGGCGTCCTCTTGCTGTTTCTGTGACGGCGTCCTAGAGTGTGCATGACACTGTTACAGAAGCGGAGAGGTCGCGCAACCCCGATGGCGAAGACGGCAGCACCACCGGACGAGGCGCGATCCGGACGTCGCACCGGTCTCGACCGCGACGACATCGTCGGTGCCGCGCTTGATCTCGTGCGTCGCGAGGGGGCTGATGCCCTCACCATGCGCCGGCTGGCCGCCGACCTCGATGTCGGTACGCCAACCATCTACTGGCACGTCGGCAGCCGAGATGAGCTCGTCGCCGCCGTCATCCGTCTCCAGTCGGACCGCCTCGCCGAGCTCCCCATCGAAGGCACCACGCCACGAGACCGGGTGTTCAGCGCCGCCCGCCACATCTGGACGAGCTCGATCGAGCACCGCGCCACCACCTCGCTGGCCCACCGGACCGGTACCTCGTCGCTGCTGGCGCATCGACTCGAGGCGTCGCTGGTGATGGAACTCGAAGCCGCTGGACTCCTCGGTGCCGATGCCGCGGACGCCGCACGGGCCATCCTCATCGCGGTCAGCGGCTCGTTGGTCTTTGCCCTGCGCGACGTGACCGCCTCGCCGCCCGAGTATCGGCCGGCCGCGCTCTGGGCTGACACCAAGGCTGCGATCCACCCCGACACGCTCATCGCACTGGCGGCTGACCCTGATCTCGATGCCCTGTCAGCGGCGACGCTCCACGCCGTCATCGATCACTACCTGCCGGCGTGACCCGACCGACCACCATGAGGACGCTGCCATGACCGATCAGCCGATGAGCCGACCCGGAGAGATCGCAGGCTGGCCCAAGGTCGTGGTGACCTACGCGACCGACCCCGCCAACATCGCCGCCTTGCTCCCGCCCGGTCTCCAGCCGCTCGAACCCACGGTGACCATCGCCTTCTACTGCGTGCCCGTGATGGATGAACCCGAGTACGGGGTGACGGTCAAGGTCCCCGCGTCCTGGAAGGGCACGCCCGGGGCCTACAGCCTGGGCATGGGCATCGACCAGGAAGCCGCGGTCCACATCAGCGCAGAGACCAACGGGCAGCCGAAGTTCCTCTGCGACGTCAGTCTCTTCCGGTTCGGTGACACGGTGACGGCGCGAGCCACCCACCGGGGCTTCACGTTCGTGGAGTTCACGGGGAACGTCACCGGGACAGTCCCGCTCCGCGAGGGGGACTACACCGAGCACGAGTGGTGGACGAAGTACTCACGGGCCATCGGCGGCATCGAAGGCAGCTACGACTTCCCGCCCCACGTCGTGGACGTCGCCACCACGTTCGAGCAGCGCCACGTCGAGGCGCTCGACGGCACCCTGCACCTGCACGACAGCCCGTGGGACCCGATTGCCCGCCACCTGCCCGTCCTCGCGACGCCGACCGCCCAACTCGTCACCCACCAGCCCAAGGCGCGTGCCATCACCAACGCCGGCCCTCTCGACCCGGACGCCTTCTGGCCCTTCGCCGATGTCATCGGCGGTAGTCGGTGGCCGGGCACGCGCGGCGGCCCCCGCCGATCCATCTGATCTCGAACGAAAGGGTCCCGCCGTGGGTGCCACAACCAGCAACTACGTCGTCATCTCGGCCGACTGCCACGGCGGCGCCAGCATCGACGGGTACAAGCCGTACCTCGCGTCCAAGTACCACGACGAGTTCGACGCCTGGGCCGCCGGGTTCGAGAACCCCTACGACGACGTGACCGGGCCCGACGCCGACCGGAACTGGAGTTCGGAGCGCCGGTTGCGGGAGATGGAGGCGGACGGTGTCGTCGCCGAGGTGATCTTCCCGAACACGATCCCGCCCTTCTTCCCGAAGGTCTCGCTCGTCAACCAGCCGCCAGGGGCGACCGAGGGCGATCTGACCAAACGATGGGCCGGCCTCCAGGCGCACAACCGGTGGATGGCGGACTTCTGCAGTGAGGCACCCGGGCGCCGGGCTGGCATCGCCCAGATCATGCTCCACGACGTCGACGCCTCGGTGGCCGAGATCGAGTGGGCACATGCCAACGGCCTCACGGGCGGGATCTTGCTCCCCGGCGCTCCGCCCGGGGCTGGCGTGCCACCCCTGTACGCACCGGACTACGAGCCCATCTGGGCGGCCTGCGCAGACCTCGGCATGCCGATCAGTCACCACAGCGGCAGCGCAGTACCCGACATGGGGGCCTACCCGGCCGCCCAGATGATGTTCCTGCTCGAAGTCACGTGGTGGGCGCATCGGACCCTCTGGCACCTCATCTACTCCGGTGTGATGGAACGCCACCCCAGCCTCCAGTTCGTCTTCACCGAACAGGGCACGGCCTGGATCCCCGAGGAGCTCACGCGACTCGACTACTACCGGGGCCGCCTGTCCGGGAGCGGCGGTGCCAGCGGTTCGCAGGAGGCCAAGTTCGGGGCGGGCGTGGTCGACCAGCTGTCGCTGTCGCCATCGGAGTACTGGGCCCGCCAGTGCCACCTCGGGTCGAGCTTCATCCGCCGATCCGAGGTCGAGATGCGCGCCGCGGTCGGCGTCGATCGCATCATGTGGGGGAGCGACTTCCCGCACCTCGAAGGGTGCTGGCCCTTCTCCCGCCAACACCTCCGGCTCGCCTTCGCGGGCGTGCCCGAGGACGAGGTCCGGATGATGGTCGGCGCCAACGCCGCCGATGTCTACGGCTTCGACTGGAACCTGCTCGAGACCCTGGCCGACCAGCACGGACCAACGGTCAGCGAGGTTGCTGAACCCCTCCCCGCAGACGACATCCCCGATGACTCCCTACGCTGCCCGGCCTTCGCCGCCGCCCGCTTCCTCGGCACGTGAGCGCTCCGGCTGGGTTCGATCCGTTGGAGGACGGGTTCGTCGACGGAACCCCGACGACCAGTAATCGGCGCCTGCCCTCTTGATCGACGGGGGTGTGTAGGGTGCGCCAAGGACGCGACGACCTCGGGTAAGGAGGGTGGCGGATGCAGGCACGGTCGATGTCGACGGTCCGGCGGAGGCTGCTGGGAATGTTGCTCGTCGCTGCGGGCCTGTGCACGTCACTGGTCGCACCGGACCCTGCGGCGGCAGCACCTCCCGCCACCTACAGCGACGCCCTGGTGTTCTGGCCCACGTCCTCGAGCACGCTCGTGGCCTGGCGCAACGGGGTGAAGACAACCAAGACGGTGACGCCGGCCGCGTGGGGGATCACCGGCCAGATGGCCGGTCCGCCCGGGGCCAACGTGCTCCTGTACAACCCGGGCTCGGCGGCCGACACCATGGTCCGGGTGGTGCCGAACGGATCGCTGGGGGTCACCCTGAGCTCTTCGTCGGCCTCGATATCGGGTAACTTCCGCCCGCTCGTTGGTGATTTCGACGGGAACGGTTACGACGACGTCTTCTGGTATGCGGCCGGATCCGCACCCGACTACCTCTGGCTGTTCAACTCGGCGGGGAACCACACCACCAAGTCGGCAAGCGTCAACGGGACCTACCGCCCGGTGGTGATCGACGCCGGGCTGTCGGGGGCGGACGACATCATCTGGTACGGCCCGGGTCCGGCGTCCGATTCCCTGTGGCGGTTCGACAACGCCGGCAACCACGTCACGTCGAGCATCTCGATCGGCGGCAACTACGTCCCCATCGTGGGCAACTTCGGCAGCTACGACTCCGGTGTCCGCGACCTCCAGGTGGTCTGGTACGACCCGGCTGGCGCGGACTCGATCTGGGTCTTCTACGACGACGGCACGCACACCTCGGGAGCGCTTCCGGCCCTCGACGGCGATTATCTGCCGGTGGTCGGACGTTTCAGCACGTCCACGTTCAACCAGGACATCCTCTGGTACCGCCCGGGCACGGGAGCGGAGAAGATGTGGTCGTTCGTGACGGACGGCGTGGCCACTCCCGTCACTGCCCCAACCGTCAACGGCACCTACGTGCCGGCCGTGGGCGACTTCGACAACAACGGGTACGACGACATCGCCTGGTCCGGGGTCGGCAGTGCAACCGTGTGGACCTATACCTCTGCCGGGCACGGCCAGACCGTGATCAGCGGGTTGCCGGCCGGCGCCATGCCGGTCGCCGTGCGCCCCTCCTACGTGTTCTGACCCGGCGAGAACCTGTCCTCCGTCACGGGCAGAGTTCGGGCCTGTCGGTATCGTTGCCGGGTTTGCGCTGGTCGCGTGCTTGGTCAGGGCTGTCGGAGTTGGGCCAGGTAGAGGTCTGGGTCGGCCGTGAACCGCCATGCACATGCAAGCGAGCACAGGTCCCATCGGTGGCCGGCGTAGACGATGGAGGCCGCACCGTGGCCATGGGTCACCCGCATCTGGCACACCGGGTCGATGGTGCTCGGGGTAGCCGTGGTTGCGATCTCCACGAGCTGGACCGGAGTGGAGACTCCACGCGCTTGGTAGTCGCCTGCTGGGGTCACCATCTCGTCGGGCAGCGTCGCTGCGACTTCGGCACTGGCGAGGACCTGCCCGCCAGCGGCGTGGGCACCAATCCGAGACGCAAGGTTGACCGTCGCGCCGAACACGTCGTCGCCTCGCCACGTGAGTGGGCCGTGGTGGAGCCCGACACGCAGCTCGGGGATCCCGTCGCTCCCGGTCATCTCGATGATCTGGGCCACGGCGCTCATGGCTTCCGTCGGAGAGTTGAACACGAGCATCGCAGCGTCGCCGATGAACTTGATCAGCGCTGAGGGCTCAACCAAGGCCGAGCGAACCGTCGTCTCGAACTGTTCGACGACTGCGATTGCGCGGTCGTCGCCATGGGTGTCGGTGAGTGCCGTGAATCCGGCCAAGTCGATGAACACGACGGTGCCCGTGGTTGGATGGGGCTGGGTTGGGTCGATCATCCCAGCGTACGTGAAGGGGCGGCGTGGACTTCCGCGAGAAGCTACTACATTATGTAGTCAGTGACCGCGTGTCTCGAACCTCGGGACGCATCAGCGAGATGGAGCCGTCGTGAAGCGTTGGACCGTCGTATTCGTAGGTGCCGCAGCGTTTTCCTTGGTGGCGGCAGGGTGCGGAAGTGGATCCGAGGGCTCGGATGGCTCGACGGACACGGGCAACAAGACCTCGGCCCCGATGATGACGGGCCCGTCGACAACCGTGATGGCGTCGGCTGCGTTCAACGACGCCGATGTGACGTTTGCGCAGGACATGATCCCGCACCACCGGCAGGCCGTCTCGATGGCGGATCTCGCTGATACTCGTGCCTCATCGCAGGAGGTCAAGGACCTCGCCGCGCAGATCAAGGCCGCGCAGGACCCAGAGATCACCAAGATGACCGGGTGGCTCAAGAATTGGAATCAGCCGACCCAGATGTCGGGGATGAACTCCATGGACATGGCCGGCATGATGTCCGACACGCAGATGAGCGACATGACGGCTGCCTCTGGTGCGGAGTTCGACTCCATGTTCCTGACCATGATGATCGAGCACCACAAGGGCGCCATCGAGATGGCAAACACGGAGATCTCCGACGGGAAAAACCCCGAGGCGATCGCGTTGGCCAAAGCCATCGTGAAGGCGCAGCAGGCGGAGATCGAAACCATGCAGGCTCTCCTCGCCGCCTCGTGACCGTCGGGTGGACCTCCCCCGGTTCTGCCACCAGGGACGGGTCGTCCTGGCAAAACCTTCGGCTCGATCGGTCGCTACCGTGAACAGGATGAAGGACATCGAATGAGTCCGCCACGTCGCCCGATGGGTGCCTTGGAATCAGCGGTCCTCGAGCAGATCTGGAGCGAGTCCGACGGGCTGACACCGCGAGATGTCCTGAACCGCATTGATGGCGATCTGGCGTACACAACCGTCATGACGATCATGAACCGGCTGTGGAAGAAGGGCCTGCTGGATCGAGCCAAGGAGGGCCGGGCGTTTCGGTACCGGCCGCTTCGCAGCGAGTCCGAGGTCATTGCCGCGAGGATGTCCCAGGCGCTCAGCGTCGCCCAGGACCGAAAGGCTTCGCTCAGCAGGTTCGTCGAGGAGCTCGACCCTGACGATGAGGCCCTGCTCCGGGCGCTGCTGAAGAAGAGCCCTTGACATGCCAGTGACCTTCCCGATGCCGTTCGTCGTGGCCATCGCGGCTGCGGCTGCCGCCGCTCTGGCGCAGCGGCGCCTTCGGCCCGAGATCGCAACCCAGACCCTCGCAGTGGCCAGCGTTGCAGCTTCTGCGGCGTGGCTCTGGGCGTTGCTTGCCCTGACCCTCGGCGCACTGGCAGAGGTCACCAGCATCGACCGTTGGTTGTCGTGGTGCCCGAGTCTCTACCTCGCGGACAGGCACGTCGCGTGGGCAGTGGGCCTCGCCGCCGCCGTCTTGCTCACCTCGTCGTTGGTGGCCCTTGCGATGCGGGTCGGGAAGTCGGTGGCGGAGCGACGGCGACTTCCGACGTGTGGACCCGATGGGGTCCTCGTCATCGACAGTGACGAACCAACTGCGTACGCCGTGCCCGGACGTCGAGGCGGCATCGTCGTGTCCCGCGGCATGATCGACGTGCTCGACGGCAACGAGCGCACGGTCGTGTGGGCCCACGAACGTGCGCACCTCCAAAACCACCACCACCGCTACCTGGCTGCCGCTGACTTCGCCTCTGCGGTCCTGCCAGTCCTGCGCCCGCTTGCCCGCCAGGTGCGCTTCGGCACCGAGCGCTGGGCCGACGAGGACTCGGTGCGGTCCACCGGCGACCGGCTCCTGGTCGCCCGGGCCATCGCAAAGGCTGCGCTCGCCTCGAACGATCACCTCCATCCGCAGATGGCCATGGCGGGCTCGGCGGTCCCGGCTCGAGTGACGGCGCTCGTCGATCCAAAGCACAAGGTCTTCGGCACCGGCTCGGGCATGGCCATCGCGGCATCGATCATGTTGCTGACCGTCGGCGGCTCCACCATCCAGCTGCACCACCTCGTGAGCCTGCTCCAACACGTCTGCGGGGGGCGCTGAGCTCAGGGGTACCGGGCGGCCATGATGAACCCAGCGTGCGACTGCTGGTACGCCCACCAGCCGGCGAACAGGACCACAGCGCCGGCCGCCCCGACCTGGGATGAAGGGACCAACGGCCCTGCTCCTTTGGCCGGTCTCCGGCTAGACCTGACTACGACATCGTGTCGTAGGAGACGCATCGTGAGATACACACCCAAGATGGGCCGCCGGGAGTTCCTGGTGATGTCGGGAGCAGGCGGCTTGGCCCTGCTCGCCGGCTGCGGTTCGCAGAGCGACGGCGGCACGTCGAAGGGCAGCGGCACCCGCACCACGATCGGACCCGGCAGTGCGGCCATTGCGAAGACAGACGCGGCGCGTGGTGGCTCCGGCAAGGTCACGTCGTTCGACCTGACCGCGGCAGCCACCACGCTCGCAATCGGCAGCCGCGAGGTGAAGACCTGGGCCTACGGCGACCTCGTCCCCGGCAAGGAACTGCGGGTCCGTCAGGGAGACACCCTCGAGGTGAACCTTCGAAACGCCCTGCCCGAAGACACCACCATCCACTGGCACGGACTCGCCATCCGCAACGACATGGACGGGGTGCCCGACCTCACCCAGCCAGTCATCAAGCCTGAGGGTTCGTTCACGTACCGGTTCGTCGTGCCCGATGCCGGGACCTACTGGTTCCACCCGCACATGGGGCTCCAGTTGGACCGTGGCCTCTACGCACCGTTGATCGTCGAAGAGAAGGCCGGCGCGGGGGACTACGACGTCGATCAGGTCGTCGTGCTCGACGATTGGCTCGACGGCATCGACGGCAAGACCCCCGAGAAGACCTTCGAGTCCTTGATGTCGATGAGCGGAATGGGCGACATGAGCGGCGGTTCGATGGGCTCAGGAAGCATGCCGATGTCGATGGCCCAATCCGATCTCCTCGGGGGCGATGCCGGCGACGTCACCTATCCGCTGCACCTGATCAACGGATGCCCGCCTGAAGACCGCCCGACCATCGAAGTACCCAAGGGCGGTCGAGCGCGGCTGCGCTTCATCAACGCCGGCTCCGACACGGCATACCGCGTCGCGCTCGGGGGCCATCGCATGACCGTGACCCACGCAGACGGCTATCCGGTCGAACCGGTTGAGGTTGACACGATCCTCATCGGGATGGGGGAGCGATACGACGTGACGGTGACGCCCACCTCCGGCGCCTGGCCGCTGGTTGCGCTCGCCGAGGGCAAGGACGCCGTGGCCGCAGCCATCGTCCGCACCTCCGATGCCGGCCAGACGACGGCACCTCCCCCCGATGTCCGACCGACCGAGCTCAACGGCAAGCTCCTCAGCCACGGAGACTTGACCGCTGTCGAAGCGGCCCGGCTCCCTGCTGCCGACGCCGACGTCGACCAGGCGCTGAAGCTCACCGGTTCGATGATGCCCTACTCCTGGGCGTTCGATGGGAAGGCCTTCGACAAGCACCCTCCGCTCGAGATCGAGCAGGGTCAACGGGTTCGTCTCGCCTTCACCAATACGACCTCGATGTGGCATCCGATCCATCTGCACGGTCACACGTTCCGCCTCGGCACGAAGCCGGATGGACCCCGCAAGGACACGGTGAACGTCCTTCCGAAGGAGACCGTGGTGATCGAGTTCGATGCGGACAACCCGGGCCAGTGGATGGCGCACTGCCACAACACGTATCACCTCGAGAAGGGCATGGCCATGCTGGTGTCCTATGTGCCGTGATCGACGATGACGACACAGCCACCCACCCCGATCGGCGGCGACTCAGACGGCGGACGCCCGGTGCTCATGGCCCTTGCGGTCTGCTGCACGGTCCCCATGATCGGGATCGTGGTCATGACCAGCGTCCTCGGGGTTGCGCTTGGCTGGGCAGCGGCGATCGCCATCGGTGTCATCGCAGCAGGGGTTTGCGTGGCGGTGATGGCGCAGCACTACCGAGGCGGAAGCCACGAGAACCATGGAGCCCCACATGACCAGCACGACACCTGAGCTGCGCACCGAGGTCCTCGATCTCGGCGGCCTTCGCTACGCGTCGCAGAAGGCAACCGTCGAAGCCGCGCTCGGAAGGCGACCCGGAGTCGTGCAGGTCGACGCCAACCCGGCGACGCTCACCGCCACGGTCACGTTCGACACCGCTGCGGTGACCCTCGAGGACCTTCAAGCCTGGATCCGCGATTGTGGATTCCACTGCGCCGGCTACTCGGTCCCCGGCCACATCTGTGACCCGATGACTGGCGAATCACCGCTCCAGCCCGCCGGCCAGGGCCATGCCGATCACCAGGCGGCCCCCGGTGGCGATGTGCATGCGGGCCACGGGATGGATCCCAGCCATGACATGGATTCCAGCGACGACATGCAGGCTGGCCATGGCGGGCATGGCGGCCACGATCACCACGGTGGTGACAGCGCGGCGATGGCGTCCATGGCGACGGACATGCGGAACCGGTTCATCGTCGCGCTCGTGTTCGCCCTGATCATCACGACCTATTCGCACATCGGGATGGAGATCCTCGGGCTCGACCCGCCGGTCCCGTTCGGGCTGCGCAACGACGTGTGGCAGCTGCTGCTCAGCCTCCCGGTGATCTTCTGGTGCTCATCGATCTTCTTCCGAGGTGCGGTCTCGGCGCTGCGGAATCGAACGCTCGACATGATGGTGCTGGTTGCGGTCGGGATCGGGACCGGGTGGCTCTACTCGACGGTCATCACGGTCACCGGCGCGGACAGTGATGTCTTCTACGAGGCCGCGACCATGCTCGCCGCGTTCGTACTCCTCGGCCACTGGTTCGAGATGCGGGCACGAGGTGGCGCCAACGACGCCATCCGGACGTTGCTCGACCTCGCTCCCGCGATGGCCTTGGTGGAGCGGGACGGTGAAGCCGTCGAGGTGCCGACCGGTGAAGTGAAGGTCGGTGACCGCCTGATCATCCGTCCCGGGTCGAAGATCCCCGTGGACGCCGAGGTCGTCGACGGCGATAGCGAGGTCGACGAGTCCATGGTGACGGGCGAAAGCCTGCCGGTGCACAAGGGACCGGGCAGCGAGCTCATCGGGGCGACCATCAATCGCAACGGCGTGCTCCACGCCACGGCGACGGGCGTCGGCTCCGACACGGCGCTGGCCCAGATCGTCAAGCTCGTCCAAGAGGCACAGAACTCCAAGGCCCCCGGCCAGCGCCTCGCCGACCGTGCTGCGTTTTGGCTCGTGTTCGTCGCGCTCATCGGTGGACTGCTGACCTTCTTGGCGTGGACCGTGTTCTCCGATGTGCCCACGGACCAGGCGCTGCTGTACGCCATCACCGTCGTGGTGATCACCTGCCCCGATGCGCTCGGCTTGGCGACGCCGACTGCGATCATGGTCGGCTCCGGGTTGGGGGCCCGCCGAGGTGTCCTCTTCAAGAACGCCACGGCCCTGGAAGCGTCGGCCCGCATCGATGTCGTCGTGATGGACAAGACGGGCACGCTGACGAAGGGAGAGCCCGAGGTCACCGACCTCCTCTTCGCCTCAGGCGTCGACGAGCAGCGGGTGATCGCGCTGGCGGCGTCGGTGGAGCGCCTCTCCGAGCATCCCATTGCCCAGGCGTATGTGATCTTCGCTGACGCTCGGAACGAGCTGCGCTCCGGCAAAGCGCAGGAGTTCGAGAGCGTCCCCGGCCAGGGAGCTCTGGCGACCGTCGATGGTCTGCGCATCGCGGTCGGCAGCAAGGCCCTCATGGACGGGCAGGGCATCGACCTCGCAGACCTGAGCGATAGATGGACACAGCTCGCCACCGTCGGTCGAACCGTGATGTGCGTCGCCATCGACGGCAAGATCGCCGCTGTTTTCGGAGTTGCCGATGCGCCACGCGAGACCTCGGTCGCTGCCGTCGAAGCGCTGCGAGCCATGGACGTCCGCGTCGTCATGCTCACCGGCGACAACCAAGCCACCGCAGAACGCATCGCCGAGCAGCTCGGCATCACCGAGGTCATCGCCGACGTCCGCCCGGGCGACAAGTCAGCTCGGGTCGCGGAGCTCCAAGCCGGCGGGGCCAAGGTCGCCATGGTCGGTGATGGCGTCAACGACGCACCCGCGCTCGCACAGGCCGACATCGGCATCGCCATCGGCGCAGGCACCGACGTTGCCATCGAGACCGCAGACCTCGTCTTGATGCGGTCGGACCCGCTCGACGTCCCGCTGGCGCTCACGATCGGTCGGGGCACCTTGCGCAAGATGCGCCAGAACCTGGGCTGGGCGGTCGGCTACAACTCGGTCGCTCTCCCCATCGCTGCCGGCGTGTTCGTTCCGATCATCGGCCTCGGGCTCCGGCCCGAGATCGCAGCATTGGCCATGTCGGGTTCGAGCATCATCGTCGCCTTCAACGCGATCCTGCTCAAGAGGCTCCATCTGCCAACCGCTCAGCC
>JBKJPY010000081.1:0-27368 GCA_046594195.1 Acidimicrobiales bacterium | reverse complement strand
CTGCCATCCGAACTTGTCATATACTTGTATAGTAACCGGTCGAGCGGCCCAGGGTCCCGGCACCTCCAGCGAGGCGCCGACCACGGGCGCTTGGCATGATCTCCGCCGCAAGGCGACACCCGGAGGAAAGCACATGGCCGTCGGACCGAACACCCCGATCGAGTTGGTCGAAGCCGTCTACGCGCACCTCGGCGATCGCGTGGCCATCGGGCGCCGCCGCCTCGGCCGTGGGCTCACCTTGGCCGAGAAGATCCTGGTCAACCACCTCGACGATCCCGAGGGCCAGATCCTCGAACGGGCCAAGGCCTACGCCGACCTCCGCCCCGACCGCGTCGCCATGCAGGACGCCACCGCGCAAATGGCGCTGCTCCAGTTCATGACCGCCGGGCTCCCCCAGGTCGCCGTGCCCTCGACGGTGCACTGCGATCACCTCATCCAGGCTCGCGAGAACGGCAAGGTCGATCTGCTGGCCGCGCTCGACGGCAACAGTGAGGTCTACGACTTCCTCGAGTCCGTCTCGTCCAAGTACGGCATCGGCTTCTGGGGCCCTGGCAGCGGCATCATCCACCAGGTCGTGCTCGAGCAGTACGCCTTCCCCGGCGGGATGATGATCGGCACCGACAGCCACACCCCCAACGCCGGCGGACTGGGCATGGTGGCCATCGGCGTGGGCGGCGCCGACGCCGTCGACGTGATGACCGGCTTCCCGTTCAACGTGCGGTTCCCCAAGGTCATCGGCGTGCACCTCACGGGCACGCTCACCGGGTGGAGCTCGCCGAAGGACGTCATCCTCGAGGTGGCGCGGATCCTCACGGTCAAGGGCGGCACGGGCGCCATCGTGGAGTACTTCGGCGCCGGCGCCGAGAGCATCTCCGCCACCGGCAAGGCCACCATCTGCAACATGGGCGCCGAGATCGGGGCGACCACCTCCGTCTTCGCCTACGACGACAGCCACGACGCCTACCTCCGGGCCACCCGGCGGGGCGAGATCGCCGATGCGGCCAAGGCCGTCGCCGCTGACCTCCGGCCCGACCCCGAGGTGTACGCCGACCCGCACGCCTTCTACGACCAGGTGATCGAGATCGACCTGGACACCCTGGCGCCGCTGATCAACGGCCCCCACTCGCCCGACTACGCCCACAAGGTCTCCGAGATCGGAGCGACCGCGACCGAGAAGGAGTGGCCGCTGGAGATCAGCGCCACCCTCATCGGCAGCTGCACGAACTCCTCCTACGAGGACATCACCCGCGCCGCCTCCATCGCCCGCCAGGCGTCGGCCAAGGGCCTCAAGGCCAAGACCAAGCTCCTCATCACCCCCGGCTCGGAGCAGGTGCGCGCCACCATCGAGCGCGACGGGCTGCTGGCCGACCTCGAGGCCATCGGCGGCGAGGTCCTCGCCAACGCCTGCGGTCCGTGCATCGGGCAGTGGAGCCGACCGGACATGGATCCGAGCACGGTCAACACGATCGTCAACTCGTACAACCGCAACTTCCCGAAGCGCAACGACGGTTCGGCCAACACGCTCAGCTTCGTCACCTCGCCCGACACGGTCATCGCCATGGCCCTCGCCGGCCGCCTCGACTTCAACCCCGTCACCGACACGCTGACCACGGAGTCGGGCGAGCAGGTGAAGCTCGACGAGCCCGTCGGGATCACCCTCCCCGAGGCCGGCTTCGATCCCGGCGAGGACACCTTTACCCCGCCACCCGCAGACCGGACTGGCATCGAGGTCAAGGTCTCCCCCACCTCGAACCGCCTCCAGCTGCTGACCGCGTTCGAGCCGTGGGACGGCAACGACTTCATCGAGCTGCCGCTGCTGCTCAAGGCGCTCGGCAAGTGCACCACGGACCACATCTCGATGGCCGGACCGTGGCTCAAGTACCGCGGCCACCTCGAGAACATCTCGGGCAACCTGTTCCTCGGGGTCATCAACGCGTTCACCGAGTCCGACGGGTTCGGCAAGGACCCGCTCGACGGTGAGACCAAGCGCTTCCCCGAGATCGCCAAGCACCTCCACGATGCCGGCGTCTCCTGGGTCGCCGTCGGCGACGAGAACTACGGCGAGGGCAGCTCTCGCGAACACGCGGCGATGGAGCCCCGGTTCCGCGGCGCCAAGGTGATCCTCGTGCGCAGCTTCGCCCGCATTCACGAGACCAACCTCAAGAAGCAGGGCGTGCTCCCGCTGACGTTCGCCGATCCGTCGGTGTACGACCAGATCGGCGAGGACGACAAGCTCTCCTTCCTCGGCCTGGCCGACCTCGCCCCGGGCCAGCCGGTCTACGCCGAGATCATCAAACCCGACGGGACCAAGGTCGCCTTCGAGGCGCTCCACACCATGAACGACGAGCAGCTGTCGTGGTTCCGTGCCGGTGGCGCCCTCAACATCATCCGTCAGAAGATGGGGTCGCACTGATGGCGAAGCGCGGTCCCAAGGTGCCAGAAGCCGATCCGGCTGACCTGGAGCTCTTCGCCTCGTTCGTGCGCTCTGAGGAGCAGAAGGAGCGCGACGCCAAGAAGGCGGCGCGCGACGGGCGGCGCAAGGCCGACCAGCAGGCACTGCTGGTGAAGGCGAAAGAGGAGGCTGCGGCGCTGGTGAAGCGCCTCCGCAGCAGCGATCGGGCCACGGCCGAGCAGAAGGCCGAGGCCGACGCTGCCTACAAGGCTGCGCTCGCCGCAGTCGTGGCGGCGGAGACGGGTACGGCCCCTGCCTGGGCGCCGCCAGAGCCGGAGCCGGAAGCCGAGCCCGAGGCCGCTGCGGAGGGCGAGCCCGAGGCCGCGCTCGACGCCGATTCGGAGCCGGACACCGATCCGCCCGCCTCCGAATCCGACACCGCGGACCAGTAGCCTCGACGGCATGACCCGCAAGCGCCATGCCCTGACCACCCTCGGTTCCATGGCGATCGCGGTCGTGCTCGTCTCGTGCGGCGTCGATGCCGGCGACGCCGCCAGCCCGAGTGGCACCACCCCTCCTGTCAGCGGGTCACCCCGCACCACCGTCGACACGAACCTGACCCCCGAGCAGCAGCAGATGGCCGACACGATGGCCGGCGCCTACCGCGACCTCGGGTTCACCGACGAGGAGTCGAGCTGCCTTGGGGAAGGCCTCGCCGGCTCCCTCGGCGTCGGCGAGGCCACACCGGACATCTCCCGCATGATGGACGTCATCAACGGCTGCGACATCCCGATGGACCGCCTCATGGAGATCCAGGGCGGCATGGGCGACGGCACCACCGACGGCGCGATGAAGGAGAGCCTCAAGACCGGCTTCAAGGCCAGCGGCATGACCGACGAGGAGGCCAGCTGCGTCGCCGACGCGTTCATCGAGAAGTACGGCTTGGATGCCGCAGCGATGATGGACGCCGACAAGCTGGCCTCGATCGCCGAGGGCTGCGACGTGGACCCGTCCAAGATCAAGGTCGGCAACTGAGTAGAAGCCGTCAGTCGGTTCCCGGGCGGCGGTCGACCTCGGCGTCCGGATCGCCCTTGTAGCTGGCGGGCAGCGAGCGGGCCAGTTCCTCCGGCGTGGGCTCCCGCTCGATGCGAGCCTCCTCCGGCAACAGGTCCACCAGCGCCGCCATGATCGCCTTGGTGTCGATGTCGGGATCGTCGAGGCCCAGCGCCACCGGCTCTCCCACGCGGATCCGGACCGTGGGCGGATGGCCGATCGCGAGCACGTCGGGGGTGCGGGCGTTGCGGGGCCAGACCTTCTCCGTCCCCCAGAGCCCGATCGGGATGACCGGTGCACCGCTCAGGGCGGCGAGCTTGGCGGCGCCCCACCGCCCCTTGAGCTCCGGGTCGAAGAACGCCCGGCCGCGCGGGATCGTGCCCTGCGGCATGATCGCCACCGCTTCGCCGGCGGCGAGGGCCTCGGCGGCCGCTTGGAGCGGCTCATCCGAGCCCGAACCGCGCTCGACGCGGATGCCCCCGAGGGCGCCCACGATCTGGCCCACCACGGGAGCGTCGAACACCTCCTTCTTGCCCAAGAAGCGCACCGGACGCCCGGCCTGGGCCAGAGCCCAGCCGATGGCGAGGGGATCGAAGTAGGAGCGGTGGTTGCCGACGAGGATCGCCGGGCCATCGTCGGGGATGTGCTCGATGCCCTCGACGTCGAAGCGCACCCACGGGAACAACTGGGGGCGCGCCAGGAACTGGAGGGCCTTCTGCGGCTCGACGCCCACGAACTTGGGCACCCCGGCTGGCACGTCGAAGTACTTGGTCGGCCACCGGCGGATCGCGGCGACGACCCGCAGGCGCGGGTCGGGGTTGATGGCGGTGGGGAACGCCACGGCGGACAGCAGCGGCAGGTCGTACACGGAGTCCGAGTACGCAAAGCTCCGGCCGACGTCGACGCGGTTGCGCTTCGCCCAGTCCCGCACGGCGGCGAGCTTGCCCGGCCCCCAGACGAAGAAGCCGTCCACGGAACCGTCGTAGCGTCCGTCCGCTTCGCCGTACTTCGTGGCGATGACGTCGTCCATCCCCAGGGCCTCGGCCAGAGGTCGGACCAAGTCGTACGGCGAGGTGGTGGCCATGATGACCCTGCGCCCAGCGGCCTGGTGCTCCGCGATGAGCGCCTTGGCGAACCCCGGCACCTCGTCCACGAGCCGCTGCGCCGCAAGCTCGCCGGCCTCCTGCACGAGCGTCCGGTCCCATCCCGAGGCCGCCCGCGCCATCTGGCGCGTCGCCATCATCGACGGGAGGGTCTCGCCCACGACGTCGAAGAACTTGAAGACGAGGCCTTCACCCGGGATGCTGCGGTCGGGCAGCAGCCCCACCCGTTTGAGCATGGCGCTGAACATCGGCCCGCTCGCCCCCGTGAGCAAGGTGCGGTCGAGATCGAAGAACGCGGCGGGCTCCATGGGGCCGAGCCTAGGACCGCCTCGGCGTACCGGTCTCCGGACGCAGTTGACGACCCGTCAGATTCCGGCGAGGGTCACGCCATGGTCCACCCCCTCGACGAGTTCCCGATCCACCAGGCCCCGCTCTCGATGGCCCACATGGTGTCGTCGGACCGCAACGCCTACGACCGGTGCTACTTCAACGCGCATGGCCGCACAGGAGATCCGTTCCTGATCACCGGACTGGGGATCTACCCGAACCTCGGCGTCATCGATGCCTACGCCACCGTACGGATCGGCGACCGCCAGATCAGCGTGCGCGCCTCCGACGCGCTCGAAGGCCACGATCGCCTCAATCCGTCGGTCGGTCCGTTCCGCATCGAGGTCATCGAACCGCTCGAACGCCTCCGCTTCGTGTGCGACGGCGACGACCACGGCGTCGGCTTCGACCTCACCTGGCAGGGCTCGCACCCCGCCGTCGACGAAGTGCCCCACGAGTGGCGGTTCGGCCCCGCCCGCAAGGTCGCGCTCGACGCCCAGCGCTTCGCCCAGATGGGCTCCTGGGAGGGCGAGCTGCGCGTCGACGGGACCACGCACGCCGTCGACCCCGCCACCTGGCTCGGGAGCCGCGACCGCTCATGGGGCATCCGCCCATCGGGCGAGGCCGAACCGCCCGCTCGCGCGGCCGACGAGCCGATCGAGGGCTTCTGGTGGCTCTACGTGCCCCTGCGCTTCGAGGACTTCACGATCGTCGTCATCATCCAAGAGGACCCCGACGGCTACCGCGTGCTCAACGACGCCACCCGCGTCTGGCCGGCATCGGCTGGCCGCCGCCCCGAGCAGCTCGGATGGCCACGGGCCGAGATCCACTACCGCTCGGGCACCCGGATCCCCACCGGCTCCACCATCCACCTCACCGAGGCCGACGGCACGCCCCTCATCCTCGAGGTGGAGTCGCTCGGCTTCGTCGCCCTCAACTCGGGGACCGGCTACGGCGGCGACATCACGGGCTGGACGCACGGCACGTGGAAGGGCCGCGACTGGGTCGACGGCGTGGACCTCGACATGAACGCACCCGAGGTGGCGGGCATGACCCCCTTCGGCCTGCTCGACCACGTCGCCAAGGCGAGGATCGGCGATCAGGAGGGCTGGGGCCTCTTCGAGCACGGCACCTTCGGCCGCCACGATCCCAGCGGCTTCGCCGACTTCGGCTCGGTCGCTGACTGACCGTCGAGCCTCGCCCAGCGTGCGAGTGGTCCGACCCCCGTACGCGAGACCGACCGGCCTGGGGAGGCCGGTCGGTCTATCGATCGGAACGGCAGGGGAACCGTTCTCGATCCGTCGCTCGAGGTTCGGGAGGGGGACCCGTTCACCTCGGCGGTCTTGAGTATGCCAAGTGTGTAACTCCAGCAAGCAATCTGTCCAACAGTTGTTTCTGATGTGTGCCATCATGATGGGCGATGGATCTCCGCCAGCTCTCCGCCCTCACCGCCGTGGCCGACCACCGCAGCTTCTCCGCCGCCGCACGAGCCCTGCACACCGTCCAGTCGAACGTGTCCGCGCACATCGCCAACCTGGAGCGCGAGCTGGGCACCCCCCTGGTCGACCGCACCACCGGCCTGCTCACCGAGGCCGGCGAGTTGGTGGTCGTGCGGGCCCGGCGGGTGCAAGCCGAGCTGGAGGCACTTTCGGCAGACGTCGCCTCCTCGCTGGGTGAGATCTCGGGCCTGGTCCGCCTCGGCGTCATCGGCACCACCGGCCGGTGGCTCATCCCCAAGCTCCTGAGCGAGCTGGCTACCGCCCACCCCAAGGTCCGCTTGGTCGTCGTGGACGCCACCACCACCTCGCTGCTCCCCCAGCTCGCAGCGGGCAGCCTCGATCTCGCGGTGGTCAACCTGCCGGCGGTCGACCCCGACGTCGACACCGAGGTGCTGTTCGAGGAGGAGCACGTGCTCCTCCTGACGGACGCCCACCCGCTGGCGGGGCGCCGCAGCATCCACCTACGCGACCTGGCCGGAGTGCCCCTGCTGCTGGAGCCCCCCGGAACCGGCTTCCGCGACGACCTCGACGTCGACGCGGCGCGGGCCGGGGTCACCCTCATCCCCCAAGCGGAAGTCGACGGCATGCGTCTCCTCGCCTCGCTCGCCTACCAGGGCTACGGGGCCGCGATTCTTCCCGCCAGCGCGATCGTGGAGTGGACCGACGGGACGTGGACCACCCTGGCGCTCGAGGGCACCACGCCCCGCGGCGTCGGTCTGGCCACCCCCCGGAGGGGGCGGCTCTCGGCCCCCACGCGCTCCACGATCGACGTGCTGCGGCGCGTGATCGCAGACGAGGTGCCGACCCGACCCCTGCTGCACCTGCGAGCACCCGACCGTCCCTGAGACCGCTGGTACCCCTCACCCGCACGGGCCGGTACCATCGCCACTGGAAGCACGGCCGGTGGTTCACCGGAGACGACCCGGCCAATGCTGACTTGGAACTCATAGAGGCAGGAAACGCGTGAACGAGAGTGTGACCCTTACCGACAACCGCAGCGGCGAGTCGATCGAGATCCCGATCATCAACGGGGGCGTCGATGCCGGAGCATGGAAGAAGCTCCTCGGCAACATCTGGTTCGCCGACCCCGGCTTCACCCAGACGGCTGCCACGGAGTCGGCCATCACCGAGCTCGACGGCGAGGCGGGCATCCTCCGGTACCGCGGGTACCCCATCGAGCAGCTGGCCGAGCACTCGACCTACCTCGAGGTGGCCTACCTCCTGATCTACGGCGAGCTCCCCGACGAGGAGCAGTACGCAGCGTGGAAGCACGAGATCACGTACCACACGTTCATCCACGAGAACGTGCGCAAGCGCTTCATGGAGGGCTTCCACCACGACGCCCATCCCATGGGGATGCTCGTCTCGGCCGTGGCGGCGCTGTCGACCTTCTACCCCGAGTCGAAGCAGATCAGTGACCCCGAGGTCCGCAACAAGCAGATCGTCCGGTTGATCGCCAAGATGCCGACGCTGGCTGCCGGAGCCCACCGCTTCAGCGTCGGCATGCCGTTCGTCTACCCCGACAACCGACTCGACTTCGCCGAGAACTTCCTGTCGATGATGTGGAAGATCGCGGAGCCCGAGTACCACCCGGACCCGGTGCTGGCCAGGGCGCTCGACGTGCTGTTCATCCTCCACGCCGACCACGAGCAGAACTGCGGGACCACGGCCATGCGCGTCGCCGGGTCCTCCCACTCGGACCCCTACTCGGCCACGGCCGCCGCCACCGCAGCGCTCTACGGCCCCCGCCACGGCGGGGCCAACGAGGCGGTCATCAAGATGCTCAACGAGATCGGCCACGTGGACAACGTGCCGGCGTACGTGGCCGCGGTGAAGGAGGGCAAGGGACCCCTTCAAGGCTTCGGCCCCCGCGTCTACAAGAACTTCGATCCCCGGGCGACGATCATCAAGAGCATCGCCTACGACGTGTTCGAGGTGACCGGCAAGAACCCGCTGCTCGACATCGCCCTGAAGCTCGAAGAGGTGGCGCTCGCGGACGACTACTTCATCAGCCGCAAGCTCTATCCCAACGTGGACTTCTATTCGGGCCTCATCTACCAAGCGATGGGCTTCCCGATCGAGATGTTCACCGTGCTGTTCGCCATCCCCCGCACTGCGGGATGGCTGGCCCACTGGAAGGAGCTGCTGGAGCAGGATCAGAAGATCGCTCGCCCCCGCCAGCTCTACACCGGCTCAGCCGAGCGCGACTACGTCGCCATGGGCGCCCGCTGACCCACCCGTACCCTCCGCCCTACCCTCCTCCGTGGGGGTATGCCACGGTGCCCTTCGTTCCGCCCCGACCGTCCGGGCCGGTGGCCAGCAAGTGGGTCCGGTTCGCGGCGCGCAGCATCGACGCGTCGATCGAGGCGGTCGGGGTGATCCTCGTCTGGTTCGCGATCGGCGACGTCCACAAGCTCTTCACCGACCTCTTCCTCGCCGCCGTGGCGATCTGCGCCTACGAGACGGTGTCGTGCCTCTGGCTGGGTGCGACGCCGGCGATGCGGCTGCTCGGCGTGCGGGTGGTGGAGCTCGACACCTCGGGACGCCCGTCGGCCGCCGTGGGCCTGCGGCGTGGCCTCATGGTCGCCGTGCTGACCGTCATGCCGGTCATCGGCTGGGGCCTGTGGGTCGTCAGCATGTTCGGGGACGCCCTCGGGCGGGGGTTCCCCGACCGGGTGTCCAACTCGATGGTCGTTCCCGACGCGTTCACCGGCTCCGTGGCCACGCGCGACCTCGCCGGGTTCGCCGATGGCGCCCGCCCACCCCGGCTCACCCCGTACGGCCGCGTCGGCGATCTCGATGTCCGGTTCCGCGCCCGGCTGCGGCGCATCTCGGACTCGCGCCTGCTCGCCGGCGCCATCGGGCTCCTCGCGCTGGCGGCCACCATCCCGCCCTTCGCCACCGGCAAGATCATCCTCCTCAGCTCGGCCGTGTGGATCGTGATCTTCGTGGCCCACGAGACCTGGCTCGTCCACCGGACCGGCGCCACCCCGGGGCACCGGATGGCCGGGCTGGTGATCATCTCTCGCCGGACCGGCGCGCCACCCTCGGTGGGTCGATCGTTCGCCCGGGCCCTGGTGCTGGGCCTGCTCGTCTACGTCCCTCCGATGTGGCTCTTCTTGACCATCTCGATGCTGATGATGCGCCACAACGCGACCGGACGGGGACTGCACGACTTCGCCGGCGGAACCCTCGTCGTCGCCGACCCCACGCTCGACCCGGAGACGCAGCGCCAGCGGGCGATGCGGATGCGACTCGGACGGGCGGGCTGACGTGGCCCTCCCACTCCGCGACGACGAGCGCTCCCACCGGATCCCGTGGATCACGCTCACCCTCATCGCCCTCAACGTCCTCGTCTTCTTGTTCATCCAGCCCGCAGGGTTCCAAGGCGGTGGCATCCAGCGGCCCGCAGATCAGAACCGCTACTGGCAGGCCCAGGACCAAGAGCAGTTCGCCTACCGCTGGGGCGCAGTGGCCTGCGAGGTCACCACGGGCAAGACGCTGGCCACCAAGCCGGCCGGGTGCCGAGGCGAGCGCCCGTCCGCCCCTCCGCAGGGCAAGTCCATCGCCCTGGCGCTGGTCACCGCCATGTTCCTGCACGGGAGCATCGACCACCTCGCCGGCAACATGCTCTTCCTCTGGGTGTTCGGCAGCACGGTCGAGGACCGGCTGGGACCCCTGAACTACCTGGGCCTCTACCTGCTCGGGGGGATGGTCGCCACGCTCGGCTACGTGGCCGTCAACGCCCAGTCCGCCGTGCCGCTCATCGGCGCGTCCGGTGCCATCGCGGTGGCGATGGGTGCCTACCTCGTGCTGCTGCCTCGCGGCCGCATCCTGACCGTCATCACCACGGCGGCGTTCCAGGTCGTCTACGTGCCGGCGGCCGTGGTGCTCCTGTTGTTCTTCGTAACGCAGTTCTTCACCGATCCGTCGGAGAGCGTGGCGTGGGAGGCCCATGCGGCCGGCATGATCGCCGGCGCGCTCGCCGCGCTGGTGCTGCGTCGGATCCCCGCCGTGCGCCGGCGCGCCCGCGACGACGCTGCCGCCGCCGCACTGCGGGCCGGCACCGCCTTCTGAGACCGTGCCGCTCACAGGTCGATGAGGACCTTGCCCACGTTGGCGTTCGTCTCCAGGTAGCGGTGGGCTTCGGCCATGTCGGCGAGCGGGAAGCGCCGATCGATCACCGGGCGGACCGCCCCGGCCTCGATGGCCGGGACGACCTCGGCGGCGAAGCGGACCGACGCCGCCACCTTCTCCTCCAGCGGCCGAGCCCTCAGGACGGTGCCCACCAGATGGGCCCGCATCGGGAGCAGCAGACCGAGGTTGATCTCCGCGGCCCCACCGCCCATCACGCCGACCTGGACGATCGTGCCGCCCACGCGGATCGACGACACGTTGCGCATCAGGTACTCACCGCCGACGACGTCGAGCACCGCGTCGACGCCCCGGCCGTTCGTTGCGGCTTTCGCCGCCGCCACGAAGTCGTCTCGGCCGTAGTCGACGACGACATCGGCGCCGAGCGCCCGCACGGCATCGACCTTGCCGGCGGACGTGGTGGTGACGACGTGGGCACCCATCGCCTTGACGATCTGGACGGCCATCGAGCCCACGCCCGAAGCACCGGCGTGGACCAGTGCCCACCCGCCCGCGCGAAGCCCGCCCTGCACGACGAGGGCGTCGTGCGCGGTGATCCCGACCTCGGGGATGGCGGCCGCATCGACGACGTCGACCCCCACCGGCACCGCCATCAGCTGGCGCTCGTGCACCGCCACCTGCTCGGCGTACGAGCCGCCGCTCACGATGGCCATCACCTCGTCGCCCACCGACCAACGCCCCACCCGATCCCCGACCGCCGCCACCCGGCCGGAGAACTCCATGCCGGGGACCTCGTGCTCCCGCTTGGGTCCCGGCTCCGGATAGTGGCCGCGGCGCTGGAGGAGATCGGCCCGGTTGAGGGCGGTGGCGACCACGTCGACGAGCACGTCCTCGGGTCCGATGACCGGCGCCGGGATGTCGGTGAGGGTCAGCACCTCGGGGTCGCCGTACTGGGTCAAGACGATGGCTCGCATGCGCGCACCCTAGACAGGGGGCCGTGGACTTCGCCCTCTCCCCCGATCTGATCGCCCTGGGCGACGAGGCGCGAGCGGTGGGTGCCGCCGGCGCCGACCGCCGCAGCATCCGCGAGGACGGGTGGCTCATGGGCCATGACCCTGCCTTCGCCCTCGAACTGGCCGAGCGGGGGTGGCTGGGGATGACCTGGCCCGTGGAGCTCGGGGGCCGCGGCCGCCCGGCCATCGACCGCTTCGTGGTGTTCGAGGCCCTCATCGCCGAGGGCGCGCCCCTCGCAGCCTGCTACTTCGCCGACCGCCAGATCGGGCCCACGCTGCTCCAGTTCGGCACCGCTGAGCAGCAGGAGCGCTGGCTGCCCGGCATCCTCGCCGGGACCGACGTCTGGTGCATCGGCATGAGCGAGCCCGATGCCGGCTCCGATGTGGCCTCGCTGCGGACGAAGGCAGAGCGCCACGCCGACGGTTCGGGGACCTGGGTGGTCGACGGCGCCAAGATCTGGACGAGCGGCGCCGCCCACGCAGACTGGTGCTACCTCATCGCTCGCACCGATCCCTCGGCTCGGCCCCACGCCGGACTGTCGGAGCTGGTCGTCGACATGCGCTCGCCTGGCATCGAGGTCCGGCCCATCGTCGACGCCACCGGCAACGGTCACTTCTGCGAGGTCCGCTTCGACGGCGTCGAGGTGCCGGCGGCACACCTGATCGGCGAAGAGAACGGGAGCTTCCGCCAGGTGATGCGCCAGATGGAGCACGAACGTGGAGGGATCGACCGGCTGGTGAGCAACCACCGCCTGTACCGCGACGTGCTGCCGTTCGCCGACGGAGCTGACGCGCGAGTCCGCCAGGAGATCGCCCGCATCGAGACGGGCTACCGGCTCGGCCGCCTCCTCGTGGTGCGCGAAGTCCTCGGCCAGGCGCCGCCCCAATTCTCTGCGGCCACCAAGACGGCCTGCACGGAGCACGAACAGCAGGTGGCGGCCTTCTGCGCGACCGTCCTCGGCGCCCGGAGCCAGGCCGGCGACGGTGCCGACGCACTGGCCCGCCGGGTGGCCCGCAACGTGGTCTACGCGCCGGCGTACACGATCATGGGCGGTACCACCCAGATCCTGCGCACCATCCTCGCCGACCGCGTCCTCGGGCTGCCGAGGGCCTGACCGCCTTCGCTCAGAGGCGGCGGACGTGGGGACGGGGATCGGCCACGAACGGGGCCAGGGCGATGCGGGCGTCGGTGATGGCGGCCGAGCCGCCGACGACCAGCACCGGGTTGAGCCGGACGGCGACGATCTCGGGGATGGCGTCGGCGAGGGCCGCCAGGCGGCACAGCAACCCCACCAGGGCCGACCGGGCCGCAGGGTCCTGCACGGCGACCAGGGGGGCCAGGACCGACGCGTCGATCAGCCGTTCGGCATCGGCGCTGGTCAGGGGCAGGATCTGCAGCGACTCCTGCGCCACCCGCTCGGCGGCCGCTCCACCGGGACCGAGCGTCAACACATCGCCGAGGACCTGGTGGCGGAAGATCCCGACCCGGCACTCGACCCCTTCGGGCACCATCACCTGCACGATCGCCGGGTGCATCGCCTCACCCAGCAGCAGGCTCATGCGCTCGTAGGCGTTGCGCACCTCGTCGTCGCCGTGCACGTCGAGCGAGACGCCGCCGGCCTCCGTCTTCGAGAGGCGCTCCAGTCCCGCTGCCTTGAGCGCAACAGGGAAGCCGAGCCGGCGGGCGGCGACGACGGCCTCCTCGGCGCTCGCCACCAGCGCCTGGGGCGCGGGCTCGAGGCCGGCGCAGCGCAGCAGCTGCTCGGACTCGAGCGGGTTGAGCCAGCGCCGGTCTTCGTCGAGCCAGTCATCGACCAGGCGGCGCGCCGCGGCCCGTCCGAGGTTGTCGAGCTCGGTCAAGGTCCCGACCGGCTGCGACCTCCAGGCGGCGTAGCGGGCCACCCGGCCCATGGCGAGCGCCGCTTCCTCCGGAAACGGGAACTCCGGGATGCGCACATCGCCGTCGATGAGCAGGCCAGGGCGGTGCTCGCCCAGCATGCAGGCCACCGTGGTGACGGCCTCCGGGGCTCGAGCCGCAGCGAGCAGCGCCGTACCGACGCGGCGGTAGTGGGCACGGATGGCCGGGGCGTAGATCACGAGCACGGCATCGACCTCGCCGCTGCGATAGATCTGCTCCAGCGCCTCGGTGAAGTCCTCGGGGTCCGTCTCGTTCGACAGGTCGACGGGTTCGCTGGGCTGGAGGCCGGCCGCCTTCAGCGCGTCGACGGCGAGCCACGCCGGTCCCCACGAGTTGGTCAGCACCGCGACTCGCGGCCCAGCGGGAAGCGGCTGGCTGTCGAGCACGTTGGCCGTGAACAGCATCTGCGTGAGGTTGTCGACGCGCACGATCCCCGTCTGCTCGAGCAGGGCGGCGGCGGTGGCGTCCGGCGGCCAGCCTTCGGGCTCGTCCCAGTGATCCGCCGCCGAGCCACCGACCTTCACGGCCACCACCGGCTTGTGCTGCGAGAGGGCGCGTGCGGTCCGGGTGAACTTCGACGGGTTGCCGAACGACTCCAGGTAGCACATGACCACGTCGGTGCCGGGATCGTCTTGCCAGTAGCGGAGCAGGTCGTTGCTCGAGACGTCGGCCTTGTTGCCCACGGCGACGAACGAGCTGATCCCCAGCCCCTGCTGACGGGCGGCGTCGATGATCGCCGCGCCGATGACGCCGGACTGCGCCACCAGGCCCACTCGTCCCGCGATCGGGTCGACCGGCACGAACGTCCCGTGCATCGAGATGGCCGGGTCGGTGTTGATGACCCCGAGGGCGTTGGGCCCGATGAGTCGCATGCCGTGGCGACGGGCGTAGGTCACCAGTTCGATCTCCGCGACTTCGCCGAGCTCATCGCGGTCGGCGAACCCGGCGGACAGCACGACGAGGCCCTGCACGCGCTTGAAGGCGCACTCCTCGGCCGCCCGCAGCACCTCGTGGGCGGGGACGCAGATGATGGCGAGGTCGAGCTCACCCGGAACGTCGAGCACCGATCGCCACGCCCGGACACTGGCGACGAAGTCGGCCTCTCGGTTGATGGGGTACACCGGGCCCTGGAAGCCTCGGCTCACCAGTTCGTGGAACACCTGGTGCCCGATCGTGCCGGGCGTGCGAGATGCTCCCACCACGGCGATCGAGGTGGGCCGCAGGAGCCGCTCGACCGAGCGGGCCTCGGCCGTCCCGGCGCGCTCCTCGATGGCGGCGAGGGCTTCCGGGGTGGGCTCGATGTCGAGGGTGACTTCGATCACGCCCTCCTCGAAGCGGCTCGATGCCGTGAACCCCGCCTGGGTGAAGACACCCAGCATCTTGCGGTTCTGCGGCAGCACCGAGGCCGTGAACCCCGAGATCCCGGCCTCTCGCGCCGCCTCGGCGAGGTACTCGAGCAAGACCGTGGCCATGCCCCGCCCATGGTGGGCGTCGTCGATGAAGAACGCCACCTCGGCGTCGCTGCGCGCCCGGTGTCGGTCGTAGCGAGCCACCCCGACCAGTTCATCGCCGATGAGCCCGACGAAGGCCATCCGGTCGACGTAGTCGACGCTGGTGAAGCGCTCCACGTCGCGTTCCGAAAGGCGCGGCCGCGGCGAGAAGAACCGGAAGTAGATGCTCTCGGGCGACTGGCGCTCGTGGAAGGCGACGATCCGCTCGGCGTCGTCGGGGCGGATCGGCCGGACTGCCATCGTCCCGCCGTCGGACAAGACGACCTCGGATTCCCACCGGGCCGGGTACTGCGCCATCGAGGGCTCGGACATGGGGCGAGGCTACCGACCCCCAGCCACTAGAACCTTCGACGTGCCAGCCCATCGCATCCGAACGTCGGCCGCGCTCCCCCTGGACCTCGATGCCATCCGCCGTGAGCTCGAGATCCCCGGGCCCTTCCCCGCCGAGGTCCTCGCCGAAGCCGATCGAGCCCACGGCCGCAGCTTCCCCGACCACGAAGACGCCACCGACCTCGAGCTGGTCACGATCGACCCACCCGGCTCGCGCGACCTCGACCAAGCGGTGGCCATCGAGGAGCTCGGCAACGGGTGGCGGGTCTCCTACGCCATCGCCGACGTTGCTGCCTGGGTGGATCCTGGGGGCGCCATCGACCGGGCTGCCCGGGAGCGGACGCAGACCTACTACTCCCCCGACGTGCGGGTCCCGCTGCACCCGCCGGCGCTGGGTGAGGCAGCCGCATCGCTGCTTCCCGACGGAGCCCGCCCGGCGGCGCTGTGGACCATCGACGTCGACGCCACCGGAGCCACCACGGGCATCGACGTCCGGCGGGCCCTGGTCCGCAGCCGAGCTCAGCTGACCTACCAGCAGGTCCACGAGCAGCTCGACGCCGGCTCCGCGCCCACCGCGATCGCCGCGTTCCCCGCAATCGGCGCCGCCCTCCTGGCGGCAGCCCGCCAGCGCGGCGCCATCGAGCTCGGCCTTCCCGACCAGGAGGTGGAGGCCACCGCGGACGGCTCCTGGACGGTCGTGCTGCGAGCCGACCTTCCCATCGAGCGCTGGAACGCGCAGGTCTCCCTGCTCACCGGGAGGGCGGCGGCGACGCTGATGATCGAGGCGGGCGTCGGCATCCTCCGCACCGTCCCGCAGGCGGATGCAACGGTGTTCCCCCGGCTCCGCCGCGCCGCACAGAGCCTCGGCATCAGCTGGCCCGAAGGCGCCCATCCCGGCGCAGTGCTGGCTGCCCTCGACACCAGCCAGCCACGCCCCGCAGCCTTCGCCGACCTCGCCGCCGAGCTCCTGCGGGGTGCGGCCTACACGCCCTTCACCGGGGCCCCGCCCGCTGACCCGGGTCACGCCGGAGTGGGTGCGCCCTACGCCCACGTCACGGCTCCGCTGCGCCGCTTGGTGGACCGCTTCGGCACGGAAATCTGCCTCGCCCACCAGCAGGGCGCCGCCGTCCCGGGCTGGGTGACCGACGCCCTCCCCGACCTCCCAGCACAGATGGCGGCCGGAGACAGCCGTTCGAAGAAGCTCGAGCGCGCGATCATCGACGCCACCGAGGCCGTGATCCTCCACGATCGGGTCGACACCGTGTTCCCGGCCTCGGTGGTGGAGACGGGTGACACCTACGGAACCGTCGTGCTGGACGATCCCCCGGTCCGAGCCCGCTGCGACGCGCGACACCTCCCGCTCGGCGAGACCATCCACGTCCGCTGCACCGAGGCAGATCCCGCAACCCGCACGGTCCGCTTCGAACGGGTCTCCTGAGGGTTCGTCGGGAGTGCGGCGGGGGTGTCCGAAGTGCGAGGGCCACCGCCCTCTAACCTTGACCGACTCCCCATCCCAGAAGGATCGCACCCATGATCGTCGTCACCGGCTACCTCACCATCGACCCTGCCAAGCGGGCGGAGGCCGAAGCCGCCATGGCTCCGTTCCTCGCCGCCAACCGGACCGAAGCAGGCTGCATCGACTACCGCTTCTCCACCGATGTGCTCGACCCGACCATCGTCAACGGCCTCGAGATCTGGGAGTCCCAGGAGGCCATCGACGCCCACATGGCCAGCGCGCACATGGCCGAGTTCATGACTGCCATAGGTCCGTGCCTGGGCGGCGAGGCCACCTTCACCGCTCACGAGATCTCATCCTCCACGAAGATCATCTGAAGGAGCTCCTCCCCCCTTGCTCCCCGTCGCGGCCATCGTCGTCGGTGCCCTGATCGGGTTCGTCGGCTCCCGCAAGCTCCGCCGTCCGCAGCACGCCGCCCAAGCGGCATCGGTGGCGCGCTCGGTGAGCGGCAGCGTGGGCCGACGCCGCACGTTGACGGCCCCCGAGCTCCAGCGGGCGTGCTTCTCCGAGATGGTCCGCCACGTCCGGGTCGACCGCCAGGGCCGCACCCAGGCGCCGGCCCGGTACCTGATCCAGGTGAACGCGACCGACATGGAGGTCATCGACGAGACCCGGGCCTGGTTCGTCGACGGCCTCCGAGTCGCCCTCCAGACCGCCGCGTCCGACAACGGCTGGACGCTCGCCGGATCCATCGACCTCCGTTTCGAGGTCGATGCATCGCGCCGCCCTGGCGTCCCCTACGCCCTGGCGGTGGATCCCGACGGCCCCAAGCGCGCCGAACCAACGGGGCCGCCCCCGGCGGATCGGACCGGCGCAGGGGCCCCACCCGCCCTGGCCCTCGTCCGCACCGACACGGGTGAGCGCTTCCCCCTCGGAGCATCGACTGTGATCATCGGGCGGTCCTCGGACAGCACGATCGTGGTCGACGACACCCGGGTGAGCCGGTCGCACGCAACGGTCGAGCGGTCCCGGTCCGGCTGGAGCGTGACCGACAACGGCTCCTCTAACGGCACGACGCTCAACGGCACCGCCCTTCCGCCTCGCACGCCCAAGGTGCTCACCCCCGGCGTCGTGATCGGTGTCGGGCCCGTCGACTTGCGGGTCGATGCCGATGCACGCGGCGCCCGCCCCGCCGGCAACCGGGCGCTCGACGACAGCGACCGCACCCGGATCTCCGGTGAGGTCCTGCCCCCGCCCCGGCGGCCAAGCACGTGAGCGTCCTGCTGTTCCTCCTCGTCGGCCTGGTCGTCGGCGTCGTCGCCGAGCGCATCATCGGCGTCCGGTCACCGGCCCAGGCGCCCCCGTCCCCCGGCACCTCCACCCCACGGCCCAAGCGCAAGCGCCGGTGGGGCCGCATCATCGGGCTCACCTCGCTCGTCGTGGTCATCGCCCTGTTGGCCAGCACGTTCTTGCTGTACCGCTGGGCGTCGAACGTGTTCGACAAGATCGAGAAGGTCCCGGTCGCCTCGGTGCTCTCCGACGACACCTCGGCGGGCACCAACTACCTCCTGGTCGGCAGCGACAACGGCGCCGAGGGCGGCGAGCAGCGCGCCGGGGTTGAGGGCCGCCGCTCGGACACGATCATGGTGCTCAACGTCAAGGACGGGAAGGCGAAGATGCTCTCGCTGAACCGGGATCTGTGGGTCGCCAACCCGGCCACCGGCGAGAACGGACGCCTCAACGCCACCTACAACGCCGGCCCGGCCAACCTGATCCAGGCGGTGACCGAGAACTTCGGCATCGCGGTCAACCACTACATCGAGATCGACTTCATCTCGTTCGGCAGCCTGGTCGACTCCTTCGGCGGGATCGACATCTTCTTCGAGCACCCGGCGTTCGACCTGGCGTCGGGCCTAGATGTGAAGCAGCAGGGGCTCGTCCACCTCGACGGCAAGCAGGCCCTCGCGTACGTGCGCTCCCGCCACTACGCCGAGCAGATCGACGGGCAGGTGGTGCTCGATCCCACCAGCGACCTCGGACGCGTCCAGCGCCAGCAGGTCTTCCTGCGGGAGATCATGAGGAAGGCCGGCGGCAAGCGGAACCCGGTCACCTTGATGCAGGCGGCGGAGAACATGAGCGGTGGCCTGCGCATCGACGACACCATGACCATGTGGGAGGCCGCGCGCTTCGCCTGGGCCATGGGCCGCCTCAACCCGGTGTCGGTCCCCCTGCCGGTCACCGGCCGCACCACCAGCGGGGGTGCGGCCGTGCTTGACCTCGACCAGCCCGCCGCCAACGCGGTTCTCGACCAGTTCCGCTGAGGTCGTGACCAGCGCAGCCCGTCAGCGGTCGTTGCGCGTGAGGTGCTGGTAGTCCTTGGGGTTCGTCCAGTCCCCGCCCCACTCCCAGCCGATGCGGCCGAATGCCGCCCGGACGATGCCGTTGCGGTTGATGGTGCCGGCGACCTTCACGCTGCGATCGGCGTAGGGCCGCCCCGCCGCGGGCAGGACCGTGCCCGACCGGGTGACGTACGGGTTCTGCACCGGGTTGATGTCGATGGCGGTGCCGGAGGAGTGCTCCGACCAGCCGGTGCCGCCTGTGACCGCCCGGCAGTTGAAGGCCGACGTGTTGTTGGCAGCCATCGACGCGTCGTCGTCCGAGCCGTACCGCTGGACGGGATGGATGCGCTGGATCTGGAACCGGGCGGCGTAGAGCTCGCCGAAGACGGAGGCGACGCGCTGGGCTTCGGTGGAACGGATGATGAGGTCCCCGCGGTGGACCTCCCCGTCGTAGCCCCAGTAGTCGACCCGAACCCGTCGCAGACGCGGGGGCCCGACGGGACAGCCCGGCCGCCAGCTCGAGCCCAGGTCGGCGGCCGTGACGGTGCTGACCGTGCCCTGGTAGGTGGGAACTCCGGAGGTTCCTGGCGGCGGAGGCGTGCCGGTACTCGGGTCGAGGCACCCGCCCAGGAGGACCGGGACCAATGCCACCACGCCCACCACGATTCGTCGCACGAACGAAGGCTAGGACGAGCGCGTCGGAACCGGCGCTACCGTTCGCATCCATGACCGATCCGGATGACTTCGGCACACGCATCGCCACCGCCTACGCGTCGGAGGGTCCGGTGGTCGAGATCGGCCGAGCCGTCCTGGCCGGCACGGCCTATCCCCACGCCGTGGTCGGCGTGCCCACGGCGATGTGCAATCGCCACGGGCTCATCGCCGGGGCGACCGGAACGGGCAAGACCGTCACCCTGCAGCTCCTGGCCGAGCAGCTCTCCGCCCAGGGCGTGCCGGTGGTCACCGCGGACATCAAGGGCGACCTCACCGGCTTGGTGAACCCGGCGACGCCGGGCGAGAAGGTCACGGCGCGCATCGACGAGCTGGGCCTGACCTACACGCCCACCGGCGCACCGGTGCAGTTCTGGGCGCTCGGCGGCCAGGGTCCCGGGATCCCGGTCCGAGCGACCATCGGCTCGTTCGGTCCGCAGCTCCTTGCGAAGGTGCTCGGCGCGAACGAGACCCAATCCTCCTCCCTGGCGCTGGTCTTCTACTACGCCGACCAGAAGGGCCTGCCGCTGCTCGACCTGGTCGATCTGGTCGAGGTCCTGACCTACCTGACGAGCGACGACGGCAAGGGGGAGCTCAAGACCATCGGCGGGCTCTCGTCGGCCACGGCCGGCGTGCTGCTGCGCAAGCTGGTCGAACTCACCCAGCAAGACGCCGAAGCGTTCTTCGGCGAGCCCGAGGTGACGATCGACTCGCTGATGCGCCTCGCCCCCGACGGCCGTGGGGTCATCAACTGCCTCGAGCTGGCCGCGGTCCAGGACCGTCCCAAGCTGTTCTCGACCTTCCTCATGTGGCTGCTGGCCGAGCTGTTCGAGACGCTCCCGGAGGCGGGAGACCTCGACAAACCGAAGCTGGTGTTCTTCTTCGACGAGGCCCACCTGCTGTTCGCCGACGCCTCCAAGGAGTTCATCGAGCAGGTCGCGCAGACCGTTCGGCTCATCCGGTCCAAGGGCGTGGGCGTCTTCTTCATCACCCAGCTCCCCGACGACGTGCCCGACGCCGTGCTGGCCCAGCTCGGCAACCGCATCCAGCACGCCCTGCGGGCCTACACGCCTCGGGATGCCAAGGCGCTCAAGGCGGCGGTGTCGACCTATCCCAAGACCGACGACTACGACCTCGAGGAGGTGCTGACCCAGCTCGGCATCGGCGAGGCCGTCGTGACCGTGCTCACCGACGACGGTGCCCCGACCCCGGTGGCGTGGACCAAGGTCCGCCCGCCCCAGTCCCAGATCGGCGCCGTCGACCCCGCCGAGGTCAAGACGATGGCCGAGGCCAGCGACCTCTGGCCCACCTACGCCACCGAGATCGACCGCCCCAGCGCCCGAGAGATGCTCGCCGCCAAGATGGGCGTGGCCCCCCCACCGCCACTTCCACCTCCACCGGACGACGACTTCGACCTCCAGGTGCCCGGCGGGCCGAAGCCGAAGAAGGCCCCGTCGAAGCCGAAGGCAAGCCCCAAGAAGAAGGACGACGGGAACGCGGTCACCGACTACCTCAAGAGCCGAGAAGGCCGAGCCACGATCAACAACGTCGTCCGCGGCGTCTTCGGCATGATCAGGAAGAAGTAGCTCCGACCCCCGTCACGCAAGCAGGTCCGACGCATGGGGCATCGCTCCGACGGTGCCCGGCTGGGTGACGGCGATGGCGCGGCGGCAACGGCATCGGCCGGCACCTCGAGCTGGGCGCACACCACATCGCCGGAGGCGAGGGAGACATCGGGGAACGCGGCAGCCGCGTTCGCCCCTGGGGTCGCAGTCGATCAGGATCCGGCGCACGACGACGCCATCATGTTGATCTGCGCGGCCGAGGCCGGTGCCATCACCAGCTGGGTCCACACGGTGGACGGCCCCGCCGCGATCGACCTCATCGTCGAAGCGTGCGCCCGCTGGTCCTGACCGGCGGGTACGGTCCCCCGCTGTGACCACCCCAGGGGCAGCAGGACCGTACGAGGGCTTCGGCGGCAAGGTTGGCAACACCTTCGCCGGATCCGAGAGCTGGTGGCCTCCGCGCCCGGATCCAGGGCCCGATGCGCCCAATGTCGTCATCGTGCTGGCCGACGACCTCGGGTTCTCGGACCTCGGCTGCTACGGCTCCGAGATCCCGACCCCGAACCTGGACCGACTGGCGGTGCAGGGTCTGCAGTTCACCAACTTCCACGTCACGCCGATGTGCTCGCCCACGCGTGCCGCCCTCCTCACCGGCGTGAACCCCCACCGAGCCGGCGCCGGCCACGTGGCCAACTCCGACCCCGGCTTCCCCGGCTACGCCGCCGAGCTGGCCGACGACGTCGCCACCGCGGCCGAGGTGTTCCGCGACGCGGGCTACTCGACCTTCGCCATCGGCAAGTGGCACCTCACCAAGGACAGCGACCTGTCCGACGCCGGCCCCCGGCACTCGTGGCCCTGCCAGCGGGGCTTCGACCGCTACTACGGCGTGCTGGATGCCTTCACCAACCTCCACCATCCGCACCGGCTGGTAGAGGACAACCACTCCGTCGAGCTCGACCAGTACCCCGACGGCTACTACGTCACCGACGACCTCACCGACCGGGCGATCTCGATGATTCGCCACACGAAGGCATCGAACCCGTCGAAGCCGTTCCTGATGTACTTCGCCCACATCGCCATCCACGCGCCGCTGCAGTGCAAGGCCAGCGACCTGGCGCGTCACCGGGGGAACTACGACGCCGGGTGGGACGCGCTGCGCCAGTCCCGCCACGAACGCCAGATCGAACTGGGTGTCCTCCCCGAGGGGACCGCGCTCGCCCCGCGCAACACCGAGGAGGGCGACGAGGTCGCCCCCTGGGAATCGCTCTCCCCCGAGGACCAGACCCTCTTCGCCCGATACATGGAGGTCTACGCGGCGATGGTCGACAGCGTCGACCAGTCCGTCGGGCGCCTCTATGCCGCGCTCGAGGAGCTGGGCGAGGCCGACAACACCATCTTCGTGTTCCTGTCCGACAACGGTGCATCCCGCGAGGGCGAGGAGGAGGGGACGACCTCGTACTTCCGGACCCTGGTCTCCAAGAACGTCACCGACATGGAGGACATCGAGTTCGACCGGACCCGGATCGACCTGGCTGGCGGACCGCAGACGCTCGTGCACTACCCCCGCGGGTGGGCGATGGCCTCCAACACCCCGTTCCGGCTCTACAAGATCAACACCCACGCCGGCGGCCACTCGGTCCCGTTCATCTTCCACTGGCCCCGCGGGATCGACGGGAACGGCGAGCAGCCGGGTCGGCGAGATCAGTGGTCCCACATCACCGACCTCCTGCCGACGCTGTGCGAGCTGAGCGGCGTGGAGCGGCCGGCGGAGCGCAACGGCATCACGCTCCAGCCCGTCGACGGAACCAGCCTGGTGCCCGTCCTCGGATCAGACGCGGTCGTGCACGAGCGCGGCGGCCAGTTGCTGGAGATGGCCGGTCACCGCGGGTACTACGAGGGCGACTGGGAGATCGTGACCCGCCACGTGGCGCTGACCCCGTTCGGCGACCACGAGTGGGAGCTCTACGACCTCGCGCACGACCGCACCGAGACCCGGGACCTGGCGGCCGAGCACCCCGACAAGGTGGCCGAGCTGGCTGCGGCATGGGAGGCCGCCGCCCGGCGCAACCAGGTGTACCCCCTCGACGAGGGCTCGCGGTTGCGTTACGTGGTCCGACCCGAGTTCGACCTCCCGCTGCAGCAGCCCGTCCGGATCGTCGCGGGCACCCACACCCTGGAGCGGTACCGCTCGCAGATGCTGATCCAGTGGCGCTCGTTCGACGTCGACGTGGAGCTCCACCACCACGCTGGCGACGCCGGGGTCCTGGTGTCCCACGGTGACCAGGGCGGCGGGTACTCGCTGTACATCGATGACGACGGCGAGCTGGTGTTCGCCCACAACGGTTACGGCGTGATGGACGAGCTGCGCTGCGGCACCGTCCCCGACGGCACCGAGCACCTCCGCCTGTCGATCGAGGCACCGGGCAGCTGGCGGTGGAACGCCTCGGTGGCGGTCGACGGCCAGGACCGCGCCCGGCGCGAAGGCCTCGTCATGCTCGGCGCGATGGCACCGTTCGAGGGCATCAACGTGGGCATCGACCGCCGGTCCCCCGTGAGCTGGGCCGTCCACGAGGCGCACGGGACGTTCCCGTACTCCGGCAACCTCGTCGCCGTCACCTACACGCCGGGCGAACCGGCTCCCGATGCCGGCACGAACTTCTTGGACCTCCTGCGGGAGATCGGCCTCGCCTACGAGTAGGGCTCAGGCGCCGATGACCGGTGGGTTCGGGTGGCCGGCGGAGTCGCAGAGGGCGACGTAGAAGTCGAGGACCATCTTGGCGTCGATGACCAGATCGACGTTGCCGTCGGCGTCCAGGTTGAGGTTGGCGCCGTAGATGGCGAACCACACGTCGGTGACCTCGGTGTTGGTGTCCGGAACGATGAGCGTGTGCTCGCTGCCGGCCGGCTCGAACAGGTAGCTGCCCGCCGTGTTGACCTCGGGGTATTCGTCGTACTTCCACGAGCCGGACTGGGTGAACGCGAAGACCTGTCCGGTGTGCTTGTGCTTCTGCACCTTGCTCCCCGGCTGGAACCGGTTGCGGATGACCCAGAGGCCGTTCGGGATATCGACCTGGAGCAGCTGGAGCTCGATGCCCTCGTCGATGGTGACGAACGGCAGTTCGTCTTCGCCACGGTGCAGTGCGGTGGGGATGTCCATGATCGTCATGGCCAAAGCCAACCACGTCCGCCGGTATCGTGCCCTACCAATGTCGAAGATCGAGCCCGAGGCTCCCCTGCGGATCGGCCTGGTCCAGTGCGGCCACATCCATCCCGACCTGGTCCCCGATCACGGCGACTACCCCCGGCTCTTCGCCGATCTGCTCGGACCGCACGGCATCGCGCTCACCACCTTCGACGTCGACCACGGCCAGTTCCCGCCCGACCTGACCGCCTTCGACGGCTGGATCATCACGGGGTCGGCCGACTCGGCCTACGAGGACCTCCCGTGGATCCACCAAACCGAGGACCTGCTGCGGGAACTGATCGAGCTGCGAGCCCCGATGGTGGCGGTGTGCTTCGGGCACCAGCTGCTCGCCCAGGCGATGGGCGGCACCGTGGCCAAGTCGCCCGACGGCTGGGGGGCCGGTGTGCACGCGTACGAGCTGGTGGGCGAGCCGGCGCCGTGGATGGATCCGGCCGCCCACGGCACGCTGCGGCTCATCGCCAGCCACCAGGACCAGGTGACCGAGCTCCCCGACGGCGCCGTGGTCGTTGCCCGCACGGACCACTGCCCCGTCGCGGCGTACACCCTCGGCCCATCGGCCCTCGCCATCCAACCCCACCCGGAGTTCACCGCCGCGGTGTCTCGCGGCCTGGTGGAGCGGCGACGCGAGCGCATCGGAGCCGATGCGTCCGATGCCGCGCTGGCCAGCCTCGACGAATCGCTCGACCGCGACGTGTTGGCGGCGTGGATGGCGGGCTTCCTCCGCCACGCCCAGCCATAGGCTGGTGCCATGAGCGACCTCTCCGACGTCAACGACTTCAACCGCGGCATCATCGAGCAGTTCCGCGCCAACGGCGGGAAGGTGGGGCCGCCGTTCGAAGGCGCTCCCCTGCTGATCCTGCACAGCACCGGGGCCAAGTCGGGGAAGACCCGTCTGGCACCCATCGTGTACCAGCAGGTCGATGGCTCCTGGGCGGTGTTCGGCTCGAAGGCCGGCGCCCCGGACAACCCGGACTGGTACCACAACCTCGTCGCCAACCCCTCCGCCACCATCGAGGTCGGCACCGAGGAGGTAGCCGTGACCGCTCGCGTGCTCGAGGGCGACGAACGCGAGGCCATCTGGTCCAAGCAGAAGGAGCTCATGCCCGGCTTCGCCGAGTACGAGGCGAAGACCGACCGGACGATCCCCGTCGTCCTCCTCGACCGCACCTGACCCAACCGTCAGCGGGTGACGTCCCAGATGTGGTGGACCGGGTCGTGGATGAGGTACCGGCTCAGGCTGGCAAGGGTGAACGAACTGCCATCGCTGCGCCGCCCAGGACGTTCCCACGCCACGCCCTCGATCCCATCGAGGCGAGCGGCGATCGCCTCCGCGTTCACCACGAGGGCCGCGATGACGGCCGCAGGGTCCTGCTCGCCGTAGCGGTCCGCCTCCGCGGTGGCGTCCTGGTCCCAGTTGGCGAAGAGCGGATCGTCCTCCTCGAGCATCAAGGCCATGCGATCGTCGAAGCGGTGGAACACGTCACGGACGTGACAGGCGTACTCGAGGGGCGACCACGTCTGCGGGTCGGGTCGGGCCGCGGTGATGCGCCCCTCGTCCCCCAGCCCTTGCCAATGGGCCGCGTTGACCCGGACCAGCCCGGCCACATCGGTGTGCGCGCACGCCGAGGCGTCGAACCCGCACTCCGGACAGGTCTGCTCTAAGACCCAGGTCCAGTCCTTCTCATCAGGGGTGATCATGAGCCGAACCTACGGTAGAAACCCATCCATGGACCCTGTTGTTTCGCCCGCCGTCCGCGTCACCGGGCTCGACCACCTGGTGTTGAACGTGGCCGACACCGAGCGCTCCCTTGCCTTCTACCTGGGAGAGCTGGGCCTCGCACCGGTGCGCGTCGACGAGTGGCGACGAGGCGAGGTGTTCTTCGCCTCCGTGCGCGTCGACGACCGCACGATCATCGACCTGCTCGAGGTCGCGCCGGACGGCCGCAACGTCGACCACTTCTGCCTGGTCGTCGAAGAGCAAGACCTGCAGGACCTGTCGGATTCTGGCCGGTTCGACGTCGTCGACGGGCCCGACCAGCGCTTCGGCGCGCAGGGCGACGGCACCTCCTTGTACGTGCGGGATCCCGACGGCAACGTCGTCGAGCTGCGCCACTACGGCAGGTAGCCCACCCCGGGTGACGAGCATTCGCTCCTCATGACCGGTCCCGGTGGGGTCATACTGAACGAGTGACCAGCCGCACCCAGGACATCGCCCGCATGCTCCTGGGGGCGTTCCTCGCCCTTGCGGGGCTGAGCCATCTCCTCTGGGCCCGGGAGACGTTCCGCGCCCAGGTGCCCGGGTGGATGCCCATCGATGCCGACGTGGTGGTGATCCTGTCTGGCATCGTCGAGGTCGGGCTGGGTGTCTCGCTCATCGCCGTGGCGAAGTACCGGACCCAGCTCGGTTGGTGTGCGGCGGCGTTCTTCGTAGCGGTGTTCCCCGGGAACATCTCGCAGTTCGTCGACGGGGACTCGGCCTTCGGCCTCGACTCGGATCTGGCCCGCGGCATCCGGCTCCTCTTCCAGCCGGTCCTCGTCGCCTGGGCCCTGTGGTCCACCGGTGCCTGGGCGGCATGGCGCGCCAGCCGCGCTGGCGCACCCGCAGGGTCCTAGCGCCTGTTCATTCGATTTCGGTGCCGTCGGGGCGGTGGACGTGCATGCGGCCGCGTGGGTCTCGGCGGGTGGTGTAGCCGTGTTCTTTAAGCCGGTTGTGTCTCCCGCAGGCGGGTCCCCCGTTGCCGGGGTTGGTTCTGGCGCCGTTGCGTCTGGGGTTGAGGTGGTCGGCTTGGCAGTGGCGGACCTTGATGTTGCAGCCGGGCCAGTAGCACCGCGTTGCGAGGAGCATGACTGC
>JBKJPY010000029.1:0-124313 GCA_046594195.1 Acidimicrobiales bacterium | reverse complement strand
CTTCGGGATCCTGCCCGACGATGCAGAGCGACTCGTCGCAGTCGTTGCCCGCCATCCCGGGATCCTCGGCTACTTCGCCGGCCACACTCACAGGAACAGGTCGCGCCGATTCTCGGCGACCGGCGACCGCCCGTGGGTCGAGGTGGCGTGCGTGAAGGACTATCCCGGCACCTGGGCCGAGTACCGCGCCTACGAGGGCGGCATCATCCAGATCGCCCATCGCATCTCCACCCCCGAGGCGCTCGTCTGGACGGAGAAGACCCGGCACATGTACCACGGGCTGTACCACGACTATGCGCTCGGCAGCTTGGCCGACCGCTGCTTCCCCATCTCGATCTGACGCCAGGAGCCCCCATGGCCGACCGCACCTTCGACGCCGAGGAGACCCTCTCGGCCTTCCGCGAGTCCGGCCACTGGTGGCGCTCGCTCGTGGGGGGCGTCGACGACCACCAGTGGGACCTGATGGCGCTGGGCGAGTGGACGGTGCGCGAGCTGGTGGCGCACGGCGGTCGGGCCTTCAAGACCGTGGCGGAGTACGCCGAAGGCGACACCAAGGATCCGACGCGGATTTCCTCGGCCGCCGAGTACTTCCGGATCGTGCTCGCCGAGCAGACCCCGCACGTCCACATCGCCAACCGCGCCCGACAGGAGGCGCGCGGGGAGGCCGACTGGGTGTCGGCCACCGACCACCTGTGGGCGGCAGCGGAGCTGGTCGTGTCCAAGCTCCCCGGCGATGCCGACGTCCACACGTTCGTTGGCGAGATGGCCCTCGACCAGTACCTGGCGACGCGCGTCGTGGAGCTGGTGGTGCACGGGACCGACCTGGCCGAGGCGATCGGGATCCCATCGCCGCCACCGCTGTCGGGCGTGCGCGTGGCCATCGACGTCCTGCTCGACCTCTCGACCGCCGACGATGCGGCCAGCGTCCTGCGCCTGCTGACCGGGCGGTCCGGTTCGCTGCCCCTGGCCAACGTGCTCGCCTGACGTCACCGGGGACCGCCCCCGGTTGGATCAGATTGGCCCAGATTGAGGGTTCTGCGAGCCGGTCCCCCTGGGAGGCTTCGACCATGTCGAACTCGCGATCTCGCTTGATGCCTTCCTTGCTGGCCACCGCTCTCGCCGTAGCCCTCGCCTCGTGCGGAGGCGGCAGCTCCGATGCGGGTGGGGCGGCGTCGACCACCACGAATCCGCCCACGGCCAAGACCACTACGACGATCGAGTCGACGACGACGACGGTGCCCGAAGCCGATCAGGCGACCCAGGATGAGGCCGCGTCGCGGATCTTCCGGGAAGCGGACTTCCCCGAGGGCTGGACCGTCGCCGTGAAGGCGGTGCCCTACGCGACCAAGGGCATCAAGGTCGACGATTGCATCAGCCCTGAAGGCGGACCGCTCTCGGGACTCCCGTTGGGCGCAGCTGCAGGTGGCCCCACGATGCGCGCGCCGGACGCCGACTACTTCATCACGTCGTGGGCTGCGACGTTCGAAGACGAGGCCCAGGCGACCGCGTTCGCCGAGCAGGTTCAGACGCCGGAGCACGCCGCCTGCATGGCCGACACGCTCGAGGCGGGTGGGAAGGATCGCAAGGACTTCTCGGTAGCGGTCACTTCTGCCCCGAATGCAGAGCGGGGCGTGGGCGAGGACCACCGCGTGGCCTCCGACTCCTACGAGCTGCGCGAGGGCGACCAGGTCACCAGCATCGTGTACATCGACACCTTCCAGCTCGGCCGCACCGTGGTCACGGTCAACAGCGAGCTCGGGCCGATGACCCAGGAGCAGTCGGATGTCGCCTCTGCCGTCGAAGCCGGTCTCCGCAGCCAGCGGTTCGCCTGATTCGCTTCGGCCGGTTCGGTCCCGTCCGGGCGCAACCGCCAAGCTGGATCGATGCCGACGAGTGCCGACGGGCCGCTGCACGACCTGCGGGTGGTGGACCTGGCGACCGTCGTGGCCGGACCGGGGTGCGCTCGCTACCTGGGTGACTTCGGGGCCGACGTCATCAAGGTCGAGCGCCCTGGTAGCGGCGACACCACCCGGGCGATGGGGTGGACCCACCCCGACGACGAGGTCACGCTCTGGTGGAAGCTGGCCGGGCGCAACAAGCGCTGCGTCGTTGCCGACCTGAAGGACCCCGATGACCTGGCTCGGGTCCGCCGACTGATCGATACGGCGGACGTGCTCGTCGAGAACTTCCGCCCGGGGACCCTCGAGCGGCTCGGGCTCGACCCCGTCGACCTCATCGCGGCGAACCCGAAGCTGGTGGTGACGCGAGTGACCGGGTTCGGCCAGGACGGGCCCTATGCGCAGCGGCCTGGGTTCGCCACCCTCGCCGAGGCCATGTCGGGCTTCGCCGCCATCAACGGCGAGCCCGACGGTGGTCCCCTCCTGCCGCCCATCGCCCTCACCGACGAGGTCACCGCGCTGACCTCGGCCTTCGCCACGATGGTCGCGCTGCACTCGGGCGTCGGCCAGGTCGTCGATGTGAACCTGCTCGAGTCCCTGTTCCAGCTCATGGGCCCGCTCATGAGCCTGTGGGAGCTGCGAGGCGAGCAGCAGGCCCGGCTGGGGTCGGGTATCCCGTACTCCGTGCCGCGCGGGACCTATCGCTGCGGGGACGGGAGGTGGGTGGCGATCTCCACGTCGGCCGAGAGCGTGGCCGTCCGGGTCATGGACCTCATCGGACTGGGCGACGATCCCAAGTTCGAAGGGTTCGCCGGTCGCATCGAGCACCGCGACGAGGTCGACGAGGTCCTGGGTGCGTGGTGCGCAGCCCGCCCGCTCGATGAGGTCCTCGAGACGTTCGAGGCCGCCCACGCCGCGGCGGCGCCCGTCTACGACATGGAGGGCCTCGCTGCCGATCCCCATCTGATCGAACGGGGCGCCGTCGTCGATCTCGACGGGACGCCCATGCAGGGCCTGGTGGCGCGCCTGTCGGAGACGCCGGGCCACCTGCGATGGGCCGGTCGCTCGCTTGGCGCCGACACCGACGACGTCTGGCGGGAGCTCGACGAGGAGGGCTGACCAGGGGCGGTCGGACAAGTTGGCACACATTGGGGGTTCGGCCCTCCTGGGTCCCGCCGAGGCTGGGGCGGGAGGTGTGCCATGCGAGGTCCGGCGCAGAGGAGCAGGTCGGCGATTGGATCGGTGGTGGCCATCACGTTGGCGATCGTCGGCGGGGCACTGGCCGCCGTACCGGCCGCCGCCGCGGCGCCGACGTGCACGCCGGCGAAGCCTGCGGTCGTCGGGTCCGGCGCGGACCGACTCACGGTCACGGTCCCGGGATGTTCGAGCGATGCCGGACTCACGGGCTACCGCCTGTTCGTCCTGGCCACCGGAGCCAACACCGCAGCCGGCCAGGTCGACGTCGGTGTCGGGACGACGCAGACCGAGGTCACCGGACTCCAGGCCGGCACGCTCTACCGCTTCCGCCTCGCCGCCCGCAACGGCGACGGGGTCGGACCCTCGAGCCCGGCATCGACCGACGCCGCTCCGCCGTTCACCTCGACGACCGCCCTGGTCGACCGCCAGTACCTGGACTTCAACGGGGCCGCAGCCACCAGCGCCCAGCGCAGCACCTGGCTCGCAGACCTGGCGAACGGGGCGAAGACGCCGATCGAGATGGTCGACGCCGCCGAGGCCTTCCCCTACTGGCAGAAGCAGTCGCCGGTCATCCGGCTGTTCCAGGCGTACTTCCTCCGACTGCCCGACAAGTCGGGTCTGGCCTACTGGACGGGCAAGTCGCGCGCGGGGAAGAAGATCACCGAGATCTCCGGCGAGTTCGCCAAGTCCAGCGAGTTCACCCGGCGCTACGGCACCCTGACGAACCGAGCGTTCGTCGAGCAGATCTACCTCAACGTCCTGGGCCGCACCGGCGATGCCACCGGCATCAACTCGTGGACGGCCAAGCTCGACGCCAAGACCAAGACCCGTGGCGAGGTGATGGTCGGCTTCAGCGAGTCGTCGGAGTACATCCGCAAGACCAAGGAGCAGGTCTGGACGGTCAACTTCTTCACCGGCATGCTCCTGCGCCTGCCCACCACGACCGAGGTGGACACGTGGAAGCCGCAGACGCGCGCCGCACTCATCACCTTCCTGCTCGGGACCGCTGCCTACGTGACGCGGGTGGGTACCCCAGCGCCGCCCGCCGCACCGGGCATCACCACCACGTCGCTCCCCGCCGGCCGGGTGGGAACGGCCTACGCGGCTCCGCTCGCCGCCACGGGCGGCACGGGGACGCGGACCTGGTCCGTGGCATCGGGCTCGCTGCCGGCGGGCCTGTCCCTGTCGGGCGCGCAGATCACCGGCACGCCCACGGTGGCCGGCACCTCGACTTTCGCGCTGAAGGTCACCGACGCGGCGGGGCGCAGCAGCCAGCGGACGTTCACGATCACCGTGACGTCGTTCTCGATCACGACCACCTCGCTGCCCACCGGCGTCATCAACACGCCGTACTCCGTCACGCTGGCCGCGACCGGCGGTTCGGGGTCGCTCGCCTGGTCGCTCCAGGCCGGCACGCTTCCTTCTGGCATCACGCTGAGCACCGCAGGCGTCCTGTCGGGCACGCCGACCGCGGGAGGGAACGCCACCTTGACCTTCAAGGTCACCGACGCCACGAGCGCCACCGCCCTGCGGACGCTGGGACTGTCGATCTCAACGTTCGGCATCACCACGACCTCGGTCCCGAACGGCACCGTCGGCGTGGCCTACTCGACCACCATCAGCGCGACCGGCGGGACCGGCACGCTGGTCTGGGAGATCAGCGCCGGTGCCCTGCCCGACGGGCTCTTCCTCGGAGACGGGACGATCGACGGCACGCCGTCGAAGGGTGGCTCGTTCACCTTCACGGTGAAGGTCACCGATGACTCGAACGCGGTTCGGACGCGTTCGTTCACTATCGCCGTTCCCGCCCTGGCCATCACCACCACGTCGGTGCCCGCCGGCGTGATCAGCACCGCCTACCCGGCCACCCAACTGACCGCGGCCAACGTCTACGGCAGCCCGGCCTGGACGGTGTCGGCCGGCAGCCTTCCCGCGGGCCTGAGCCTGTCACCCGAGGGCGCCATCACCGGCACGCCCACCGCCGGGGGTACGGCCAACTTCACGGTGAAGGTGACCGATGACGGTGGCAGCAACGCGACCAAGGCGCTGTCGATCGTGGTGTCCTCCTTCGCAATCACCACGACGTCGGTGCCGGGTGGGTACGTCGGGGTCTCGTACGCGTTCGCCCTCGAGGCGGCAGGCGGCAGCGGGTACTCGTGGTCGATTTCGGCCGGATCGCTCCCTGCCGGTCTGACGCTGGCCCCCGCCACCGGGCTGATCAGCGGGACGCCCACCGGTGCGACCTCGGCCACGTTCACCGCCAGGGTCGATGCGGCTGGCGGCAAGACGGCCTCGAAGTCGTTCACCCTCCCCGTCACGGCTGCGGCCGACTGGCCCCAGGCGGGCCACGACGAGACCGGTCGGGCATGGTCGCCCTCGGATGGCGCGATCGAGTCGGCGAACGTCGCCGGCATCGGGGAGGAGTGGGCCGTGGCCGGCTCCCTCCAGCCGACCATCGTCGGCGACCGGGTCTACGCCGCGGGCCCGGTGCCCGGTCGGGAGGGCACCTTCGCGCCGATGGCGCTCGACCTGTCTACCGGTGAGGTCGTCTGGTACGGCCCGTCCCTTCCGGAGGGTTGCCAGAGCGGACCGGTGGCCGTCACTGCAACCGCCGTGATCGTCCAGTGCGGCCGTCTCGTCGCCTACGACCGGGCCGGCACCCACGACGTCCTCTGGGACTCTGCGGTCACCGATCCCGGGATCTCCACCCAATCGATGCTGATCGTCGGGACCACCGCCATCGCTTGGGGCCAGGACCGCGTTCTGGTCTACCGCCTGTCCGACGGCGAACGCCTGTGGCAGCAACTGCTCCCGAGCGGTGCGGCCTCGATCGTCGACGTGGCCGCTTCGGGTTCGTCGGTCGTCGTCGCCTACTCGGACCGGCTCCGGGCGCTGGCCACCACGACCGGAACCCAGCAGTGGACGCGGTCGCTGGCCGACCCGGGTGAGGTGTTCATCGCCGACGGCTGGGCGTACACCCGCAGTGGCGGAGGCGTGAATCGCTTCGCCCTGGCCACCGGGGCACCGGGTTGGTCCGTCCTCGCTGGCACCGGGATCTACCAGTTGGTCGGGGCCGACACCGACACCGTGTACGCCTTCGAGGCCCAGTTCAGCGAGAGCGGCCAGACCAGTGCGGTGCTCCGAGCCCTCAAGGCCTCCGACGGCACGCAGCGATGGGAGGCTCCCCTCGGCACCCGGATCCGCGACGCCGGCATCACCAAGGACCTGGTGTGGATCCTCGAGTCCCAGATCTACTCCTGGGGGCGAGACAGCAACATGATCGCCTTCTCCCGCACCGATGGAGTGGAGCGCAAGCGGCTCCACTTCGACGACAACAGCTACGGGACGGCAGCGTTCGCCAACGGCCACGTCGTGTTCGGCCAGGGCGGAAGCTTCGGAGGCCCCGACCCCGCCCGTCTGCGCTCCTTCGGGTTCACACCTCCCGCACCGACCATCGTGACGAAGATGGTGCCCACCGGCCGCACCGGGGTTGCGTACACGGCGACACTGGAGGCCTCGGGCGGAACGGGTGCGCCGACCTGGTCGATCGCATCGGGGGCCTTGCCGGCCGGTCTCACCTTGTCCGCCAGCGGCGTCCTCAGCGGGACCCCGACCGCAGCCGCCGCGGTCCGGGTCCAGGTGCGGGTCACCGACGCCAAGGGCCGGGTCCGCACCCGGGGCTTGCACGTGCAGGTGGTCGGCGTCGCCGCGGACTCGTGGAACGCCGAGGGACGCGGCTACAGCCGCGATGGTTGGAACCAGGGTGAGACCGTGATCGGTCGGGCCAACGCGGCACAGCTCGGCTACCGGTGGAAGACGGTAGTTGCGGCGGGGACCGAGGTTTCCGAGGTCGCCGACCGTTCGCCGGTCATCATCGGAACCCGGGTCTACGACATCGACCAGATCGGGCGGTTGAGCGCGTGGAACACCGGCGGCACCTCCAAGACCGCGGCGCCCGCGTGGACCACGACCGCTAGCGGAACGGACATCTCCTACCCCGACAGCCCGACCGAGTCGGGCGGCGTGCTCTACCTCACGGACTCGGCCGGCTTCCTCGATGCGATCCGCGCGAGCGACGGCGTGCGCCTTTGGCACGTCAGCGTGGGCGGTCGCACGACGCAGCGCAACGAGTTGCTGGTGCAGGGCGGCAAGATCCTCCTGCAGGACATCAACTACGACCTGGTGGCGTTCAACACCTCGGATGGCAGCCCGGCGTGGGGTGGCGCCATCGTGACGCTCGACGGCAACGAGCTCTCCGGGGCACTGGTGCTCCCGACCGATGGGACCCGAGCGTTCGTTCTGGCCAACTGCGAGGTGAAGGCCATCACGATCACCACGGGAGCCGTGGCCTGGACCGTGCCCGTCAAGGCGGGTGGAACCACCAACTGCGGGACCGCGACGCGCCATGCGCCGATGTACGCCGACGGCGCCGTGTTCGCCACCACCTTCGACGGGTCCATCGCCATCGAGGGCGCGACCGGTGCGGTGCGGTGGCGCACCGGCACGAAGGGCGGATACAGCGCCGGTGGAGGAGCCATCGCCAATGGCGTCTGGGTCCTGGACTCCGGCGACAACTCCGACGCCAACCTGGTGGCGATCTCTCTGGCCACCGGCGAGGTGCTGTGGACTCAGGCCGGGGCCGACAACTTCCAGGCCTTCGCCATCGCCGGGGACCTCATCGTCGGCCGAGGCGGCTACGCGCTCAGCGGCTACGACCTGCTCACCGGCGAGAAGGTCTGGGACGGCGGCACACCGGATCCCTCCGTCTACACCTATGGCGCTCCGTCGATCGCCGGCGGCCGGATCTACCTCAGCACGAGAGACGGCGTGAAGGCCTACGGCCTCCCCTGATCGACCGGGTGCGTCCCCTTCTTCGCTGCTGGTCAGGTCGGACGCCAGCCGGTGTCGACCCGGACCCTGACCGCGTCGAAGCCAGAGGTGCCCCGACGGCACCGAGATCGAGTAATCAGTTCTCCGTCGAGGCCGCGAGGTGATCGGCGACGGCTGCCCACACGTCGGGGTCGATGCCCATGGTGAAGTGGGTGCTGCCGACCTCGACGACCTCGGCCTGATCGCCCGAGGCGAGCGCCCAGCGCGGCGGGACGATCTGGTCTGCCTTGCTGTAGATGAGGGTGATCGGGCGGCTGAGCGGCTCGCGACTCCGTGCGCTCAGGATCGGCGACCCCAGCGTGATGACCCGGCTCACCACATCGGGTCGGAGCCGGGCGACCTCCCGGGCGATCGAACCGCCCATGCTCTGCCCTACGAGTGGGATCGGTCGGCCAGCAGCCACCGAGAGGTCGGCGGCACGAGCCGCAGCCAACGGCACCAGGCGCTCGAGGTCGCCATCGTTGAGGCCCAGCGTCCACCCGACCGGCGCGTACCCGAGCAGGCGCAGGTAGCCGCGCAGGGGAACGGTGCTCAGGTCATCGACCCCGCGCCCGGGCAGCACCAGCACCGGTGAGCCGTCGCCGTGCGGCTTGCGGACGAGCCGAGGCATCCGCCCGATCAACCGTGGGACCTCGATCAGCCCCTGCAGCTCCTGCAGCACGGCTCGTTGCGCGGTCGTGCGGGGGATGCTGCCGGAGCGGGTCATGGACCTTCCTCCCCCGCTCGACGAGGTTCGAGACGGATGAACAGCCCGCACGCCGTCATTCGCTCGAGAAGTGTCCGAATCGGTGTCATCTGAGTCGCTGGAGCCAGGGGTACGGTCCGGCGGATGGACGTGCAGCCACCCATCACCACCGGAGTCGAGCGCACGCCGATCGGGCCCGCCCCTTCATCGACTCCGAGGCCATGCTCGAACGGCGGTCGACCGAGGCCTGAAACCGACCCGGCCGGACGTCGGGGTCAGTCATCGGGGGAGGCGGTGGTGACCTCGATGCGATCTTGGCGCCACTCGCGGGCGGCATCGAGGGCAGCGAGCGACTGCTCGACGAGCTGGTCCGCGTCGAACGCGTGGGCGGGGTAGCAGCTCATCCCGGCGCGGACGGTGCAACCCGGGAGGTCCTCGCTGATCCGACGGCGGATGCGCTCGAGGGTCCAGATGGCGCCGTTCTCGGGAGTGTCCTCGAGCAGCACGGCGAAGATGCCGGAGTCCATGCGGGCGACCGTGTCGGCCTCCCGCAGCGTCTCGGTGAGGATCTCGGCGATCGGTTTGGGTGCGGTCTGCGCCACGTCGGGCTCGCCGACCCGCTCGACCACCTCGACCATTGCGACCGTCAGGGGACGGAGTCCGCGGCGGGCGGCGGAGATGCGCTTGCCCAGCGAGGCGTCGAAGAAGACCTGCGTGAAGACGCCGGTCGCGCTGTCGGTGATGTCGTCACCGCTTCGAGGAACGGACCCCGGCGCAGGGGCCGCAGCGGCGGCAGGCGCCGTGTCGGCGTTGAGGACACCCGAGCGCTCCGCCATCATCGCGGTGGCCAGCTGCTCGCGAGCGGCGATCGCCTCCGCCTCGAACTTGGCGGCGCGGGCTGCCATCTGGTCGTTTTCGCGAGCGAGCTTGTCCGCTTCCTCCTGCAGGTCGCGGCGCTCCTTGTAGCGCACCGGAGCCCGGTTCGGGAGCATCAGCACCAGCACGACGCACGCGGCCGTGAGGACGCCGGCCGCCACCACGAGGATGGGCTCCTGGGTGATGACGGCGGCGATGGCGAAGGCCAGCGCGAAGAATCCCGCGATGGTCCCGGGCAGCGCCCGTCGATCGAACATGGGCGATCCATCGGCAGATGCGGGCGTGTTCACAGGTTTCCCGCTCGATCCGTGGGAACTTCGCCACGAAGGGTGGTGTTCACCCGGTTTCCACCTCTCTCGGAGCACATCACCCGGCTCGGTGGGTCTCCACCAGATCGGCGAGTTCACCCATGATCTTGACGATCTCGAAGTCCTTGGGCGTGTACACGGCGGCGACGCCGGCATCGAGGAGCCGAGGGCGGTCGTCCTCTGGGATGATCCCACCCGCGATGACCGGGGCGGTCACCCCCTCGGCACGGAGGAGGCGGACCACCTCGGGCACCAGTTCGAGGTGGCTGCCCGAGAGGATCGAGAGGCCGACGATGTCGACGTCCTCGTCGCGCCCGACGGCGGCGATCTGCTCGGGCGTGAGGCGGATCCCCTGGTAGATGACCTCGAAGCCGGCATCACGGGCGGCTACGGCGATCTGCTCGGCGCCGTTGGAGTGTCCGTCGAGGCCGGGCTTGGCGACCAGGAACCGGGGCGGACCGCCGGTCATGCCGCGGACCCGCTCGGCCACGGCCCGGAGCCCATCGGAGCCACCGCCGGCCCCGGCTGCGGCCGCGACCCCCGTGGGGGCGCGGTACTCGCCGAACTCCTCGCGCAAGATGGCAGCCCACTCGCCGGTGGTGCCGCCGGCGTGGGCCAGGTCGATCGAGGCGGGCATGACGTTCTCGCCGGTGCGGGCCACGCGGCGCAGCTCCTCGAGGCTGCGCTTCACGGCATCGTTGTCGCGGCTGGCGCGCCACTCGACCAGCTCGGCGATGGCCGCTTCCTGGACGCCAGGATCGACCTTGAGGATGTTGTCGTCACCGTCGAGCGGCGACGGCGCCGTCTCCGTGAACTTGTTGACGCCGACGACCGTCAGCTCGCCGGACTCGATCTTGCGCATGCGCTCGGCGTGGCTGCGCACCAGGCGTCCCTTGAGCTCCTCGATGGCCTCGAAGGCGCCGCCGAGGGCCAGCACGTCGTCGAGCTCGGCCTGGGCGCCGTCGATCAGCTCGTTGGTCTTGGCCTCGATCACGTGCGAGCCGGCGAAGATGTCGTCGTACTCCAACAAGTCCGTCTCGAAGGCCAGCACCTGTTGGATGCGCAGGGCCCACTGCTGGTCCCAGGGCCGGGGCAGGCCGAGGGCCTCGTTCCATGCGGGGAGCTGCAGCGAACGAGCCCGGGCGTCCTTGGAGAGGGTCACGCCGAGGGCTTCGAGCACGATCCGCTGCACGTTGTTCTCGGGCTGGGCCTCGGTCAGGCCCAGGCTGTTGACCTGCACGCCGTAGCGGAACCGACGGGCCTTGGCGTCGGTGATGCCGTAGCGCTCCAGGCAGATCCGGTCCCACATGTGGGTGAAGGCCCGCATCTTGCACGTCTCCTCGACGAAGCGGATTCCGGCGTTCACGAAGAACGAGATCGAGGCGACCACGTTGACCATGCGCTCGGGGGGCACCTGGCCCGAATCCTTGACCGCATCGAGGACGTCGATGGCGGTGGCGAGCGAGTAGGCGATCTCCTGGACCGGCGTGGCGCCCGCCTCTTGGAGGTGGTAGCTGCAGACGTTCATGGGGTTCCAGAACGGGATCCACTCCTGGCAGAAGGCGAACATGTCGACGATCAGCCGACGGGAGGGGAGCGGCGGATAGATGTACGTGCCGCGGCTCAGGTACTCCTTGACGATGTCGTTCTGCGTCGTGCCCCGCAGCAGCTGGGACTTCACGCCCTGGCGCTCGGCGTTGGCGGTGTAGAGACCCAGCATCCAGGCCGCGACCGCGTTGATGGTCATGGAGGTGTTCATCTCGCCAACCGGGATCTGGTCGAGGAGGGTCTCCATGTGGCCGATGTGGCTGACCGGCACCCCGACCTTGCCGACCTCGCCCCGAGCCATGGGGTCGTCGCTGTCGTAGCCCGTCTGGGTGGGCAGGTCGAAGGCGATCGACAGGCCGGTCTGGCCCTTGGACAGGTTGGTGCGGTACAGCTCGTTGGAGGCCTTGGCGGTGGAGTGGCCCGAGTAGGTCCGCATCATCCACGGGCGGTCCGGCGTGCGCTGGTCGGTCATGTCCCCATTCTCCGCCGCACGACGACTCCGTGTCACGCTCAGGCTGCCCCCTACGATCGCTGACATGGCTGATCCGAGGCGCAAGGACCCCGACGACGTGCCCCCGCGGAACGGGCGGGTCCGCGTCGACGTGCGGTTCTCCTACGCCAACGAGCGCACGTTCCTGGCCTGGAACCGGACCGCCCTCGCCCTCGTCACGGCGGGCCTGGCGGTCACCCAGCTCCTTCCCCCGTTCGACGTTCCCGGAGGCCGCAAGATGATCGGCCTCCCCCTGATCGTCCTGGGGACCGTGGTGTCGCTCGTGAGCTTCGTCCAGTGGCGACGCAACGAAGAGGCGATGAAGTCGGGCGAGCCGCTGCCCCGGTCCCTGCTCCCGCTCACCCTCGCGCTGGTGATCGGGATCTCGGCTGCCGTGGCCGTCGTCTTGGTCGTGGCCGCTTCCGGAAAGCCGTGAGCGACGACGACCTCCCGGTTCCCATCTGGGCCGGGGAGGCCTTCGAGGACGAGGAGGAGGACGGGCTCGCCGCCGAGCGCACCGAGTTGGCTTGGGGCCGGAGCTCGCTGTCGCTGATGGTGTGCGGCGTGGCCGTGGCTCGCGGCGTCTCGCGGATCTCCGGCCAGGCCTCCCACCCCTTCGTGGGCGCCGTCGTCTTGGTGTTCGGAGCGCTGGCGTGGGGTGCCGGGCTTCCCTACGCCCGCACCCGGGCGATCGCGGCCCGCACCGGTGAGCGCCACGTCGTGACGCCCAAGGAGCTGGCTCCCCTCGCCATCGGCACGGCGCTCGTGGGCCTCGGCGGGTTCCTCATCGCGCTGCTGATGCCGGCCTGACCGCCCGGCCCCGGTAGCGCCGCGGCACGAGGATGCGCAGGATCGTGAGGCCGAGGACGATGGCGCTGGCGGCCTCGACGACGAGCAGCAGGAGCGGGTTCGTGCGTTCGGTGCCGGCCTGGATGTAGTGGAGCGTGGCGAGCACGTAGGCGACGAAGCTCAGCAGGTGGATGCGAGCCCACACGCGGTTGGAGAGCTTCTTGCGAGCCAGCGAGCTGACCTCGACGGCGAGGAACAGCCAGAAGGCGATGACACCGAGCGCGACCGGGGTGGTCCGCCACGCCGACGCGCCGGGCACGAACAGGTCAGCCCACCCGAACGGCACGAAGGTGTCGGCGACGAGGGCGCCGAGGTGGACGCCCACCGCGGCCAGGGTGAGGGCGCCGAGGTAGCGGTGCAGGTCGAGCACCCACACCGGCTTCGCCAGGCCCCGTGCCGACCGCGTGCTGAGCAGCAGGCCGAAAATGACCGAGGTGGCGGCGAGCGACCACGCGACGATGCCGCTCGAGCGGGTGGTGTACCACCAGAACTTCTGGCTCACGGCAGCACCGCGGCCATGCCCGGCGTGGTGAACCGGCTGCCGTCTTCGAGCACCATGAGGGCTTCGATCGTGTCGTCGGCACACGCCAGCCCGTCCACGCCTTGGAGGAACAAGGACGTGGCCTGGGCCTCGGCCCACCAGGCCTCGGCGGCGACCACCGTCACCGCGGCGACGTCGCCGGCCCCGGGCCGCCCGGTGCGCGGGTCGATGATGTGGTGTGCCATTCCCGTCGACGTCCGCCACCGCCGGGCCTGCTTGGAGCTGGTTGCCACCGCGCCTTGGGGGATGGCCAGCCGGGTCAGCTCGTGCTCCGGATGGAACGGGTCTTGGACGCTGATGATCCATCCGGCCGGGTCGTCTGCCGCGCCGGACAGCCGGATGTCACCGCCCACGTTGACCAAGATGCCGTCGACCTGCTCGGCCAGTTCCTCGGCGATCAGGTCAGCCGCCAGCCCTTTGCCGATGCCGCCGGGGTCGAACACGGTGCCGGCCGGGAGGTAGGCCGTGACGGCATCGACGTCCACCTCGATCGCCGGCCAGGAGGCGTCGACCACGGGGCTCGGCACCACGTCGAGAGCGTGCTGCGCAACCTCGGCGAACGTGCGGTCGTAGCCGTGGGCGATCAGCGCAGCGCCGACGGTCGGGTCGAACCGACCGGCCGTGGCCTCGGCGGCGGCCACGGCCCGTTGGAGCAGCAGGATGGTCTCCGGTGCGACCGAGACCCAGGTCCCGGCACCGCGGTTGAGCTCGCTGACGTCGCTGCCGGAGCGGAACCGGCTCCAGCGGCCCTCGAGGGTGGCCAGCCGGAGCCGAGCGCGCTGGGCGACCGATGAGGGTCCACCCACGGTCCGGATGTGCACCTGGGTGCCCATGGCGCAGAACCGCTCATCGACCACGGTGGCCACGGGGCGTCCTCAGCTGGCGCCGGTGGGCGATGCCGGAGGCGCCGTGGGGGGTGGGGCCGTGACCGGGGGGGCGGTGACGGGCGGAGCCGGCGCGGCGGTCACGGGCGCTCGGGTCACCGGGGGTGAGGTGACCGGCGGCGCAGTGGGCGCCGGTGCGGGGGCCGGTCCAGGTGCGGGTGCCGGTGCAGGTGCGGGGGCCGGAGCGGTGGTGGCCGGGGCCATCGTCGTGGTCGGTGCGGTGGTCGTCGTGGTCGTCGCCGGGATGGCGACGGCCGGGACGGCGGGGGCTGGTCGCGTCGGGGCGGACGCCGCCACCTGGTCGGCTTGGGTCATCACGCCGATGAGGCCGACCGCGGTTCCGGCCGCGAGACCCGAGGCGAGGATCCGGCTGGCCAGCGCAGCATGTTGCCGACGCCGGGGGGAGGCGGCGGATCCCACCCCCGGCGTCGACCGGGTGTCCCGGAGGGCGCGGAGCTCAGATCGACGCGCCTCGGGATCGAACTCAGTCATCGTCCTCGCCGCCCTCGTGCTCCACGCCCTCGTGGCCGCTGTCCTCGTGCTCGCCCTCGGCGTCGATGCCTTCCTGCTCCCCGGTTCCGCCGGTCGGCGTGGCAACGGGGCTGCCGCCGGTGTGGGTGGCGGGCGGTGCGGTGACGCTGGCGGGTGCCTGGGCGACCGGCGGAGCCGGGGCCTGCGACTGGGCGTCGGGAACGGCGGGCGCGCTGCTCGGTTGCGCCGGACCTGACGACGCCCCGGCGATTCCGGGGGCCTCGGCGGGGGCCACGGTCACGGGGACGGTGGTGGGCGCGGCGGTCGTGGTCGGTACGACCTTCGGCCGCGGAAGGGCAGTGGCGGGAGCGGCCAGGTCGGGCACGGGACTGATGGTCCCAACGCCGTCGGCCTCACGAGCCCCGAGGATGGTGGCGTTTGCGGTGAGCCCGGCAGCGCCGAGCAAGAAGGTGATCGAGGCGGCGGTGGCGGCGGTGACGGCTTTGCGGCGTTCCATGGCCGTGAATGTAGGGACCGCCGGTTCAGGGGCCGGCCACGTCGTGGTTAGCGCTTGGTTAAGGAGAAGCGGGCGGCGCGAAGGCGACCCGAGCGCACAGGCCGACTCCGTCGGGACCGTCTTCGAGCGACAGCTCGCCCCCGCCGGTCGCGGCCAGCTGGTCCACGATGGCGAGGCCGAGGCCCGAGCCGGAGCTGGTCGACCCGGCCGGTTGCCAGAAGCGGGCCGTGGCTTGGTGGCGCTGATCGGCCGTCATGCCGGGGCCTTCGTCGGTGATGGTGAGCTGCCCGCCGTCACCTGCCGGGACGAGGCCGATGGTGATGGTCGTGTTGGGGGGAGCGACATCGAGGGCGTTGGAGAGGAGGTTGTCGAGTATCTGTTCCACGCCGCCTTCGACCGCCCGCACCACCAGGGAGTCGGGTCCGTCGATCACGAGGTCGACCGCTGCGCGCCCGGCCACCGCCGCCCACGCGTCGCTGCGGTCCCCGGCGAGCGCGGCCAGGTCGACATCGGCAAGCTCGGCTTGCGCCGCCTCGGAGCGGGCGATGGTGAGCAGTGACTGCACGAGCCGACTCAAACGGTCCGTCTCGGCCAGTGCCGCGTCCACGCGAGGCTGGTCCGTCGCGGTCGGTTGCATCGTCTCGAGCCGGAGCCGCAGCGCGGTCAACGGGGTCCGGAGCTGGTGCGACGCATCGCTGACGAAGCGTCGTTGGACTTCGACCAGCTGGCCGAGGCGCTCCGCGGTGGTGTCGAACTGCCGGGCGAGCGATGCCACTTCCGGGGGTCCTTGCACGTCGCCCGCTCGCGCCTCCAGATCTCCCTCGGCCAAGCGCTGGGCCGCCTCCTCGACTTGGCGGATCGGGCGGGTGACGCTGCGTGCCAGGAGGAGACCGACGCCGGCGACGGTGATGAGGACGATGCCCGACAGGGCAGCCAGGCGGATCCAGGTGCTCCGGACCCGCTGGTCCACGGTTTCGGAGGGCAGGGTGATCCGCACCGCGCCGTAGATGGTCCCGTTGGAGGCCACCGGGATCGAGACGTAGACCAGGTTGGTCTCGAGCGTGTCGGACCGCCGAGTCCCGGTTGCTCGGTTCCCGTCGAGCGCAGCGGCGATCTCGGGCCGGGTCGAGTAGTCGCGGTCGAGGTCGCTCCGGCCGGTGTCGGCGACGGAACGGCCCTGGGCGTCGACCACGAGGATGCGCGCGCCGGGGACGTCGTAACTGGCGTAGACCGCGGTGAGATCGGGCTCGACTCCCTTCTCCAGGTTGTCTTCGACGATGGACGCCACCGCCTGGGCGTCGCGCTCCACGTCGAACTCGAGCTGCGTGCGCTCCCGACTCGAGAAGGTCAGCCCGAGGGGCACGACCACGACGACGAGGGTAAAGGCGGTGATGGTCAGGTACGTGAGCAGCAGGCGCCGAGTCACGTCTCGTTGACCACCGTGAGGCCACCGTCACTGGGCGGGTCGAGCCGGTAGCCGACCCCGCGCAGGGTGGTGATCCAGGGCTGTGGCCCGAGCTTCTTGCGGAGGGCGGAAATGTGGACGTCGAGGGTCTTGGTGGGCCCCCACCAGTGCTCGTCCCACACCTCCCGGATGATCTGCTCGCGCGTGAACGCCCGCCCGGGTTCCGAGGCCAGCAGCGCCAAGAGGTCGAACTCCTTGGGAGTGAGCTCGATCTCCTCGCCGTCGAGCTGGAGTCGCCGACTGCGCCGGTCGACGACCAAGCCGCCGCCGCCGTCGCCGGCCGGCTCGACGTCGTCAGCGGACCCGGCGGCCTCGTTCGTCAGGCGCGACCGTCGCCGCACGGCTCGGATCCGAGCGACGAGCTCTCGCAGGCCGAACGGCTTGAGGACGTAGTCGTCGGCGCCGGTCTCGAGCAGGAGGATGCGTTCGACGTCGTCGTCGCGGGCGGTCAGCACGATGATCGGCACGGAGCTGCGAGTCCGGAGCCTCCGGCAGACCTCCGCCCCGTCGAGGTCGGGGAGGCCGAGGTCCAACAAGATGAGGTCGAACGTGTCGGGCGAAGCGAGGGCTTCGGCCCCGGTGATGACCCAGTGGACGGTGAAGCCCTCGCGTCCGAGTGCTTCGACCAGCGGCTCGCCGATCGTGGGGTCGTCCTCTACGACCAGGAGGCGCGTCGTTGCGTTCACGAGACCGCAGGGTAGGGCGGCATCGCTGCCTGGGGCAGGGTCCTTCGGCATCTCGTCACCGGCGGGAACCCTTCAGGATCACCGGGAAGGGGCCGATAGGACCGTGTGGCGGAGCCCGACGGCAACCGCGATGGTCAACCCGACGGCTCGCGCCGACGCCTGATCACTCGGGCAGGGTGACGCCCCGCTCGATCGCAGCGGCTTCGACGGCCTCGGGGAAGACGTTCTTCAGCAGGAACAGGTCGCGGGCCAGCACGTACCCCGGCGCGAGCGTCTTGGCGTAGCGCTCGAAGTACATGAGCTGCTTGGACACGAGGAGCAGCTCCTTCGGAGCGGTGGCCCCGTACTGGTTGGCCAACTCGAGGTTCGCCTTCAGCTGGTCGCCGAGGCTCATCTCGCCGATGCCCTGGTTCAGCATCGGCTCCATGACCATGGCGATGGCCGGTCCGGCGATCTCGGGATCGACGTCATCGGGGATCACGCCGACCTTCTGGTACGCCCGGACGACGCGCCGGTAGTCCTGGTCGATGGTGGAGGTGAAGAGGATCTCCCGCATGGTGTCGCGCCACAGCTCGGGCAGCTCGCCCATGATCCCGAAGTCCAGGTAGCTGGACCGTCCGTCCTCGAGGACCCAGAGGTTGCCGGCGTGCACGTCGCCGTGGAAGGTGCCGTGGATCAGCGCCGCCTCCACCCACACCTTGATGCCGCGGCGCAAGATCAGCTCGCCGTCGACGCCGAGGGCGGCGATCCGGTCGAACTCGTCCATCGGCACGCCCCGCATGCGCTCCATGCAGATCAGGTGCGGACCGCAGTGGTCCCAGTACACCTCGGGTGCGGTGATGCCCTCGTTGTCGCCGAACGCACCGATGTGGTCGCGGAAGAAGGACTGGCGGTGTGCCTCGAGCGCGGCGTTGAGCTCCTGGTTCGTGACCTCGTGGAGGTCCTCCACCATGCCCACGACGTTGGCCCGCTGGGCGAAGGTGAAGCGGCTCAGCAGCTTCGTCGCGAGGAAGTGCTGGATCCGCAGATCGGTGTTCATCCGGTGGGCGATGTCGGGCCGCTGCAGCTTGATGACGGCTTCGCGTCCGTCCGCCAGCGTGCAGGCGTGGACCTGGGCGATCGACGCCGCCGAGAGGGGGACGTCGTCGAAGGCCGCGAAGATCTCCTCTGGCGGCGCTCCCAGCTCCTCCTCCACCAGCCGTCGGACGGTTGCCGGATCGAACGGCCGCACCTCGTCGAGCATCTTGAGGCAGGCGTCGGCGAGCGGGGCCGGAAAGAGGCTGGGGGAGCTGGCGATCAGCTGCCCCAGCTTCACGAAGGTCGGACCGAGCTGGTCGAACCCCTCGACCACGCCCTCGGAAGCAGCCGTGGCGAACGACCGACCGTTGCGGCGGAAGACCCAGCCGACGCTGGATCGCAGCACGGCCGCGAACAGCACGAAGGCGATCAGCAGCATCCGCCGGAGCTCGGCGATCCCGAAGCGGTCCAGCGGTGGCGCATGGACCTCGAGCGCCTCGGGGGGAGGACCGTCTGCGTAGGGGCCGCGATGCACTTCGAGACCGTACCCTCTGCCCATGACGTCGCCGAAGGTCACCGTGCTGACGGGTGCGGGCATCTCCACCGACTCGGGGATCCGGGACTTCCGGGGGCCCAACGGGGTCTGGACCCTGGACCCGGCCGCCGAGCGGCTCTTCACGATCCAGAACTACCTGGCAGATCCCGACATCCGTCGACGCTCCTGGCTGGCCCGTCGGGAGAACCCGGCATGGGGCGCGGAGCCGAACCGCGGGCACCGGGCCGTGGTGGAGCTCGAGCAGCGAGGCGCGCTCGTGGCGGTGATCACCCAGAACATCGATCGGCTGCACCAGAAGGCGGGGTCGGCCCCGGAGCGGGTGATCGAGGTCCACGGGAACATGGTCGAGGCCGTGTGCTGGGCGTGCGGGGCCACGAGCCTCACCCAGGATGCGCTGACCCGCCTCGACGCCGGCGAGGACGATCCCGCGTGCCTCGTGTGCGGTGGGATCTTGAAGACGGCCACGGTCATGTTCGGCCAGACCCTGGACCCGGAGGTGCTCGGCGCTGCGGCCGAGGCCGCGCAGGCCTGCGATGTCTTCGTGGCGGTGGGCAGCACCCTGCAGGTGACCCCGGCTGCGACGTTGTGCGAGGTCGCGGTGCGCAGCGGCGCGGAACTGATCATCGTCAACCGCGATCCCACGGCTTATGACGACCTGGCGCAGCGGGTGATCCGCGAGCCGATCAGCGAGTCGCTCCCGGCGCTGGTCGACGAGCTCACCGGCTGACCGTGCTCGCGCTCGTGCGCCCACCGTGGCGCTCGTGGGCACGGTGCGGCATCGCCGAAGCCGGCCGGTGAAGGCGGGGCTCCCGACGGGGATACCGACGGCGACTGAACGCGGTGGCCGCAGCCAGCTCGCTCGCTAGCTGGCTGCGGTTTCCTGCTCGGCTTTCTTGGCCGCGATGCGGCGGATCGGCGGGTCGTACTTCGGCGGGACCTTGCGGGGTGGAAGGGCGTGCAGCAGGTCGTGCGACGCCTCGGTGATGATGGCCACGGCCCGCTCGAACGCCGCTTCGGTGGCCTCAGAGGTCTTCTGGACCCCGCTGATCTTGCGCACGTACTGACGAGCCGCGGCCTCGATCTCCTCGTGGGTGGCGTGGGGCTCGAGGCCTCGGAGCGTGGTGATGTTGCGGCACATGCGACCCATGGTCGCGCGCTCCTCCGGAGCTGTCACGAGGTGAACGCCCCCGGCAGCGGCAGCTCGAGGGCGGCGGCCAGGCGCTGGCGGTACTCCGAGCGCGGGATCTCGAGGGCCCCGAGGGTGGCCAGGTGGTCGGTCTTCCACTGGACATCGAGGAGGGCGGCCCCGCCCGCCACGAGCACGTCGACCAGGCCGACGAGGGCGACCTTCGACGCATCGGTCGCACGATGGAACATCGACTCGCCGGCGAAGAGGCCTCCGATGGCGATCCCGTAGAGGCCGCCGACCAGTTCGCCGTCGGCCCACGTTTCGACGCTGTGCGCCCACCCGCGCCGGTGGAGGTCCCGATAGGCGTCCTTGATCGGCGTGTTGATCCATCCGTGGGGTCGCCGTGGATCACCGCACGCCTCGATCACCTCCTCGAACGCGGTGTCGATGCGGACCTCGGAGCGGTCGCACGCCTTGCGCAGGCTCCGGCTGACGCGCAGCCCGTCGAGCGGGATGATCCCGCGGGGGTCCGGCGACCACCACCCGGGCGAACGGTTCCACCGCACCGGCATCGGGAACAGCCCCGTCCGGTAGGCGGCGAGGATGGTGCCCGGTGCGAGGTCGGCACCGATGGCCACCAGCCCGGAGTCATCGGCCCGATCCGGATCCGGCATCTCCCACCGGCTCAGCGGCGGCTCCACCGGTTCCAGCGCGGAACTACTTCCGGGCGTAGTCGTAGAAGCCCAGGCCGGACTTGCGGCCCAGCTGGCCGGCGGTGACCATGCGGCGCAAGGCGGGCACTGCGGCGTAGTTCGGGTCGCGGAACTCGTCGTAGAGCGCGTCGAGGATCGACAGCGACGTGTCCAGGCCGACGAGGTCGAGCAGGGCGAGCGGGCCCATCGGGAAGTTGCAGCCGCCCTTCATGGCGGTGTCGATGTCGTCGCGCGACGCCGTGCCGTTCTCGAGCATGCGCACGGCGTTGTTCAGGTACGGGAACAGCAGGGCGTTCACGATGAAGCCGGCGCGGTCCTTGACCTCGACCGGGTCCTTGCCGCAGGTGCTGGCGAAGGCGGTGACGGCGGCGACCGTCTCGTCGGAGGCCGTGAGGGGACGCACGATCTCGACGAGCGACATCATGGGTGCCGGGTTGAAGAAGTGGACGCCGACGACCTTGTCGGGACGGTGGGTGGCCACCGCCATGTCGATGACCGAGAGGGTCGAGGTGTTGGTGGCGAGGATCGCCGAGTCCTTGCAGATGCCGTCGAGCTCGGTGAAGAGCGCCTTCTTCACGTCCATGTCCTCGACGACGGACTCGATCACCAAGTCGCAGTCGGCGACGGCGCCGATGTGGTCGGTGGCGGTGACCCGGCCGAGGACGGCGTCGCGATCCTCTTCGGAGAGCTTGCCCCGATCGACCTGCTTGGCCAGCGACTTGGTCAAGGACGCGACCATGGCGTCGGCCGTCTCCTGCTTGCGAGACCGCAGGACCACCTCGTGGCCGGTCTTGGCCGCCACCTCGGCGATGCCCGACCCCATGATCCCTGAACCCAGAATGCCCACGCGCTTGATCGTCATGGGCCGTCAAGCTACCGATCCCGCCTTCCCGACGCCCAACCGAGCCATCCCGAGGGCGAACGAAGTCATGGGTAGGGTCCAGGCATGTCTGGATACCTGGCACTGGTCGGCGGCGGCGAGTTCACCGAGGGATGCACGTTCGACGCGGGCCTGCTCGAGGCCAGCGGCGCCTCCGAGGTGCTGATCGTGCCGACCGCTGCCGCCTACGAGCACCCGCAGCGGCTCGTCGATGCCGCCGCCGGGTGGTTCGACCGCTTGGGCGTGCCGGCCCGCGGCCTGGACCTGTTGGCCCGGCCCGATGCGTCGTCACCCGAGGTCGTCGAGGCCCTTGCCGCGTCCCAGTTCACCTACCTGGTGGGCGGATCGCCGCTGCACCTGCGCGCCGTCCTCAAGGACTCCCCGGCGTGGGACGCCATCGAAGTCGCCTGGCGCAGCGGTGGCGTGCTCGCCGGTTCGTCGGCGGGCGCCATGGTCCTGTGCGACCCGATGGTCGATCCCCGCGGCGGGGCGTTCACGCTCGGGCTCGGTCTGCTCCCAGGCGTCGCGGTCATTCCGGCCCACGACCACTGGTCCGAGGACGCCGCGCACCGGACCCGCAAGATGAGCCCGGCCTCGCTGGTGCTGGTCGGCATCGACGAGCGCACCGCGTTGATCCGCGATCCCGAGGGTTCCTGGCGCGCCGAAGGCGCCGGCGAGACCGTCGTCTTCGTCGGTGGCGATCCCTCGGACCTGAGCGCCCTCCCGACCTGAGGCTCGAGGCTTCGCCTCGAGCCCCGATCTCCGACGTTCGATCCGGCCTACGACTCCACGATCCTCACGGAGTCGATGGTGACGGGCTTGCTCGGGGTGCCGGGGTTGGCGGGATCTTCGAGGGCGGCGATCTTCGCAAGGACGTCGAGCCCCTTGGTGGTCTGACCGAAGACGGCGAAGCTGCCGGCCGATGGGCCGAGTTGCGCCTGGTCTCCGAGGTAGGCGCCGCCTTCGCTGGCGAGGAAGAAGAACTGGCTGCCGGCCGTGCCGGGACCGGCGTTCGCCATGGCGATGGCCCCCGGCTTGTAGTCCGCAGACGAGAAGGGCAGGGCCTCATCGGGGATCGAGTAGCCGGGGCCGGCGTCGCTGTTGTCCTGGGTGTGGGGTGAGCCGCCCTGGATGATGCCGCTGCTGGCCTCGGTGCGGAAGAGGTTGGTGCCGTCGAAGTACCTGGACCGGGCGAGGTTCACGAAGTTGTTCGCGGTGACGGGCGTCTTGGTGGTGTCGAGCTCCACCACGACCGTGCCCTCGGACGTCGTGATCGTGGCGGTGTAGGTCTTTGCCGGGTCGATGCACTGCTTCGGCGCTTCGTCGAAGGTGAGGACCGGCTCGTCCACGCCGTCGGCGGGGGCGCACGTGCCCGTGCCGTAGGTCGCGGCCGCCGGCGCTGCGGTCGTCGTGGTGGTCTGGGAGGCGCCCTTGCTTCCGCCGCTGTCGCTCGACCCGCAGCCGGCCACGGCCAAGGCGATGGCGACGACCACGGCTGCAGACGGGAGACGCCGCTTCATACGTGGCTGAGGAGGAAGAACAAGGCCACGAGGATCACGCCGGCGATGATCAGGTTGCGGATGGTCTCGATGCGCTTGGCCCGGGCGGCAGCAGCTTGCTCGGCCTCGAGCTTGGCGGCACGGTTGGCCTTCTGACGGTCTCGCTTCTCGGTCCCCATGAGGCGGAAACCCTACTGCGCAGTCCCGCGTGGGTAGCGGCGCGAACGCTCGTCGTGCCCGCGTCGCTCGTCGGGGGCGTCGAAAGCGGCCAGAATGGGCCGATGCGCGACGAGGACCACGCCGGTGAGGTCGATGACGTCGTCGTCGACGACCCCAACGACACCGCGTTCAGCGGCCAGGTCGGTCAGCGCCTGCGGGCCATCCGCCAGGCCCAGGGCTTGTCCCTGGCCGAGGTGGAGGCCCGCTCCGACGGCCGCTGGAGCGCATCCGCGGTGGGGGCGTACGAGCGGGGGTTCCGGACCCTCTCGTTGCCCCGGCTCAAGAGCTTGGCGGACTTCTACAAGGTTCCCGTGGCGGTGCTCCTCGGCGAGCCGCTCCCCGTCGAGTCCGCCGCCGAGCGTCGCAAGATCGTCCTGGACCTCAACGCCCTCGCTCAGATCGATCCGGCCGCGCCGATCCGGCGGTTCGTGCAGTCGATCATCGAGGCTCGTGGTGACTTCAACGGCCGGGTCCTCTCGTTGCGCCACGATGACCTCAAGGCGCTGTGCACCCTGGTCGGCGGCGACATCCCCACCGGCGTCGCCCAGCTCCGATCGTGGGGCGTGATGGTCGACGGGCCCGAGATCGCCTCGGATCCCCTTCGCAGTCTCTGAGCCGGTTCCGGTACCGTCACCCGCCGTGGGTCTCGTCGTCCAGAAGTTCGGTGGCACATCCGTTGCCGATCCCGATCGCATCCGTGAGGTGGCGGACCATGTGGCCCGCACGCTCAAGCGCGGCGACCAGGTCGTCGTCGTCGTCTCGGCGATGGGCAAGGAGACCGACGAGCTGCTCCACCTGGCCTCGCAGGTCTCCAAGACCCGGCCGGGACGGGAGATGGACATGCTGATCACCGCCGGCGAGCGCAAGGCCACCGCGCTGCTCTGCATGGCGCTGCACGACAAGGGCATCCACGCGGACTCCTTCACCGGGAGCCAGGCCGGGTTCATCACCGACACGAACCACATGAACGCCAAGATCCTCGAGGTGCGCGCCGAGCGAGTCCGTGCCGCGGTCGACGCCGGTCACGTTCCGGTGGTCGGCGGCGCCCAAGGCGTGTCCACCAACAAGGACGTCACCTTCTTGGGCCGCGGCGGCTCGGACACCACGGCCGTCGCGCTCGCCGAGGCGCTCGGCGGCGTCTGCGAGCTCTACACCGACGTCTCCGGCGTCTTCACGACGGACCCGCGCGTCGTGCCGGTGGCCCGGCGCATGAACCACATCTCGTTCGACGAGATGCTCGAGATGTGCGCCGCCGGCTGCCCCAAGCCGGCGATGCGCGCGGTCGAGTTCGCCCGCACCCACAAGGTCAAGCTGCACGTGCGCTCGGCGTTCACCTGGGAACCGGGGACCTGGATCACCGAAGAGGAGCCCAACATGGAAGATGCCATCGTCTCCGGGATCGTCGGCGACGACTCCGAGGCCAAGGTCACCATCACCGGTGTGCCCGACCGCCCGGGTGTCTCCGCGGTGCTGTTTCGCGCCCTGGCGGACGCAGACGTCAACGTCGACATGATCGTGCAGAACGTGTCCGAAGCCGGGATCACCGACATCTCCTTCACCGTTCCGGCGGACGGCCTTGAGGCCAGCGTCGCCATCGCCGAGCGCGTCGCCCCTGAGATCGGCGCTGACGGCGTGACCTACGACCCCTCCATCGCCAAGGTGTCGCTGGTCGGCGCCGGCATGAAGACCAATCCCGGTGTGGCCGCCACCGTCTTCGAGACACTTGCGGCCCACCACATCAACATCGAGATGATCTCGACCTCGGCCATCCGCATCTCGTGCGTCGTCGCGGGTGAGGAGTGCGACGCCGCCGTCGCCGCCCTTCACACGGCCTTCGGGCTCGATCTCACCATCTGACCGTCGCCTCGCGACGGTGTGACTCACGCCACAGGCCGTACGCTGCGCGCATGGCGAGAACCACGGTGGAACCAGGCCGCAACGAGGCACGTCCGACCCGCATGGGAACGATGCGAAGGTGGGTCGGAGTGGCCGTGGGGCTGATCCTGGCGGTCAGCGTGGTCGGGGGTTGCTCCGGGACTGCGGACGAGCAGTCGAAGGCCGCCATGGACACTTCGGCGGAGTCTGCTGGCGGCAGCTCGGCAGCCCTGGCCCGGGAACTGGCCAAGGGCCCCGTGGCGGGAACGCAGATCGAGGACCGCGAGGTGGTCTACAAGGGCTCCCTCACGGTGCGGGTACCTGACGCCGAGAAAGCGGCCGACGAAGCGGTCGGGTTCGCCGACGAAGCCGGCGGCTACCTGGGCAAGCAGGACTCGGAGCTCGAAGGAGACCGTCAGGTGGACGTGACCATCCGGGTCCCCGCGGAGGAGTTCGACAAGGTCATGACGAAGGCGGCGGCGCTGGGCAAGGTCCAGGCCCGCAAGGTCGACTCGGAAGATGTCACCGACCAGGTCGTCGACCTCGAGGGGCGGCTGGAGAACGCCCAGGTCAGCACCGAGCGGCTGCGGACGTTGCTGGCGAAGGCGGAGAACGTCCAGAACATCGTCGCCATCGAGGACCGCCTGACCCAGCGGGAGGCGGAGATCGAGCAGATCTCGGGCCAGCTCGAGGTGATCGAGGACGAGGTCAAGTACGCCACGGTCCGAGTCACCTTCACGGAGAAGGACGAGCCGGCGGTGTCCGATGACCTCCCGGGCCCGCTCCAGGCGCTGAAGGCCGGAGGCGTCGCGTTTGTCACGGTCGTGCTCGGACTCCTCGCTGCGCTGGCCTTCGCGCTGCCGTTCCTGGTCGTGGCGCTGCTGGTCTGGCTCGGGTTCCGCCGCTGGCGACGGAGCCACCCCAAGGCCGAGCGTCCCGTTCCGCCGCCGTGGCCCGGTGCGACGTCGCCGCTGCCGCCGCCCCCGGACGCGACCGAGACCTGAGGCCCGAATCTCCCTTGGGGCCCGCCGTGGGGTCGCCGGTAGCCTGAACCCCATGCGCGTAGGCATCGTGGGAGCAACAGGTCAGGTCGGCGGCGTCATGCGGGGCATCCTCGCGGAGCGGGACTTCCCGGTCACCGAACTGCGATTGTTTGCCTCTGCCCGCTCGGCCGGGCGCACCCTGGAGTGGAAGGGCGCCGAAGTCACCATCGAAGATGCCACCACGGCGGACTTCGGGGGGCTCGACATCGTGCTGTTCAGTGCCGGGGGTGCCACGTCCAAGGAGCTGGCGCCGAAGGTCGCCGCGGCGGGCGCGGTCGTCATCGACAACTCGTCGGCGTGGCGCATGGACCCCGATGTCCCGCTGGTGGTGGCTGAGGTCAACGGACACGCCGCCGCCGTGCGCCCCAAGGGGATCATCGCCAACCCCAACTGCACGACCATGGCGGCCATGCCGGTGCTCGGGCCGCTCCATCGCGAGGCGGGGCTGCGGACCCTGGTGGTCTCGACCTACCAGGCGGTCTCGGGCGGCGGGCTCGCTGGGGTCGCCGAGCTCGACGAGCAGGCCAAGAAGGTGGTCGACCACGCCGCAGAGCTCACGTTCGACGGCGGAGCCGTGGAGTTCCCCGAGCCGCAGAAGTTCCCGGGACCCATCGCCTTCAACGTGGTGCCCAAGGCGGGCTCACTCGTCGATGACGGCCTCGAGGAGACCGACGAGGAGCAGAAGCTCCGCAACGAGACCCGCAAGATCCTCGACATCCCCGGACTCCTCGTCTCGGGCACGTGCGTCCGGGTGCCGGTGTTCACCGGACATTCGCTGTCGATCAACGCCTCGTTCGAGCGTGCCATCACCCCCGACCTCGCGCGTCAGATCCTCGACTACGCGCCGGGCGTGGAGCTGTCCGAGATCCCGACGCCGCTGCAGGCCGCAGGTCAGGACCCCACCTACGTCGGCCGCATCCGAGTGGACTCCACGGTGCCGAACGGCCTGGCCCTGTTCCTCTCGAACGACAACCTTCGGAAGGGCGCCGCTCTCAACGCCGTCCAGATCGCAGAGCTCGTCGCAGCCGAGCTCAGCTAGTCACAGCGGCACGGAATGGTGCCGCATCTTGGGCAGCCGTCGGCGTAGCGCTGGGCGGCGTCTTCGAGGGAGAGGTCCAGTTGGTGGGCCAACGAGGTCAGCCAGGCCAGCACATCGGACAGCTCGTGGCGCTGCTGGTCGACGGTGCCCTTGCGGACGGCCTGGGCCAGCTCGCCCAGCTCCTCGCAGAGCCAAGCGACCGTCGCAGCCGTGCCACGAGCCCGGTCTCGCTCCCCGTAGGTCGCCGCGATGATCTCCTGGAACTCGGTGAGGTGCACGTCTCGAGCGTAGGTCTGCGTAGTCTCCCTCGATGGCTGGAAACGGCCCGCTGCGGCGGCTGAAGGACAAGGTGGCCTCATCGCTGTCGCGCAACCGAAGCGACACCGGTGGCATCAACGTGTCCTACGCGCCCGAGCGCGATGGCGAGGCCGATCCTGGCGAGGTCGTCTGGACCTGGGTCCCGTTCGAGGACGACCCGTCGCAGGGGAAGGATCGTCCGGTCCTGGTGCTGGGCTGGGATGGGCCCAAGCTGGCGGCTGTGCAGTTGTCCAGCAAGGACCACCGGGATCGAAGCGACGCGCACGAGTGGGTCGAGGTCGGCCGCGGCGCCTGGGATCCGCAGGGGCGCGAGAGCTACGCCGATGCCAGCCGCTTGCTTCGCGTGGAGCCCGGAGCGGTCCGGCGCGAGGGCGCCTCGCTCGATGCGCCTGCGTTCGAACGGGTGCTGGAACGGGTCGGCCAGCTCCACGGCTGGAGCCGGTAGCGAGCTTCGGTCAGCCCGTGGCGCGAGCCGACTTGATCGGCACAACCACACCCTCGGCCACGGGAGCCGGGAGCACGGTCCCACGTACCGGCGGTCGGCCGTCGACCACGATGACCCGAGGTTCCTCGCCGTCGCTCAGCCGGGTGAAGACCCGCGCGGCCCGGGGGGTGGGCGAGGGGTCGCGACGTGGGAGAGGCGGACGCTCTTCGACAGGAGCAAGCAGCACGGCCAGTCCGGCACGAGGGGCCTCGAAGATGGACAGGTCCGTCAGCTCGGGCTGCGGATGGAAGTCCTGATCGACGAACACCGGTCCGACACGACCTCGGAACGCATGGTGGACCCAGGCCTGACGGGTACTGGACCAGCGCCAGCCGAGCAGGCGCAGCAGGCGGATCGTGCGAGGTGAGGCGGTTCGGCGTGGCCGGTTCGGATTGCGACGAGTCATTGATTCCCCCATTACATGACCGCCGAATCTGATGGTCCGTCTCCTCCCCGGTGACGAACGCGTCACAAGCGTACGACCATCGCGTGTCCATTTCCAATGGCTGAAGCGTCACTGACGTCGCCGGCCGCCTCTGCGCCGACATCGAGCGGCCGGTAGAGCCAGCCAGATCGTGCGAGCGGACCGTTCGGAGCCGGGCGGTGCCAAGGTCGCTCCTGTCGAAGCGAGGTTTCAGCCGAAGAGCAGACCGGAGATGGAGCCGACCGGATCGTCCACCGGGTGGGCGGGGTCGAGCGGGAGCTGGCCGCCGTTGAACGCCTCCGTGCCGAGCACGAGCTGGGCGCTGGCGACCGCACCGGTGCCGTGGGCGTGGAGGTAGTCCAGCGCACGGCTCAGGTCGCTCACGTTGTTGACGACGCCGCCGGGAACCCCGACGCCGAGCGTGGAGAGCACACCGAGGGCCCGGCCCTCGCTGTCGAGGAAGGCGCTGCCGGAGTCACCGGGAATGCCGGGGGTCACGGTGTTGACCACGTGGGTCCAGCCGTTGCCCTCCGTGCTGCTGGTCAGGCCGAGCTTCGGCGACAGCAGCGTGATGCCCTGGCGGAGGCTCGAGTTCCCGTACGAGTAGACGGTGCCGGTGGTCCCGGTGGTGTTGAGCCCCGTGGGCCCGCCCCAGTGGGGGATCGACGGGTTGACCTTGGCGACGTCGGCCGGGTCGAGCTTGATCAGGGCGAGGTCGTTGTAGGCGCAGGCGTCGGGGTCGGTCTCGCCGACGGATTGCATGGTGTCCCAGGAGCTGTAGGCCAGCGTGCCGGGTTGGTCGGCTCCACCGACGTCGACGGCCGTGCCGAGGGGGAGGGTGCCGCTGGTGCAGCCGTTGGTGTCGGTTGCGGCGCCCGTGCTGGAGCAGTGGGCCGCCTGGCCGATGTAGGTGTCGGCGCCGTCGGTGAAGACGAAGTTGGCGGTGCATTGGCCGCCCTCCGTGAACGTTTGCACGCCGGGATGGATCGTGGCGGTGTCCGCTGGTGCGTAGGTGGCCGCCGCGCCAGCGGTGGTCGGGCCAGCCGCGACCGCCAGCGAGAGCGCCAGCGCGGTCGCGACGGCGAGGAGGGTTCGTTGCATGGGCCAGTCTCCAGAAGGGGGTGTCCAGATCCGCAGGAGCGTGGCGCCGGTGACCGGCGTCACGTTCCTGCGGTGTGGTCCGAGTTCCCGTTCGTCACACAACTGAAACATGAACGACGGAGTTCCCCCACCCCGTGGGGTGGGGGAACTCCGGGCGGGTTCAGGCTGCGGGGCGGATCAGCTCGATCTGCTCCACCACCCCGTGGTGGTATTCGACCTCAGCCACCCCGACGCCGGGGACCAGGGCATCGGTCGTGGTCTGTCCGCCGTGGTCGTCGGTGCCGTCGTCGTCGGTGCCGTCGTCGCTGCCCCCGCTCTCGTCGTTCGACGTGGTGCCGGTGCCGTCGTCGTCATAGCGGATGCGGGTGTCCGGGGTGACCGTGACCGTCACCGGGTCGGACGCCGTGGTGATGACCAGCGCACCGGTGCCCGCATCGAACGAGGCGATCGTGCCGAACTGGTCCTGCTCGTCCTCGTCGTCGGTGCCGTCGTGGTCACCGTCGTGGTGGCAGGCGTCGGTGGCGTGGTCGTCCTCGTCTTCGTTGCTGCGGCCGTCGTGGTCTCGGTCCTCATCACCGTCACGGATGCCGTCGTGGTCGGTATCAGCCACGTTGACGTTGGTACCGAGCTCGTCTTCGTCTTCGTCGGCGATGCCGTCGTGATCGGTGTCGGCATCGTCCCCGATGCAGGGCTCGAGGGCGTCGTCCTCGTCCTCGTTCGAGATGCCGTCGTGGTCGCGATCCTCGTGGCCGTCGCGGCGGCCGTCGCGGTCCGAGTCCATGCGGTCGACCAGCGTGTGATCCCGACGCTCGTCGCCGTCATCGGAGCCGTCGTTGTCGGTGTCGGGATCGTGCGGCTTCCCGTGCAGCTTCATCTCGTTGAGGTTGCCCAGGCCGTCGTGGTCGGGATCCTCCTTGGCGTCGTAGCGGTGGGGGTTGAGGTGGTTCGCCTGCTCCCAGCGGTCGGGCATGAGATCGCGGTCGCTGTCGACGACCGTCGATCCGGTCGCGGCGTGCGCGGGGGTCGCCGCCAGGCCCCCGAGCGCGAGCAGGCCCGTGGCGCTGATGACGACGAGCCTTCCGATGGTTCGGTTCATGGTGGTTCCTTGCTGTCGTGGCCACGGTGTTGTGGCGGCACGAAGAGCATCGGGCACTTCGATCCAGAACTGAATGGGACATTGGTGCTACGACCACCCCGACCGGCGCGCCGCTGGGCCCCCCGAAAAAGTGGAACACCGCCCGAACCGGGCGGCGTTCACTTGGATCTCGTTGATGGATTGGTTTGGTCGGGGTGGCGGGATTTGAACCCACGACCTCTGCGTCCCGAACGCAGCGCTCTGCCAAGCTGAGCCACACCCCGGTGTTGTGCGGAGGGCAACCGTAGCCCGTGGGCTGGTGGTCCCTCCATCCGGTTCAGCCGGTGGTGCCGACGTCTGCCGAGGTGGCCATGCCCTCTTCGTGGCGTTCGCCGGCCAGCAGCGCGGTGGCCGCCCGGCGGAGGCGGAAGGAGTCGATGGGCTTCACGATCCAGCCGTCGGCTTCAGCCCGGTTGGCCAAGAAGGCGTCGACGTCGCGATCGAGCAGCATCAGCACCGGCACGTGGGGCAGGCGGCCGACGGACTCGTCGAGGCGGATGCTCATGCACGCAGCCATGCCGCCCATGTTGCCGATCTGCAGGTCCAGGACCACCAGGTCGGGCGCAAGCTCGTGCACCGTCGGGAGCACCTCGACGCCCTCGCGGACCCGGAGGACCTCGATGTCGTCACCCGCGAGAGCGGCATCGACCTCTTCGTGGATCCAATCGGCATCGGTGGCGAGCAGCACGCGTGGCACGGCGTCACGCTAGCGCCCGATCCGACTGCCGCTCCATTGGCGCCGACCCCAGGTCAGGGCCTGGGGAACCGATTTCAGGGTTCGGTCGTCAGAGGTCGTGGGTACCATCGAAGTTCTCCCCGTCACACGAATGGACGCTCCTGCGTGCTCGAGATCGAAGTCGACCACTCCGACACCTACACGCTCTGCCGCCCCGTCGGTGAGCTCGATGCCTACACGGTGGCCAGCTTCCGAGACGCGCTCGGTGAGCTGGCCCACCACCCTCGCGTGGTGATCGACCTCTCGGACGTGCCGTTCATGGACTCGGCGGGCCTCGGTGCGCTCATCGGCGGCATCCGCCGGGCGCGCGAGCACGGAGGAGAGGTCGCCGTTGCCTGCAGCCGCCCGACGCTGACCCGTCTTCTGCACACCACGGGGTTCGATCGGATCGTGCCGGTGACCGAGACGCTCGACGCCGCTGTGGCCGCCGTCGCCTCACCGGTCAGCTAACGCGAGTCCGCCGACACGGCGGCCAAGGCCGCTTCCGCATCTGCTCGGTGGTGCACCACTTCGTGCAGGGAGAAGCGGGCCAGCAGCTCGATGGTCATGCGCTCCCCGGAGCGCCGGATGGCCGGGCGGTCCCAATCGTCGTCGGAGACGAGGCGCAGCGCCTCGGAGAGCTTGGCGGCGTTGCGCTGCAGGTCGTCCACCACTGCGCCGACGTCGGACTCGTTGGCCATGCCGTCGGCGATGGCGGCTTCGTGGTCCCACCACCCGAGCTGCGGGTCGTGCTCGGCGAGGGTGCGGATGATGCGCTCGGCGAAGACGCTCAGCGAGTCGCGCACGTGCACCCCGTACTCCAAGGCGGACCACGTCGTCGGGGTCGGCCGCTGCCGCACGTCGTCGTCCGCTGCGGCGGCCAGCAGCTCGCCGAACGGGTGGACCTCGTCGCGGACCTGGGCGCCGATGGCCCGGGCGGCGAGTTCGCCGTTGCGCAGGCCGCACCCGGCACAGGTGTGCCCCTCGGCGACGAGTGCGTACCACGGTTCCTCGCTGGCTCCCGCGCCACCGTCGGCGCGGACCTCGTCGCGCGGCCGCTCCGGCTCGGCCGGCGGGTCGAGGGACACCTGGGGTGACGGTCCGGGCGCAGTTCCCGGCGCGTCCTGCGGCAGGTACTCGTCGGCCGGGCCTCCCGCAATGACCGCGCCGATGCGCCAGAGGTTCCCGTCGAGATCCTCCGTCGCGAACTCGCGGATCCCGTAGGGCTGGTCCTCAGGTGCCGCGATGGTGGGCGCGCCCATGGCGGCCCAGTGGGCGTGGACGGCGTCGGCGTCTGCGACGCGGAGGTAGGCACCCGCGAACGTCTCGGTCGCCGGTGGCACGTCGTGGACCTCGTTGAGGTGGAGTTCGGCACCGTCCAACCCCAAGATCGCGTAGCCGTCGAAGAAGGCCCGGACCCGGAAGCCGAGTCGCTCATACCAGGCCACCGACCGGACGAGGTCGGACACGGGCAGGACCGGGACGGCGGTCGTCGAGTTGCTCACGCGCGCCCGAAGAGGTGATCACCCACGAGCGCCAGACCAGTGAGGTCGTGGACGTCGCGTCGCAGGAACGGGACCCGGATCACCGGCGCAGGCGCGACCATCTGCGCCAGCCCGGCGAGGTGTTCCTCCTCGCGGTGCGCGACGAGCGAGAAGTCGGCCAGGTTCCGGTACAGGCCCCCGAGCTCTGAGCCGGCGAACGTCTCCGAGCGCTCGCGCAGCGCCTCGGGCATCTCCTCGGTGAAGTGCGGGTGCATCCGGTTGACGATGAGCGCGGCGATCGGGATGTCGGCCTCGCCCAGCTTCTCGGCGAAGAACCGGGCTTCGGCCACGGTGTCGCGCTTGGGGGACGCCACGAGGACGTAGGAGGTGGCGGGACTCGTCAGCAGGTCTAGGACCTGCTCGGCCCGATCCTTGAACCCCGCCTCCATGCCGTCGAAGGCCTGGAAGAAGGTCACCGCATCTTCGAACACCGATGCGCCCACCACCTTCGACACCTGGCGGACGAATGCCTGGGCCGCCACGTTCACCGCCTTCATCACACCGCGCGTGGGGGCCATGATCACCCGATACAGGCGGTGGTCGAGGAAGCGGGTCAGCCGCTTGGGTGCGTCGAGGAAGTCGAGGGCGTTGCGGCTCGGCGGCGTGTCGACGACCACGAGGTCGAAGTCGGTGCTGTTGTGCAGCTCGTAGAGCTTCTCCATCGCCATGTACTCCTGCGTGCCCGAGAGGGCGCCGGAGATGTTCTTGTAGAAGCGGTTGGCGAGGATGCGCTCGGCCTGATCGGGTTCGGACGAATAGGTGGTGACGAGGTCGTCGAAGGTGCTCTTGGTGTCGAGCATCACGGCCCACAGCTCACCGGACCACGGGCCCTCGATGCGCTTGGGGGTGTTGCCGATGCCGTCGAGGCCGAGGGCATCGGCCAGCCGCTTGGCCGGGTCGATCGTCACGACGACGGCGCGGCGGCCGACCGCCGCTGCCTCCATCGCCAGGACGGCGGCGGTCGTGGTCTTGCCGACGCCGCCCGAGCCCGAACAGATGACGATGCGGCTCGTCGCGACCAGCTCGGTCAGGCCGACGGGGCCGGTCATGGCAGGCCTCCGATGCCGTCGAGCATCTGGGTCGCCAGCGCACCGAGCTGGTCCGGGCCGAGCTCGGCGTCGAACAGGTAGGGGAGCGACAGCTGGGCCAGCGGCAGGGCCTCGGCCAGCCGGCCGACCTGCTCGGCCTGGAGCTCCATGCGCTCGCGACGGAACGACGCCGCGGCCTCGAGCGCCTCGGCCTCCCCGGGTCGCAGGCTCGCCCCCGCCGCCTCGGCGGCTGCGGCCGGTGCCACGTCGAGCCCCGGGAGCGACGGGTACAGGCCGTTGACGACCACGGGACCGAGGCTGATCCCCACGCGGTCCTCGAGCTGGTAGGCCGTCTCGACGAGCTCGTTGACCGGGGTCTCTTCGGGCAGGGTCACCAGCATGACCTGGCAGCGCTCGGGGTCACCGAGCAGCCCCAGCACTTCCTTCGCCTGCGAGTTGATCGGACCGATGGGCACGGCATCGGCGAGTCCGCTGGCGGACTGCAGGAAGGTGATGGCGTGACCGGCCGCCGGCGCGTCGAGGATCAACAGGTCGGCGAGCTGCGCGCGCTCCATCTGCTTGATCTTCCCCAGGACGAGGATGTCGCGGATGCCGGGGATGGCGGTCGACACCATGTCGAGGGCGCCGCTCGACATGAGCCGTTTCGAGATGCGGCCCATGTCGGATCCCTGGAGGTACTCGACCAGGGCCTCGTCGGGCGTGAGCGTCCGGGCGCGGATGGAGGCCCTGCCCGCCTCGGGATCGGCCGCCGCCAGCTCGACCTCGTCGTAGGAGAACGCCGGCACGCCGTACATCGACGACAGGCCCGACTTCCCCTCGACCTCGATGATCAGCGACGACAACCCGGAGCGGGCCGCGGCGAGGGCGACCGTTGCCGAGACCGTGGTTTTGCCCACGCCGCCCTTGCCCGCCACGATGAGCAGACGAGAAGCCGTGAAGAACTGTGCTGGATCCACTCCAGTTCCCCTCATCGTTGGCTTCATCCGGAGGCACTCGCGTTGCGCAGACTACCCACCATCGGTGTTGCCCTAGCCACGTTGGCCGTGGTCATGGGCACCTTCTCGGCGTTCGCCGGACCCGCTGACGCGCGCCCCGCCTCCGTGGCGCAGTCGTCGTCCGGCGATGCCGGGCGGGTGAGCATCATCAAGGTCGAAGGCCTCATCGACCCGGTCATGGCCGAGTTCATCGACCGGTCGATCAGCGAGGGCGAGGCGGCAGGCGTCGTCGCCGTCGTGCTCCAGTTGGACAGCTCCGGCGTGGTCATCGACGACGCCCGGCTGGTCGAGCTGGCGAAGCACATCCACGAATCCACCGTGCCGGTGGCGGTGTGGATCGGGCCGAGCGGCTCCAGCGCCCTCGGCGGATCGGCGCAGCTTGCGGGAGCCGCCGAGCGCATCGGTATAGCGCCGGGCGCCCGCCTGGGCAAGACGGGATCGCCCGTGGTCCCCGACCAGTACCTGTCGCCGGCGTTCCTGGCGGCCTCGGATCGGCTCGAGAACGGCACCATCAACGGGTCCGAGGCCTTCAAGCTGAAGATCACCTCCGACAAGGACGCTCCGGTGATCGGCGAGTTCCTCATCGACATCCCCGGCTTCGTCGTCAAGGAGGTGAAGGAGGGCGGCCGCACGGTGCGCCAGCCCGTCACCACCCCTGTGTTCTCCTCGCTGCCGGTGCAGGAGCAGCTCTTCCACACCGTCTCGAGCCCGGCTGCCGCCTACCTGCTGCTCGTCATCGGCCTGTCGCTCATCATCTTCGAGTTCTTCACGGCGGGCGTCGGCGTGGCCGGCCTCGTTGGAGCCGGCTGCTTCGTCATGTCGTGCTATGGCCTGGCCAACCTGCCGCTTCGGCCTTGGGCGCTGGCCCTGCTCGTGCTGGCCATGTTCGGGTTCGCCGTCGACGTACAGACCGGCGTGCCTCGGCTGTGGTCGGCCATCGCCATGGTCTGCCTCATCGTCGGCTCCTTCCTGCTGTTCGACGGACTCGACCTGTCCTGGATCACGCTGCTCGTCGGCATCGGTGGCACCTCCCTGGCGATGATCGCCGGCATGCCGGCGATGGTGCGCACCCGGTTCTCGACCCCCACCATCGGGCGCGAGTGGATGATCGGTGAAGAAGGCGAGGCGGTCACCAACGTGTCGCCCGACGGCGTCGTGCGCGTGCGCGGTGCGCTGTGGCGGGCCCGCACCAACCGGGCCACGCCCGTCGCCCTGCACGACGGCATCCGCGTCGTCGAAGTCGACGGATTGCTCCTCGAGGTCGAGCCGCTCGAGGGCGGCGCCATCGACTACCGGGAGAAGCGCCGGGGCAACGGCGACGGTGACGCCGACGGCGAGGCGGAAGGAACCACGGTGGACGACGGGCGGGTTCTCATCGACGGCAAGCCCCTCGACCCTGCCTGACCCGCGTCTGCTCGCAAGAGTTGTCCGTTGCGCTCGCGATAGTTGGGGGTTGTGCCGAATCGGAACGGGTCCTACGGTCCGGTTCCACCGAAAGGGGGCTTTCTGGTGAGTGCACAACGATCTGGTGAGGAATGGCAGCTCCGAGCTGCCTGTAGGGGTCCACAAGCGGCGGTGTTCTTCCCGCCCGGGACCTTCGAACGCAAGGACGAGAAGCTGGCGCGGGAGAGCAGGGCGAAGGAGATCTGTCGTACCTGCCCGTCGAAGCGTCCGTGCCTCGACTACGCCATTGCGATCCGTGAACCGCATGGCATCTGGGGCGGCCTCAACGAGGCCGAGCGCAAGGGGCTCATGGTCCAAGCGGTCTAGCCGCTTCGAGATCAGTTGGGCGGGTCGACGCCCAGTTCCTTGCGGATCACTTCGAGTCGTTCCTTGGATTCGCGCGCTTGGCGGTCGAGCTCGATGCGAGCCTTGATGACCTCGGGGTCGGGCGGGGCCGCGGCCTGAGCGAGGGCGTCCTCGGGTGAGCCGACCGCCTCGACCTCGGCTTCGGCGCGACGACGCTGCTCCTCGGCCTCCCACTCGATGCGCGCCCGGGTCTCCTCGAGCGTGGGTGCATCGCCGTCGCTGGCCAGCCACGGCTTGTCGGCAGCGCGGGCCGCCTGCTCCGCCTCGAGGTCGTCGAGCTCCGCGTTGCTCGAGGTCACGGCGCCGTTGAGCTTGGCTTGGGCGTACTTCCACCACCTGCCGACGTTTGCTGCCATGGCGACAGTCTCGCGTCGATCAGTCGTGATCGCCGCGGTCCTTGCGGACGGCCGCCTTCTTGCCCCGGATGGTGGTGGCCTTCATGGCATCGATGACCCGGTCGACCGAGTCGGTCGGCACCTCGACGAGGGCGAAGCGGTCGAAGATCCGGATGGCACCGATGTCGTTGCCGCGCAGGTGCGTCTCGCCGGCGATCGCGCCCACGAGATCCTGCGGTCGGACGCCATCGCCACGACCGGCCCCGACATAGAGCCGCGACGTGTCGCCCTGGGGACCGCGAGGCTCCTGCGGGCCACGGTCGTCGCGGTCCTTCTTGCCCTGGTAGCCCTTGCCGGGCTTGTCCTTGTCTTTGTCCCAGGACTTCCCGCCCTTGCCCTTGGACCCCTTGTCCCACTTGTCGCCCTTGCCCGAGTGCTTCTCGCGGGTGGCGATGTCGGGGATCTCCTCGACGTCCTCGGTGGCCCCGCTGGCCTCGTGGGCGAGCTTGACCGCAGCGAGGGCGACGTCGACGAGCTCGAACTCGTCGGACAGGGCATCGACCACCGCTCGGAAGCGCTGGAGGTCATCGGATTCGAGGGCCTCTCGCACCTGGTCGAGCGTGAGCTCCATCTGGCGGGCACGCAGGTCCGCCACCGTGGGGATCTTCTCGATCTTGATGGTCTGCTTGGTGAGCCGCTCGATGTTGTCGAGAAGGCGACGCTGGCGCGGCTCGGCCAGGGTGATGGCCACGCCCTCTCGCCCGGCGCGCCCGACGCGGCCGATGCGGTGCACGTACGACTCGGGTGCGGACGGCACGTCGAAGTTGACGACGTGGGTCAGCTGGTCGACGTCGAGGCCGCGCGCCGCCACATCGGTGGCGACGAGGAGCTCGGCGGTGCCGGACCGAAGGCGGGCCATGACCCGGTCGCGCTGCTCCTGGTTCATGCCGCCGTGCAGGGCCTCGGCGCGGTAGCCCCGCCCGTTCAACGTCTCGGTGAGCTCGTCGACCTCGCCGCGCGTCTTGCAGAAGACGATGGCGGCGGTGGGGGACTCCACGTCGAGGATGCGTCCGAGAGCAGCCGCCTTGTGGCTTCGGGCGACCAGGTAGGCGCTCTGGCGCACCTGCGGGGATTCGCCGGCTGCGAGGGCCTCCCGGTTGACCTGGATGCGCACCGGGTCCGTCAGGTGGCGCTTGGCGATCTGTGCGATGCGGGAGGGCATCGTGGCGGAGAACAGCACGGTCTGCCGCTCGAACGGGCAGGCATCCAAGATGGCGTCGATGTCCTCGGCGAAGCCCATGTCGAGCATCTCGTCGGCCTCGTCGAGCACGACGAGCTCCACCGCATCGAGGGGGAGGGTGCCACGGTTGATGTGGTCGACCGCTCGGCCTGGGGTGGCGACCACGACGTGGACGCCGCGCTTGAGCACCTTGAGCTGGTGGACGATCGGTTGGCCGCCGTAGATGGGCAGCACGTGGGCGTCGAGCTCGCGGCCGTACTTGTAGATGGCCTCGGACACCTGCACCGCAAGCTCCCGGGTGGGGACGAGCACCAAGGCGATGGGCTCGGCGGCCGCGCCGGCCACGATGCGCTCGAGAATGGGCAGGGCGAACGCGGCGGTCTTGCCGGTGCCCGTGGCCGCCTGGCCGAGGAGATCCCGCCCGCTGATGATCGGCGGGATGGTCTCGCGCTGGATGGGCGTGGGCTCTTCGTACCCGAGCGTGTTCAGCGCACCGAGGATCTCCGGGCGCAGGCCGAGGTCGGCGAAGCCGGTCGTCACCTCCTCGGCCACGCCGGGCTCGTCCGGGGTGGGCTCGTCGGGGGTCGGCACAGCAAGGTCTTCGGGCAGATCGGTCATGGTGGCTCCACAGGGTGAGCCGGTCGACGGGCAGGGCCCAGCAGGGGCGAGGGTCGTCGGATGACTCGAACGGGTGAGCCGACCAGGCTACGCCCTCACGACCCGGCTTCCCCAGCCCGGGTGCGCTACCCCTCGATCTTCACCGGGAGCAGCTGGCGGTCCTCGAGGCTGGTGCCGTAGGCGTAGAGGACGTAGCGATCGCCCTCCGTCAGGTCGAGATCGACGGCCTCCGTGCGCGTGGCGCATTCGGTGTTGGCGTCCGATGCGGTGAAGGACGCCGTGCCGGCGTCGACGATGAACGCCTGACCTGCGTTGGCGGTCCCGCCCTCGATGTCGGTGCCTACGAGGTCGTCGCAGCCATCGGCGCTGGAGAGGACCATGAAGTCGCCGCCCTCGATGCCGCCGATGCCCACCGAGTTGAGTGCGACCCATGCCTTGCCCGCCGGGGCCTTCCCAGCCTCGTGCTCGTAGGCGAGGCTGAGCGACGCCGGGATGCCCCCGACGCCCACGCCGTCGCCGGTCCCCATGGCGTACGTGTAGCGCACGTCGCCGTCGAGGTTCTCCGAGTCCTGCATGAACTGCTGATCCCGGGTCTTCTCCCCGGCCGGGTAGAACGCCACGTTCACCTCGGGCTTGCCGTCGGCCGGAACGAACAGCGGGTCTTGGTCGACCTGGATCGGCATCCAGTCGGAGACCTCGCCGTACTTCACGGTGGCCGCCTTCTTGCCGGTGTCGGCGTCGAGCCCCCAGTAGACGTCCATGTCGACGCCCTTGCCGTCGGCCGCGAGGAGGTTGATGAACCGCGCCTTGCCTCCGACGTCGGGCGCGGCGAAGTCGTGCTTCTCGGGTTTGAAGTCCGGGATGGAGCCAGGATCGTTGGTCGCCTTCGACGTGGTGACGTCGTTGCCGGAGGATGCGGCATCGTCCGAGCCGCCTCCGCCGCACGCAGCGAGGATGAGGGCGAGACCGAGTGCCACGGCGAGAGCCGCGCGGCGCGGGCGCAGGTGAGCAGACATGGGACCTCCCACGGGTCGTTCGTCTGAACCGGGAGGCTATCGCTCCGCCAGCTGCCAGGCTGGCCCGATGGGAGGCGACCCGGGAGGCCACGAGCGGGAGCTCGCCGAGCGCGGCGTGCGCAAGGGCCTCGGCGCCTACTACACGCCTCCCGACGTCGTCGACGGGCTCTTGCGGATGACGCTCGATCCGCTTCTTGTCGAGCGGTCCCGCCAGGGGGTCGACGCGGTCGCGGCCCTTCGGGTGCTGGACCCGGCCTGTGGGACCGGCAACTTCCTGGTGGCGGTCGTCGAGCGGATCGCCGCCACGCTTCGCGACCTGGGCCTCGAGCCGGCCGAGGCCACAGGGCAAGCGGTCCGCTGCGTGCGTGGGATCGAGATCGACGCAGCCACGGCGCGGCGCTGCCGGGCGAACCTCAAGGCGATGCACCCCGATGGCGGCGCCCGCAGCGTGGTCCGGGCCGACGCCCTCCTCGACGACGGTCTGGTGCCCACGGACACGTTCGATCTGGTGGTGGGCAACCCGCCCTTCCTCAGCCAGCTGGCGGCCTCGACCAGTCGGTCTCGTGAGGACGCCGAACGCCTTCGCTCCCGGTTCGGGTCGGCAGTCGGGCCCTACACCGATCCGGCGGCCGTGTTCTTGCTCCTCGCGCTCGAAGCCGCGCGACCAGCCGGCGGCATGGTGGCGCTGATCCAACCCATCGCGGTCCTGTCGGCGCGCGACGCCCGTGCGGTCCGCAGCCGCGTGCTCACCGTCGCCGCCTTCGCGGCCTTGTGGATCGCCGAGCAGCCGGTGTTCGACGCGGACGTGGATGTGTGCGCGCCCGTCCTCGTCCGTGGGCTCGAGACCAAGGTCACGGCGCTCGTTCGAGGCCGTGACTTCCAGCCGGCACCGGATGCGCTCGCTCCCGAATCGTCTGCGGGATCGTGGTCCTCGCTGCTGGCGTCCTTGAAGGACCTGCCGACCCGGTCGCTGCAGACCGATGGCATCGTGGGCGACCTCGCGGACGCGACGGCGGACTTCCGGGACCAGTACTACGGCCTCGCCGGTGCGGTGATCGACCAGTTGGACGGGTCGCCGGATCAGCCGAAGCTCGTCACCAGCGGCCTCATCGATCCCGCCCGGCTCCACTGGGGAGCGCGGACCTGCCGGTTCAACAAGGCCTCCTACCTCCACCCCCGGGTTGAGCTGGGGCGGCTGACCGCGCCGCTCCAGGAATGGGCGGCCCGGCGACTCGTTCCCAAGGTGCTCGTCGCCACCCAGACGCGGGTGCTCGAGGCCGTGGTCGACGCCACTGGCGTCCTGCTCCCGTCGGTCCCGGTCCTGACCGTCACGGCCCGCAGCGGGCGCACCGAAGACCTCTGGCGCATCGGCGCGCTCCTGTGTGCGCCGCCCGCCACCCTCGTCGCCGCCCAGCGCCACCTGGGTGCGGCCCGCAACGCAACGGCGCTGCGGCTCTCTGCATCAGATCTGCTCGCCCTCCCGCTCCCCGCGGATCGGGTGGCGTGGGATCGGGCTGCTGCTGCCTTCGCCGACGCATCGGGTGCCGCCGATGCTCTGGTCCACCAGCGATGGCTCCACGCGAGCGCCGCCACCATGGTCGAGGCGTACGGGCTGGGCGCCGACGAGGACCTGCTCGCCTGGTGGACGGCGCGCCTGCCCCAGGTCCGTTCGGGCGAGGAGGGCTGAGGGTCAGCGCAGGGCTTCGACCGGCAGGGCACGAGGCTCCGCAAATCGGACATATCGGGTTGTTTCGGGTGAGGTGTTGACATCGAACGTATGTTCGATACCATGGCGCTCATGACGATGACCGCCGACCTCAAGGAGCAGACCCTTCGGGTGGCGGGCCTGGTCGATCCCGATCTGATGACCGGGAGCCAGGCGGCCCGTGCGGTCGAAGACCTGGCGGTGGCGGAGAAGGCCCTCGCGGGGACCTTGCTGTTCATGGCGCTTCGGGTGGCGAAGACCAACGCCTGGCAGGGCAAGGGGTACGCCACGGCGGCGGACTGGCTGGCATCGATGGTCGGGATCTCCGTCCACGAGGCAAACCGTCAACTTGGGACGGCCCGCAAGGCGGAGAACCTCGAGAAGACGAAGCGGGCGATGAAGGACGGGTCGATCTCACCTGATCAGGCCGACGCTGTCACCGACGCCGCCACCGCCGATCCCACGGCGGAGGACGAATTGCTCGACACCGCCAAGCGCGACACGACCAAGAACCTGAAGGAGAAGGCTGCGGCGCGCAAGGCCGCGGTGACCGATGATGCGGCGCGAGAGCGGCGGATTCGCCGGGAGCGGTCGGTGCGCCGCTACGTCGACCGCGATGGTGCCTACAACCTGCACCTCCGCGGCCCGGCTGCCGATGGCGCCCGGATCGAGGCGTTGCTGCGCCCACACGAGGAGCAGGCGTTCCGGATCGGCCGGGCCGATGGAGTCCGTGACTCGTTCGAGAACCGCTCCTATGACGCCTTCCTCGCGGCCCTCGGTCTTGCGCCCGGCCGGCAGGGTTCGGCGGTCGAAGCCGCCCCACTCGTGGCGCCCGTGAAGGTCCCTGCGGGGATCAACGTGAAGGTCATCGTCAACGTCGATCACGCGGCCCTGCTCCGCGGCCACACGGTCGCCGGTGAGACCTGCCACGTGGCCGGTGTCGGGCCCGTGTCGGTCGAGGCCGTCCGCGACATCCTGCGCGACGACCCGTTCCTGGCGGTCGTGGTGAAGAAGGGTCAGGACGTGGTGAGCGTCGCCCACCATGGGCGCGGCCTCAATGCCGCGCAGCGGACGGCCATCGAGGCCGACCGTGGCATCCAGTGCTCGAACATCCGGTGCAACCGGACCGTCGCCATCCAGATCGACCACCGCCACCCCTATGCGGCAGATCCCGTCACCACGCTCGACAACTCGGATCCCCTCTGCTCGGGCGGCTGCCACAACCTCAAGACCCACCACGGCCACGAACTGGAAGCCGGAACAGGCAGACGTCGCCTGCTCCCACCGGGCCATCCGGAGCACCCCAGCAAGCTGACGCCGGATCGCGCGTCGACCGAATCCGCCCCCGCCGAACCCGACTTCAGCCCACCGGCCCGGGTGGAGCAACCCACCCTCTGCTGACCCTTCCGCAGCAGCGGGCAACCGGTGAGCACGACCTCAAGTCGTGCTCGTCGACGCGCGGCGTCCTCAAGGCCGCAGCGGTCTTCGACGCGCTCGGGGAACCGAGCCGGCGGGAGCTGTTCGCATCGGTCGGGGCCAGCGGACCGGTGACGGCATCGGAGCTTGCGGCGGACCGGGCGCTGAGCCGCCAGGCCATCGTAAAGCACCTGCAGGCGCTTGCGGGCGCCGGGCTGGTGCACGCCGAGAAGGTGGGGCGCGAGCAGCGCTCCAGCGTGGTGGCGGCCCCGCTGGCCGGTGCGGCGACGTGGATGGCGTCGGTGGGATCGGCGTGGGATGCACGCCTCGCGAAGCTGGCCGAGCGCCACCCCGGGGACGCAGCCGGAGGGGCACCCCGGTAGCCTGCGCGGATGCTCTGGCTCGTTGCGCTGTTCATCGTCGCCCCTCTGCTGGAGCTGTACGTGATCATCCAGGTGGCATCGGTCATCGGCGGCTGGGAAACGATCGCCCTGCTGATCATCGAGAGCGCGATCGGTGCCTATCTGCTCAAGCGCCAGGGCCTAGCCACGCTCGACAAGATCTCCCGAGCGGTGAACGAAGCCCGCATCCCGAGCAACGAGCTCATCGACGGCCTGCTGCTGCTGGTCGCCGGCGCCCTCATGCTGGCGCCGGGTTTCATCGGTGACATCCTCGGGTTCCTCCTGATCATCCCGGTGACCCGGATCCCGTTCCGGGCGATCGTGCAGCGGCGGTTCGCGAGCGGGAAGTACTCCTCGTTCTTCGCCGCCTCGACGTCCGGGCCCGGCGGGTCGCGGTTCGTGGGATCGTTCCGAGCCGGCCGCGGTGGCGGCTTCTTCGACACCACGGGATCCGCCACCAAGTCGGATCCGCCCAGCGGCGAGCTCCCCTCGTGACCGCTGCGGAACCGGTGGTGCTGCGGGACGCCGCCACCGTCTTGATCCTGCGCGATGGGTCCGACGGGCTCGAGGTCTTCATGCTTCGGCGGAACCTCAACTCGGACTTCGTCGGCGGCGCCTACGTGTTCCCGGGCGGGGCCGTGGACCCTGACGATCGCCACATCGACCTGGAACCGGTCTGCGAGGGACGGTCCGACGCCGACGCCTCGCGCCGGCTCGGCATCGATTCCGGTGGCCTGGCCTTCTGGGTGGCTGCCATCCGCGAGAGCTTCGAGGAGGCCGGCGTGCTGCTGGCTTACGACCTCGACGGCATGGTCGACCTCGACGATGCCGCGTCGATGGAACGCTGGGCCCACCACCGTCAGCAGGTCGACTCCGGCCAGCTCACGATGGTCGATCTGTGCCGCCTCGAGGGCCTGCGGCTTGCCGTCGACGGCATGCACTACTTCAGCCACTGGGTGACGCCCGAGGGGTCGCCGCGTCGCTACGACACCCGGTTCTTCCTGGCTGCGGCACCGCAGAACCAGACGCCGCTGCACGACGACCACGAGGTCATCGCCAACGAGTGGCTCCGGCCCGCCGACGCCATCGCCCGCGTCGAGTCCGGCGAGCTCACGATGATGCCGCCCACCATCGCCAGCCTGAAGGCCATCTCCCGGTTTGCCACCTCGGCCGAGGCCCTCGACGCCGCCCGCGAGATCACGCACGTCCCCGAGGTCCTTCCGCGGATCATCGAGGCCGACGGTGGCCTTCGCATCGTGCTCCCGGGCGACCCCGCCTATGACGAGCCGCAGGGCACGCCGGACGCGTCGATCGACTGGATGGGCCTCGCCAGTTCCCGCAGCGTGACCGGGTTCGACGCCGAGGATCCGACATGAACTCCACCGAGGCCGAAGCGGCCGATCGCCCGGACCTGATCCCCGAGGTACCCATCGCGCTGGGCAAGCTGGTGCGCCGCGTTCTGTGCAACAACCCGGGGATGATGACGGGCCCGGGGACCAACACCTACCTCATCGGCCAGGACGAGATCGCGGTCATCGACCCCGGTCCCGATGACGCCGAGCACCTCGACGCGGTCGCGGCAGCCGGGAGCGGCCGCATCAGGTGGATCCTCTGCACCCACACCCACGGCGACCACTCGCCCGGCGCGGCGGGACTCAAGGAGCGGACCGGCGCCGAGGTCCTGGCCTTCGCGGATCGCGACGGCCTGGTGTGCGACCGCCACCTGGTCGACGGGGACACCATCGAGGGCACCGAGTTCACGTTGCGAGCCATCCACACGCCCGGGCACGCCAGCAACCACCTCTGCTTCCTGCTCGAGCGCGACCGTCTCCTGTTCTCCGGCGATCACGTGATGGACGGCTCCACGGTCGTCATCACCCCGCTCGACGGTGACATGGGGGAGTACCTCGCCTCGCTCCAGCGCCTGCAGCAGTGGCGGCCGGCGCTCAAGGCCATCGCCCCTGCGCACGGCCACCTGATCGGCGATCCCGCAGCCAAGCTCGACGACTACGTCACCCACCGCCTCGAGCGCGAGGCCCAGGTCCTGGCCTCCCTGCAGGGGTTCGGGGCCGACGGGGCGGACACCGCCCAGCTGGTGGCGGCGATCTACACCGACGTCCCGGAGTTCCTCTGGCCCGTCGCCCGCTTCAGCGTCTGGGCCCACCTCCGCAAGCTCGCCGACGAGGGCTCCGCCAAGGCGGTCGACGCCGACGATGCCGACACCCGCTGGACCGCCACCGCCTGATCAGCCCAGGCCGCTGAGGATGGCGTCCATTTGATCGCGGAACCGGCGGATCTCGGCGCGGTGGATGCTTGAGAGGTCCGCGAGCTTGCCGGCACCCGCATCGGTGAGGGCGAGCACCGCACGGCGGGCGTCGCTCGGATCGTCGTGGGTGCGCGTCAGGAGCCCCTTGGCCTCGGCGCGCGCCACCAGTTCGGTGGCGGAGTGGAGCTTGATCTGGAGGGTCTCGGCCACATCGGTGATCGACGGTGCGCCACCTCCGTACCCACGGATGGCGAGCAGCAGTTGGTGGTGGGCGGGTGTGATGCCGGCAGCTCGCGCCTCGCGCTCGGAGAAGGCGAGGAACCCTCGCAGCTCCCGGCGGAAGTCGGCGAGTGCCTGGTAGTCGCCGTCGGTCAGCGGTCTGGTCACGCCGTCTCCTCCTGCCCCCGACCGGCCCCGACCGGTCGACCGGACATCTCCGGGGGAGCAGCATCGTCGGGAACCGGCAGTGCCGTGAACCGACGGCGCTGGGTGTGGATCAGGCCGACCTGCGAGGTGAGGGCCAGGCTCACGAGGGGGGCGATCAGGGTGGTGGGCAGGAGGGCGAGGCCGCTCATCTCGGTGACGACGAGGACGACGACGACGAGGTGCGGCACGGGCGCCCACCGGCCCGGGCCGAGCAAGTCGGTCACGACCTCCAGCACGGTGAGGTAGGCGGCCCCGACGGCGCCGCCGCCGAGGCCCACCGCCACGACGAACGCCCCATGCGGGTCCGTTCGCTCGAAAGGGGAGGGAGAGGGCGAGCGCGCACGCAATAGATCGTACTACGATCTATTGTTCGTGTGGCAACCGACCCGCGAGCGGCCGAGGGCCGCGGTAGCGTCCTTGACCGCAGGGTCAAGGGGATCCTCGCGCCTGCATCACCCACCACCATCCGCTTCAAGCACCACCATCCACCAAGGGGAACGGCACCATGGCCGACTACCAGCTCTTCATCGACGGCGAGCACGTCGACGCCCTGTCGGGCGAGACCTTCGACACCCTGGACCCGGCCACCGGCCAGGTCCACGCCACCATCGCCAAGGCCGGCCGCGAGGACTCGGTCAAGGCCATCGAGGCCGCCCGAAAGGCGTTCGACGAGGGTCCGTGGCCCAAGATGAGCGGCCCCGAGCGCGGCGCCAAGCTCAACGAGATCGCCGCAGCCATCGAGGCCAAGGCCGACAAGTTCGCCGAGATGGAGGCCCGCGACGGCGGCGGCACCATCAAGAAGGCGACGTTCGCCGACGTGCCCGGCGCCGTGGGCGCCTTCCGCTGGTTCGCCAAGCTGGCCATCGAGGAGCCGGAGGTCGTCGAGCTGCCGGGGACCCCGTTCCCGCCGTCGACGAACCACGTGCGCTACGAGCCCCACGGCGTGACCACGGGGATCATCCCGTGGAACTTCCCGTTCATCATGGCGGCCTGGAAGCTCGGTCCGGCCCTGGCCGCAGGCAACTGCGCCGTCCTCAAGCCGGCGTCGTTCACCTCGGCCACCGCCCTCATGCTCGGCGAGATCTTCCAGGAGGTCGACCTGCCTCCGGGCGTCGCCAACATCGTCGCCGGTCCCGGTGGGACCGCCGGCGAGGAGCTGGCCGTGAACCCGATGGTCGACAAGACCGCGTTCACCGGCCCCACCGAGGTCGGCCGCCGCATCATGCAGCTGGCTTCGGGCACGGTGAAGCCCGTGACCCTGGAACTCGGCGGCAAGAGCGCCAACATCGTGCTCGACGACGCCGATCTCGACCTTGCGGCCGCAGCCGTTCTGTGGGGGACTTTCTTCCACAACGGCCAGGTGTGCGAGTCAGGCACCCGGGCCCTCGTCCACAAGAGCATCTACGACGAGTTCCTCTCGCTGCTGGTCGATCGCGCCGGCAAGATCGCCATCGGCAACCAGATGGACTTCGACACGGACCTCGGTCCGCTGGTCAGCCGCAGCCAGGTCGAGACGGTCGAGCGCTACGTGCAGCTCGGGCGTGACGAGGTGGGCGAGCCCATCTGCGGCGGCATGCGTCCCGAGGGCCTCGCCGAAGGCCTCGACCCGGCCGCCTTCTACACCCCGACGATCTTCGCCGGCGTGCCGAACTCCGCCAAGATCGCCCAGGAGGAGATCTTTGGTCCGGTGCTGTGCGTGATCCCCTACGAGACCGAGGACGAGGCCATCGCCATCGCCAACGACTCGATCTACGGGCTCGCGGGCGGCGTGCAGTCGACCAACCTCGAGCGGGCGACCTCCGTGGCCAACCGGATGCGAACCGGCACGGTCTGGATCAACGACTACCACCTGATCGACCCGGCTCGCCCCTTCGGCGGCTACAAGCAGTCGGGGATCGGCCGGGAACTGGGCATCAACGGACTGCGGGCCTACCAGCAGGTCAAGCACATCCACGCCAACCCCGGTGGCACCCGCGACAACTACATCCACTTCGCGGCACTGAGCGGCAACATCTAGCTCGCCGCGCCGGGAAAACGAGCAGCGCCCGGGTCCGATGGACCCGGGCGCTGCCGCGTGCTGGACCAGCGCGTGCTGGACCGGGGGTCAGTTCGGGGTGGTGGTCTGCATGCAGGAGGTCACGGCCGACATCAGGGCCTTGCCGGCCTTGCTGGTCGCGTCCTGGTTCTTGGTGAACTCGTCGAGCTCCTTCTTCGTCAGGTCGGCGTCCTTGACCTTTCCGGCCATGCAGTCGGCCTGCTCCTTGGGGATGCCGGCGTCGGCGAACTCCTTGGAGATCTCGCTCTCGCTGAGATCACCGGTGCTGTCATCGCCGCAGGCGGTGGCCAGGAAGGGAAGGAAGAGCGCCAAGACGGCGATGGCGAGGTAGCGGAACTTCATGATGGTGACTCCTTGGTCGAAACGGTGTGATGACGCAGGAGTTCCCGCCAAGGAGCCCCGGGGTGTGCGTACCCTCGCCAAGCTAACTCAGGAATCAGGAGCGGTTCGGGAACGGTGACCGTACGATCGGGCTCGTGATCGTGACTGCCACCGACCGGGCCCGCACCGTGATCGCCGAGATGGGCGAACGGCGTTCGGGCGTGTTGACGGTGACCATCGGGACCGGCTGCTGCGAGAGCACGGCGCCGTTTCTCTACGAGGACTTCTGGCCCGGACCGGATCAGGAGGCGGTCGGCGAGGTCTCGGGCGTCGTGGTCTATGCCCCGGAGTACCTCCGGACCCAGTATCCCGGCGGCGATGGCGTCGTCCTCGACGTGGTCGACGAGCTCGCAGAGTCCCTGTCGGTCGAGACCGAGCTCGGCTGCCGCCTCATCCTGCGCGGCCCGGACTTCGATTCCTCCACCGAGCCCCAGGCCTGCGAACTCCCCACCGTCTCGATCGACCGAACCGTGCGAGGCGAGATCCCCGAAGCCCTCCGGCGCCTACGCACCGGCATCCACGGCTGATCGATCGGGGCTTCGCCTCGCGGTCAGATCGCTTCGGCGGCCGCAGCGTCCGCAGCGTCCTCGGCGTCCAACGCGGCGACGGCCATCTCCATCATCCGGGCGGAGCAGCCAGCGAGCTCGGCTGGCGGGACGGCTTCGGTGACGAGGCGCTCGGCGATGTCGCGGAACGCCTGGGCCGCGAGCGAGTCGCCCAAGACCTCGGGCTCGCCGGAATCGCCGCCGGCGGACACCAGCGGCTCGATCGGCACGCGCCCGAGGAGTGGGACGCCGGCATCGTCGGCCAGCGTCTGGCCACCGCCGGAGCCGAACAGGGCGTGGATCTCCCCGTGGTTGTCGGTGAACGCGCTCATGTTCTCGATGACGCCGGCCACGCGCAGGAAGCTCTTGCGGGCCATGGACACGGCCCGGATGGCGACCTTCTGCGCGGCGAGCGCCGGCGTGGTGACGACCACGACCTCGGCTCGCGGCACGAGCTTGGCCACACCCATCTGGACGTCTCCGGTTCCCGGGGGCATGTCGATGAGGAGGTAGTCGAGGTCGTCGCCCCAGACCACGTCCTGCAGGAAGTGCTGCACGCCCCGGTTGAGCATGAGGCCACGCCACATGAGGGCCGTCTCCTCGTCCTCCACCAGGAAGCCCATCGAGACGATGCGCACCACGCCGTCGCCGATCTTGCGCTCCATCGGGAGCATGACCTTGCGGTCGCCGTCCATGCGCCCTTCGAGACGGCCGGACACGCCCAGCATGCGAGGGATGGAGAATCCCCACACGTCCGCATCGAGCACGCCGACGGTGAGCCCGCGGGTGGCCAGGGCGGCTGCGAGGTTGGCGGTGACGGACGACTTGCCGACCCCGCCTTTGCCCGATGCGACCAGCACCACGCGGGTGCGCGGTCCGATGGCGGTGTCCTCTTCGCGCTGGGACACGTTGAAGCGGGCCTTCTCCATGGCTCGGGACTTCTCGGCCTGGTTCATCTCGGTCCAGTCGAGCTTCACGTGGGTCACGCCCGGCACCGAGCCGATCCGGGTGCGGATGTCCCGTTGGATCTGCGCCCGCAGGGGGCAGCCGGAGGTGGTGAGGGCGATGGTGACCACGACCTGGCCGGCGTCGTCGATGGTGGCGTCGCGGACCATTCCGAGTTCGACGATGTCCGAGCCCAGCTCGGGATCGATGACTCCGCGCAGCAAGCTGCGCAGGTCGTCGGGGGAGGGGAGCGCAGGGGTGGCCACCCCTCGATGCTACCGGCGTGCCTGGCGGAACCCCGGCTCGTGATGGGGCGCGAACGGGCGAGAGGGCGGTACGATCGCGTGCGAACGTTCCGATTCAGGAGGAAGTGCCCGTGATCGCGCTCACCGACAACGCTGCATCCAAGGTCGCCGAGCTCATCTCGGCCGAAGGCGACGACGCCCTCGCGCTGCGCGTGGCCGTGCGCCCGGGCGGCTGCTCCGGCTTCTCCTACGAGATGTTCTTCGACTCCGACATGGCCGACGACGACCTCGTCACCGAGAAGGCTGGCGTGCGCGTGGTGGTCGACCCGTCCAGCGCTCAACTCCTTACTGGCGCCACCTTGGACTACAAGGATGGCCTCCAGCAGGCCGGGTTCTCGATCGACAACCCCAACGCCCAGCGCACGTGCGGCTGCGGCTCGTCCTTCAGCTGAGCTCGGGCGGTCAGCCGGCGATGGCCGGCACCCAGCCGATGCCCGGGATCCGCACGCCGTCAGGCTCAGCGGGGTCTGGGGCGAGGACGACGATCACCCGCTGACCGCGAGGCAGGCCGAGCAACCGGCGGTGCAGGTCGCGCGCCCGCTGCTCGGGCAGGTCGGCGTAGGGCGCCGCCACCACGAGGGTGTCTGACGGCTCCTCGAGCGTCGTGCCCGAGGTAAGCCACAGCTCCGTGCGGTCGCGCTGGAGCAGCTCCTGGATCGCCGGGTCGGTGATCGGGGTGGAGTCCCCCACCTCCTTGCGCCAGGCTGATACCCACGCCATCCGGCGCTGGACGGCCACCCGCTCGGCGGCGCGCACCGCGGGGCTCTCCCCGACGAGGGCCGCGACCACCGGGTCCTGCGGGTCGTAGCGGTGGATGATGGTGTTGACCTCGGAGGGGTCGGCGCCGACACCGGCCACCTGCTCCCACCGAGACCGGGTGACCGAGACGTGGCTGCGGAGGCTGGCGTGGTCCGCGACCGGACGACGTCGACCGCGGAGGACGTCGGCTCCCGCACCGAGCAGGCCAGCAGCAGCGATGGCGAGGCCGGCCGGCGGCGCAGCGACGACTGCGACGGCGGCTCCGGCGATGGTCGCCGTGGAGGCCCCGCCCCGGCGGGCCCGCTTTCGGCGCGTGGCACGCCGACCGTCGCGCTCGACGGTCATCCGCAGCGCGGTCTCGGCGGCCAGCAGCTCGACGGCCGCCCGGCGCAGGGTGTCCGGGTGGATGGCGACGCGGGTGTTCAGGCTGGCCGAGAGGCGGTCGGACACCGCGGCGCGCGTGCGGTCGCGGATGAGCTCGGCTCGGCGCATGGCCGCCGCCAGTCCGTCGAGGTCGTGGTGCTCCAGCTCCCGCAGGTGCAGGCGCTCGATGGCGCGCTCCGTCGCCTCGCCGCCGATGGCCAGCTCGGCGCGGAGGTCATCCGCGATGGCACGCGCCGCGTCGGCAGGGTCCGGCCGGACCATGACGATCAAGCCTCCGGTTTCTCCCGGAGTATCGGGGGTGCGCAGACCCGACTCCACGAGTGCTCCTGCGGGGTGACGGACGGGGTGGACGAAAACGGGCAGTGACGGCCCAACGGACCTCGGAACGTTCTACTCACGTGCCCAGGTCAGCGGGGGGATGCTCCGCTCGAGGGGATGGCCCTAAGGTCGCCGCCGTGCCCGACTCGCCTTCTCCGTCCGCCGACCAGGTGCAGCTCGTGGTCGATGGCTTGCAGGTGGTGGTGGACGACCGGGGCGGGTCCCTGCTCGGTGCGCTGCGCGACCAGCTCGGCATCATCTCGGTCAAGGACGGGTGCAGTCCCCAGGGGCAGTGCGGCTGCTGCACGGTGCTGGTGGACGGGTCCCCGAGGGTGTCGTGCGTGACCCCCGTGCGTCGCGTGGCCGGCCGATCGATCACGACCGTCGGCGGCCTCGATGCCGAGGTGCGGTCTGCGTGGTCGACGGCCCTGTGCGCCTCGGGCGGGAGCCAGTGCGGCTTCTGCACGCCGGGCATCGTCGTGCGCCTGGCGGCGCTGCGGGCGAAGGGAACGGTGGTCAATGACCACGGTGCCGTGGACCGATCGCTGCAGGCGCACCTGTGCCGGTGCACCGGGTGGCAGACCATCGTCGAGGCGTGGGACCACCTGGGAGAGGAGCCACCAGAGCGCGATCTCGAGGCGGCTTCACGGCGAGCGTCGATCGAAGGCGGCGCCTCCCAGGTCGTCGACCCGGCGGTCGCCTTGGGACGCGGCGGGTTTGCGGACGACACCGCTCCCAACGGGTCCCTCGTCGCCGTGCGCGACTCGGGCGGCGCATGGGTGGTGGGCGAGTCGGTCGAGGAGGCGCGCGAGCTGGCGGGCAAGGTCCAGGGGCGCCGCACCACCGTCGATCCGGTTCCGCCGTTGTCGGTCCCCGACGGGATGTGGGATGCCACGTTGCGGACGAGCTGGGTCGAACCCGGCTACCTCGAGACGGACGCCACGTGGTGCGAGCCGGGCGGCGAACCGGCGTCGTCGCTGGCCAACGGCGGCGCGTTCGGCGCCAAGGACGACGGCCACCTCGGCCCCGTCGCACGGGAACTGGCCGACCGTCACGGCCGGCCGGTACGGGTGCTCTGGTCGCGCGAGGACGTCGTCCGCCTCGGCGTGAAGCGGCCGCCGGTGGCGGGTGGCGCGCTGGCCGACGGTTCCGGTCGCCTGACCGTCGTGCGCACGCCCGGCATCGCGGAGGCCATCGCCCGAGTCGCCTCCGGCCTGGTGGTCGACGAGGTGGACGTGCCCGGCCCGCCCACGTCGTCGCAGCCCCGTGCCGCCGGCTGGGCCGAAGCGCTGGTGCTGCTCGCCGGGGCCCGTGGCTCGAACGTCCCCGTCCACGGCCCCGACGGCGGGACGGCCGAAGCGGCGATCGTCGACGGTCGCATCAAGGTGCGCGTCGCCGCCGGCGATCCGCTCGATGAGGTGGTCCTGCGCTCCTACGCCATCGGCGCGGCCCACATGGCGTTCGGCTGGGTGACGAGCGAAGGCCTCGCCGTGGATGCCGACGGCACCGTGCACGACCTGACCATCCGTTCGTTCGGCATTCCCCGTGCCGTCGACACCCCGCCCATCGACGTGGAGGTCGATGCGGCGGCCGGTCCGCCGGTCAACGGGTCCGACGCCGTGTTCGCCGCTGTGGCCGCCGCCGTCTGGCTGCACCAGGGATGTCCCACCGATCTGCCCACCCGAGGAGTGCTCTGATGACGAACTTGACCGGTCTGCCCTACCGAGCGTCTGTCGCAGCTGGCGAGTGGGTGGTCGTTTCCGGCCAGCTCGGCCTGCGCGACGGCGCCCTCGTCGAAGACTTCGCCGGGGAGGTGGATCAGCTCCTGGCCAACCTGGCGGCCCAGCTCGCCGAGCACGGCCTAGGCATGGAGCACGTCGTGAAGACCACGTGCTTTCTGATCGACCTCGCGCAGTTCCCGGAGTTCAACGAGCGCTACGCCGCGGCGTTCCCCGAGCCCCGTCCCGCTCGCTCGACGATCCAGGTCGCCGGTCTCCCGTTCGGCGCCAACGCCGAGGTCGAGGCCTGGGCGTACCGAGCCTGATCAGACGTTGGTGGCGATGAGCTCGCTGCCCTCGTTGGCCGTCTCCGCCTCTTCCTTCAGGAAGTAGCCGAGCAGGCCCGATGCCACGGCACCCGAGACCAGCACGCTGACCGGGATGACCACGATGAGGACGATGGCGATGCCGATGGGACCGATCATGCGCCCATTGTGACCCGGGGGCGGCTGGGAGCGCAACGACGGTCGGCGGTACCGTGGGTGGGTCATGGGTCCGCAGCCGCCACCTCGCCCGACGCGGCGAGGACCGCAGGCGACGCCCCGCCCGGCGGTGGCCCCTCGGACCGTGGCGCCGCGCCCGGTCGACCACGTGCCGGTGCCGGTGCCGGCAACGGTGCGGGTGGCCGCCGCTGAACCGGAGGCCGTCGCTGACGCACCGTCGCCGCCCCCGCTCGAGGCCGAGTCCCGCCCGGGTCGGCCTGGCTACATCCCGGCCCTCGACGGCCTCCGGGCGGTCGCCGTGCTCGCCGTCGTGGCGTACCACCTCGACGAGCTGCCCGGCGGCTTCTTCGGGGTCGACGTCTTCTTCGTCATCAGCGGCTTCCTCATCACGCGGCTGCTGCTCGCCGAGCGGGAGCGCAACGATGGCATCGCCCTCGGGTCCTTCTGGATCCGCCGCTTCAAGCGGTTGGTGCCCGCCTTGTTCGTGATCCTGGTGGCCGTGGCCATCGGGTCCCGGCTGTGGCTTCCCGCCTGGCGGCTCGGCCAGATCCGCATCGACGCGCTGGCCGGCTTGGCCTACGTCGCCAACTGGCGGTTCGTGCTGAGCGGCCAGTCCTACTTCTCGTCGGGGTTGGCGCCGAGCCCGTTGCGGCACACCTGGTCGCTGGCGATCGAGGAGCAGTTCTACCTGTTCTGGCCGCTGATCGTCGTGGTGGTCGCCAAGCTCGCCACCCGTCACGTGCGGCGGACCGTCGGCATCGTCGCGGCGGTGGCGATGGTGGTCTCCGCCGGCTGGATGGCGGTCTCCGCGTCCATCGGGATGGACCTCTCCCGGATCTACTACGGGACCGACACCCGGGTCTTCGCCCTGTTCGGCGGGGCGCTGCTGGGGACGTGGTGGGACCCGGCCTCGCAGGCGGGTCGGACCCGGGCCGAGCGCCGGCGCTGGGCAACCCGCTGGTCCGTCGCCGGCACCGTCGCATTCCTCCCGGTTGCGGCCTTCTTCGTGTTCGGGTCGAACGCCGAGGCCGTCATGTACCAGGGCGGGTTCCAGTTGCTCGCCCTCTGCGCCGTCGTGCTCGTCTCCGGTGTGGCCACCGGCCGCGGCCCCTTCGACGGGCTGCTCGCCCACCCGGTGTTCGTGTGGATCGGCCGACGGTCCTACGGCATCTACCTGTGGTCGTGGCCGACGCAGGTCTTCCTCTCGGAGTACTGGGGCCTCGAGGGCTACGCGCTCGATGCGGCGGTCGTGGCGTTCGCCATCGGTCTGGCGGCCCTCTCGTTCTGGCTGGTCGAGGAACCGATCCGGACGGGTCAGCGGCCGGCGGGCCTCGGCTCGTCACGGCCGCGTCCGACCGACCGTCGCATCCCGTCGGTGGCGTTCTCGGCCATGGCCCTGATCCTGGTGGTCGGGGTCATCGTGGGCACCTCGGCGGGTGCCCCGAAGGAGCCGGACTACGCGTCGGTCAGCGACAAGGAGGTGCTTGACTCCGCACTGGGCGACCTGACGCCGGCCCAGGCCGCGGCGCTGCGCAAGGAGGCGGCGGCCACCACGACGGCACCGCCGATCGACGAGGGCCCGCCCGGCCCGTTCACGGGCGCACCCGACGTGGTGGTGGACCCGACGGCCTCGGTTCCTCCGGCCCAGCGCCTCGGGCGCCCGCTGAAGGTGATGGTCGCCGGCGACTCCGTTGGTTGGTCCATCGCCTGGAAGCTCGAGGGCCAGTACGACCAGGCCCAGGTGGCCATCAAGGATCGAGCGGTCATCGGGTGTGGGGTCATGCCCCCGGATTCAGAGTTCCTGGTCAGGGGCCGGCCACCGGAGCGCTACGGCAACCTGTGCCAGAGCGTCGACCTCGTCGAGTTCACGGGGCTGGGCGAACAACCCGACGTCGTCGTGTTCTGGCTGGGTGCGTGGGAGGTGTACGACCACGAGTACCAAGGCGTCAGCTACCGGGTCGGCACCAAGCGGTACGCGAAGTTCCTCGAGCAGCGCATGCAGGAACGCATCGACAAGTTCCGAGGGGTCGGAGCGGCCACGATCATGCCGGTCGTGCCGTGCTTCGCCGATAACGCCGTCCGGCTGGGCAAGGAGCGCCTCGATCCCGAGCGGGTCGACTGGGTCAACGAACGGATCCGAGCGGTGGCGAAACGCAACGCCGGATGGGTCCGCCTGATCGACCCCGAGACCAAGCTCTGCGACGCATCGGGCAAGGCCCTGGCGACGACGCCCGACGGCATCCCGCTGCGCGAGGACGGCTCCCACTTCAATCCGCCCGCCGCCCGTTGGTTCTGGAACACCTGGCTCACTGGCCAGATGGGCGCCGCCTTCGACGTCACTGACCCGAACGCAACGACCACGACGTCATCGATTCCGACCACCACCGGAGTCCCCAACACCACCGGCGGCTGACCCCTCGGCACCGTCGGGCCAGCGCTCGTATTGGGTTTGGGTGGCGGGGCTACCCGCCCCAGCGGCTCTGGCCGAAGCGGTAGCCGACGCTTCGGACGGTGGCGATGAGGTTGGCGTGCTCCTCTCCGAGCTTGGCGCGGAGGCGCCGGATGTGGACGTCGACCGTGCGGGCGCCGCCGTAGTACTCGTAGCCCCAGACCCGGCTGAGCAGGGTTTCGCGGGTGAAGACCTTGCCGGGGTGCTGGGCGAGGAACTTCAGCAACTCGTACTCCATGTACGTGAGGTCGAGCGGTTCGCCTTCGATGACCGCCTGGTAGGTCTCCAGGTTGAGCACCAAGCCGCCGTACTCCACCAGCTCGGGAGCGGTGCCGAAGCCGGTGCGCCAGAACAGGTGGCGGAGCCGGGCCTCGAGCTCGCGGGGGTGGAACGGGTCCAGGCAGAAGTCGTCATACAGCTCGTCGCGCAGGTCGAGCTCGTCGAGACGGTTGCCGGCGATGAGCAGCAGCAGCGGCTCGACCGGGAGGTCGCCCTTGCGGATGGCCCGGCACAGCGCCCAGGCCGCGTCGCTCTGCTCGTTGATGACCACGATGGCGCCGCCCCAGCCGTCGTCGGGCGTCTCGTTGAGGGCGACGCGCTCGTCCGCGCACGGCTTCCAGGCATAGCCACTGAGGTCGAGCAGGCGGGCCAGCTCGGGCGGCGGAGGATCGGGGTGGACGAGCAGCGGTTCCATCGCAGTTACCAGGTCGGCAGGTACCGGGCGAGTTCGAACGGGGTGACCTGGGCCTTGTAGTCGGCCCACTCCGCCCGCTTGTTGCGGAGGAACCATTCGAAGATGTGATCGCCCAGGGCCTCTCGCACGAGTTCCGAGCTTTCCATGGCGTCGAGCGCTTCGCTCAGCGATTGCGGAAGGTCCTTCACGCCGGCGGCGGCACGCTCGCTCGCCGGGAGGTCGAGCATCGACGCGGCCTCCTCCGGAAGCGAGTACCCCTCGTCGATGCCCTTGAGGCCGGCGGCGAGCAGCACCGAGTAGGCGAGGTACGGGTTGCAGGCCGGGTCCGGGGAGCGGTACTCGATACGGACCGAGGACTCCTTGCCGGGCTTGGTGACCGGCACCCGGACCAGGGCCGCACGGTGGTTGCGGGCCCAGGTGATGTTCGACGGGGCCTCGGTACCGACGATGAGGCGCTTGTAGGAGTTGACGAGCTGGTTGGTGACCGCGGTGATCTCTGCGGCGTGGTGCAGCAGCCCGGCGACGAACTTCTGCCCGGTCTCGGACAGGGGGTGGTTCTGCTCGGGGTCGTGGAACACGTTGGCGTCGCCCTCGAAGAGCGACAGGTGCGTGTGCATGCCCGAGCCCTGGACGCCGGTGAGGGGCTTGGGCATGAACGTGGCGTACACCCCCTGCTCCATGGCCGTCTCCCGGACGACGAGCCGGAAGGTCATGACGTTGTCGGCCATCGACAACGCATCGGTGTAGCGCAGGTCGATCTCGTGCTGGCTGGGGCTGTCTTCGTGGAACGAGTACTCCACCGGGATGCCCATGGCCTCGAGGTGGTGGATCGTCTTCTTGCGGAGGTCGGAGCTGACGTCGGCGGTCGTGAGGTCGAAGTAGCCGCCGGTGTCGAGCGGTTCCGGCGTCTTCGTCGGATCGCCGGAGGCGAAGTAGAAGAACTCCATCTCCGGGGCGACGAAGAACGAGTAGCCCCGCTCGCGGGCGGCGTCGAGGTTGCGGCGCAGCACTTGGCGGGGATCACCGGCGAACGGCGTGCCGTCGAGGGTGGTGAGATCGCAGAACATGCGGGCCGAGGTCTCGTCGCGCTCGTTCCACGGGAGGAGCTCGAAGGTCCGGGCATCGGGGCGGGCGAGCACGTCGCTCTCCTGAATGCGGCTGAACCCGTCGATGGCCGAGCCGTCGAAGCGCATGCCCTCCTCGAAGGCGTTCTCGAGCTCCGCAGGGGAGATGGCGAACGACTTCAGTTGGCCCAGCACGTCCGTGAACCAGAGGCGCACCAGGCGCACCCCTCGCTCCTCGACCGTGCGCAGCACGTACTCCCTCTGGCGATCCACGGCGACATCCTCACTGCCGTACGGCGGCGCAAGCAACCTGGGAATGGGTGGGTTCACGTTCCGTTCACAAAGGTGCAAGCACCCGGTGACACCCCGGGAACACCGCCGCGAGCCTCGGGCACGCGACTCGGCACGGACGATCTCGTTCACAGTCCGTTCACAAACGGGAAACGAGGGGGCGCGAGGAGGCTCCTAGGGTGCGGTCCGCACAACGGATCTACCTGTCCCGGCCGCGGGGCAGGCACCGACAATGGAGAAGACTTCCGTGGTTTACAAGGCCGAGTACATCTGGATCGACGGCACCGAGCCCACCGCTCGCCTGCGTTCCAAGACCCGCATCCTCGAGGACGGTCGTGCACACGACGACCTACCGATCTGGGGCTTCGACGGTTCCAGCACCAACCAGGCTCCCGGCGACAACTCGGACTGCGTGCTCAAGCCAGTCGCCGTGTTCCCGGACCCGATCCGCGGTGGTGACGACGTCTTGGTGATGTGCGAGGTCTTCCTCGTCGACGACACGCCGCACCCGACCAACACCCGCGCCCCGCTGCGCACCGTGGCCGAGAAGTTCGCCGACCAGGACATGTGGTTCGGCATCGAGCAGGAGTACACGTTCTTCAAGGACGGCCGCCCGCTCGGGTTCCCCGTGGGTGGTTACCCCGAGCCGCAGGGCTTCTACTACTGCGGTGTCGGCGCCGACGAGGTGTTCGGCCGCGATGTGGTCGAAGCGCACATGGAGGCCTGCATCGAGGCCGGCATCGGCCTGTCGGGCATCAACGCCGAGGTCATGCCCGGCCAGTGGGAGTTCCAGGTCGGCCCGCTCGGCCCGCTCGACGTGGGTGACCACCTCTGGGTGGCCCGCTGGCTGCTGTACCGCATCGCCGAGGAGTTCGGCATCTCCGCCACCATCGAGCCCAAGCCCGCCAAGGGCGACTGGAACGGTGCCGGCTGCCACACCAACTTCTCGACCCAGGCGATGCGCGAGGGCTACGACGCCATCATCGCCGCCTGCGAGGCGCTCGGGGCCAAGGCCGAGGAGATGGTCCGGGCCTACGGGCACGGCATCGAGGAGCGCCTGACCGGCGCCCACGAGACCGCTCCGTGGAGCGAGTTCTCCTACGGCGTGTCGAACCGCGGTGCGTCCATCCGCATTCCTTGGCAGGTCGCCGTCGAGAAGAAGGGCTACGCCGAGGACCGGCGCCCCAACGCCAACATGGACCCCTACGTCGTGGCTCGCCTGATCACCGACACGGTCTGCTCCGCCGCCGCAAGCTGAGCATCGGAGTCCGACGGGCCTCGGCCTGATCGGTTGTGCCTGCTGCCGGTCCCCTTCCGGGGGGCCGGCAGTGGCGCGTCTGGGGCTAGTCGAGCGCCGGCTCGACCCGTTCGATCCCAGCAGCATCGAAGTCCTGCTGCTCGCGTTCGAGCAGGAACGAGCCGATGACCAGGTCGTCGATGTCGGTGCTGGCAAAGCAGCGGAGGGCGTCGTCCGGTGTGGCGACGATCGGCTCGCCGCGGATGTTGAAGGAAGTGTTCACGAGTACCGGGCAGTTGGTGAGCCGGTGGAACGCTGCGAGGATGCCGTGCAGGCCCGGGTTGTCGGCGTCGACCGTCTGCACGCGCGCGGACCCATCGACGTGGGTGACCGCCGGGATCGTCGAGCGGGCTGCACTGATCCGCTCGAACAGGTGCTCCTCGAGCGGGCCGTCCGGCGGTGGGTTCGAGTCGAGGCGTTGAGACCCGTGCACGGGTGCCGTCAGGAGCATGTATGGCGAGGCCACGTCGAGGTCGAACCAGGCCGAGGCTTCCTCGGCGAGCACCGCTGGGGCGAAGGGACGGAACGACTCTCGCTGCTTCGTGCGCAGGTTGAGTGTGCGCTGGGTGGCGGTAGAACGCGGGTCGGCGAGGATGGCGCGGTTGCCGAGGGATCGGGGTCCGAACTCCATGCGGCCTTGGACGACGGCCACGATCCGGCCGTCGGCGATTCGCCGGGCGATCTCGTCGTTGCGCTCGTGGGGACCGAGGTGCCGGTGCGGGAGCCCGAGATCGGCGAGCCAGCGGCCGACCTCGTCGTCGGTGAAGGCCGGACCGAGGAACGCGCCCTGCATGGCATCCGTTCGGCCATCGACCGTTCGAGGCTGATCGAGCACCTGGTAGTACCCGTGCAAGGCCGCCCCGAGCGCGCCCCCGGCATCGCCAGATGCGGGCTGGATCCACAGCTCCTCGAAGGGGCCCTCGCGCAGGAGTCGACCGTTGGCGACGCAGTTGAGCGCAACCCCGCCGGCGAGGACGGCGCGGCGCTGTCCCGTCAAGTCGACGGCATGGCGTGCCATCCCGAGGACGAGGCGCTCGGTGACCTCCTGGATCGAGCGAGCCAGGTCGGCCTCGCGCTGGGTGATCGGGCTCTCGGGCTCTCGGGGTGGGCCGAAGCGGTCGAGGAACCGCGCGCTCACCATCCGGTCGCCGGCCAGGTAGTCGAACCACCGCTGGTCCAGCGAGAAGGAGCCGTCGTCGTGGATCGTCACCAGGTCACCGAGGATCTGATCGACGTACCGGGGTTCGCCGTAGGGCGCCAAGCCCATCAGCTTGTACTCACCCGAGTTCACTCGGAAGCCGCAGAACCACGTGAAAGCCGAGTAGAGGAGCCCGATCGAGTTCGGGAACAGGATCTCCTCTTGGATCGTGATGCGGTTGCCGACCCCGAGCCCGATGCTGGACGTCGCGAACTCCCCGACGCCGTCGAAGGTGAGCACCGCTGCGCTCTCGAACGGCGACGGGAAGAACGCGCTCGCCGCGTGGCTGCCGTGGTGTTCGGCGTACCAGAGCTTGCGGGGACGCGGGTGGCCGAGGTCGGACAGGAGCCGCTCGATCTCGTAGCCCACCCACAGCTTGGTGCTGCCCCATTCCCGCATGGCGCGCCGGAAGGTCCAGAAGCCACGGGGTGCGGCCTGGAACCGGGTCCGCAAGAGGCGCAGGAACGAGAGGAGCGGCTTTTCGTAGTAGACGACCGCAGTGAGCTCGCCGGGAGCCACGTTTCCGGCGTGCAAGCAGTAGGCGATGGCGTTCCGAGGAAGCGACGCATCGTGCTTCTCCCGCGTGAAGCGTTCCTCCTGCGCGGCCGCAACGATGGTGCCGTCGACCACCAGCGCCGCCGCTGCGTCGTGGTACAGGCCGCTGATCCCCAAGACCTGCACGTCGCTAGTATGCCAGCCGATGCTGGAGGGGGACCGAAGGCTGCCCGGGAGTTGGGCCGAGATCCCGGCGGTCAGCACCGGTCGGTCCGACCGGACGAAGCCGTGGGAGGGAACGCTCGTGCGCGCCCTGGTCCTGGCTGCGGTGGCCGGTCTCGCTGCGCTCCGTGGGGCTTGGGCCTTGGTCGGCGTCGCCCTCGTGTCGGCGGTGGTCGTGACGGTCCTTTCCACCACCAGCAAGCGGGCGGCGCGTGCGATCGATTGGTCCGTCGCCAAGGCAGGCCAAGGAGCCGTCCACGCCGTGTCGACCATCGGCGTCGGGATGATCGAGCTCGTCGTCGTCTTGCCGGGGCGCGCCCTCAGCCTGGTGCGGCGGCGCAGCGCGTTGAACGGCGCACGACCCAGGCCGGTAAGTACCTGGCGACCGCGGTCCCCTACGTCGGGACGCGTGCAGGCCGATCGACCGTGGATGCGCGACGTACCCGGCCGCCGGCGTGCGGGGAGCAGGGGCTTCAGAGCGCTGCGGTTCCTCCCGTACCTCGGGGCACTGGTCATCGTGGACCTGCTCGCCGGCTCGATGGTGTCCGGCCACGGGCAGGAACCGTGGGTGCAGCCCTCGCAGCAGGTGCTGGGCGCGGTCGAGCCCGGTGTTCCCGGGGTCCCGGACGGGTCGTTCGCCTCACGGGCGGGGTCTCGTGCGCTCCGCGGTGACGAGTGGGCTGGGGCGTGCCTGTCCCAGGCGGACGACCTCCGCTACGACTACGTCCAGTACCTGGTGCGCCGGGTTCGGGATACGGCCGGCTCGTGCATCACCGTCACCGACGGGATCCGGGCTGGCTACGAGCCAGCGGGTGCAGACCTGCCCGTGGTGTGGCTGCTGGGCGGATCTGCGGCGTTCGGGGTCGGGCAGCGGGACGAGCACACCATCGCATCGGAGATCGCCCGCCAGAGCGAAACCGCAGGTCGGCCGGTACGGGTCTGGAACTTCGCCGTCCCCGGCTTCACCTCCTACCAGGAGGCACTCCAGCTCGAGCAGCTCCTCGCCGTGCGGCACGCCCCGGACCTCGTCATCTTGTATGACGGCATGAACGACATCGGGGCGCAGGTGGCGGCGCCCTACGGCGAGGCCACGGTGCTGCCGGCGACGCTGTGGCGCAGCGCCGCCCCCGCCAACCGGCGCACCCTGTGGCAGCGATGGAACGACCGCAGCTTCCTCGCCCGGGTCCTCCGCGACTACGGCGGCCTGCCGGCCGGGGCCGAGGGCAGGTCGGGTGAGCCCGGACCCCCTGCGAACGACGTCGCAGCAGGTTCGGTGCGCGTGCTGGGACGCAGTGCTGGCCTGGCGGCCGAGATCGGCGCCATGCACGGGGTCCCGGTGGTCAGCGTGTTCCAAGCCGTGCAGCCAGGTGGGCGAGGGGCCATCGTCGACCGGGTGCTGCGCGACCTTCCCGGCGGGGTGATCGACGGCTCGGGTGCGATCGCCGCCGGTGACGCCGGAGCATCGTTCTTCGATGCCGTGCACGTCGACGAAGATGGCGCGGCGGCCGTTGCGGCCTGGCTGCGCGACCAACTCGCCGGTACCGTGCTCGCACGGGAGGGATCGTGATGCGACGGGTGCGGTACCTCGGGCTCCTCCTGCGTGACATGGTGGAGATGTCCCACAGCGTCGGCGCACTGTGGCTGCTGCCGGTGCTCGTCATCCTCTTGCTGACGGCGATGCTGGCCGTGACGGCGCAACACGCCGTCCCGTACGTCGTCTACACGTTCTTCTGATGGCCACCGATCACGCCGGGGCCAGGACCTGGGCCGAGGTACCGGTTGTGCCACCGCCGGGCGTCGCGACCGCCTCGAACCGTTGGTCGGGAACCGTTGTCCGCCTCGTCGTGCTGCTCCTCCTCGCCCAAGCGATGGCTGCCGAAGAGGACCTCCGCCGAGCGCTGGCCGTGCGGATGGTCGCACTCCTCGTCACCCTCGTCGCCGTTGCCTCCCGTCGACTGGCTCGGGTGCTCGACCTGCCCTTCGCATGGGGGTGGGGGGCGCTGCGCTGGTCGGCCTGGTCCTCCGGAGCCATCCTGCTCGAGGGGGTTTTCTCGCTCCCCGCCCGTGCTGCCGGCCGGCTGCTTCGGCGGGAGCCGATCGGCTGGCGCCCGCTCGCCGCCGAGTCGACCTGGGTGGTGCGCGAGCCCACCGCCTCTCGCCGGCCCGGGTTCGAGGGCGACGCGCCCCTGGCGGGCTCGGCCTCGGGCCGCGGCGCGGTCCGGATGGCATTGCGGCCGATCGTGGTGCTGCTGGCGCTGCTCCTGGGCATCGATGCGATCGCCGGATCGGCGCTGGCAGCAGCGAACGACGTCCCCGCAGGCGGCTCGACCAGTCGCCTGGCGCTGGCGGCGGAGCCCCAGCCGCCGGGAACCGTCGCGCCGTACGTCGACGCTCGTGCCCAGCACCCGGCGTTCGCGTCCAGCCCGTGGGCCGAGGACTACTTCCGGGAGTTCCGGTCGCAGGACTACGAGGGCGTGCCCTACGTGCAGTCCCGCTACCGGGACCGGAGCGGAAGGTACGTCAACGTCGAGGGAAACGTCCGGAGGACCGTGGCTGCGGACGACGGCCCGGTGGTGTGGTTCTTCGGCGGCTCGACCATGTTCGGCGAGGGGCAGCGCGACGCCCACACCATCCCGTCGGAGGTGGCTCGAATGGCGATGGCCGATGGCCACGGCATCCAAGCGGTCAACTTCGGGGTCCAGGCCGACTCCGACTTCCAATCGGTCCTGCGCTTCGAGGCCGCCCTCGCGTCGCCTCGGCCCGGTCCGGATCTCGTCGTGTTCTACGACGGTGCGAACGAGATCTCGCAGCACATCTCCCAGCCGGCGACGGACCAGCCGCAGTACTACCAGGGGCCCGGGGGACCATCGTCTCCGGACTCAGATGGGGGCCTGCTCGATGCCTGGGGCCGGACGAGCCTTCTCGGGCAGGTGCTCGATTCCGCAGACGGCCGGGGATCGCCGCTTCCCGCGCCGCCGGCGACACTCGTAGAGCAGATCACCTCCGTGTACCGGCGAGGGCTGGACCTGGCACGCGCCCTCGCGGTGAAGGAGGACATCGCCTTCGCATCGTTCTTCCAGCCGGCAAAGCTCTACGACGACCTGACCTGGGTCGACCAGGTCCGGGTCCGCCTGCCGAACGGCACGGTGGACCTTGCCGATGTCCTCGACGGGGCGGGCGAGGCGACCTACTTCGACGCCGTCCACACCAACGAAGCGGGCGCTCGCCTGGTGGCCGAGGCCATCTACGGACACCTCGCCGACCAGATCGCCGGCCTCGACCGATGACCGTCCTCCCGGCGATGATGCCCTGTGACGTCGCGGATCCGCTGCTCCCCGCAGCCGCGCTGGGCATCGCCTTCGCGCTCAGCGGGCTGTGGGCGAGGCGAGCCCGCTTGCGGCTGGCGGGCTGGACGACGGCCGGACTGGTGCTGCTGCTCGTGGTTGCCGTCGCCGTGTTGACCGCACGTGCTCCCGGGGGATGCCCACCGTGACGGGCCTCTCCAGCCGCCGGCCGATGGCCCTCCAAGCGCTGGCGACCGCCTTGGCGCTCGCCGCCGTCATCGTCGCCGCCAGCAACGGCATCTCCGGCCTCCCCGTGGTCCTCTTGGCGCTGGGCACGGTCGTGGTGGAGGTCGCGTGGGCCGGAGCCGTGCACGTCGGCCGGGCGGGGTCGGTCTCGGCGGCGACGATGGCACTGGTCGTCGCCGCGTCAGGAACGAACGCCCTCGTGCTCGAGTACCCCGGCCCGCGCATGAACGGGCTGGCCGCCCCGTTGCTCCTGGTGGGGAGCAGCCTTGTGGCGTCCGTGGCGGCGGCCTCGTGGCGGTGGTCGGGCGAGGCACTGGCGCGCCTCTGCAGTCGTCCGACGAGCCTCGTCCTTTGGTGCCTCGCCTCGCTTCCAGCGCTGGCGGTGGTCCATTGGCGAGGGCCACTGGCCCACGGAGGGCCCCGGGACGACGCGGTGGCGTTCCTCGCCGCGCTGCTGGTCCTGGGACTCGCAGTCGCCGCGGTGGTCGATCACGTGTCCTTCCCTGCCGTCCTGTCGGGCGTCGCGGCGATGGCGGCCCTGTCCCTGTCGGACATCGCGCCCCCGAAGGGGACCTCGCTGGCAGCAGGTCTGGTGCTCGGACTGATCACCGCTGCGCCCTTCTTGCTCCTGGTCGCGTCGTGGGCGTGGGCAGAAGCGGCCGAGCGTGGACGCTCGTCACCTCGCCTGACCGGCGGGGTGGTCATTGCCACGGTGATCGTGGCCGTCATCGGGCCTGTGCTGATCATGGTGGCCATGGCTGTGCTGGCCGCCCTGGTCGGGCAGCAGCGATTGGGCGACCGATGGAGGGTGGAGGCCTGGAGCGCAGCCCGGCGGCCGTGGGTGTGGGGGTTGTACGGGTGGTTCGGCTTGGCGATCAGCTTCGTCATCACGGCGTATTGGCGGGTGCCTGGTCTGGTGCCGTACTTCCGGTTCAGCCACCCGGTCGGTCAGGTCTTCGCCGCGCTGGCTCCGGTGCTGGGGCTGCTCGCCCTGACGCTGGGTGACGTCGATGTCTGCCGCGATCCAGGCCGCCGGGTCGAGGTGCGGTTCCCTCGCTGGCTGCTCGCGGGGGCGACCGTGCTCGTGATCGGGGTCGCAGTCGTCGGTATCACCAGCCAGTGGCAGCGCAACGACGATCCACACGTGACGGACCAGGGCGCCTACATCACCTACGCCAGGGACCTCCGGAACGATCCCGAGGGCATTGTGGCGGATCGCAACCGGATGCCCCTGTATCCCTACCTGCTGAGCCAGATGATCGACGCCGACGGCTCCGTCGCCTCGGCCATGAAGGCCGGCAAGGCACTCGGCGTCGTGATCGGAGCGGTCGGCGCCGTCGCAGTCGGAGCGTGGCTGTGGCGACGGGTCGAGCCGGTCGGCGCGCTCGCCGGCTTCAGCGCGCTTGTCCTGTCGGTCGTCATGTTCAAGGCACCCGCAGTCCAGGCCGATCTTGGGGTGTTCTTCCTCCTGCTCGCGTCAGCGGTCTGCTCCTGGCGGGTCCTGCGCACCCCGACGGTGATGCGCGGTGCGGTGGCGGGCGCTGTCCTCGGGCTCACGCAGCTCACGAAGTCGAACGCGTCGATCATGTTGGTCCTGCTCGTACTCATCGGCTCCGTGGCCGCGGCGCTCCCGCGATCGTGGTCCGGACTGTCTGTCGCCGCGCGCCGGGCCATGCCGCTCGCGCTCGTCTCGGTGGTGGGCGTGTTCCTCGCCGTGATGGCGCCGTACTTCGTGAACTCGTCCGAGCGCTTCGGTGACCCGTTGTTCAATGCCAACTCGACCTACTACATCTGGTACGACACGTGGCCAGAAGCGGACGCCGCGCTCCCGGCCCATGAGGATCCCGCTCCGAGCGCGCCGGCTCCCGAGCCGGTGCCGAGCTGGGGTCGATACTTCGATCGCCACACCCCGGGCGATGCCCTCGCTCGGTTCCGGAGCGGGTTCGCCGTCCAGTACGAGCGCTCCGCTCGCGCTTATGGATTTCTCGGACTGCTGGAGTTGGCCCTGCTGGCCGGCGCTGCCGCGTTCGCGGTGGCGCCGCGGCGGCCGCGCCCAGGTCTGCGGGCACCGATGGCGTTCGGGCTCGTCGTCGTGACCGCCTACCTGACCTTCACCGCCTGGTGGATGGCGTTGGTTCAAGGTGAGCGGTTCGTCCTCCTCATGTTCCTGCCGGTGCTCGCCCTTTCGTTGGTCGTCGTGGAGCGCTTCGGACGCGAGCGGTGGCTGGTGTGGCGAGGTCGCTCCATGCAGGTGGCCACGCTCCTCTTCACCGGTCTCCTGCTCGTGGTCCTCCTCGAGGTGCCCGCCTTGCTCCACGCGGCCTTCGTCGTGGGGGGCGCCGAGTGACGGTGCTCCACACCGACCTACGATCGCGCGATGGGTTCGGAGCTGGATGCGCTGGTCGACCGGTCGTCGATCGACCAGTTGCAACGGGCCTACGCCGACGGGGTCTGCATGCGGGACTGGGACCAGGTGGGAGGCCTCTTCCTTCCGGACGCCACCATCTCGCTGGACCTCGTGACCCGGCCTGCCGTCGAACTGGTCGGACCCGGAGCGGTCGTCGACTTCGTCTCCACCGCGCTCGAGCGGTTCGCCTTCTTCCAGTTCGTGATCCTCAACAGCCACATCGAGCTGTCGGCGTCGGACCCGCTGGCGGCCAAGGCCCGGATCCACATGTGCGAGCTCCGCCAGGACCTCGGCGCCCGCAAGCGCAACGACTCCTACGGGCTCTACCGGGACACGTACCGCAAGACCGATGCCGAGGGCTACGGCGGGTGGCGATTCGCCACCCGTTGGTACCGCTCGCTCGCCCGCTACCCCTCGGGTGACGTGTTCCCGCTCTCCTAGGTCGGCGGGTCTTGGAGGGGGATCACGAGGTCCCGGCCTCGCTGGCTGGCGTGGCGCCGCAGCGAGAACGTGGCCGCGTCCACCTCGAGGTCCCCGCGGGTGATGACCGCCCAGTCCTCGTCGATGGCGATCGAGTCGATGAGCCCGGGGCGTTGCGGAAGGGCCAGGATCGTCTCGAAGACCAGCATGGAGAGCGGGACGGCGCCGGGGCGCTGGACGTTCCAGCCGACGTGGGCCCAGGCCCAGTCCTCGATCACGAACACGCCCCCTGGCCGCAGACGCGGGAACAGGAGATCGAAGGTGATACGGGTCATCTCGAAGTCGTGCGACGCATCGTCGAGGACGAGGTCCAGCGGCTCGTCGCCGAACGCCGCGTCCACGATGGCGCCGAGCTGGTGCCGATCGGCCTGGTCCACCGAGTAGTGCGCCTCGACCCGCCCGGCGAGTCCCTCCGCCTCGATGAACGCGTCGAGGGCCTGGACCCGGTCGGCGATGATGTCGACGGCAACCAGCTTCTCGGGCCGCAGCAGCGCCGCCAGCATCGCGGTTGAACCACCCTTGGCGATGCCGAGCTCCATGATCCGCTTGGGCGCGAGGCCGGTGAGGAGGTCGATGTAGCGCTCCACGAGCGACCGGGTCTTCACGACGCAGAACTGCTCGGGCGTGGAGGTGAACCGATCGAAGATCGCCGAACGGAAGGCCGTGTGGCCGATGGTGAAGTTCTCGTCGTCGATCCACGAGATCGAGGCCGGTTCGCTGCTCATGGGTACAGACGCCTGGTCAGTTGCCGGGAGTGGTCGTGGCAGCCCCGCCCGTGGCGGGTGTGCCCGTGCCGTCCTTGGGCGCCTGGAGCGTCACCCCGGCCTTGTCGGGCAGCACCCAGAAGTTGATCTTGCCGGATTCGATCGCCTTCAGCAGCACGTAGTTCTCACCGGCGGAATCCAGCGCGTCCGCAAGGGCGGCGATGCCCTTGGCCTCCTCCGTGCGCTGCTTGGTCTTGTTGGCCTCGGTCAAGATGGCCACGTTGGAGGTGCGGTTCTGCTCGTAGGCGGTCTGCACGCTCTTGGGGATGTCGATGCGCTTCACGACGAACGTCAGATCGCCGCACGGCCCCTTGGGCTTGAACTTCGGTCCGCAGAAGTACTCGGCGCCGAGGGCCTCGCGCAGCTTCGCCTTGAGGGACTTCTGGACCGCCAGCTGGATCGATTCGAGCGAGTTCCGGTTGGCGTACAGGTCCGCCACGTCGTAGCGGCGCGTCTGGGACTGGAGGGCGGACTCGATCTGCTGCCGGAACGTGTCGGTGATGAGCTTCGCCCAGCCTGCGGCCGTGTACGCGCGGTACTTGAGGCCGAGCTGCTCGTGGAACTCGCGGAGGCGATCGCTGTTGAGGCGGAAGTAGGTGGCGACCTGGTACTCGACCTGCACGCGGTCGCGAGACGAGGCCAGCACCGAGTCCGGCTTCTTCCCACCCTGATCGGAGGACTTGGAGATGATGTAGTTCTGCTGATCGGCGGGGTACAGGTAGAGGGAGTCCATGAACCCGTTGACGAACAACGGACTGCCGGGCCTCACCACCCGCTGGAAGTGGTTCGCTTCGATCGGCCCTCCGCCGTAGCTGATGCCGTACTTGTCCTTCGGGGTCTTGCCGAGCGAGGAACGGAAGACGGGGACGACCACGGTGACGAGCAGGATGGCGCTGACCACGAGCACCGTGGTCTTCCGGGAGCGTCCACCCCTCGACCGGCTGGCCTCGCCGTGGGAGCCGTCCGATGCCTCGGCGCGCCGGGCGGCCGCGTCCTTGCGGCTCGGGCTCGCAATCGTGGCGCTCGCGCCCAGGGTGCCCTGGCGACCAGGAACCTGGAGCGCCTCGTCTCCGTCTGGTGTGGTTGCATCGTCAGGTGGGGTGTTCTCGGGCACGTCAGGCCTCCTCGTCGGCATCGTCGGAGCCCTGCATCTGGCAGAACTCCCGGTAGCGACCCAGCACGTCGGGCACCTCTCCGTGGGCCACGACTCGTCCCTGTTGAAGCCACAGGCACGAGTCGGCCAGGTTCTCCACGAGCTTGAGCCCGTGGGTGACCAGGATGATGGTGCGGCCGTCGGTGCACAGGTCGTGCATCTTCATGGCGCATTTCTCTTGGAACTTGGAATCGCCGCCGGCGAGTGCCTCGTCGATCATCAAGATCTCCGGGTCGAGGTGGGCGGCGACCGAGAAGCCGAGTCGGCTGATCATGCCCGACGAGTACGTGCGCACCGGAAGGTCGAGGTACTCGCCGAGCTCGGCGAAGCGAGCGATCGACACGGCCAGCTCGTCGAGATCCTCCTCGGGGATCCCGACCGCAAGGCTTCCCAGCTCGATGTTCTCGCGACCGGTCAGGTCGCGGTTGAACCCGACGCCCGACGACAGCAGCGCAGAGATCCGGCCGCGGGCCGTGATGCGTCCAGCGGTGGGCGGCAAGATGCCCGCCATGCAGCGCAGCAGCGTGGACTTCCCGGCGCCGTTGCGACCGACGATTCCGAGCACGGACCCCTGCGGCACCGAGAACGACACGCCGTTGAGCGCAGGGACGATGCGCGTCGATGCGTTGCGCTCGAGGACGCGAGCGCGGATGTCGGCCAGCATCGACGACGCGCCGACGAACACCTTGTAGGCGGCGTGGAGGTCTTCGACCTCGAGCGCAGGGAGCCCCCCGGGGGACCCTCCCGCACCCTGGGCCGGTTCCCGATCTGGCTGCGCGTCGGCGGATTGGACGGTGTGAGACTCAGAGTTCGAGGGCAAAGAGCCGTTCCTTGGACAAGAACACGTACGTGCCCGAAGCGAGGAGGCCCAACGACCAAGCGGTCAGCATGGCGATCAGCGAGGCCGAGGGCATCTGGCCCGTCAGCACGGCTTCCCACGAGGCGTGCAGCGGGTAGATCGGGTTGAACACCACGATCTTCAGCAAGTTCGGCGTCAAGACCGCAATGGGGTAGATGATCGGTGCCGAGAACAACATGATGCGGATCACGTAGCCCAACAGGCTGCTGATGTCCTTGATGAACACCTGGGCCGTCGACAGCAGCAGGGCCAGTCCCAAGCCCATCATCGTCTGGAGCAAAAACAACAGCGGGATGAGGGAGATGCCGGCGCCGATGGGCCGTCCGCTCGCGACGTGGACGACCGCGTAGATCGCCATCGACGGCAGGAACTCGAGCCACGCTCGGTACACGGCAGCGACCGGGAGCAGAGCCCGTGGGAAACGGGCGTTGAGCAGCAGGTTCGCTCCTGACGACACCGATCGGGAGCCGTAGTTCATGCAGTGGGCCGTGTAGGTGAAGACGAACACCTGTCCGATGAGCAGGACCAGTCGTTCGGCGGAGCTCTGGGCCCCACCGCGCAGGAGGCCGATCAACAAGAAGTAGACGCCGGCCTGGAGCAGCGGGTCGAGGACCGCCCACAGTTGACCGGCGAAGGTGTTGTTGCGGGCTGCCTGGAGGCGGGTCTTGGCCAGCACCTCGAGGAAGCGCCGCCGTCGCCACAGCTCCCGCACGTAGGGGACGAGTGGCGGGCGTTCGGCGTCGTGGGGGCCGAAGACCTGGACGACGCCGTGCTCTTCTGCCGTGGCGATGTACGTCTCATCGACCGCAGCGCGCACTCGCGACCGGTTCTTCGTAGCGTCAGCCATCAGGAAATTCTGCCCAGGGTCGGTATGGGTGTGCCTTCCGTGCGGGTACCCCGAACATTCGGGTTCTGCCCACGGAGCACAAGGATGTGATCGTACCCCTGTCCGTCCGCCAACGTCCGTCGATGCTGCCCCAGCGGCCTCCACCCCGTTCGGGCGGCGATCCGGGCCCTCACTGGGCGTTCGATGGGGACGTGAACCGCAGGAGCAAGGCGCCCCCGACCACGACCACGACGGAGACCGTGGCGGCGGCCGCCGCCACGACGGTGAGTTGGGCGAAGGCGATGGCGGCCAACGCGAGCGCAGCCTGGGCACCGATGCACCAGAGCGCGGACGTGATCGGCGTTGCACCTCGCGTGATCAGCTGATCGTAGATGTGGCCACGGTCGCCCTTGAGCAGCTTGCGTCCGGCCCGCGCCCGCCGGGTGATCGCGACGGTCGTGTCGGCGATCGGAACGCCGACCAAGAGCGCTGCGGCCCAGGATGCGGATGGCCCGCCGCCACCACGGAACGCGTCCGCCAACAAGATGGCCAGCGTCACCCCGACCAGGTAGCTGCCGTTGTCGCCGAGGAAGACCTTCGCCGGTGGACGGTTCCAGACCAGTACCGCCGCGAGTGCCGCTGCGAGCGCGAGGGCGAGCGAGCGGTAGTCGCCGTGGAGGAGCACGGCGAACCCGAGGCACGAGGCGATGCCCACGCCGATCGCGAGCGCGTCGAGCCCGTCGAGCAGGTTGACGGCGTTGATCAGCAGTGCGCACAGCAGCATCGACCAGACCAGACCACCCACACCATGGGCCCCACTGCCTAGCGCCACGGTGATGCCGATCATCCCCTCGGCCAAGAGCCGTACCCGAGCCGAGAGATCGGCGACGTCGTCGGCGAGACCGAGCGCCAGCGCCAGCGCCAACGGGATGAGGAACAGAGGGTGGACGTACCCCACCGGGATGGCGAGCGCGCAGAACGCAGCGACACCGCCGAGGAAGGGGGTCGGAGTCTCGTGCGTTTTCAGCTTCCCCGGTTTGTCGAGCGCCCCGAAGCGCGCCCCGATGCGGATCGTGATCGGCGTCATCACCAGTCCAGCGGTGAACACCCCGGCCACGCCGACCACGCCGATCACTGCCATCTGAGCACCGTCTGTTCGATCCCTTCGTGGACCTCGACGAGGCCGTCCGGCACGAAGCCGGACTGCTCGTAGAGCCGCCGGGCTGCGGCGTTCGCGGTAGCGGTCACGACGGTCGCCTCGGTGATGTTGCGCTGGGTGAGTTCGGCGACGGTGGCCGCCATCAAGCGACGCCCGACTCCGACTCCGCGGGCCCGAGGGGCGACCGCCGTGGCCAGGACCTCGGCGCAGGGCGGTCCATGAGGTCCCGGCCCCGCGCCGTAGCGCCACGTCTCTCGCACGCGACGCAGCGAACCCAGCAGATTCGGGGCGGCGGCCAGAGCGGCGCGCAGGCCGTCATGGCGGACGAACGACCGGTAGAGCGTGCGGGTCGAGGCGGTGGTCGCGACGAAGCCCGCGACGCCCTGACCGTCGTCGACGACGAAGGCGAACGAGCCGGGCTCGTCGATGATGCGCCGGTAGAGCAGCGTCAGGAACCGGTGGCCGAGCGTCGACAAGAAGCCGTCGCTGATGGCAGCGGCGTGGAGTCGCGCGAGGGACGGAGCGTCCGCAGCCGTGGCGGCCCGCGCCGGTCCCGGCGGGCGCAGCGCGCCCTGGAGGCGGGCCACGGGTGCCGGAAGCCCCTTGGTCGCGAGCAGACGTCGGTAGGTCCCGAGCGTGCGTTCGATGACCTGTCGCTCATCGAACTCGAGCTCGGCCTTGGCTCGGGCTGCGATGCCCATCTGCGTCCGCCGAGAGCGGTCCGTCGCCAGCTGGCCGATGGCGTCGGCCAGGGCTGCTGGGTCGTGGACCGGAACGAGCAGGCCGGTGGTGCCGTGATCCACGACTTGGCGCCCCCCGCGGATGTCGGTGGCGATGACGGGCACGCCGCACGCAGCCGCTTCCATGGCGGCGCGAGGGAACCCCTCGCGATGTGAGGCGAGGACGAACAGGTCCATGCCGGGGTAGAGGTCCGGGAGGTCGTGGCGCTCCCCGAGGAACACCACGCCGTCGGCCTCGGCGGCGGCTCGCTCCGCAGGTCGAAGTGCGCCGACCTTGTCGGGGTCGTCCGGGCCGATCACCACGAACCGAACCTGCGGGACCTCCGACGCAAGCGATCGGGCCGCCGCGAACGCATCGGCGAGCCCCTTCTCGCGCACGAGGCGCCCGACGAGCCCGACGATGACATCGTCGGGGCCCTGCGCACCCAACGTCGAACGAGCGCTGAGGACCTGCTCGGCCGACGGAGGGTTGCCCCCGAATCGGGCAAGATCGATGCCGTTGCCCAATACCATCACCTGCGTTGCGGGGACCTTCCACCGCTGCAGGACCGCTGCATCCTCGGGGTTCTGCAGGAGTTCGGCGTCAGAACACGTAGCGGCGAGGCGCTCCAGCCCGTAGACCACTGCTCGCTTCGCCGGCGGATCCGTGGGCAGTGCGTAGAGCCCGTGCACGGTGTTGACCACCAGCGGGACGCCGGCGAGCCGCGCCGCCACGCGTCCGTAGAGGCCGGGCTTGGGATTGTGCGTGTGCACGATGGTCGGGCGCAGGTTGCGCAGCAACCTGGTCAGCTCGATGAGCGCGAGGAGGTCCCTGCGAGGGTCCATGGTGCGGGTGGCGTGCGCCAACGGGTGGTGCTGAATGCCGCGCCGAGCCAGTGCTGGCGCATAGGGACCGGGTGCGGATGCGCCGATGACGTCGTACCCCGCCGCGACGAAGGCTTCGAGTTGCGCCCCGAGGAGCAGTTCCAGGCTCATGTCGGTGGTCGTGAGGTGCACGACGGACGGGCGAGGGTCGCTCACGTGGTAGCCCGCGCGTAGCGGCGACGGTTCGCGAGACGGCGAAGATCGTCCTCCAGTCCCATGCCGCCGTTGACCTTGTGCGAGAACCACCGCATTCCGTCGCCGACCTGGACCGGAGTTCGGGCAAGTCGGAAGCGGTCGGTGGCCCCCGGCACGTTGGCGCGCGTCCCGGCGAGCGCCGCGGAGCGGAACCGAGCCCGCACCGCAGCTTCTGCGACGGCAGAGCCGAGCAGCGCCTTCGGGTAGGCGAAGTCCAACGGGGTGGCGCCGAGGTGGTCCTCGATGAGGTCGATCGACCGATCGAGCTCGTCGGCGACGTCGTCCGTCGGCAACCGGTCCAGCAGCGCATGGCTGTGCGTGTGGCTCCCGACGGTCACCAATCCCGTCGCTGCTGCATCCGCGACCGACGACCACGTCAGTGCGGTTCCTGAACCGGGGAACACCAGCGCCTCATCGACGAATCGCGTGGCCAGGTAGATCGTGGAAGGGACGCCGTGGCGAACGAGGACCGGGAGCGCCACATCAACGAAGTCGGCCGTCCCGTCATCAAAGGTGACCACGATCGGTCCGGCTGACCGCTCGACGGGTTCGTCGAGGTGGTCGAGCGCGTGGGCGAGCGTCGTGACGCGCCCCGACGCGGCGAGTGCTTCGACCTGCGCTTCGAACAACTCGACGGGCAGGTCGACCTCGAGCCCCGAGCTCGCCCCGACGCGGTGGTAGATCAGGACGGTCAACCCGCCGGGCGGCGGCCGCAGCCGGTCGAGACCGGCTGCCGTCGCCTTCACCGCCTGTTGGATCAGGCGCCTAGTGGAAGACACGAGGCGTCGGGCCGACCTTCGATGGTGCGTCACTGAGCTCTCGACGCGCGGCGAGCACCGGGTCGATGGCGATCAGCACGAACAAGGCGGGCAGGACCAGCGATCGCTGGCGGACGAGCAGCCCGAAGTTGGCGAACGACGAGAAGGTCATGGCGTACAGCAGGGTCAGCACCCAGCAGAACAGGATGAACGGCGTGGATCGAGCCTTGCGCAATGCAAACTTGATCGACGAGAACCGCACGACGATGAAGCCGATCAAGACGACGGATTCGAGTGAAGCGAGCAGCTGGAACGGACTCGAGGTCTCCCAGGGGAAGGGCCGCAGCAGCACGGTGGTCACACCGATCGGCAGGTTGATCGGGTTGAGCGAGTTCCCGCCGCTGTTGAACGACGAATCGCCCTGCCCGGTGGACACCGTGGTGGCATCGAGCTCGCCCTGGATCGAGTTGAGCGAGAGATCGGTGAGGCCGAGGAACTGCGCGCCCTGGTTGATCGTGAACACCAACAGGAACGCAACGATGATCATGCCGATCGGTCGCACGAACACGGCCAGTGGACCGGATTCCTTTTCATCGGATCGCCGGACCCGACCCACGAAGTACGAGACGGCTCCGGCCAGCGCCACCAGCGCGAGCAGATGAGGTCGCGCCACCCACATCAGCCATCCGCCCGCCGAGGCAATGGCAAGTCCGGTGATCAGCCGGTGGTTCAACATGAGCGCGATGCCCAGGGCGGCGGTGCCCAACGCCAGTTGCATGAGGGCCTCCTTGCCGATCGATGACGGCCAGAAGGCGATGCTCGGAGCGAACAGGACGAAGGCGAGGTACAGCCGCTTGTCGATGAACGGGACGGCCTCGACCGTGGCTCGGTACCAGAAGTACGACCCGATCAGTGCCAGCAATCCGAACGCGAAGTACCCCGCCATGATGTGGGTGCCGAACGCGTAGTACACGACCCCGGTGAACCAGCGCACGAAGTTGGTCTTGCGCAGATCGACCAAGTCGGGGTTGGGCCCGTCGCCCTGCCAGAACAGGGCGAACCGCCGCCCGAACTTGTCGTACACCTCCGAATCCGAATTGCCGTTGCCGACGGAGACGACGGTGACGAACCGAAGGTACGACAGGGTGATCTTGTAGAGGACGCCGGCCACCAGCCAACCCGGGAGCCACGGCTCGTCGGGGTGGCGGCGGGCCAGGGATCGTCCGGCACCCATGGCGATGAGCACGCCAGCCAGCGGGATGGTGCCGATGGCCAGCACCGATACCCCGATTCGCGCCGCCACCGCGGTGCCAGCCAGCACCGCGAGGCCGCTCAGCGTGGCCGCGGTGCCCGATGCCAGGGGCGCAGTCCTCCCGAGCTTGCGGGCCCCGGGCGCCGGCGCGTCGCTGGCAACCTCCACTGTGCTCGGCTCACCGTTGGCGCTCGGCGGCGGCACGATCCCAGCCGACGCGGGTCGGTCGTAGCGCCACCAGCGCTGCCCGGGCTGGTCGCGCGGGGTATCGGCGGTGGCGAGTCGGGATGGGGCTGCCGGGCGAACCGGACGCGTGCGCTCCGTTGGGATCATCCGGCCAAACCGGGGGCTCCCGGCGGAACGGCCACCACCTGCGGGGCCGGAGCCAGGATCGGAGATCTCAGATCTCCTCGCCGATCAGCGCCACGCCGAACGTCTCGCCCCCGGTGATCGCAAGTTGATCGGCCGCAGCGCGGGCATCCTTCTCCTTGACCGCGTGGGTCTCGATCGTCCACAACACGTTGCGGATCGTGTAGGCGAAGATCGTGGCGTCGGCGTCGTCGAGCATCTTCGGCCCGGCGAGGAGCACGACGTCGATGCCCTCCGCCTCGAAGGCGGCGAGCAGCGGACCCAGGCCGTCGAGCGCGACGTGGGCGTCCCCCGTTCCGGGGGTCACGATGGCCAGGTTGGGTGCGGCTGCGCTCACGGCCACGCGTGTCATCAGGGTGCCGCCGAGGGCCCCCCGGTGGGCGAGGTCCAGCAGTTCGGGCAAGGTGGCGAGGTTGGGACCGTCGTGGCCCTGGGGCTCGAGGAACCATCCCTGATCGGGCTGGCTGGCGATGAGCACGACCTTCATGCCCAGCGAGGTCAGGCCTTGCGCATAGTTGTAGGCCACGCTGTCGTGGCCCTTGCCGCGAGGCGACGTGATGAGCAGTGCCTTCGGCATGCGGTCGGTGGAGATGCTGGTCGCGGCCAGGCCGCGATAGGCGGCACTTCGCTCGGATCCCGTCGCCGGGTCAGCGAAGCGGTCTTCGAAGCGACCTCGTGCGGGAATCTTGGCCAAGACCAGCGCGTCGAGCGCCGTGCTTGCGGCGCCGGCGGTGTGGATGGTGCTGTCGAAGTAATCCGTCAGCAAGGCAGCAGCGAGGCCGAGCACCAGGCCGGCGAGCAGGATGGCCAAGGTGGGGAGGACCACCCGAGGCGGGGTAGGCGTGATGCGGCCGGCCTTGTTGAGCGCGATCAGCGAGGCGTACGGGTCCGGGGTCACGATCTGGACCGAGAGTGCTCCGTAGGCCGACTCGAGCCGAACCTGCTCGGAGTAGAGCGAGTTGCGCTCGTAGGCCAAGGCGCGCCCGCGCTGCGAGAGGTCGTCGGGAAGGTCCAGCACGGGCGGACCGCCGGTGCCGTTGGAGCTGCTCACCTGCCCGTTCTGGTTGACGAGCACCAGCGGTGGCAACGGCTCGACATCGCGGCTGAGTTGGCGGCTGATGGTGTTCAGCCGCTGGTCCAAGCTGGTGATGCGGGCGGTGATGCCCCGCTGTTCGCGCGTGGCGTCGGTGACGACGGCGTTGGACCGGGCATCGGTGAAGGCGTTGTTGTAGGCGATGAGTGACTTGTCGGCGCGCTTTGCGGTGCGTGCCGTGGTGCTCAGGGTGACGACGTCGCCTTCGGGGCTGAGGGTCGCCTTGTACGTGACCTGCTCCGGATTGGAGACGTTCGAGTTTGCCTGAGCCCGCGCAATGGTCTGGTTGTCGAGGGCCAAGGTCAGCGAGCTGTTGCGCAAGATGTCCGGAACCGCGGCGGTGGTCGACTTTCCGGTGGTGGGGTCATCGGCAGGGACCCGGTAGCGCGACGAAGCCTCGTAGGCCCGCTTCGCCGTGGGCTCGCTGCGGGTCAGCGCGAACCCTGCGGCGATGATCACGCCCAACAGGAACACCGCCACGGCGATGATCCAGTGGCGCCGAAGCGAACCGAGCAGGTCTGAAACGTTCAACGAGTTCCTCTGGCCAAACTTGGAGCGTCCGGATGGGACGGGTTGAGCACCGGCGCAATGATCGACTCACCGCTTTGCCCGAACAATTCGGTGCACCATACTGCGTGGGTGGGGCTGGGGTCGGGTGATCGAGCCAGCGACGCGTCCCGGGCGGGTGAGCCCGTGCACGTCCTTTGGTTGGTGAAGGGCCTTGGGCCTGGCGGTGCGGAGCGCCTGCTCGTGCTGGCCGGTCGCCTTGGGGACCGTCGACGGATCGAGCCCCGCGTCGCCTATGTCCTACCGAGGAAGGACACCCTCGTCGCCGAGTTGGTGGCGGAGGACGTCGCCGTCACGTGCCTCGGACGTGGACGGCGGGGCGGTGCCCTGTGGCCGTGGCGGCTTCGGCAGCTGCTCGTGTCCCAGCGCGTCGAGGTGATCCACAGCCACTCGCCGTTGGTGGCAGTGGCCGCCCGGTTGGTGGTCCGCACGCTGCGGCGGCGCGACCGGCCGAAGCTGGTCGCCACCGAGCACAATGTGTGGGCCAGCCACCGGCGGCTCACGGCGTGGTGCAACGAGCACACCTACCGGCTCGATGATGCCCACCTCGCCGTTTCGGAGGCGGTGCGGGCCTCGTTGCCTCCGCGCCTGCAGGGCGATGTGACGGTCGTGCGCCAAGGGGTCGACCTCGACGCCGTGCGCGGCCACCTCGGTGATCGGGTCGCGGCGCGGCGCGCCCTCAGCGCCGATGCCGACCAGATCGTGATCGGCACGGTCGCGAACCTTCGGCGCAACAAGGGCTACCCCGATCTGTTGGCCGCGGCCGCCTCCGTGATCGCTGCGGGCATCGATGCCCGGTTCGTGAGCATCGGCCAGGGACCGCTGGCCGATGAGCTGGCCGCCCTCCGCGACGAGCTGGACCTGGCGGACCGCTTCACGTTCCTCGGCTACCGGCACGACGTGGCCGCCCTCGCTGCCGGATTCGACATCTTCTGCCTCGCATCGCACCACGAAGGCCTCCCGATCGCCCTGCTCGAAGCCCTCGCGCTGGGGATCCCGGTGGTGGTGACCCGAGTCGGGGGTATCCCCGAAGTCGTGAGCGATGGGGTGGAGGGTTCCGTCGTGGAGCCGGGACGGCCCGATGAGCTGGCCCGGGCCCTCGTGAGCCTGGCGGCGAACCCGGCTGACCGAGCGGACCGGTCGGCTGCGGCGCGCGCCGCCAGCGACGGATTCTCGATCACGGCCGCCATCGCCGCGACCGAAGCGTGCTACGTCGAACTGAGCGTGCGGTGACGCCGCCGGGCGTGGAACTTCGACGAGCAGCGGCGGACGACCGCGCACCGGTCCTCGAGCTCCTGGGGACGGCGTTGGGGTGGGTGCCGCACGACGCAACCGCCGCGTTCTTCTCGTGGAAGCACGACGACAACCCGGCCGGTGCATCGCCGGCTTGGCTTGCGGTCTCCGAGGACGGAACGCTGCTCGGGTACCGGACGTTCCTGCGGTGGGACTTCGTCTCCCCGTCGGGGGAGCGGCATCGCGCGGTGCGCGCCGTCGACACCGCCACCCATCCCGACGCCCGAGGCCGAGGGATCTTCCGCGCCCTCACCCTGCACGCCCTCGAGGGACTAGCAGCGGAGGGCACGTCGTTCGTGTTCAACACACCGAACGCGCAAAGTCGGCCCGGCTACCTGAAGATGGGCTGGCGCGACCTTGGCCGCGTGCCGACGTCGGTGACCGTGTCCGGACTCGGGGGCCTGGTGCGCCTCCCGGAAGCACGGACGGCGGCGGCGAAGTGGTCCGAGCCATCGAGCGCCGGGTACCCAGCAGGCGAGCTGCTCGCGCACCCATCGGTGAGCGAGCTGGTGGATGGCCAGCCCCGACCGAGCGGTCTGGCCACCCGCCGGACCGTCGAGCACCTCCGGTGGCGCTACGGGTTCGGCCCGCTCTGCTACCGGGCGGTGACGCTCGGCGCCGACCCGGGCGAGGGACTCGCGGTGTTCCGCCTCCGTCGTCGGGGTGCCTCGGTCGAGGCCGCGATCTGCGAGGTCCTGGCACCGGGCGGCGATCCCGCCACCGTTCGTCGGCTGCTGCGCAGCGTGGTTCGCCTCAGCGGCGCGGACCACCTGATTCGCCTGGGCGGGCCGCTGGTCGATCGGGCGGGCTTCGTCCGCATCACGCGCTTGGGTCCTCGGCTGACGGTTCGACCGCTCGGTGCTGCGGACCACGCGCCGGTCGACGTCGCCGGCTTCGATCTCCGTCTGGGAGACGTCGAGCTCTTCTGAGGTGGATGTGCGCCGCTTTGTGTCGGGCGGCTGGGTGCCCGTCGCAAGCGGTGCTGCCATACTGCGCTCATGGCCGGTGTCGAGGGGCGCAGCGCTCCGCCCCACGCCGTCGTCGACCGGCTCCGTCGAACCGCAGCTGGGCGTTCCGTGCTCGGACTCGGGCGGTCGGCGCGACGCGTCTCCGGTCCGCTCCGGCACCTGGGAGCCGAGCTGCGACGGTCCGCGGGCCTCGCCGCGCTGCCCGCACGGGCGGTAGCTCATCGCGGCGCACGCTCCGAACACGCCGCTGCGCTTGCGGCAGCGGTCGCCGGACTGCCGCCGGTCGAACTGCCGCCGGTCGACGCCCCCCCAATCACGGTGCTGCTGGTGGCGCCCGCCGGGGCCGTGCCCCCGAGTGCGCGAGCCGGATTGCGCACGGTCACCTTCGACGACGCCACCGCAGATCTGGTCGCCGAATGGCGGCGGGCCGTCGCCGACGCACGCGAGGACGTCGTCGTGCTCGTGTCAGCGCGCGTCGCTCCCGTCGAGCCGGGATGGCTGGCTCGGCTCGTCGGTGTGCTCGGAGCGACGACCGATGACCGCAGCACCGTGGCTGCGATCCCGCGGTCGGTCCATCCTGACCGTCGGCGCTGGCGGGCCACGGTCGCCGACGGGACGACTCGCGAGCTCGGCATCGAGATCCAGATCGACGGCAGCGGTGCGCCAACGGCGAAGGCGCTCGGTGCCGGTGCTCCCGTCGCACCCGGTCACCCCGTGCACGAGGTGATGGCTGGGTCGGGTGCGGCCATTGCCCTGCGACGCAACGCGCTCGAGGCGGCGGGGGGTCTCGTCCCCTCGTCCTCGGCGGCGGCCGCGATCGTCGACCTCTGCCTGCGGCTCGGGCAGGCCGGGGGATCGGTGGTCGCCGTACCCGACTCGCTGGTCTACGACGACCGACCGTTCGCAACGGCCGGAGATCTTGGCGGCGTGCCGGTGGGACTCGGGCCGACGACGCCATCGTGGCATCAGATCGTCGCCGCCCACGGCGCCTCAATTCGACGCATTGGGCTCGCCGCCGCCGGCCTCCCTGCCCCGCTGCGGATCGCGTGCACGGTTGCCGCGCCGAATGCACGGGTGGCGCCCCGGTGGGGGGATACCCATCTGGCCGCGGACCTGGCCGCCGCGCTGCGCTCACTCGGCCACGACGTGACGATCGGGCCCCTGGACCACGCCGACACGCTGGCGGTGCGTGCGGCCGATGTCCACGTGGTGCTCCGTGGCGTCGCCCCGGTGGAGCGGACGAGGGGCCAGCGTCACGTGCTGTGGGTGATCAGCCACCCCGACCTCATCACCGACGAGGAGTGCGACGCAGCCGATCTGGTGCTCGTCGCCTCGGAACGCTTTGCGGTCGAGCTCGCCGACCGGACCAGCACGCCCGTCGAGGTCCTCCTGCAGGCCACGGACCCCGCTCGGTTCCGGCCCGAGGCAGCCGACTCGGCGTCCGTCCACCCGGTCACGGTGGTGGCCAAGACCCGCGACGTGCTGCGGCCCATCGTGCGCGACGCACTGGCCGCTGGCGTGCGTCCGGCCATCTACGGCTCGGGATGGGAGCAGTTCGGCCTCGGGGACCTGGTCATCCGAGACCACCTCGCCAACGAGGACCTTCCGGGGGTCTACGCCTCGGCAGGGGTCGTGCTCAACGACCACTGGGCGGACATGGCGGCGCACGGCTTCGTGTCGAATCGGATCTTCGATGTGCTGGCGTGCGGCACCCCGATCATCTCCGATCCGCTCCCCGAGCTCGACGACCTGTTCGACGGCGCCGTGCTCACCTACCAGTCGCCCGCGGAACTGGCGGCGCTCGTGAGCTCGGTTGCCGCTGCACCCGACGCGGCGCGCGCCCGAGCGGCGCGTGGCGGTGCCCGGGTCCGGGAGCTGCACACGTTCGCACGGCGCGCTCGCCAGCTGGTCGATGCGCTCGAACACCACTCGATGCTGCCCGACTGATCCCGACGCAGCCATTGCTGACCCTCGGTTGGACCACGCATCCGCAGGCGAGATGCACTAACTTCGGCGCTGACGTGGTGCTCATCATCAACCTGGCGCGTGCCGGTGCGAGATGACGCTCGTGCGCCGGACCGAGGAAGAGGGGGGTTGATGAGCCGCAAGTTGTACGCCCTCCTTCTCGTCATGTGCCTGGGCCTGGTGGTGGGCTGCTCGAACTCCGACGGGTCCGAAGGGTCCGGTGGATCCAGCGGGAGCGTCACCGCAACGGGTCCCGTCACCATCAAGGGCGCCGATGGGAGCGTCTCGTTCGTGGGCGGCAACCAGACCACCGCGGGAGCCAGGCTCACGGGCGAGAAGTTCTTGGTCCGGGTGCTGGCGCGTGACGCAGTGCAGCGGACGGCCAAGCAGTTGGCCAAGGCCTACAAGGAGGCCCACCCCGGTTCGCTCGTGCAGCTCACCATCGACTCCGGTGACGGCATCGCCGAGCGCATCTCCGCCGGCGAGACCCCCGACATCATCTTGGACAACCGCAAGAACCTCGAGGCGATGGCCGAGGAGGCCGGCGACGCGTGGGCGCCCAAGGAGTTCGGCACCCAGGTGCTGGCCATCGCGGTTGATCCGGGGAACCCGCTCGGCATCCAGTCGCTTCGGGTCTTCGGCAACGATCCGAACGTGAAGACGGGGCTGTGCGTCCCGGAAAAGAACTGCGGCCAGAGCGCACTCAACCTGTTGGCTCGGGCCAGGGTGGAGCCGGTGGTCGACCAGATCTTCCCCGGAGCCACGGGAACCGTCGACGGGTTGAAGGACGGCTCGATCGACGCCACCATCCTCGACAGCACCAAGATCGCCAACCGCTCCGCGGTGGCCCAGGCGGTTCGCCTGCCCTCCTCACTGAAGCCGGCCACGACGCACTGGCTGATGACGAGCCTCACCTCGGCGCCGCCGGCCGACTCGTTCACCGACTTCATGTTCTCCGCAGCCGGTAGCGCAGTGCTGACCAACCGGGGCCTGCTGCCCGTCACCCCCTAGATGATCGCGACCGCGGCTGCGGGTGGAGCGACCCGGTTGGTGGCGGTGACCGGGATGCATCGAAGCGGTACCTCGCTCGGAGCTCGCGCCGTCAACCTCCTCGGCGTCTCGTTCGGTGCGCCCGAGGTGCTCATGGCACCGGGACCGGACAACCCCGCCGGCTACTGGGAGCACCGGGGGGTCAAGGAGCTCGATGACGAGTTGCTTGCTCGGCTCGGTGGGTCCTGGGACCAACCGCCGGTGCTCGAGCGGGGTTGGATGGACCGTGCGGATCTCGACGACCTGCTCGATCGGGCCCGCCACCTTGTGGCTGCGGATCTGGTCAGTATGGGATCGCCCGTCGTCGGGTTCAAGGACCCGCGGCTGTCGGTGCTGCTCGCCTTCTGGCGGCGGGCTGTTGTGGTGGACCAGGTGGTTGCCGTGGTGCGCAACCCTCGCGAGGTGGTCGCCTCGCTCGCCAACCGCAACCGGTTCGACGTGGCCGAGGCGGCGACGCTGTGGCTCCGCTACGTCCTCGCGCTGCGCGCCGACGCGCCAGGGGCGGTCGTGGTGCTGCACCGGGACCTCGTGGATGATCTCCCTGCGACGTTGGTCCGACTGGCTCGAGACCTGGATCTGCCCGCTCCGGAGGAGTCGACGATCGAGCAGGCGACTCGCCACCTCGACCGCTCCCTCGTCCACCATTCGGCCGACACGACGGCAGCGATGGACCACCCGGTGCTCGCGCTCGCGGATCGTGTGTGGGACGGCGGACGCCTCGATCCTGGTGCGGTCGATCCCAGCGTGAGCTCGGCGCTGGGCGAGGGATGGCTCGGCGCTCCTGGCAACCGCGACCGCCTCCAGGCGGCCCGAGCGCGAGCCGTCGACCTCGAAGAGCGCCTGCGCAAGCGGTTGCGAGAGGTCCGCAGCGAGCAGCTCCCTACGGACACCAGGACGTGAGCGACGACCCGGCCGAGTTGGTGGTGCCGGACGGGCTGCGGCTCGACGGTTCTGCACTGCGCCGGATGCAGGGGCGCCTCGCTCGGTCCGGCCCCGAGATCGCCGGCATCGTTGCTGCGGTCGATCCGCTTCCTGCCGGCTCGAGCTTCCGGGTCCACGCCGAGGTTCGATCGTTGCTTCCGAGCGATGCCGGGACCGTCGTCGTGGGCCGCGGCCCGGCCGGCGCCGCCCTGCTGCGACCCGGAACGGAAGCGTCGATCGAGGGTCGGGTGGTCGAGGTGGCCGCAGGCCGGCTCCTGGTGGATCCGGGAGCCGTGGCGCACGACCCGGACCAGGCGCCGGCGCCCGCAGCCGTCGGCGAGCCCGCGGAGGCCCCTCCGTTTCCGTGGCGTCCCATCGTGGTCTTCGTCGCCGATGCTGCCGTGACGGTCGAGCGAGTCCGGGAGGTCCGCGATCTCGTCAACCACCTGATCGACCTCGATGTGGAGGCGCGTTCGACGCTCCTGCCCGTGTCGGAGGGCCCCAACCTCACCGCGCCGGTCGCGGGTGATGACCGTTCGCTCTCGGCACTGGACCCGGCTGTGGTGGTGGCGCTGGACGAGTCCGCCCTCGCACGGGTGCTGGGCATGGATGGGTTCGCCCGGGAGACCACCGTCGTCGCCTTCGAGCCGGACCACGCGATCACCCTGGTTCCCTGGACCATCGGCCGGGCGTCGGGTCGCCTCCGTGCCCGTGCGGGTCTTCGGGCTGCGCCGGAGGCCTTCGCCGACCTCGTGCAGCGGCTGGTCGCCGGCCCGGCCCCGGTGGCGCCGTCGGTCACGTGGACCACCGTCGCAGCCCCTTCCGGGGCGCCCAGCACGTCATCGGTGCTCCCCGGGGCACAAGGGTCGAGCGGTGTCTGAGCCGTCGGTACCGGTCACCATCCTGGTTCCGGTGTACCGAAACGTCGATGACGTGGCCCGCTGCATCAACAGCGTGCTGGGCCATGCGGCCACCTGCTCGACCCCGTCGGAACTGGTGATCATCGACGACGCCTCGCCGGAGGGCGACGTGAGGGAGTGGCTCGATGATCTGGCGGCGCAGGACCACGTCCTGCCGCTTCGAGTCGAGCGGAACTCGGAGAACCTGGGCTTCGTGGCCACGGCCAACCGTGGCCTTCGTGCTGCGGTCGGCGACGTCGTGATCCTCAACGCCGACACCGCGGTCACGGCCGGGTGGCTCGACCGGCTGGCCGACGCAGCCTCGGGGCCCGATGTCGCCACGGTGACCCCGCTGTCGAACTTCGGCTCCATCTGCACGCTGCCCGCACCCGTGATCGAGCGCTTCGGGCTGACCGGCGGAGCGCCCGACATCGACGGCTGCGCAGACTTCGTCACGGCCCACTCCGCCGCCCTGCGCCCCGACATCATCGCTGGGGTGGGGTTCTGCATGTACCTGACCCGTCGGGCGCTGGACCGGGTCGGCCTGTTCGACGAGGACGCGTTCGGCACCGGCTACGGCGAAGAGGTCGACTACTGCGTGCGAGCGACCCGGCTCGGGTTCCGCCACCTCGCCGACGACACCACGTTCGTGTTCCACCGTGGTGGGGGGTCCTTCGGCGTCGAAGGCCGCGCTGCCGGCAAGGCTCGCGGGTCGAAGCGGCTCCACCGGCGCTATCCGTTCCTTCGTGCCAACCTCCGCGCCGAGCGCCGCCGAGACCCGCTCGCCGTCCCGAAGATGGCGCTGGAACTGGGGCTGGCGCAGCGCCAGCGCGATCGGGACCAGATCCTGCACGTGCTGCACAGCCCCCCGGATGCGCTCGGTGGCACGGAGATGCACGTGCTCTCGCTGATCGATGCCCTGTGGGGCGGCTTCGATGCGTCGATCCTCTACCACGTGCCGTCGGGGTTCGTGATCCGCACGATCTGGGCCGACGCAGACGGCCGTCGCGTCGAGCGCGAGTACCTGCTGCCCGGCGCGCACCGCAAGATCCAGTCGGTGTTCGACGTCGTTGCCGCCGAGGCCGTCGCCACCGCGCTCGATCTGTTCGAGCCCGATGCGGTCCACATCCAGAACCTCGTCGGCTACTCCCTGGCCCCGCTGGTCGCGCTCGAGGAGTTTGCCGGTCCTGTGGTGTGCTCGGTGCGAGATCTGTACCTGGCCTGTCCGAACCACTGGTTGCTCACCCCCGACCTCCTCGGGTGCGGCATCCCCGAGGATCTGCGCGTCTGTGCGGCCTGCCTGCCCGTCACGCGAGGTCTCGGGATCGACCAGCTTCACGAGCATCGCCAACTCGTCGCCGATCACCTCGACGTGGTCGATGCCTGGGTCGTCGCCACGCGCAGTGCGGGCGACTTCCTCCAGCGGGCCTACGACCTCGACCCCGAACGGATCCACGTGATCGAGCACGGTGCGCTGCTCGACCTCGCTACCCGCCGCACCGGCGTCGACGAGGCATCGCTCACCGCCGACCCCCTCCGAGTCGCGTTCGTCGGGGTGGGGTGGCCCAAGAAGGGGCTTGATGTGGTGAACGCGGTGGCGGCCGCCGTGGCCGCCGATGGCGTGGAGATCCATCACTTCGGCAAGGTGAAGGCCCCGCTGGCGGCCGAGGTGATCAGCCACGGTCGCTACGACAACGAGCACCTGCCTGCGCTCCTCGATCAGGCTGGTATCGCCTTGGTCATGCTCCCGGCGCCCTATGCCGAGACGTTCGGTCACGTGCTGACCGAGTCGCTGATCGCCGGGCGTCCCGTCATCGGAACCGCCTACGGCGCGCTCGGGGAGCGCATCCGTGCGCATCGCGTCGGGTGGACCGTCGACCCCCACGACACCGACGCCATCTGCCAGCTGCTGCGGAACCTGGATCGCAGTCGTGACGAGGTGCGCCGCGCGACGCAAGCGGCGCTCGCAGCACCGATCGTCACCATCGCCGACAGCTCTGCCGACTACGCCCGCCTGTACCGATCGGGACGACCGAACGCCGATTCCCGCCGAAAGGGAGCACCCTCCATGAGCACCGACCTCGACGATCGCCTTCGCCGCCAGCTGCGCGCCATGGCCGCCGTGAACCGCCAGCTCCACGACCAGATCGCCGAGTCCGCAGGCGCTCCCGGTCCGGTGTCGGGCGCTAACGTCCCCGCGTCCACGACCCACCCTGATCGCACCGAGGTGCCCCCCATGTCTTCCCCGTCTGGCTCCACCGGGACGCCGTACCTGACTCGGCGCAGCGATGGCGTGGTCTTCCTCGTCGACGGCGACGGGCGTCGGAAGGTGCGCTCAGGGCTGCTGGCGGCCGCGCTGCAGCTGGCGTTCGGTTCCCCGAAGCCCGAGGGCGACGAAGCGTACGGTGCGCCGGGAGACGTGCCCGAGCTCGAGATCCTGCGGGGACCGTCCGGCGATCCGTTCGTGCTCATCGATGGGACGCGGCGGGTCCTCAAGGGCCTGCCCGTCCCCCGGACGCTCACGTCAGCAGAGGTCGAGCGCCACCCCATGGGTCCGGCGCTCGATCTCGGTCGCGCCGTGGTCGCCCGCTCGAGCCCGGGTGGCGCGGACGGCGCCCGTGTCCGAGGCGAGGTGCGGCGCGTGCTGCGTGGGGTGAAGCGCCGGCTGCGCTGACCGAGGCGCGAAGGACCGGGACGGTCAGGCCGGCGGCTGCGCCGGACGCCACATCGACAGATCTCGGCCGAGCATGGTCTCGAGCTTGGCGACGTCGTCTGCGAAGAAGTCCCACAGCGCCCAGCGTTGGGCGACCGTGAGCTCCCGGTACCCGGTGCCCCGCTGGCGACGCAGGCCGCTCTCCTTCGGCGGGGTGTTCCCGAAGCGGACGGCGGCGAGCTCCTCGGGGACGAAGCCCGGCGAGGCGCCGATGTGCGCCACGGCCTGCTCGTAGACCCCGATGGGATCGGTGCCGATGTCGTCGTGCATCAATACGAGGAGCTGATCGCCGAACCGCTCGATGTACGGCTCGAGCGACGCCGCGTACCAACTGCCCGTCACGAGGCACAGCCGGTCGTCGAGCGGATCGCGCGAGCTCACGTACTCGAGCAACTCGGTGTCGGCAGGCAGCCGTTCCCGTCGGAGGTGGTGGACCAACCCGGAGTACGCGCGATCGATCGGGTTGCGCAGGATGGCGATGAGGCGGAGCTCCGGATTGAAGCCGTGCATTCGCTTGGCCACCAGCGATGGGTCGTGGCGCCAGATCATGTAGCCGGGGGTGGCCTCACCGACAATGGGCTGTTCCTCCCAGCCGAGGAACTGCTCGGCGTACCACTCGGCGCCGAGGCGGAACGTGGGCCCATCGTTGAAGAAGCTCAGCTCGAGCTCTGCGGTGAAGACCTCGGGATGCTGGCCGAGGTTGAGTCGCAGCCACCGGGTCGCGCTCTTCTGCGCACCGATGATCAAAAACTGAGGCAGGGGGGTGGCGGAGCTTTCCGCTGCGGTGGGCGTGCCGGGCTTGCGCCGTATCGGCTTAGCGGTGCGGGCGGCTTCGGCCTCGGCGGCGAGTTCCTCGCGGGCGGCGCGGATCGCGTCGGCCATCTGAGCGGCTCGGGCGGCGCGGATCGCGTCGGACATCTCCTCGGCGCGGGCGGCGCGGTCCGCATCGGAGAGGTCTGCGGTTCGGGCCGTGCGGATGGCCTCGGCCATCTCCGCAGCACGAGCGGCGCGGATGGCATCGGCCATCTCGGCGGCCATCAACTCCTGCCGATCCGGGTTTGCCTCGTTCGCGCTGCGGATCGCGGCTCGGAACTGATCGGGATGGGTGAGCAGCGCCTGGTGCACGGCTTCTCGCATCCGTGCGTCGCGCTCGTCGGCGGTGAGGTCGGTTTCGTCGGTGGCGGGAGGCGCCGATGGGCGTTCGTCGGACACGGGCTCAGCTGCTCCGGGAGGGGTCGGACGTGGTGAGGGTGCGCTTGGCCTTGCGGAACAGGCGCACGACGGGGTTGCGCCGCCAGCGCAGCTCCTCGAACCGGGCGCGGGAGACGTTGGCCTTGGCGAGGTCGACCACGTCTCCTGGCGCGAACCGCTCGATCTGGTGGGAACCCACGGCGCTCGTGGCCGGGAGGCCGTGGATCGGTCGCCGTCGGCCGCTGAGGATCACGAACGGTGCACCACCGCTGACCGAGAGGATCTCGACCGGCGGTCCTTCGCCGAGCGCCGTCAGGTCCGCGTCGGTGCAGCGGCGCGGGCGACCGAACTCCTCTTCCAGCGCCGCACTGAGCAGCCCGGAGGTGACCCTGCGCCGGAGGTCGCCGTCGACCAGGTACACGGTGTCGCCCGTGCCCTGGGCTAGGTACGCCGTGCCGGACTCGTGCGCGGGCTTGAGCTCCTTGAGCCGGTCGCCGGAATCGGCAACCTGGTTGGTGACCGACGCTGCGGCGCGAGCGGTGGCGCCCCCACCCCGGAGGCGGACCTTCACGCGAGCACTCGCCTTTTCCGCCGCCTGGCGCGGGAGCAGCGGCTTCACCGCCTTCCAAGCGGGGCGCAAGCGGTCGATGGCGCGGTCGCCGTCTGCACTCGGGCTGCCGCCGAACAGCGTCGTGCTGCTGGCGCTGCGAGCGGAGAAGAAGCGGTCCATCCACTCGGCGGCGGCCCGCGCCGTGGCGCGGTTGCGGGCGAAGCGATCGGCATCGACCGACGCCAGCCGCGGCACCTCTGCGTCGCCGCTCCACTTATCGAGGAAGAGGCGGCGGTTCTGCTCCCACAGTGCTCGCCAATCCGGCAGGCGCGACGCCGCGCCCTTGCCCTCGTGTTCGACCAGCACCCGCTGGTCGTAGACGATGTCGAGGTCGTTGACCCACACCTTGAAGGCCAGGTCGACGTCTTCCCCGCTGGCGATCTCGTACTCCTCGCCCCAGGTACCGAGGTCCTTGATGGTCGCCGTCGGCATCACGTAGATGACCGCGGCAGGCGGCGCGCAGAACGGAGCCAGCACTTCGACCTCCGTACCGGGCTCGGTGCGGACGGTGGAGGGGTTGCGCGCCGCGGTGACGGCCGGGACCACGATGCCCGCCTGTGGGTGGGCACGGGCGGTCTCGATCAGCGTGGAAGCCCAGCCCTCGGGCATGAAGGTGTCGTTGTTGCAGAAGGCGACGTACTCGCCCTTGGCCAGGGCGAGACCCTGGTTCATGCCCTTGGCGAACCCCTGGTTCGTCGGGTTGAGGGTGGATACGTCGGCGGCGGCCTCGGCGTACGCGGCCGCCTCCCACTCCGAGCCGTTGTCCACGATGATCAGCTCATAGGGAACATCGGTGTTGCGCCGCACCGACTCCACGAACTGCTGCGTGTCGACCAAGCCGTTCCACTGGAGGGTGACGACCGAGAGGATCGGGTCCGCCGGCGGCTCGGGGGCGACGGGCACAGGGACGGTGGCCATCCCGGCGCTGAGCCCGTCGAGCAGTTCTTCGAACGCGTCGGTCCGCTGCTCCCAGTTGAACTCGCGGTCCACGAGCGCGAGCCCGGCGTTGGACAACCGGGACGAGAGTGCCCGATCGGAGAGCAACCGGGTGATGGCTTCCGCCATGGCCTCTGGCTCGCGGGGCGGGACGACGAGTGCCGTCTCCTCGTCGAACGCGTACTCGAGGCAGCCCCCGTTGTCGGTGGTGACGAGCGGCGTGCCGCAGGCCAGCGCTTCCAGGCCGGGTTGGCAGAAGCCCTCGAACCAGCTGCCGACGGCGAACACGCGCGCTGAGGCGTAGGCGCGCCCCAGGGCGGCTTGGCTCAGGTCCTTGCCCGAGTACCCCTCGAGCGGCACGCCGGCGATGCGGGCGGCGGCCTCGATGGTGTCGGTGCCCTTCCACGGGCGACGGGCATCACCGCTGCACAGCAGCTTGACCTTGCGCGCGGTGTCGTAGGGGTGGAACGTCTCCCGGTTCACCCCACCGAGCACGACGGTGGGCCGGTGGCCGGTCTCGGCCTCGATCTGGGTTGCCGTCCAGGCGGAGTTGGCCAGCTGCAGATCGACCGGTGCGCGGAGGCTCTCCCAGGAGCCCTCCTTGTCGTACAGGCGGCCGTAGTGCAGGGCGTAGAACACCCGTCGCCGGGCGTTGGTGAAGTGGTCGAGCAGGTGCCACTGGGGCTCGTGGTTGAAGATCAAGACGTCGAGCGCGTCGTCGAATCCAGAGCGCATCGGCTTGACCTTCGCCCGGCAGGGCATCCAGGTGCACGACATCTCGGCGCCGTCGGGCAGGTAGAAGACGACCGTGTGGCCCCGGTCGACCAAGCGATTGGCGAACTCCACCATCCGGCGGATCCCGCCGTAGCGGCGGAGATGAGGTTCGAGCACCCCGATCGTCAGACCAGAGCCGGTGGGCGGCATAGGCGGGCGAAGCTACCACCGGGCTCGGTGGGCAACCGCTCAGGCCGTGCCGGTGTCGGCGGGGTCGGGGCGCTACCGTGCGGCGACCTAAGAGCACCAACAAGGATGCCGCCGCCCATGTTTCCATTTTGGGAATCCGTAGTAGCCCCCATCATCAACGCGTCGGGCGGACGCCGGATCGTCGAGATCGGCGCCCTCCGTGGCGAGAACACGGTGAAGATGCTCGAGGACCTCGGTGCCGACACCGAGCTCCACGTGATCGATCCGCTTCCTGCGTTCGATCCTGCGGAGCACGAGGCCCAGTTTCCCGGCCGCTACGTGTTCCACCGGGGTCTGAGCCTCGAGGTGTTGCCGAACTGCCCACCGTTCGACGTGGCCCTCATCGACGGCGACCACAACTGGTACACCGTCTACAACGAGTGCAAGCAGCTTGCGCAGGTCGCCCGGGCCGGGGGGGCTCGGACCCCGATCATGATCCTGCACGACGTGTGCTGGCCCTATGGCCGACGGGACCTCTACTACGCACCCGAGCAGATCCCCGCCGAGTTCCGCCAGCCGTACCAGCACAAGGGCATGCGACCCGGGCGCCGGGCGCTGCTGCCGGGCGGCGGGATGAACAAGCAGATGGCCAACGCCGAAATGGAGGGCGGCCCCCGCAACGGCGTGCGAACTGGCTACGAGGATTGGGTCGAGGAGTACGACCTCGACCTCAAGGTCGTGGTGATCCCCATCTACTTCGGGCTCGCCATCATCATCGAACAGGCGCTGCTCGATGAGAACGCGGAGCTGGCGGAGGTCATGCGCGCGCTGGAAAGCGGACGGGGCCAGCGCAGCCTGCTCGAGCTGGGCGAGAAGACGCGGCTCGAAGCGGTCATCTTCGATCAGAACTTCTTCGACCTGAAGGATCGCACGATCGACCACGCCTTCAACCGGTACCTCGACCTGTTGAAGGGCTCGCTCCTCAACGAGCACTACCTGGAGAACGAGCTCCGCATCAAGTACCTGTTGGACACCGTCGTGGGCAAGCGAGGGATCGACACGCGCTCGTTGCGCGACCCGGTACGACACATGAAGAACCTGTGGCGCCGCCTGAAGCTGGCGCGCAACATGGGGCAGGTCGCCGACGGCCAGGGCCCGACGGCGTTCTTCCCGTACACCGACATCGGCCGTACCCGGCTCGACCAGATCGAGCAGGCGATGGACGTCGTCTACGCCGAGGGGATCCCCGGCGACGTCGCCGACATCTCAACCGGGCGAGGCGGCGTGGGGATCTTCCTGCGCGGCTACCTGGACATCCACAAGCTGGACGTCAACCGCATCCACGATCGGACCGTGTGGGTGGTCGACGAGTTCCGTGCCGCGGACGGCGAGGCTGCCCCGCAGCCCATCGATGATGGCGACGTGACGGACCTGCTGCCCGACGTGAACCAGGTGCGTGACGGGTTCGAGCACTTCGGTCTGCTCGACGAGCGGGTCCGGTTCGTCCAAGGCGAGATCGCGCACAGCCTCGTCGATGCCCCCATCGAACAACTGGCCCTGGTCCGCATCGGCCGAGGTCTCGGTGCCGAGGTGGGAGACGTCCTCAGCCGGTTGTACGACCGCATCGCCGTCGGCGGTTTCGTGATCATCGAGGACTACGTCGATCCCGAGGTTGCGGCAGCCGTAGACGCGTTCCGCTCCGCCACCGCCGTGACGGCCCCCCTCGAGCAGGTCGACTGGTCTGGGGTCACGTGGCGCCGCAGCGAGACCGACGGATCAGCCATCGCCCCGCCGTCGACGGCTCCGCTGAACCGGATCCCCTTGGTGGAGCCGACCGCCGACCCGATCGACCTCTCCGTGATCGTGGTCTTCTACAACATGAAGCGCGAGGCGGCTCGCACGCTGCGCTCGCTGACCCGCGACTACCAGATCGACGTGGACGGCCTCGACTACGAGGTGATCGTGGTCGAGAACGGCTCGGAACCCGGACAGGCGCTCGGCGCCGACTACGTCGAGGGATTCGGCCCTGAGTTCCACTACCTGGACATGGGCGAAGAGGCGACCCCGTCGCCGACCGTGGCGCTCAACGCCGGCCTGGCTCGGTCGCGTGGTCGTCACGTGGCGTTGATGATCGATGGAGCCCACGTGCTGACGCCGGGTGTTCTCCGCCACGGCGTCTCCGGCCTCACGACCTACCGTCCCGCGATCGTTGCCACCCAGCAGTGGTACGTGGGGCCGGGCCAACAGGGCGACGCCATGAACCACGGCTACGACCAGACGGTCGAAGACGAGTTGTTCGACAAGATCGCGTGGCCCGTCGACGGGTACCGCCTCTTCGAGATCGGCCACTTCATCGGCGAGCGCGACTGGTTCGACGGCATGCAGGAGAGCAACTGCATCTTCGTGGACCGGGAACTGCTCGAGCAGATCGGCGGCTTCGACGAGAGCTTCTCGATGCCGGGTGCGGGGTACGCCAACCTGGACTTCTGGGAGCGCCTAGCGGAATCGCCCGGCGTGAAGATGGCGAGCATCCTCGGCGAGGGGAGCTTCCACCAGTTCCACGGCGGTACCACCACCAACCTCCACGACGACGAGGAGCGGCGCCGTCGGGTCTTCTCCTACGGCTCGCACTACAAGGACACCCGGGGCCGCACCTTCCACGGTCCCGGAAAGCCCTTCCACTACGTCGGGGGCCTGCAGGTGATCGCCTCGCGGCGTACCCGCGCTCGGCGGATGTCGACCGAGATGTTCTCCCCGACGCCGGCCCACACCGGCCCCGACGGCCTGCCCGACAAGGCCATCGCCATTCCCGACGAGCTGCGCAACGCATTCGTCGAGGCCTACTGGCACAACCTGGCCTGGCGTCAGAGCGTGTGGATGGGGCGCAAGGTCCGCAAGGCCCCGACCGACCTGATCGCGTACCAGGAGCTCATCTACAAGGTGCGTCCGGACGTGATCATCGAGACGGGGACGGGCAACGGTGGGCGCGCGCTGTTCCTGGCGTCCATCTGCGACCTGCTCGATCACGGCCAGGTCATCACGATCGGTCGCAACCCTGCCGACGACATCGATCACCCACGGGTCACGGTGGTCACCGGAGCGGCGCACACCCCGGACGCGGTCGCCCAGGTGCGTGCCATCACCGGACCCGATCCCAAGGGTCTGGTCGTCCTGGGGACGCGCGGTCGCAAGCAGCAGATGATGGCCGAGTTCGAGGCCTACGCACCGTTCGTCCCCGTGGACTCCTACATCGTGATGGAGGAGACGGTCGTCAACGGACGCCCGGTGTGGCCCGGATTCGGTGCCGGGCCGGCCGAGGCGCTCAACCACCTCCTCGTCACCCACGGCGAGTTCATCGTCGACCGTTCGATGGAGAAGTACGCGCTCACCTTGAACCCCGGCGGCTACCTGAAGCGGGTGAAGTGACCGAAGGGGAGCGCTTCTTCTTCGTCCACCTCCAGAAGACGGCCGGCACGGCGTTGCTTGCCCGGCTCCGCCGGCAGTTCCCCGACGAGGCGATCTACCCGGACGAATCTGATGGCCGTCCCCCGAACGCCGTGCTCGTCACCGCGGACCTCGTGGAGCGGATGCGGGTCCGGGGCGATCAGATCCAGGTCATTACCGGTCACTTCCCGCTGTGCACGACCGAGCTACTCGGCGGAGGCTTCACGACCTTCACGGTCCTGCGCGACCCCGTGGAACGAACCCTGTCGTACCTGCGCCACCACAAGAAGCTCAGCGCTGCGGACCGCGACCTGCCGCTCGAAGCGATCTACGAAGATGACTTCCGGTTCGCCGGGCTGATCCACAACCACATGGTGAAGATGTTCTCCCTCACGCCGGAGGAGATGGTCGCCGACGCGCTCACGCGCGTCGAGTTCACCCCGGAACGGCTCGAGCGGGCCAAGCGGGCGCTCGACGGCGTGGATGTGGTCGGCGTCCAAGATCACTTCGAGCCGTTCTGCGATGAGCTCAGCCGGCGCTTCGGCTGGGACCTCGGAGCGCCGGTGCGGGCCAACACGACGGAGTCGGTCGCCGTGTCCCCTGCCTTCCGGGATCGCATCGCCGCGGACAATGCCGACGATGTCGCGCTCTACGAGCACGCCTGCGCCCTCTGGGAGAGCCGGCGTAAATACCCCGAATAGGGAATCGTCAAACCATTTGCGTTGCGTGATAGCCGTCACACCTGTAGCGTCCTGTCCCTGACTGGTTTCTCAGCTGCCCCAAGCGGGTGAGGCGAGTCGGGGGGGTCTCGCATCCCGCGCAGGCCATGAACCACAGGGGAATACTTCATGAAAGCACGACGGCTCTTCGGAGCTGGCATCGCAGTGATGGCGACGGTGACCGCGCTTGCGATCTCACCGCTGCCGGCATCTGCATCCACATCTGCTTGCCAGATCTCCGAGTTCCCGGCGGCGCAAGCCAGCCAGAGCTCGCTGAACTGGTCCTGCCTGTTCACCAACGCCGCTGGCGCAGCCAACGAGCTGTCCACCGCGCAGACCTTCCACGACTTCGCCAACGTCTCGTACCACGTCGGCGGCGCCCGCACCTTCACCGTCACGACCGCCACGGCGGCGGGTGGGAACACCATCACCGCGACGGGAGCCAAGTTCACGTCGGCTGACGTCGGCCGCCCCGTTTCCGGCAAGCCGACCACCAACCCTGGTATCGCTCCCCGGGCCTTCATCAAGACCGTCACCAGCGCGACCCAAGCGGTCATGAACGTCCCGTTGCCGCCTGCCGTCGTCGGTCCCCCGGCGGTTCCCGCCGGCACCCTGCCCATCGGCACGGTGATCACGCTGGAGAACAGCACGTCCCGCTCGGTCAAGGATGCCGTCCACACCACGTCGGGTGGAACCGGCATGACGTCCGCGACGGCTCAGTTCCTGACCTCCGACGTCGGAAAGACGATCACCGGCACCAACATCAAGCCGGGCACCACGATCGCTTCGCGGCCCAGCACCACCTCGATCGTGCTCAGCCAGACGACGCTTGCGTGTGGCGCCACACCGCTCTACGCCTGCACGGCGCAGGTCATCAACATCGCCAACAACGCACCGGGTAGCACCACCCGCACCGTCCAGGCCACGCAGAGCACCACGCTCATCACCGCAGCGGGCGCAGGGTTCGAGGCCACCGACATCGGCCTTCCCGTCACGGGCACCGGCATTCCTGCTGGCGCCACCATCGTGACGGTGCCCTCGGCAACCACCGCAACGGTGAGCGCCGCCATGACGGCCAAGGCCACGGCGTCGCCCATCGTGATCGGCAAGCCCAACGCGACGGCGCCGGCTGACGGCTCGGCTATCATGAACCTCGGTGTGTCCCTGGCCCTCTCGCCCGGGATCAGCCCTGGAGCCCAGAGCTGCGCATCTGGTGTGCCGACCGGCTTCGGTCTGCAGGGCCAGTGGCGGAACCCCGGCACGTTCGCCACGGGCGGCCTGATCCAGGCCATCCCGGCAGGTCAGAAGGTCATCGGCCAGATCGTGTTCACCACCACCCTGGTGTTCGCCGCCTACGTCGTCCAGACTCCGACCGATGCGGCGATTGCGGCTCCTCACTACGACATCGTGTGGCCGTTCCTGCCCACCGGTCTCGCCAAGTGCGGGTCTCCCAGTACCACGAACGTGCTGTCTTCGTTCACGGTCGCTCCGGTGGTCGCAAGCCAGAACGCAACCGCCACGGGCATCGGGCGTCCCTCGACGGCGCAGTTCCGCTACCTCAACCCGGCCCTTGCGGCTCAGACGGGTGTCGTTGCCAAGCTGGTCGACGGCACGCCCGCTGGCGCCGGTCACACCTCTTGGGGAACCATCACCAAGACGTGCAACATCCCGGCACCGACAGCTCCTCCGGCGCTGAACGGTGTTGTCGGGTCCTGCCAGACCCCGTAGTGCCCCGCCGGCCCTCGGGCCTTCGGTAGATCCGTGGTGAAGGGGGCGGTTGCCAAACCGCCCCCTTCACTCGTTTTCCGTCATCATGGGACGGCAGTCGCTCGGCGAGGCCTCCCACCACGTCGCATACCCAAGGAGTCCCCGATCGTGTCCCGTCGTCATCTCGCTCTGCTCGGCCTCGCCTGCTGGATCACAGCTGCATCGCTCGTGATCGGCGGTCCTGCCAGCGCCAGCGACGACACGTCCACGACGACCGGCCCGGGGGCGACCACCTCCGGCGCGGGCCAACCGAAGGAGTTCTCCGAGCTCCAGGGTGGCATCCGGGTCTACAGGGCCACCTCGACCTGCCCGGGCAAGCCGACGGCCACGTGGGACCTCGTCCACGCAGCTGCGTTCTTCGAGGTGACGGCCGGGGCGATGACGCTCGGGAAGTTGAACACCGGTAGCCCGCCGGCCTCGGCACCGGTGTGCCAGGTCGAGATCACCTACGGGCTGGCAAACTCCGCCCAACCCTCCACGTTCGCCCTCAGCTACGCCGCGGTCGACTCCCAGGTCTGGGTCCGGTCCGCGCCCAACGACTGGGCCGTCGGGGTCCCCCGGATGATCGAGGCGTTCGAGGGCAAGGTGAAGCCCATCAACGGGGTCGATCCTTCCGCCACCACGACCACGGATGCCTCCAAGAGCACCCCCAGGAGCACCAGCGGCGATGACGATGGCGCCGGCGCACCAGTAGGGCTCCTCGTGGCCCTCGGTGTCGTGGTGGTCGCCGTTGCCGTTGCCGTTGCCATCGTCGTGCGTCGCCGGGGCGACACGTCGAGGGTGGGTGCCGGGGAAGCTTCCGCAGCCCCACCGGAGGTCATCGAGCCTCCAGCCACCGACGCAGAGGAAGGCACGGCCGCCGAGCCGGATCGCAGCGATCAGTAGATGATCGGGATCTGGCCCTTGGGATAGGACGACGGCGCGAACATCCAGGTCTCCATGGCGTAGCGCTCGTGGGCCATGGTCGGCTCCGCAGCGGTCCGATGGATGAACAAGTGGTCGAAGAGCAGGGCGTCGCCCGGTTCGAACACCGGGCGCAGGATCGGCGTGCCCTCTGCTGCCTCGGCGACGACCTCTGGCGCGATCGACCAATCGAAGATGGCACCCTCGGTGCCGGTGGGCACGACGTGGTCCACGCGTCGAGGCACGATGTCCATCCCGGGGGCTACATCGCCACAGTGGCTGAGCGCGATCCACAGGTTCACCGAGCGGATGTCCTGCCCGAGGAAGGCACCGTCTTGGTGCCAGTCGGTCGAGGTGTCCACCGGTACCCGGCGCAGCGTGCACTTGTTGGCCGAGAACGCCGGCCGTTCCCCGAGGTGCGCGGTGACGAGGTCGCCGATGCCGAGGTCGTCGATCAGCTCCGTCAGCTCGAACAGCATCCGCGGGGATTCTGCGGTCCAGACGCCGCCGGCCTCGCGCATGAACCCTCGGCCGCCGATGCGGTAGCCGTCCTCGGACGGCACCGGCTTGAACGGCGAGAACCACGGAGCGGTCTCAGCCGGGGCTGCACCGGCGAGGAAGGCATCGCACCCGGCCAGGGCGGCGTCGATGCCAGCGACCAGCCGCTCGACGCGCGCCGGTGGGACCAGGCCCTTCACCCACACGCACCCGTGGCGGGCCAACCCGGCATGCAAGCGCTCGGGGGTGAGCTCAGCGGGGCTCAGGGCAGGAAGGGGCTCATTCGGCGGCGGTGCATCGGTCTGGATCGGAGCCGGAGCGACCAACGGGGCCGGGTGCGCCAGCTTTCCGAACGCCTCGTGTCGAACTCGGACGAGGAACTTCTCCAGACGGGTCTCAGGCGCGATGCGGTTGGCGGCGGTAGCGACGACGAGCGCCTCGCGGTACCGACCCTGCTCCTCGAGGGCGCGAGCGCCCCGAAGGGTTGGCATCGTCGCATCGGCGGTGGTCACCAGACCACCGGCACCTGGCCGTCGGGATAGGCCGAGGGTCCGAAGCACCAGGCCTCGACCGCGTAGCGGACCTCGGTCATGGCCTCGTCGATGGCCGTCGAGTGCAACAACATCTCATCGAAGAGGCACAGGTCGCCCTCGTCGAAGACGGGACGCACGATGGGCGTGTCGGCGGCGAGCCGTTCGACGACGGCGGGTCCGACGCCCCAATCGAAGTACGAGCCCCCCGTGCCGGTCTCCACGATCTCCTCGAAGCGGCGGGGGAGGATGTCCATCCCCGGAGCCACATCGCCGCAATGGGTCAGGGCGAGCCAGATGTTCAGCGCGTGGATGCCGGTACCGAGGAAGGCTCCGTCTTGGTGCCACCCCGCTTCCTTGTCGAGCGAGACGCGCCGCAGGGTCGACTTGTTCGCGGACAGCGACGGCCGTTCGCCGAGGTAGCCCGTGACGAGGTCGAGCAGGCCGGCGGAGCGGTAGGCCTCCAGCAACGTGAACTGGAGGCGGGGCGAGTCGGCCAACAGCACGCCTCCGTCGGCCTTGACCCAGCGCCGTCCCAAGGTGACGCGCTCCTCGGGCGGGAGCGGCAGCGGCTGGTACCAGGGCGCCTCGGGCTTCTCGGTGACCTCGATTCCGTCTTCGAGGCCCAGGGCCCGATCGATGCCTTCGCGGAGCTCTGCGGCCGTGGAGGGATCGAGGAAGCCGCGCACGATCAGGCTCCCGTGGCCGAAGATGGCCCGCCGCATGGCGTCTACGGTCAGGTCGGCGGCCGCGATCTCCGGCATGGGACCGGACTCGTCGAGGCCTGGCTGGGCATCCGGCAGGGCCGGCGGCCACGCGCCGAGATCGTGGTGACGGGGCAGGGTGGCGAATGCCTCGTGTCGCAGGTTCGTGAGCCGGAACTCCACCTCGGGGTCGCGTTCGATGCGGTTCGCGTCGAACAAGGCGTCGATGGCACCGAGCAGATCCCCCTCGGACTGCCGCCGATCTGCGGTGTCAAGCAGCACGGCGCGGGCGGAGGAAGCGGGGGCAGCCTCGGTGGCAGTCATGTCGTGATTCTGCCCGACCGGGCGGGAGGACGCTGGGTCCGCACCGCTCACGTGAGCCAACTGCTTCGACGAGCGGCGTACAATTCCTCCGCGTAGTCGTAGAGGGCGAGGTCGAGCGGGCTGTCGGCGACGATGCGCTCGATCAGTTCCGGCGGTGCATCGCCCGGCTCGGTGGTGTTCGACCGCACGGGGTCGCCCAGCGTGAGCGAGTAGCGGGCCGACAGCTCGGCGCAGAAGTCCTCGAAGTACGGCTGGAGCCCGAACAGGTCCAGCCCGGCCAGCGCCGCCTTGGCCCGCTCGAGGAGCGCGTCGTCGTAGGGCACGGTGGTGAGCACACCGGCATCTCCGTAGTCCTCGGCGCGCAGGCCGAGCGTCCGGGTCATGTGGTTCACGATCATGGCCTCGAACCGGAACGGTTCGTCGTAAATCTCGACGAGCGACTTGTCGCGGTCCTCGACGTTGATCTTCTGCTGGTGGCGCAGGTACGAGAGCGTTCGCTCGACGGGCGGACGAAGGACCGAGACGGTCACGAACTCGGCATCGATGCGGTCGAGCACGCTGAGCGGGAAGTGGCCGGTGAGCACGCGGATCTCGTCGCCGCGAACCGCCCACTGGGCGAGGAGATGGTCGACGGAGATGACGGACAGGCGCGCATCGTTGCCGTCGCTCGCGTTCGGGTAGATGGCCTCGATGGGGAAGTGGTTGCGAAAGCGGTCCCGCAGCGAGGTGCCCGCGGTCTTCTGCATGTGAGCGATGAAGAATCGCTGGTCGTCGTCAGCCACGGTCCCCCCTTGGATGGGTGGCCAGACTACCTGTGCACCCGGTGGGGCGTCAGGTGCCGGTGGTCGGAGCGGGGTCGGGTGCGGCCCGGCTGACCGAGGGTGTGAGCCGGTCCTTGAGTCGCAGGAACGGCTGCTCGATGAAGAACCACGACGCGCAGGTTGCGGCCGCCGTGAGCGCCAGCGCGACGCCGATCTCGACGATGACCGGCCACCCCGTGTTCGCCTGGGCGACGGCGACGTAGATCGGCAGGTGCCACAGGTAGAGGCCGTAGGAAACCTCGCCGAGCGTGCAGAAGATTCCCACCTCGAAGAGGCGGCTGCCCACCCAGACGTGCTCCAAGATCGCCAGCACCACGATCGCCCACGCCACGCCGATCACCGTGAACAGGCTCCACTGGTACAGCACCGGGTCGTACGGCTCGGTGAAGATGAGGCACCAGATCAAGAACGCCGTGGCGACCCACGCCATCGCAGCCACGAACCGTCGCGGCACCATTCCCTTGACCCACAGGTGGGCGAGCAGGGCGCCGATCAGCAAGGAGTCGGCTCGGGTGTCGGTGCGGTGGTAGAGCGAATAGGTGCTCCGGCCGGCGTCGTAGAGCAGGTGTCGGTGGATCCCGATCGCCACGATGGCGGTCCCGATCGCCGCGACGTTGATCCACAACCGGCGTCGGGCCGTGAGCACCACGCCGACGACCACCGGCCATACCAGGTAGAACTGCTCCTCCACCGAGAGGGACCACAGGTGCTTGAGGCCGGGCGGCCAGAAGAACGACTCGGGGGCGTTGAAGGCGATGCGCCAGTTCCAGAAGTAGAAGACGATGGATGCGAGCATCTTCAGCTCGAACCCTGGGGGCGTGGCCACGGGGTACCCCGCGAGGGCCACGTAGATCACGTAGGCGATCAACAAGACGGCGAGCGCCGGGAAGAGCCGGAGCGCTCGGCGGGCGTAGAAGCGACCGAACGAGATGCCGCCCTTGAGGCCTTCTTCCTTGAGGAGGAGCGCAGTGATCAAGAAGCCGCTCAGCACGAAGAAGCTGTCGAGGGAGATGTACGCGCCGGGGATCACGAGCAGGCGGCCCACGTTCCAGAGCACGGCCATGTGCCCGATCATGATGATGACCACGGTCACCCCCCGAAGGCCGTCGAACGCGGGCACGTAGCCGATGCGTCGTGGGGTCGGCGATGGTGACACTCAGCGCACCCGTTTCAAGAAGCCGCCCGGGTTGAAGGTGAGCGAGTACTTCTCCATGGTCGGGTCGGCGACGAAGTCGCCATCTCGGTTCAAGATGCCCTTGACGCCCTCGGCCGGCCCAGGTCCGAAGCCGGGCCAGACGGGATGGCCGTTCACGATGGTGTCTTCGACCACCACGTAGCCGCCGGGCGCGACGAGGTCGCGGTAGGTCTCGAACTCCTTGATGGTGCCTCGCCGGTTCGCCCGGGATCCGAGGATCACGAACGCGTTCGGGTTGGGGCCCACGCGCTCGCGCACTGCGGCGACGATGTGCTCCTCGGTCGGCCGGCCGAGCAGGTAGGTGATCCGCGGGTGCTGCGGTCGGTCCTCGACCGTGCGATGGTCGATCGACAGGACCTGGCCGTGTCCGGTCAGGTCGCACATGGACGCCAGGAAGAGCGCTCGGGCGCCTGACCCGGTAGACGTTTCGATGATCCAGCCCGGCTTCGTGCTGGCGATGATCTCCTGGTAGGCGAGCAGGTCCGTGGGCGCGTTCACGACGCGACGCCCGAGCCAGGAGGTCCGGCGCCACGGCAGGTTGTTCCACACCGCATCGACGAAGCCGACCTTCAGCTCGTCGGCGACCGGCGTCGGTTCCTCGGGGCGACCGTCGGGCCCGTGGGCTGCGGGTCCACGGACGAACGCCTCGGCGCCCATGCGACGGGCCTTGGTCCGGCGTGCGGACGTCGTGGTCATGGCCCCCACGTAGTGGATCGGCTTGCCCGGTCCGCGAAACGGCCGGCCATGGAGGTCCGCGAACTGCTGGCCGTAGGAGAAGACCCGACGGCGCCGCTCCTCGTGATCTCCTTGGTTGGTGGTGGTTCCCCCGTGCACCTGGTGGAACGACCCTTCGCCCAACATCGTGACCACCCGGACCCCAGCGGTCGAGCCGAGTCGTTCGTACAGATCGAGGTTGGCGTACCCACCGCCTGCGATCGAGAAGCTCTCGTCGAAGCCGCCCGCCTGCTGCAGAAGTCGTCGAGATGCGAAGAGGCAGTTGGACTCCCACAGTCCGTCGAACCAGTCTCGGTCACCGACGAAGTGGCTGATGTCGAAGAGGCGGTAGCCGTTCGAGGGCCACTCGATGCCCTCGAAGAGCCGGTCCTCGTACGCCTGGTCGTAGCCCGAGTCCATGGCGTCGCCCTGCTGGCCCGGCCCGACGTACCACTGCTGGGTCGCAACGATGGCGGGGCGGTACGAGGAGATGCCGAGGAGGCCGTAGCGGAGCACGCCAGGGGTGACGATGTGGGCGCCGTCGATCATGAGGGCGAACACGTCGCCTCGGCCGGCACGGATCCCCTCGTTGAGGGCGGCGACCGGTGACGGCTCCGCTCGATCAGCCATGTCGATGTAGCGGAACTCCGGGCCGAACGAATGCACGAAGTCCTCACCGAGGCGCTGATCGGGATCGGACCCGTTTTCCACGACGATGACCTCGTAGCTGCGATCGTCGAGCCCCAGCTGGTAGCTGCGCGAGAGCGCGTGGAGCGTGCGCGGCGCCTCGCGAGCCATGTTGTAGAAGACCACGACCACGGTGAGGTCGATCGCCTCTGCCGGGGCGTCGGGCGCGAGCGGCGGGTGAGCGCGGACCGGAGCAGCCGACGGCTCGGACCGTTTGACCGATGCTTCGCCACCGGCCTTGCGCCACTGGACGAGACCGGCGTCGACCTGCTCGATCGGGGTGGCGATCCCTCGCCGGGCACGGAACGCGTCGACCGCGTCGCGGGCCCCGGGGGTGCCGCCGGCATCCACCAAGACGAAGCCGCCATCGACCACCCGCTCGTAGAGGTGGTCGAGCGCATCGCCGACCTCGGAGCCGAGCCGTCCCGAGATCCGCAACACGGCCAGGTCGGTGATCGCAGCATCGGGAAGGGTGCTGGTCAGCGGGCCTTGCAGGAAGCGGACCCGGTCGTCGAGGAGATCGAAGCGCGCAAAGCCGTCGCGCACCATGTTGAGGTCGGGCTGGAGGTCGTCGAGGCTGGTGGTCAGTTCTGGGCGGAGGGCCGGTGGCACAGACGCTCGGAACCGATCGGCAACCCACACAAGCCGGTCCTCGATCTCCCAGGCCTCGAGGTACCCCCGTGCGAAGAGCGCCCCACCGCCCCGTCCGGTACCGCACTCGGCAACGTCACCGGGAATCTCTGCCGTGCGCACCTCGTCGAGGACCCGTTCGAGGTGATCGAGGCGGAGGCGGCCCATGTCGGTGTAGGGCACGAAGGCGCCCTGCGCTTCCCGGTCGGCCGAGAGGCCGACGGTCCGGGTCTGGCGCAACCGAGCAAAGGCGTCCTTGTCGTAGCGCTCGGGATCTCGCAGCTGCTCCGCGTCGACGGGCTGCGCCCGGGTAGCGGCCCGGGTGAGCGTGGCCAGGCGTGCTTCGTTCTCCAAGTAGTGCTCGTTCAGCAGTGAACCCTTCAGCACGGCCAGATACCGGTGGGCGAGCCGCTCGAGATCCTCGTCGCGCTGCGTGACGATCCCGTGCTGGAAGATCATCGACCGCAGTCGCATCGTCTCGCCGAGCGCGATGAGCTGGTCCTTCACCCCGGCGGTCTCGAGCCGGTCGAGCGCGGCTCGAAGGCGAGGTTTGGCCTCGAGCAGTTGCTCCTCGACCACGATGGCCAGCCCGAAGTAGAGCGGCAGCACGATGACGCGCAACGGCCGGTCGTGGCCGGCGACGAAGTCGTCGACGGCCGTCATGACGCCATTGCGTGGACCACCCTCGTGGGTCGCGTTCCACATCGAGGGGTTCAGCCCGCCTCGTGGCTTGAGCTTCGAGCGGTTCGGCGCCATGCCCTGTCGAGCATGCGGTTGGCGGAACTCGGCGGGGATCTGCTCGGGCGCGTAGTAGAGGTCGCGCCGTCCGTAGGGCCATCCGACGTCGTGGAACATCAGGATCGGCAAGGAGGCACCTGCGGATCGTGACACCTCGGCCAGCTGCCGGCACTCGTTGAAGACCGTGTACCAGTTGTGATCGCCGTCGATGAGCGCGGCGTCCATGGGGGGCAGTTTGGGCAGGACCTCGAGGCTCAGGGCCTGGTGGAACACGTAGCGGCCGGGAAACCGGGCCTCGTGATCGGCGGGATCGAACGCCGGAACCGGGTCGACGACGTGGAGCTCGGTCGTGGCGCCGAGGTCCTCGAGCATCTGCACGGTGTTCTCGCCGCGGAGCGCGCCGATCTCGAGGACACGACCCACCTCAGCCGCTTCGAGGATGGGGGCGATGACCGGTTCCCAGAAGGGAAACATGCGAGGGAAGGCTCCTCAGGCGAGGCGGACGTGCCGCAGGGGTGCGGAGCTGGGTCTAGGCGCAGTTCTTGGCGTTGAAGTAGCTCAGGCGCACGTACGCCTTCCTCATCTCCTTCGCCCTCAGCACCACAGCCTTCTGATCGCCGAAGGTCTTGTCATCCGGAGCGGCGGCGAGCTTGGTGAGCGCGTCGTACACGTACTGCGCGTCCTTCTTGATGGCGGTCGGAGCCGCGGACACGACCGGCTTCACGAGGGCTACCGTGGCCGCCGTGGTCTTGCGGTCGGTGAGGCTCGCCTTCGCCGCCACGGGCGCGTAGGCCTTGCAGTAGGCGGCGACCTCGGCCTTCTTCGTGCCCTTGCCCCCAGGCTTGCTGACCGCAACCGTGGTTGTGGTGGTCGTGGCCTTGGCAGCGTCGCTGCCCCCGAAGCTGCAGGCCCCGCTGGCGAGCGCGAGTCCGGCGACCATGGTGACAAGAGCAGTCCTCTTCAGCGTGCGCATCCGGGCATTGTTGCACGCCGGGCGTCGAAGGCGCGGGCAGAAGTGCCCGTCCGGCAATTCAGGAGATCTGCGGCGCCTCGGGTTCGGCGCGCCGTCGGCGCTCCCGGCGCTCCGAGGCCAGGCGCACCGACTGCTGGAGGTGCGCGAACGCGGGTTCGGAAACCGACCCGAGGTAGAGCGGCGGGCGGTCGGGCGGGCGATGTCGCACCCCGCGGATCGTTTCGTAGTCGAGTTGCATCTCCTCGAAGGAGAAGCGGCGCGAGGTCGCCGCGCCCCCGTGGATCTGGTGGAAGGTCCCCTCGCCGATGATCACGACCAGCTCGGACCCTTCGAGCGCGCAGGCTCGGAGGTACAGATCGTGGTTCACGAGGCCGCCGCCCGGAAGGGCGAACGCTTCGTCCAACCCCCCGAGCTCCGCCCACAGGTCGGCGGGCAGGAACAGCGCGCTGCTCTCGCCCATCGGTCCGAACCAGCCCCGGCCCGAGGATGCGGCGAACGACGAGACCTCGAACAGCCGGTAGCCGTCGGCCTCCCAGCCGATCTCCGCAAGGAGCGCGTCCTCGACCGACTGGTCGTACCCGTGGTCAGCGGCCTCCATGTGGGTGGTGGTGCCCAGGTGCCACCCGGGCGTGGCGATCACGGCTCGGTCCGACAGACGAGCGGCGCGCAGGACCTGGGCGAGCAGGCCGGGCGAGGCCATGCGGGCGCCGTCGACGATCAGGCCGACGAGCGGTCCGACGGCCGCGGCAATGCCGGTGTTGGCGGCCCGTGCCGGCGACGACGGGGCGGGGTCCAGCCGGATGAGGCGAGCGGGCCCACCGACGTGGTCGAGCACCGATTCCGGTATCGGGACCGGTGAGCCGTTGTCGACCACGATGACCTCGTAGGCCACGCCGACATCGCGCTGGTAGCGGGGTGAGAGGCTGCGCAGCGTCTGCGGCAGCTCTCGAGCCATGTCGTGCGCGACCACCACGATGCTGAGGCCGATGGCGCCGATGTGCTCGTGAGGATCGCTCGTCGGGGTCACGGGAGCATGTTCCCCTACGGCGCGGCCGTGTGCAGGCCACTCGGTGCCGGCTCGGGCAACGCGGCTAGGACCCGCTCGACCTGATCGTCCCAGGACCAGCCTGTCGCCGCGGCCTCACGGGCGGCCGAGCCGATGCGCCGGCGCCGGTCCGGGTCGGTGCGCAGCGCGGCGAGCGTCGCGGCGAGGGCATGGGCATCGTGCGGCGGGACGAGGACCACGTCCACCCCGTCCCGCAGCCGTCCGGCGAGGTGGGGAACGTCGGGGGCGATGACCGTCCGACCCGCGGCGAGGTACTCGGCGAGCTTCAGCGGCGAGTAGTGGAAGGCGCCGGTGGGCGGATCGAGCACCACGGCGACGTCCATGGCCATCAGCAGCGGGGGCAGGTCCTCGTGGGCGACGGTGCCGGTGTGGACCACGTCCACACCCGAGGCTCGAGCGTGTGCTTCCACCCGTGGCCGTTCCGGGCCATCACCGACCAACAAGAGGACGGTGTCCGGGAGGCCGACGAGCGCGTCGACCGCTCGCTCGACTCCGTGGAACTTGCGGAAGCTGCCGGTCCAGCCGACCACGAAGCGGTCTCCCAGGCCGAGGCGGGTCCGCAGGGCTGGGTCCGGCTCGGTGGTCAGGAACGGTTCGAGATCGACCCCCGTGGGGGTCACCACGATCCGGCTCGGGTCGGCACCGAGGCGCTCGACCTCAGCCGCCACGAGGTCCGACCCGACGGCGATCAGGTCGGCGGCACGAAGTGCGGGCGACTCCCCGATCCGCTCGAGCGCGGACCCCCAGCCCGGTCGGTGCACACCCCATTGCTCCGCCTCCCAGATGACGGTGGCCGGAACGAACAGGACCGATGGCACCCCGAGCGAACGTGCGTGCGCGATGCCCGCCGTCTCGAAGAGCCCGTGCCGCTGCCAGACGAACGCCAGCTCGGTGTCGTCCCACGGCCCGGCGGGAACTCGCATCGCCCTGGCGCGCCTCCAGGTGCGGACGTCCTTCACTGCGGTCTTGAGGGTGGCCGGGATCCGGCTCCGGACCCCTCCGCCACCTGACGAAGCCAGCTCGGGACCCGATGCGCGGCTCCGCGCCCCGGCCGGGTCCACCGGGCCGTCGGGCGTGACGATCCACGCTCGACCCAGTACCCGCTCGGCCGCCGCCGCCCACCCCGCGGTGCTCAGCCAGGAGGCGACGGGTCCTCGTTGGCCGGCCGTGGTCGCCCCGAGCACGAACAGCGCACCCGAGCGCTGCGGGCTGGTCACGTGCGGGGGCGCCGCACGGTCGTCCGCACCTTGCGGACGACGCGGGTCGACATCGGCTCGGGTGCAGCCTGCGGCCAGGGTGTTGCGGCGGCCGACGTCGAAGCGTCAGGAGTCCCGGCCGGGTCGAGCGCCGGCCCCGCGTCCGGCCACGTCAGCCAGGGTCGCCCGCCGGCGACCTCCGGATCTTCCCGATAGGTCATGGTCGGGAGGTCGGGACCGGTCACGAGCAAGATGTCGAAGGCGAAGTACACGGGACGATCGAAGGTGATGTCGGGCTTCGGTCCGTGCTTCGCTTCCTGGTACACGCCTTTGAGGGCCGACCGCGGTGAGCGGATGCTGCGGTGCTGGCCCGGCGGTGCCGCGAGCGGCAGGATCGTCGGATCCGTTGACCCGATGGCTCGGCGGATCGGGTGCACCATGACGCGGTACACCCCGGCCCGGTTGGCCATGGCGATCAGTTGATCGATGCGCGCCGGAGCCGTGTGCACGCCGGGCCAGTCCGTCCAGTACTGCTTCAGGCCGATGTCTGCGAGGTAGTCGACGTCCTCGAACGACGGGTGGCGAATGTGGACCACGTGGCTGGCCAGGCGGACCGACGCCGCGACGAGGTCCTCCACCGCGTCGAGGGTCGGCAGGTGCTCGAGGACGTTGTCGATGGTCACGTAGCGAACGTTGGGGAAGGTGGCGAGATCCATCTCGAGCAGGTCAGCCCGGTAGATCGGGATTCCCTCGGCCTGACCGATGCGCACCTTCCGCTCGTTGCGTTCGAGACCGATGCCCCGTGCTCCGAAGCGACGCGCAGCGCCGCGGAGGCTGCGGCCCGTGCCACATCCGAGGTCGATGAGCTCGACGGCCGCCCGTGCCTCGGGATCGAGCTGATCCGCATCCAACAGGCTGTCGCCGCGATCGAGATCAGCTTCGCTCTCCACCGCCGGAAGGGTACCTGCGTGCGAGGATGCGGGTCGTGAGGATCCTCCACGTGGTGGCGCGCAGCCAGCGGCGCGGGGCGGAGACCGCCGCAGCCGAACTTGCCGCGGAGCTGGATCGTCGTGGCCACGACGATCCGATCGTCGCCCTCCGGTCGTCGTTCGATGGATCCACGGTCGAGGGCGCGCCCGTGCTGTCCGGTCGCGGGGACCGGCTGCCTTCGCTGGCCTGGCGCATGCGCCGCGAGCTTCGCCGGGTCCGCCCCGACCTGGTCGTCGCACACGGCGGGGAAGCTGCTGCGGTCGTGGCGCTGGCTCGCGGGCGCAGTGGCCCCCCCATCGTCTGGCAGCGGATCTTGGACCTGCCGGAGTCGCTGTGGGCGTCCTCGCTGCGGCGACGGTGGTGGTCGTGGATCGACCGGCGGTGCGCGGCCGTCGTGGCCCTCACCGCGGAACTCGGAGACGAGCAGTCGAGGCTCGGTCGCACCCAACAGGTCTGGATCATCGGGAACTTCCGCGCGCCGCAGCGCTTCGTCGGTGTGGACCGAGTGCGGGCCTCTGCGGCCCTGCGTGCCGAGCTTGGCATCGGGTCCGACGTGGCCCTGGTCGGGCTGGTCGGCCACCTGGTGCCCCAGAAGCGCCCCGATCGCGCGGTGCGTCTGCTCGCCGCTGTCCGCGCCGCTGGAGCCGATGCCCACCTCGTGGTGGCGGGGGACGGTCCGCTGCGCCAGGAAGTCGTGGGTCAGGTGGCCACTGCCGGTCTGCAGGGGTCGGTCTCGCTGCTGGGCGAGCGCACCGACGTGGCGGCGGTTCTGGCTGCCTTGGACGTCCTGGTGCTGGTGAGCGATCACGAGGGAATCCCCGGCGTGCTCATCGAGGCTCAGATGACCGGATGCCCGGTGGTGACCCTCGAGGTCGGCGGCGTGGCCGAGGTGGTCGAAGACGGGGTCACGGGACTCGTGGTCACCGGGGGCGTCGACGCAGTCGCCACCGCCCTCATCGGCCTGCTCGGCGATCCCGAGAGGCTCGCCTCGATGCGGGTTGCGGCGCGTGCTCGCGCCGATCGCTTCGACGTGGCCCGAGCGGCTGACCGCTATGAAGAGGGGTTCGCGTCGCTCGTCGACTGAGGGCGCTCCGGATCGTCGCCCCCGGCATCGAGATCGTCATCGCTCGGTGCGCCGCTCCGCCGTCGCCGGATCACGACGATCGTGCCGACCAGTAGCACCGCTGCGGCGAACGCCCAGAGGGCGACCGGGTCGCCGCCGTCGGAGTCCTGGTCGCGATCGGTCGCTGGCGCCGTCGACGGGCTCGGGAGCGAGGTCGTCGGCCGCGTGGTCGGCGGCGGACGGGTGGTGGTGGGGTTCGTCAGCGCCTCGACCCGGGCAGCGATGACGGGTGGTGGCGGTGGCTGGGCGTCCGGTGCGGTGCCGCAGACCGGTCCCTTGCGTTTGACCTCGGTGGTCGACGGCTCGACCTCGTTGCCCGTCACCAGATCGCCGCACACCCCTCGCAGGTCCACGGCCACACCACCGGCTCGTACCGGCTGCACGTTGTCGCGCACCACCACGCCGTCGACGCGGATGATCTTGATGGGTGGAGCTGCCTCCGTGTCGCTCGTGTTCTCGACGACCCAGACCCCGGCGCGACGGTCCAGGTCAGGCGGCTTGATGTCGACGCTCAGGACGTGGCCCTCGAGCTTGTTGCGCGCGATGACCACGTTGGTGACCGGACCGCCGCCGTGGGACGCGATGAACCGCAGCCGCCCCGGGCCGATCGTGTTGTCGATGATCTGCACGTCTTCCACACCCCACGAGGGGGTGTTGGGCTCGAGGTCGATCGTCGAGCGTCGCGTCTGGCTGATCGTGTTGCGCTCGACGACGACCCGGCGGACCGCCGTGAAGGCCAGGCCTTGGCGGCCGTTGCGGGCGAACGTGGAGTCGTGCACCCAGACGTCGCTCGACCAGTTCTTGTCGTCGTCTCGCCCGACGTAGAGGAAGTCCCCGAACACGTCGGTGACGCTCACGCGGTCGATCTCGAGCCCGGCGGTCCCGTTGGCCCGGATCCCGTGGACCGTCTCGTGGTCCTCGTGGTAGGCGGCTTCGCCGATCCCGGCGTCGGGGTTGGCCCCGACGATCTTGAGGTCCCGGATCGCAATGTCCGAGCCGCCGTAGACCCAGATGTGGCTGTCGCCGACGCTGCGGGGTGTGGTGGCGGTGATGGTGGCCCCGTTGCCGTCGAGGGTGAACCCTTCGCGCTGCTTGATGCGCAGCGTTCCCTCGACGAGGTAGCGGGCACCGTGGGCCAGCTTCAGGGTGCCCCCCGCCGGAACCGATGCGATGGCCTCGCGCAGTTGCGCGGTGACGTCGACGGAGCCCGTGGGGTCGACCGAGTTCTGCACCTGCACGATCGGGGGCGTGGTCTGGCGGAGATCAGCTGCGGCCCGCTCGTACGGGGCGCCCGTGGTCGCGGCGATGCCCAGGATCGTGCTGGCGCACAGCAGAGCGAGCAGGCGTCGGAACATGGCGTCCGCAGGTTACGGGGCCAGCGGCGGCTCGGCACCGCGCGAGGACTCGGACCAGCCGTCCCAACCCTCCCAGTCGTCGCGGAGGAACGGCCGGAGCCCCGCGACCTCGTCGTCTAGTTCCGCACGGATCCAAGCAACGGTGTCCGGCTTCAGCGTCGTGTCGACGACGTCGGTTACGGCCGTCGTCGCGATCTTGCGGTAGCGGCGTTTGATCGTCGCACCGGCCCGATCGGCGGCCAGGCGGTAACCCGGTAGCCGCTTCACCACTCCGCTCAAGGGCGTGTCGAGGCGTTTGTCCGCGCTCCGGTGCACGTCGACCACCGGCTCGCTGCCGATGGCGCTCGGCTCGACTCCGATGTGCGCGAAGACCTGCGAGAGGGTGTCGGCCCGGCGGGAACGAAGGTCCTCGGTGGTGATGACCAGCAGGCGGTCGCGCGGGAAGACGGCGAGGTACTGGTCGATCTGCGTGCGATACCGGCTGACGGCGAGGTAGGCCGGCGCGGCCCGGACCGCCTCATCGATCGTTCGCACCTCGCGGCCCTTGTGAACGGAGTGCAGGTAGTGCGAGCGGATGCGGGCCAGGGGTTCCCGCACCAGGTACACGAGCCGCACCTCCGGAAGGGCTGTCGCGATTCGGCTGGCGACGTCCTCCGGACGCGGGAACTTGGTGTACCCGGTGCTGGCCTCGCCGATGGCGGTCCGTCCGCCCGCGTCGGCGAACAAGGAGCGATACGCGTCGAGACCCGTGCCGAACTTCCGCTTGTCCGAGAAGAACTGGATCTCCTTGGCCTCCGGGACGAACACGTCGGGGTGCCGTCGTAGCTCGCGCCAGAGACTGGTGGTGCCGGCTTTCATGGCTCCGATGATCAAGAAGGTGGGCAGCGGACCGATGCTCGACGTCTCGGTCGGTGCGGGGGCCATGGGGGGCATGCTGGCAGATCGATCTGACGCCGACCGAACGCCCGGGGGTCCGCCCCCACAGCGGTTCTGGGTCGACGGCCCTGCATTTGGGTGGACGGGGACCATCGATTGAGTAGCGTCGCTTGATAGAGGGGTGAGTGAGCCGCAGGTTGTGACGATGTGCAACAGGGGAAGTCCGAGGGGAAGGGGATTCTTTGAGCAAGCTGGGGGAGGATCAGGGCGAGGGGACGCCCGTGATCCAGGATCGATTCGGTCAGGGTGAGAACCTGCTCGGGGGAGTGTTCCAACAGGTCGATGTACCACCTCATATGAGTTGGAACCCGCCAGTGGTCGCACGCCCTGCGCACGGTCGCGATCCGGAACTGCCTGCCATCCTGGGGGGCCCGGCAGCGTTCGAGCAGCCGTTGGCCTTCTGCCGGCCGGCTCGCGCGCCGCTTGCCTCGGTGATGGCCCGCCTGGCGCCGTCCTACGACCGCGGCATCTTGACCAACGGTCCGCTGGTCGCGGAACTCGAGCAGCGGATCAAAGCCCGCCTCGGCGTCGCCCACGTGGTTGCCGTCAGCACCTGCACGTCCGGGCTCATGCTCGCCTTGCAGGCGCTGACCGAGGGGAGACCCGGCCCCGTCGTGCTGCCGAGCTTCACCTTCTCGGCCTCGGCCCACGCGGTCATGTGGAACAACCGGACGCCGCGCTTCGTCGACTGCGACCCGGACACCTTCCAGATCGATCTCGACCACGCAGCCCAGCACCTGGCCGGGGCCGCAGCCCTGATGCCCACGCACATCTTCGGCGCTCCAGCGGTTCCGCTGCAGGTCGAGCAGCTCGCCGCCTCGTTCGAGGTTCCGGTCCTGTTCGATGCGGCGCACGCCCTGGGGACCACCGTCAGCGGACGGCCGGTGGGCGGCTTCGGCAGCGTCGAGGTCTTCAGCCTGACGCCGACCAAGGTCTTGGTCGCCGGCGAGGGCGGCTTGGTCGCGACCAACGATTCCGAGATCGCCGCCCGGGTACGCCTGGGTCGCAACTATGCCGATCCCGGCAACTACGACACCCGCTTCGCCGGTCTCAACGCCCGCATGTCGGAGTTCCACGCGGCGATGGCCCTCGAGTCGCTCGTGCTCTTCGACGTGGCGCTTGCCCGTCGTCGAGCGATCGCGAGCCGCTACCGTCGCCTGCTCGGCGACCTTCCGGGCGTCCGCTTCCAAGCGGTCGACGCCGCCGACGAATCCACGTTCAAGGACGTCTCCATGACCATCGACCCCGGTGTGTTCGGGATCACTCGCGATCAACTGGTCACGGCGCTCGCCTCGGAGCAGATCGAAACCCGGAACTACTTCGATCCGCCGGTCCACCGGCAGCGGGCCTACGCCGAGGTGGCGACCGTCGATCTGCCGGTCACCGACCAGGTCAGTTCTCGGATCGTGTCGCTTCCGAACTACGGGGATCTCTCCGATGCTGACGTAGAGCAGGTCGCTGCGGCCGTGCGCTCGGCTCACCTCCACGCTGATCAGATCTCACACGTGCTCCGAGACCCATCGTGGAGAGGCATGGCGTGAAGGGGCTCATCCTCGCCGGCGGTACGGGCAGCCGGCTCCGTCCGATCACCCACACCGGTGCCAAGCAGCTCGTGCCCGTGGCCAACTCGCCGATCCTGTTCCAGGGACTGCGTCACCTCGCCGATGCCGGCATCGAGGAGGTCGGCATCGTCGTCGGCGACACGGCCGATGAAATCCGCAGCGCCGTCGGCGATGGATCCACCTGGGGCCTTGCGGTCACCTACCTCCCGCAGGAAGCCCCCCTGGGGCTGGCCCACGCCGTGCTCATCGCCAAGGACTTCTTGGGCGACGACGAGTTCGTGATGTACCTGGGGGACAACCTGCTGCGGGACGGGGTCACCTCGTTCGCACAGCGGTTCGCCGCAGCCCGCGATCCCGAGCAGCTCGAGGCGGGCGCCGCCGCACCCCCTGCCGCTCAGATCCTCCTAGCCCACGTGCCCGACCCGCAGCGCTTCGGCGTCGCCGAGCTGGATGCCGACGGGTCCGTCATCCGACTGGTCGAGAAGCCAGCTGATCCGCCGTCGGACCTTGCGCTCGTGGGCGTGTACCTGTTCGACAAGACCATCCACACCGCTGTGCGGTCCATCGAGCCGTCGGAGCGAGGCGAGCTCGAGATCACCGACGCCATCCAGTGGCTGATCGACAACGGCCACCGCGTTCGGCAGGAGATCATCGAGGGCTGGTGGATCGACACCGGCAAGATCACGCCGCTGCTCGAAGCGAACCGCCTGCTGCTCGAGGTGCTCGAGCCGTCCTGTGAGGGCGAGGTCGACGAGGCGTCCGAGATCGACGGTCGGGTCGTCATCGCCGCCGGTGCCCGCGTGGTCGATTCCGTCATCCGTGGACCGGCCACCATCGGGGCGGGCGTCGTGATCGAACGTAGCTACATCGGCCCGTTCAGCTCTATCGACCACGACTGCCGGATCATCGATTCCGAGATCGAGCACTCGATCGTGCTCGCCGGCAGCACCATCGAGAACGTCCCGCACCTCATCGACTCGCTCATCGGGCGAGATGTGGTGGTGTCTCGGTCGGCGCGCCGGCCCCAGGGAATTCGACTGATGGTCGGCGACCACTGCCAGATCGACCTCGAGAAGTAGGAGCGGGCATGGCCACCATCACCCCATCGGACGTGATCGAAGGCGTCGTCCTCGTCACGCCCGATGTGCACGCCGACGAACGCGGGTGCTTCATCGAGACGTACCGCCGATCGTGGTTCCCGGGGGGCCGGGAGATGATCCAGGGCAATCGTGGCGACCGTCGGGCCCAGAGCATCGTCGGACTGCACTACCACCTCCACCAGGCCGACTACTGGTACGTGCCGTTCGGTCTGGCCCGGGTGGTGCTCAGCGATCTGCGCACCGGGTCACCGACGGAGGGCGCGACCCTTGCGTTCGACCTGGGCGGGGTGCCCGGGTCCGGCGTCCACGACCACCGTGGCGTCTACATCCCGCCTGGCCTGGCGCACGGGTTCGCGGCGGTGACCGACATGACCATCACCTACCTGGTCGACGGCTACTACAACCCGGCCGATGAGCTCGGGGTGGCATGGGATGATCCTGACATCGCCGCCGACTGGGGCGTCGCCGACCCGGTCGTGTCGGCACGGGACCAGGCCAACCCCGCCCGAAACGCCCTCGAACCTGCCCTTCAACCCCACTACCGCCTCAGGACCTGATCGCCGCTCATGAACCTCTTCGTCACCGGCGCCGCCGGCTTCATCGGGTCGAACTACGTCCGCAACCGGGTCACGGTCCATCCCGAGGACCACGTCGTGGCCTTCGACCTCCTGACCTACGCCGGCAACCAGTCCAGCCTCGACGATCTGATCGGACGGCACGTGTTCGTCCAGGGCGACATCGGCGACACCGACCAGGTGGAGGCGGTGCTGCGAGAGCACGAGATCGACGTGATCGTGAACTTCGCGGCCGAGTCCCACAACAGCCTGGCCATCGTCGACCCGGGTCGGTTCTTCCGCACCAACGTGCTCGGTACGCAGGGATTGCTCGAGGCCGCTCGCCGGGTCGGCATCGGGCGCTTCCACCACGTCTCGACCTGCGAGGTCTACGGGGATCTGCCGCTCGAGGGCGATCCGCTGCGCGACGGCACCGCCTTCCACGAGGAGAGCCCCTACCGACCGCGCACGCCGTACAACGCGTCGAAGGCCGGGGCGGACCACGCCATCCGGGCGTACTCGGAGACCTTCGGCGTCCCGATCTCGATCACGAACTGCGCCAACAACTACGGGCCCTACCAGTTCCCGGAGAAGGTCATCCCGCTGTTCACCACCCGGGCGATCGAGGGTCGACCCCTCCCCATCTACGAGTCGTCCAAGAACCAGCGCGAGTGGATCCACGCCGTCGACCACTGCCGGGCGATCGACCTGGTGCTCGACCACGGCCGCGAGGGCGAGACCTATCACGTGGGCACCGGTGTCGAGCGCACGGTCGAGGAAATCGCCGATGCCGTGCTCGACGCGCTCGGAGCCCCCCACTCGCTGAAGGAGACCGTCCCGGACCGGCCTGGCCACGACCGTCGGTACGTGCTCAACGCGGACAAGATCCGCAACGAGCTCGGTTGGAGCCCCTCGATCGACTTCGAGCAGGGCATGGCAGACACGGTCCAGTGGTACGTCGACAACCAGGCGTGGTGGGAACCGCTGCTCGATCGTGCCCCGGTCGCCGAGGGCACGGCCTGGGCCAGGTGACCGTTCCTTCGGTCCTGGTGACCGGTGCTGGTGGCCAGGTCGGCCGCGACATCCAACCGCTGTTCGCCGCCGCGGGCTGGGACGTCATCGCGTGCGATCACGGCCGACTGGACATCGGTGACCGCCAGGCGGTGTTCGATGCCCTGCGGGCGCTGCGCCCCACCGCGGTGGTGAACCTCGCTGCGCACAACGCCGTGGACGCGGCCGAGGCGGACATCGACACGGCCATGCGCATCAACGGCCTCGCGGTGCGTCACCTGTCGGTCGCCAGCCGTGAAGTCGGTGCCCGGCTCTGCCACGTGTCCACCGACTACGTCTTCGACGGCACCAAGGACGGCGCCTACGTCGAATGGGATCCCACCTGTCCGGTTTCCGCGTACGGGCGATCGAAGGAGGCGGGCGAGCGCGAGCTGGGTCCCGACGACCTCTTGGTCCGCACCTCGTGGGTCTGTGGGCAGCACGGGCGCAACGCCGTCACCGCCGTGTTGGGTCTGGCCGCCGACCCCGACCGGCGGCTCGCGTTCGTCGCCGACCAGCGCGGCTGTCCCACGATGGCAGCAGACCTCGCTGCGACGCTGGTCGATCTGGTCGCAGGTCGCTACACCGGCACCTTCCACGTCACCAACGGCGGTCCGGTGAGCTGGTTCGAGTTCGCCCGGGCCATCCTCGAGACCGCCGGGCACGACCCGGATCGAGTGGACCCCATCGCCACGGCCGACCTCGACCCGCCCCGAGCCGCGCCCCGGCCGGCCAACTCGGTGCTCGACGGCATGGCGCTGCGGCTCCATGACCTTCCGCCCCTTCGGCACTTCTCCGAAGCACTCAGCGAGCTGGTGGCTGCGCTCACCTTGCAGGACCGGCTCCCGGCGGGCACCCCGACGGCGGGGTAGCCGCCACGTAGCTCGCGGCGCTGATCACGCCGCGGGGGTGGGGTGGCGCTGTTCGATGGTGATGAGCAGGGCCCGGCGCTCGTCGTCGGTGATGTCGCCCGTGGCGAAGGCGGCCTCCACGCCGGCGACCAGTTCGGCGACCGTCGTGCGGCGGACGATGAGGTCGGCACCGGCGGTTTCCGCCAGCTCGATCGGCAGGAACGCCAGGCGGACGTAGGGGGGCGGCAGCTCGCCGCCGGTACGGACGAGCACGCCGCGGGTGGTGGAGTCGCCGGCGCCATGCTCGGCCTGGAGCTGCCGGCGGAACGCGTCGTGGTCGAACGGCTCGAGCGCAAGCGCAACCGGCCCGCCACTGTCGGCGTGGCCGTGGGTGCGCACTTCAGCGACCACCGGCGCATCGAGCAGGTCGTGGTCGAACAGGGGGTGGTCGTCGTCGAGGAGCAGCTGCACGACCGTCCAGTGGTGGCTGTCGATCGTGCGGCTGGCCACGTCGACGCCGAGCACCCCGTGCGGGCCGGTCCGGGCGACTTGATCCGAGACCATGACCTGGGCCGGGCCACCGGACAGGGCGAGCGTGATGAGCTCCATCGCCCCCAGCCTAGGGACGGCGCGTCCGGTCCGGGGATGGCGACCGGCGTGGCCGCGGCCGGGCCGTGACACACTTTGCCGATGGGTCGCCTTCGGATCGCCAGCTGCCAGCTCAACACCCGGGTCGGCGCGCTCGAGCACAACACGGCTGCGATCGTCGAGGCGCTGCGCACCGCCGAGGACGCCGGGTGCGACCTGGCCGTGTTCCCGGAGCTCGCCATCACCGGGTACCCGCCGGAGGACCTCCTGCTGAAGCCGGGGTTCATCGCCGACAACAAGGCGGCGGTGGCGAAGGTGGCGGCCGAGACCCGCAACTGCGTCGCCGTCGTCGGCTTCGTCGATGCCGGCCGTGACCTCTGGAACGCGGCGGCGATCTGCGCGCATGGCGAGATCGTCGGGGTGTACCACAAGCGCGAACTGCCCAACTACGCCGTGTTCGACGAAGCGCGCTACTTCGCCCGCGGGGCCGAGGCCGCTCAGCTCTGGTCCGTCGGCGGCATCAGCGTCGGGGTCAGCATCTGCGAGGACGCCTGGAACCCGGCCGGACCGATCCTCGACCAGGCCGACAGCGGCGCCGAGCTCATCGTCAACCTCAACGCCTCGCCCTACGCCGAGGGCAAGCTCGCCCGGCGCGAGCGGATGATGGCCACCCGGGCGGCCGACGCTTCGTGCGCGCTGGTCTACGTCAACCAGGTCGGCGGCCAAGACGAGCTGGTGTTCGATGGCGGGTCGATGGTGTTCGACGCCGAGGGTGCGCTCATCGCCCGGTCGCCGCAGTTCGTGGAGGACGTCATGATCGTCGACCTCGACATCGAGCCGGTCTACCGCAAGCGGCTGCTGGACCCGCGCGGCCGGCCGACCGACCTGCTGCTGCCCATCGAGATGACCCGGGGCGAGGAGATCGAGGCCACGGAGGCGCAGCGGAACTCGTCCGAGGCGCCCCTGCTGCCGGCCTCGGTCGCCGAGCACCTCGACCCCGATGAGGAGGTGTACCGGGCGATCGTGCTCGGTACCCGGGACTACCTCGTGAAGAACGGGTTCACCGATGTGGTCATCGGCCTCTCGGGCGGCATCGACTCGACCCTCGTGGCCGCCATCGCCGTCGACGCCATCGGTGCCGACCACGTCCACGGCGTGTCGATGCCGTCGCGCTACTCCAGCGACCACTCGAAGAGCGATGCCGCCCTGCTCGCGCAGAACCTGGGCATCACCGACTTCCGTACCATCCCGATCGAGCCCGGCCACGGTGCCCTGCTGGAGATGCTGGCGCCTTCGTTCGAGGGACGTGACGCCGACCTCACCGAGGAGAACCTCCAGAGCCGGCTCCGGGGCATGACCCTCATGGCGCTGTCGAACAAGTTCGGGTGGATCGTGCTCTCCACCGGCAACAAGTCCGAGGTGGCCGTCGGGTACGCCACCCTCTACGGCGACACCATCGGCGGCTACTCCGTGCTGAAGGACGTGTACAAGACCCGGGTGTACGAGCTGTGCCGCTGGCGCAACACCCAGGGGACGGCGCCTGTCATCCCCGAAGGCGTCATCACCAAGCCCCCGTCGGCCGAGCTCCGCCCCGACCAGCGCGACGACCAGTCCCTGCCGCCGTACGACGAGCTCGACCCCATCCTCGAGGGCTACATCGAGCACGACCGCACCCTCGCCGAGCTGATCGCCCGCGGCCACGACGAGGCCACCGTCCGGCGCGTCACGCGCCTGGTCGACAACGCCGAGTACAAGCGCCGCCAGAGCCCCATCGGCGTGAAGGTCACCGACAAGGCCTTCGGCAAGGACCGACGTCTCCCCATCACGAACGGGTACTCGTAGTGGCCGACGCCCCGGCCACGGTCGACGGCTGACCGTGGCGGCGGTGGTGCCGGCCCTGCCTTCGCGCGCTCGGGGTCGATGGGTCCTGGCCCTGGCCGGGTTCCTGTTCGGGTCGACGTTCCTGGTCGTCCAGGGCGCCGTCGAGCGTGCTTCGGTGCTGCCGTTCCTCGCCGTGCGGTTCCTGATCGGGACGGCCGTGCTGTGGCCGCTGGCCCGCAGGAAGCCGGCGACGCCCGACGAGCTCCGCCACGGCGTGCTGGCCGGCCTGACCCTGCTCGCCGGCTTCCTTCTGCAGACGACGGGCCTGCAGACCACCACCTCGGCCACCTCCGCCTTCATCACCTACCTGCTGGTGGTGATCGTCCCGCTCATCGGAGTGGCGCGGACGCGCATCGCGCCGCCGTTCAACGTGCTCCTCGGCGTGGTACTGGCGGTCGCGGGCCTCTTCCTGCTCTCGGGCGGCGTCAGGGGAATCGGTCGGGGCGAGCTGCTGACGGTCGGCGCTGCGTTCTTCTTCGCGCTCCACATCGTCGTGCTGGGCGAGGTCTCCGGCCACCACGACCCCATCCGCCTCACGATGTGGCAGGCCCTCACCGTCGGCGTGTGCTGCTTCTTCCCCGGGTTCTTCGCACCGGGCGGCTACTCCTTCGACGTCGGCGTCTGGTTCGCCGCTGCGTTCTGTGGCGTGGGTGCGACGGCGGCGGCGTTCTGGTGCATGACCTGGGCGCAGCGGGTGGTCCCGGAGTCCCAGGCGGCAATCATCCTCCTGCTCGAGCCCGTGTCGGCCGCGATCCTCGGTGCCCTTGCCGGTGAGGCGCTCGGACTCAACGGCGCGGTCGGCGCGGTGCTGATCCTGGCGTCGGTGCTCGTCGCCGAGCTAGGAGGGCGCAGCCACCCCGTGGCGGTGGGCGCCGAGTTCGTCCTGCTGCACGTCGACGAGCGGCTCGACGGTGTTGACGACCGCTCGGACAGCGACCAACCTCCACCATCGTGACCGACGCCGCTCCCGAATCCGTGATCACCCCGCCCGGGCTCCCGATCCTCGAGGCGGCCTCGTGGGTCGGGCACGCGTGCTGGGTCGAGCTCCGGCTGCACGCCGTGCTCACGCACTGGCTGTCCATCGAGGTCGACCCCGGCGCCACGTCGGTGCTCTGGGCCGAGCGGGCGGACGCGACCGACCGAGCCGAGGCGTGGCACCGTCGGCTACCCGAGCTGCGCGAGCACCCTCGCTCCGAGTTCGTCCACGCCTCGTCGGAGGCCGTCGCCCGCCTCTTCACCGGCCTGACCTCGCTCGACCAGCCCGACGACAGCGAGCAGCGCTGCGGGGCGCTGTCCGCCGTGTTGCGCGGTCTCCGGCTCGGCTACCACGCCCACCAGGAGCATGCGGTGGGCCCGGCCGATGGACCCACGGCCACCACGCTCATCACCGCACTGCGCTCGACGTTCGGCATTGGCGATCCCGAGCCGGATCCGGCCTGGACCGCCGCAGTCGCCGAGGCGGGTGGCCTGCCGTAACTCGGTGACCCTCGACCACGCGGTGGTGCTCGTCCCGGTGAACCGTCGAGCGCAGCGAGCTTGGTTCGCCGGAACAGGAGGATCTGCGCCGCAGGCGGCGGTTCTTCGAGGCGTCGGAGGCGTCAGGTGTTCTTGAGCCGGACGTAGCGGCGGTGGTCCGGGCGGTAGACCCACTCGCCCTCGCCCGCCTGGAAGACCTCGACCAGTGCGGGGAAGCGCTGGACCAGTTCCCCGAGCGCCATGGCCTCGGTGCCTTCGCCGTCCTCGCCGTCCTCGCCGAAGAAGTCAGCCGGCTCGTCGCCGGCGGTGATGCTCCAGCCACTGTCGGACGCGTCGAGCGGGGTGTCGAACCCGGCCCACCCGGGAGGGCCGGGCACCTCACGAAGGCGCGTGCTGACCACGGCGCGGAGCTTCACGTCGAACGTGACCTCTTCGGTGCGCAGCGCGATGCCGGCCACGTGCTTGGCGTCGAACGCCACTACCGATGACGGTTCGAGCGAGGTGATGACCTTCGGCCGGTTGGTGAGCCAGCCCTCGTAGGCGTCGTCGGGGAGGGCGGTGCGCACCTCGACCCACATCCGCTCGGCGTTGGGGCCCGATGCTGGGGGCGGGTCGAGCACGAACACGAGCTTGACCAGATCGCCCGCGCGGAGCGCCTGGCGCTCCTCCGCGGTCGGGATCGGGAAGGTGTCCGGGAAGGCTTCGTGCTGGGCTTCGGCGTCGAGAAGACCCCACTCAGCAGGCACGATGGGACTCGCGGGGGTGGCAGAGGCGTCGTTCATGAAATCCGGATGTTTGGTGGTCTTGACCCGGTCGGTATCGTGAGGGAAGCCCGGATTCATGCCCAGGCTAGATCGCTGCTGCCCTCGGGTGGCGGATCTTCCACCCACATCCGGGGCATCCGGGCCTTCAGTTTCCACAGAAAAGGTGCAAGATGGCGAAAGAGCGTGTTGAGCGGGACGAAGAAGACCTCGTCCGGCTGTACCTCACCGACATCGGCCAGTACCCGCTGCTCACCAAGGACGACGAGGTTCGCCTCGCCCAGGCCATCGAGTCCGGGAACACCGCCCGCGAGGAGATGGAGGGCGCCGGCAAGGAACTCACTGCTGCCCGCAAGCGCGAGCTGCGCCGCCTGTCGCGGGAGGGCGAGCGCGCCGAGCGCACGTTCGTGCAGTCGAACCTGCGCCTCGTGGTGTCCATCGCCAAGAAGTACCAGGCCTCGGGCCTGCCGCTGCTGGATCTGATCCAGGAGGGCAACCTCGGCCTGATGCACGCCGTCGAGAAGTTCGATTGGCGTAAGGGCTTCAAGTTCTCCACCTACGCCACGTGGTGGATCCGCCAGGCCATCACCCGCGGCATCGCCAACACCGGCCGGACCATCCGGCTCCCCGTCCAGGCCATCACCCGCGGCATCGCCAACACCGGCCGGCCCATCTTCAGCTCGAGGCGGGCCCGGGCCTTCTGGAGGCGGGCCAGCGTGTCGCCGGCGTGGACGGGGAGCCGGATGGTCCGGCCGGTGTTGGCGATGCCGCGGGTGATGGCCTGGCGGATCCACCACGTGGCGTAGGTGGAGAACT
>JBKJPY010000038.1:0-40856 GCA_046594195.1 Acidimicrobiales bacterium | reverse complement strand
ATCACCCAGGCGATGCTCGCCCTCTACGGCGATCGCGTCGACCGCACGCTGCTGCCCGCCGGCGAGACCCGACCCAAGGTGGTCAGCACCGCGCTGCCGGACCTGGTCATCACCGCGGAGTGGGAGTTGGGCCAAGACGACCTTCCCTCATCGCCGTAGAGGGCGAGCATCGCCTGGGTGATGGCCTCGGGTCGGAAGCCCTGGTGCACCGTGTGGTGCAGGGTCGGGTTGCTGCGCCCCTCGGTACTCCAATCAAGCGCGTTGAGCTGTCGCGTCCAGAGCCGTTCGGGATCTCGCTGCTCCGCCTGGTGCACGATCTGACCCCGGTCCGGGTCGAACACCAGGAAGGTCGCTCGATCGGGCGCCATGGGGAAGCCGTAGAGCCCGCGCAGCGCGGGGTCGCACGGGCGGCCGAGGGCATCGAGGTCCCCAGCCTGCTGGGTCATGGCGATCTCGGCGCTCTCGGTGTGCTCGAACAAGATCGCGATGCCGTCGGTGTCGTCGTAGGTCGCGTAGTAGTGGTTGTTCTCCGGCGCCACCTCGAAGACCTGGCACGGCACCTGGGTTCCCGGCGGGACCGCTTCCAGATCGGCCTTGCGGATCAGGTAGACCGGCCCCGACGCGTTGGCGGGCTCGGTGCGGGCGCCGCCCGAGAGGACCTGCGGCTCCACCTTGTAGGCGCAGTCCGCCACGATGAGCCAGTCCCGCGTCTGGCTGATGGTGTGGACCGACTGCGGGATCATCCCGCCAGTGATGGGCCAGCGCAGGACCGCTCCATCGCCGTCCCACCGCACGACGTGGAGCGCGCCCCAATGGGTGTTGACCGTCCACATCACGTCGCGATCGGGATCGATGACCGGGTGGGCGGTGGTCATCACCATGGGCAGGATCGGCTGCGGACCGACCTCGAAGTCGAGCCACTCGGACCGGTGCCCCATCTCGCCGAGGTACCGCAGGGTGAGCGGGTCGACCTCCGTCGGCCGCCCGGCATCCCACGTCATGAAGAGCCGATCACCCCAGGGCAGCGGCGCAGTGTTCGCTGCGTTGACGTGGCCGAACGGCGATTGCACGCCGATCATCGTCGGGGTGAAGAGGTCCGGCCTAGCCGCGCGCAGCCGGGCCGATGGCGAGTCGATCGTGGCCTGCCGCCAGGCCAGCGCCTCCGGGCCGGCACCGTGCCGGCCGGGTTCAAGCGAGAACCGGTAGGTCATCCCCTCGCCGAAGAACGGGTGGGGTCCGTCGAACGTTCCTGGGTGCGGGGCGCTGATCACCAGCTCACCCGTCAGGCCCGCTGGCCACGTGCCCGACCGCACAACGAGGTCGTGATCCTCGGGTGCGTCGCGGGCGAAGAGCGAGCGGGGCAGCGGCATGGTGAACACCGTAAACCAGCAACGTTCCGCCTGCTCAGGAGCCAGACTGGGCCGATGGCCGTCACCGTCCACCGCGTCGTCGTCCGTGGTCACTTCGCCGACCTCACCGCCGCGCAGCGCACCCAACTCGTCGCGGAGGCCGACGAGCACAGCTTCCACGCCGTGGCCTACACGGCATGGGGGACGTTCATCTACGAACCCAACCTCGTCGCGTTCAACTTCCGCTACGAGGTCCGCATCGACGACGAAGACGACCCCGCCCCCGATCCGGTCGACGTCGGGTTGGCGAAGGCTTCGGCGTCGATGGCCGAATGGGGTCTCGGGCACAAGCACCTGACGGCCACCGCGACCGACATGTCGCAGGTCTGGTCCGGGTAGGGACCGGGGCATGCCCCGCCCCCAGCGCATCGAGCCCGGACCCGGCCAGGAATCGGTCTGGGACTATCCGCGACCGCCCGCCGTCGATCCCACGTCGTCGAGGGTCCGGGTCGTCCACGGCGGACGCACCATCGCCGAGACCAGCGGGGCCATCCGCATCCTCGAGACCAGCCAGCCGCCTGGCTTCTACCTCCCACCCGACGACGTGGACCTGAGCGTCCTGAGGCCCTCGCCCCAGCACACGTTCTGCGAATGGAAGGGGACGGCTTCGTACGTCCACCTCGTCGTGCCCGGCACCGAACCCGTCGTCGACGCGGGCTGGACCTACCCGGCGCCGTCGGCCCGCTTCGAGGCGATCGCCCTGTACTACGCGTTCTACCCGCAGCGGGTCGACGCCTGCTTCGTGGACGACGAGCAGGTTGAGGGCAACCAGGGCAGCTTCTACGGCGGGTGGATCACCTCGAAGGTGGTCGGCCCGTTCAAGGGCGGCGCCGGCTCCTGGGGCTGGTAGCCCCCTCGAAGCTGACCCCGACCACGCAGCAGGTGTCCCACCTGGCCCTGTCAGGCCAGCTTGACCAGTGCATCGGCTGCTGCGGCCGGGCCCCCAGCTGCGGTGAACCCCGCCTGGATGCGCTCGGCGGCGGCAAGCAGCGCCGGGTCGGTGAGCGCCTGGCCGATCGCGGTCTGCAGGCCCTCGGCGCGGACGCGGGCGAACTTCACCCGCACGGCTGCCCCCGCCCGCACGACCTGGTCCGCCACGACCGGTTGGTCGTCTCGGATCGGAGCGACCACCAAGGGGATGCCGGCCGCCAGCGTCTCGCACACGGTGTTGTGCCCGGCGTGGCTGACGACGGCGCGCATCTTCGCCAGCAGGTCGAGCTGGGGGACCCGCGCCTGGACGATGACGTTCGGAGGCGGATCGGGCACGAGGTGGTCGGGCGCCACGAACACGCCGATCCACGGCTGATCGCGGAACGCATCGGCGGCGGCGGCCCAGAAGCGCTCGCCGACCTCGGCGTTGAGCGTGCCGAGCGAGACCAGGACGTTCGGCACCGCGGGATCGTCGGACAACCGGCCCCACGGGAAGTCGCCGGGCTCGGGGCGACCGACGGCACAGGGGCCGACGAACCGCACGGGCACGTCGCCCGCCGCGTTGCCCGCGAGCGAACCGGTCAGCTCCTCCACCGTGTACGCGAGGACGAGGTGGGGCGACAGTCGCAGGTCACCGGCTACGGCCACCTCGGGTGCGATCCCGTGGCGGACCTGGAGGTCGACCCGGAGCTGGTGCATGGCGTCGGCCACCTTCGGGAGGGCGGCCAGCGGGTCGACCAGTTCCGCCGAGGTGGTGGCCGAGGTGGCCCACGGGATCACCCGCCGCCGAGCCACGACCGCACCGCCGAGGGCCTGCTGATCGACGACCAGGACGTCCGCTCCGAAGGCGTCGATGGCCGCATCGACCCCGTCGACCATGTGCTCGGCGAGGGGAAGCAGCACCTCCTCCTGGAGGAACTTGAACCCAGCCGCGCCTCGGGCATCGTCGCGGCGCTCCCCCGCTTCGGCCACGTAGGCCGCCACCTCGTCGGGCACGGCGGAGAAGAACGTCGAGCCGGTCGGCAGCAGGGCCTCGGTCGCCCCCGGCACGCCCGTCCACGCCACCTCGTGGCCGCGGGCCTGCAGCTCGAGCGCCACCCCGACCGTCGGGTTCACGTGCCCTGTGAACGGCGGCACCACGAACAAGAACCGACTCATGTCCACCGTCATCCGACGCGGGCGAGCCAGGCGAGGGCGCGTTCGCGGACGAGGGCGCTCTGCTCGGTGAGGAGGGAGTGGCTGCAGTCGGGGACGATCTCGAGTTCGCAGCCCGGGACCTTTGCCTGCAGCTCGAGGGCTCGGTCCATGATGTCGGTCTCGGCTCCGTACATGGCGAACGTGGGGCAGGTGATCTCGGAGAGCCAGGTGATGGGCTGCTCGGCCTGCAGGTCGTCGATGAGCGAGGTCTCCATGAGGAACCGCTCGCTGCGCTTGGCCATGCGGGACAGCTTGCGGTCGGCGTTCTCGGCGAGCCAGTCCTGGACCGCATCTTCGTCCAGCCCGAAGGCGGCAAGCGCGAGCGACCCCGCCATCTGCTCGCCCCAGCCCTCGACGGCGAAGTGGGCCTCGATGAGGAACAAGCTGGCGACCCGCTCGGGATGGCGGTGGGCCAGCGCCAGCGAGACGACGCCCCCGAAGCTGTTGCCGAACAGGTGGACCGGCTCGGTGATCCCCCAGAGGTCCAGCAGCGCGACCAGGTCGTCGACGTTGTCCTCGACGGTGTAGCCCGTCTTCGGCATTTCGCTGCGGCCGTGGCCCCGAAGGTCGAAGAGGTGGACGTCCGCGCTCATCGCGATGGGGTTGGCGAGTGTGTAGTACCAGCTCGACAGGTTGTCGATGACGAGGCCATGGAGCATCACGACCTGGGGACGATGGCCGGTGTCATCGCCGCCGGTGAGGTGCTGGGTGTGGAGCTTCAGGCCGTTGGCCGCTTCGATCGGCACGGTGGGCTACGACGCCGACGAGCCGGTTGCATTGGCCGCGACGAAGTCGACGAGCTGGCCGACGGTCAGGGCGATGATGTCGTCGAGCTCCATCTCGGCCAGCCAGCTCACGAAGTCGACCTGCTCGCCGTACGTCTCGAGCAGCTGCTCGGACAGGGCGACGAACTCGATCGACTCCAGCTGGAGGTCCTGGTCGAACGAGGTCTCCATGGTGAGCGGGCCGTCGAGCAGCAGGTCGTCGCCGATGACCTCAACCAAGATCCGCTCCAGGTCGACCAGCACGCTCTGTGGGGTCACGGTCTCCGGCATGGTCATCCTTCGTTGCGTTCGTCGGGTTCGGTGCGATCGGGGGAGGCGGCGTCGACCTCGGTCCACGCCACGATGTGGTCGGTGCCCAGGCGAGCCGTGGCGAACCAGCGGTCGCCGATCCGGAGTCGGTCGCCGTCGATCTCGACGACCTTCCAGTCCTTGGGACGGCCCTGCATGCCCGTGCCGGCCGCCTTCGCCGCCGCCTCCTTGGCCGCCCACCACCGGGTGAGCTCCACGTCACGGACGGACTGCCGGTCGATGTCGGGCAGGTCCTCGAACCGCGCCCGCTCCTTCTTGGACAGGGCCGCCAGTTCGAAGGTGTCGGGGCGATCCTCGATGCGCTCGATGTCGATGCCCACGTCGACGCCCCGCGCCGCGATCGCTACCCCGAGGCCCGCCGTGTGGGCGATCGACACCCGCACGTCGCTCCCATCGGGTGCCGTCACGTGGGGCGCACCCTCGGCGTCGTTCGTGACGGTCACCTCGACCGGGAAGATGCGGGCCTCGCTGCCGGACCGCCACAGCAGATCGCGTACCGCGTCCTTGGCCGCGATGCGGCCGAGCAGCCAGGTGCGCTGGACGTTCGGGTTGCGAGCGTCGTAGTCCGCTCGTTCGTCCAGGCCGAGGAACCGGCGCATCACCACGTCGCGCGAGGCCGAGTCGGGCCAGCCCTCGCGCACCAGCACCCAGCCTCCGGGCTGCGGCTCGGCGAGGGTCCGGTCGTGGGGCTTGCGCAGCAGGGTGAACAGGCGGTCGTCGCTCTGGAAGCGGCGGTCCTCCCACCCCTCGATCCGACACCACACGACCCCGTCGACGGTCAGTTCGAGGTCGGCCCGCACGACGACGTCGCCGATCTCGGTGGCGTTCACCACGCAGCGCACGACGGTGCCGGCGGCCGGGTGCGGACCGTAGAAGCTGATGCGGTCGATGGAGGTCGGCAGGACGAGCCGGTCCTCGTCCACCCGCTGGGCCAGCCAGAAACCGAACAACTGCCCGGCGTTGTCGAGCAGCGAGCCCGGGAAGTCCTTGGTCTCGAGCAGACCGCTCGCGCCGTCCTCGCCGAACTCGTCGAACGTCAACAGCCCCTGGTACGCCGGGCCGTGGAACAGGTGGCGCTCGTCGTAGAGGGTCTCGGGGGTGCACGGGCACGGGATCTCCCCGTGCACCGCCACCGCCTGGGGCGCGGGCGGCTCCGGGTACTTCGGCGCCACGACGATGGTCGCGCGGGCGTGCTTGTCGATCGAGGCCTTCACCGAGGTCTCGCCGGAGTCGGGGTCGGCGCCATCGCCCTCGCGAGTGGCGCGCACGGTGACCGCGGTCGGCGGATGGACCGTCAGCCACTTGAACGCCCGGATCGCCTCGACCCGCGTCGCCACCGTCCCGGGAACGAGGTCCTCGGCCGCGTGCTGGAGCATCTCGATGATGGCGGTCATCGGCACGAGCGGGAACAGGTCGTCGACCACGGGCCATCCCGTCGGCTGCTCGTAGAACGCATGGTCCAACCAGAAGGGCTGGTCCGCCACCGACAGGTGGTGCACCGTCTCCTTCAAGCTCGGGCTCGGCACCACCTCAGAACTTGTTGCACCTTCCGGGACATGGCCCGTTGGTTGCAACGAGTTCGGCGGGGTGGTGAGGGACCGCTTGGAGTCGCGCGCGGCGCGCAAGACGTCAAGGGCGGCGGCGGAGGCGTCGGCGAGGCCGCCGCGGAACTCGTCGAGGAGGGGACCCGGCGCGTCGAGATCAGCCCAGTCGGCGTCGTCGGGGCGGTCGGCGATGGGTCGGTCGATCGGCGTGAGGTCGCGGATGAGCGTCGACCCGAGGACCAGCCGCTTCCCGCGACCCGCTCCCCCCACCCCGGTGGCCGGAGTGGGGGTGGGGGTGTCGACCTGGTGGCCGAGGGGGGCGAAGTCGACGTCGAGGCCGACGGACCAGAGGGCGGCGGCGACGCGACGGAGCTGGCCGATGCCGGTCTGCTTCGGGACGTTGGCGGAGATCGTGAGGATGTCCTGGTCACGCAGGGTGTCGTCGATGAACCCGAGCAGGGACCCGGTGCCGACCTGGACGAAGGTGCGCACGCCCTCGGCATAGAGGGCCTCGGCCAGCTCCCGGAACCGGACGGGCTCGACGAGGTGACGCCCGGCTAGCTCGGTGATCCCGGCCGGGTCGTCGGGGTAGGGCGCAACGGTGGTGGCCGACCACATCGGGACCGAGGGGACGGCCAGCGGGATGCCGGCGAACTGCTCGCCCATCGATGCCACGAACGGTGCGAACAGCGGGGAGTGGAACCCGGAGCGGAACGGCAGCTCCAGGGCCAGGACCTTGCGCTCCTTCGCCCGTTCGACGGCGATGGCCATCGAGGCGGCCGGCGCGCAGATCACGCTCTGGTGCGGGCAGTTGTCGTGGGACACGTAGGCGTCATCGAGTCCATCGACAAGGGCCTCGGCCACCTCGACGCCGGCACCCAACGCCACGAACACCACGTCGGACACCTCGATCGACCCGGGCTGGAGGCCGTCGAGGAACGCCTCGACGTAGGTGGTCGGGATCTGGCCGGAGACGATCTGACCAGTCCACTCCCCGAGGCTGTGGCCCGCCGCGAGGTCCGGGCGAATCCCGATGCGCGCCAGCGCCTCGTCGAGCAGCAGGCCGACCTGGACGATCCCGCGCCCCTGGCGCTCGAGCGGCGGAACGTCGTCCGACAGGCCGTCCCAAGCAAGGTCGAGCCGCTCGGCCACGTCGTCGACCCGCGGCTCGAAGACCGGCTCGACCCCGGGGAACAGGTACGCGACCTTGCCGCCACGGATACCAGTGCCGTCGCCCGGCTCGAACCAGACGTCGTTGCGACCGCGGAACGGTGTGCCGCGCTCGAAGACCTTGCGGGCCAGGGTCAGCCGTCGGTCGTGCGGCTCGACGATGGCCATTCGTGCCGCGCCGTCGCCAGGGCCGGGCACCACCAGCGTCGCCTGCCCCGGCGACCACGCGTCGAGCTGCGCCAGTAGATCGGCGGCGTCGCTCCCGGCGAGCAGCAGCACTTCTTCGGTCGCCACGGTTCTTGTTCCAGAACTGCTCGCCTGGCGTGGCGAACCGGAACGAGAAGCGCCCGGGGCCTCCCGGGTGCCGGGGTGCTCGGTGAGGACGACGTGGGCGTTGATGCCGCCGAAGCCGAAGGCGTTGACGCCGGCGGTCCGGGGTCGGCCCCCCGGGGTTTCCCACGGCTCGGTCTCGGTGATGAGGCGGAAGCGGGTGTCGGCCAGGGCTTCGTTGGGCTCGTCGACGTGGAGGGTCGGCGGGAGCTCGCCGTGGAAGATGGCGAGGGCGGCCTTGGCCAGCCCGGCCGCGCCGGCAGCCGGCATGGCGTGGCCGATCATCGACTTCACCGATCCGAGCCCGGCGCGGGGCGAGGAACCGTCGTCGGCCCCGAATACGGCGCGCAGCGTCTCGAGCTCGGTTCGGTCGCCGACGGGGGTGGCGGTGCCGTGCGCCTCAATCAGCCCGACCGTCGCCGGGTCCAGCCCGCTGGCCGCCCATGCCTGCTCGACGGCGAGGATCTGGCCCTCGGGACGGGGGTTCATCAGCGACGCGCCAGCGCCATCGGAGGCGACGCCGGTCCCGCGGATCACGGCGTAGATGCGGTCGCCATCGCGCGCAGCATCGGCGACCCGCTTCAGCACGAAGATGCCGGTGCCCTCCCCGACGAGGATTCCGTCTGCGTTGCGGCTGAACGGGCGGATCACCTCGGTGGGCGACAGGGCCCGCAGCTGGCAGAACACGCTCCAGAGCGTCAGGTCGTGGCAGTGGTGGACACCGCCGGCCAGCACGACATCAGCCGCACCCGAGCGCAGTTGGGTGAACGCGTGGTCCACGGCGATGAGCGAGCTCGCGCATGCGGCATCGACCGTGTACGCCGCGCCGCGCAGGTCGAACCGGTTGGCGATGCGCGAGGCCGCCAGGTTCGGCACCAGACCGATCGAACTCTCCGGGCGCTCTGGCCCGAGGCGGTCCTGGAACTCCGCCTTCACCTGGGCCAGGCGCGCCTCGCCGAGGTCCGGCACCAGTACCCGCAGTGCCTCCACCAGCTGCTGGGCGGTGCGCACCCGCTGGTCGAGCCGAGCCACGCCGTCGCCGATGTAGCCGCCCCGGCCGAGCACCACGGAGATCTTCGAGGGGTCGGTGCGCTCGTGGGGGTTGCCGGCATCAGCGAGCGCCGCCGACGCCGCGGCGAGGGCGAGGAGCTGGTCGGGCTCCACCGAGTCGACGGCGTTCGGCATGATCCCGAACGCCAGCGGATCGAACGTCGCCAAGTCGTCGACGAACCCACCGCGCCGGCAGTAGAAGCGGTCCGCGTCCTTGGCATCGGCATCGAAGAACACCGGGTCCCAACGTCCCTCGGGCACCTGCGTGGTGGCGTCGACGCCGTCGCGGATGTTGGTCCAGAAGTCACCGATCGTCGGCGCCCCCGGAAACAGCCCGGCGATCCCAACGATCGCGATCCCGTCGTCCTCACGCCCGGTCACCGGCACACCACACAGAATCGGGTCACCGGAGCACCGCAGGGGTGCACGCGTGACCCGTAACGGGTGGGGGCGGGCGGCATCGCTAGTCGGTGGTGGTGGGGCGGCCGACGAGGTCGTCGGCGGCGGCATGTTCGAGGGGCGGGCCGAAGGCCGCGGGGGTGCCGCGCATGACCACGAGCTGGGCGGGACCGCCGTCCGCGCCGATCTCGTGGAGCAGCGCCATCACGCCGTCGTCGGGGTCGACCAGGCCGATGCCGCGACGGGCGTACTCGCGCTCGAGCTCGGGCGAGACCATGCCGCCGCCGGCCCACGGCCCCCAGTCGATGCTGATGACTCGGCAACCGTGGTGGCCGTCGTGGCGGCGGGCGAGGGCGTCGAGCGCGTCGTTGGCGGCGGCGTAGTCCGTCTGGCCGCGGTTGCCGACGACCCCGCTGATCGAGCCGAACAGGACGACGAACCGCAGGCCGAGGTGGACCCGATCGAGGATGGCGCGGGCGCCGTCGACCTTGGTGCCGAACACCCGGTCGAAGCCCTCGGCCGTCTTGTCCCGGAGGAAGTGGTCGTCGAGGACGCCGGCACCGTGGATGACGCCGTCGATGCGACCGTGGCGCGCCTTGACGTCCTCGAGCAGCTCGCCGAACTGCGGGGAGCGCACGTCGAGCGGCACGTACTCGACCGTCGCGCCGAAGCTCTGGAGCAGGGCGATGCTCGCGCGCATCTCGCGGTCGGCCTCGATGCGGTTGCAGGCCTGCTCGATGTCGTGGGGCTTGGTGAGCTCGCCGATCTCGAGGAGCGCCCGTCGCAGGGCGTTGCGGTCCTCGGCCACGGCGGTACGCGGATCCTCGTCCCCCTCGGGCAGCGCGGAGCGTCCGACGAGCACGAGCGTGCAGGGGTTGGCGCGCGCCACGCCTTCGGCAACGCGAGCGGTGATGCCCCGGGCCCCGCCGGTGACGACGACGACCGCATCGGGGCCCAGCCCGAGGTCACCGTGGATCGACAGGTCCACGGCCTCGCCGACGACCTGCGTGGTCCGCTGGCCACCAGCCCAGGACAGGGCGGCGGGAGCGTCGAGGTCGAGCAGCTCGTCGACCAGGCTCTCCGCCAGCGGTACGAGCTCGCCGTCGAGGTCCGAGGCATCGATGGCCACCGACCGGATCAGCGCGTCGTGGCGTTCCCGGGCGACCGAGCGCATGAGCCCGGGAACCCCGGTGGGTGTGCCGTCGGGATGGACGGGCACGGTGACGGCGAGCGCGCGGCGGGCCTCGCCGAGCAGCGCGGGCTGGAGGTCGGCGAACACGGTGCGGGCATCGGCGCCGGCGCCGAGGTGCGTGGTCGACAGGTCCACGACCGCGTCGAGCTCGGCGAGCTGCTGGAGGCGGGCATCTCCCCCGGCGGTGATGTCGATGACGTTGGCGCCCCGCTCGATGAGGGCGAGCGTCACGGCGCTGGTCAGCCCCGGGTGACCGGCGATGACCCCGGTGGACACGGCATGCAGGTCGCCGAGCGCGACGGCCGGGCCGAGCAGCTCGGTGTGGACCTCGAAGCGCTGGGCGGCCGGTGGCAGCGGCGGGTGGGCGTCGGCCGCAGGTTGGGCGGGAACCGCAGCGCCGTTGGCGGACGCCGCGGCCGGGGCGGCGTCGGCGCCCTCGGCGGCGAGGCCCTCGATCCACTCGACGATGCCGCGCAGCGACTTGTGTGACGCCAGCTCCTCGACCATGTCCTCGTCGACCGCGGACTCGTCGAGGCCACCGAGGCCGATGCGCTCGGCCAGCTCGCCGACGATCTCGATGCGCTTGATCGAGTCGATCGACAGGTCCGCCTCGAGGTCTAGGTCCGGGTCGAGCATCTCGACGGGGTACCCGGTGCGCTCGCTCACGATCGTCTGCACGGCCTTCAGCAGCTCGGCGCCGGAGAGCGCGGGCTTGGCCTCGGCGGGAGCAGCACCCGGGGCGGCGGTGGCCGACAGGGGCGGCGGGGCGGCGGTGGCGGCGATGGGCCGGCCGATGGGCGCCAGCTCATCGGAAATGGCGGTCACGGGCACGTTGGACCCGAGGTAGCGCAGCATCACGTCACGTTCCGCCGCGACCTGGAGGCGCACGTTGCGGAGGTACTCGAGTACGACGATGCTCGCGTCGTCTTGACCGTTCGACATCGGGGAGAACCCTTCGAGCTCAAGTGCCGGGAGCGTGTTGGCGGGCTGGAGGCTGTTGCGCAGCACGGTGCCGTCGGCCGTGCGGATGAAGGCGCCATCGATCTGCCAGCCCGGCGCCTTGACGGGCAGGGAGGCCAGGTCCGCCGGGTCGGCCCGACCCTCGAAGAGGGCGTCGGCCACGACGGGCACGCCCAGGGTCGCCAGCTCGGCCAGGGCGAGCAGCAGGCGCCGGACGCCGTGCTCGCCGGCGACGTCGGTGGCGACCATCGTGTGCGGGCGGTCGCCGAGGATCTTGCCGACCTGCTGGGTGAGCACCCGGCCCGGGCCGGCCTCGACGAAGACCCGGGCGCCGGCGGCGTACATCGACTCGATCTGGTCGACGAAGCGGACCCCGGTGGTCACCTGCATGGCCAGGAGCTCGGCAACGGCGCCGGGCTCATCGGCCGGGTAGGGCGCAGCGGTCACGTTCGACCAGACGGGGAACGACGGTGGCGCGATGTCGACCGACCGCAGCCGATCGGCCAGCAGGTCGCTCGCCACATCGATGACCGGCGAGTGGAACGCGCACGCCACGGGCAGGAGCTTCACCCGGGTGCCCGACGCCTCCAGCGCGGCCGCGGCGGCCTGCACCGAAGCGGTCGGCCCCGAGATCACGGCCTGCGTCGGCCCGTTGTGGTTCGCCAAGACGACGTCGGGCCACTCGACGAGGCGGTCGGCTACCTGTTGGCTGGTCAGCTCGACGGCCGCCATCGTCCCCGGGTCGCCGCCCGAGCGTTCGACGGCTTCGAGGATGGCGTCGCCACGAGCGGCGGACAGGGCGAGCAGGGCGGCCTCGTCGAACGAGCCGGCGGCGGCCAGCGCAACGAGTTCCCCGTAGCTGTGGCCGCCGGCGAGCGCCGGTTCGACGCCGACGGAGCGGAGGAGGCGGGTGATGGCGAGCGACGCGATGCCGAGGGTCGGCTGGGCCACGTTCGTGGCGGTGATGGCGGCTTGCTGGGCGGCCCGGGCGTCCTTGCCGAAGGCCGTCGGCGGGAACAGCACGTCGAGCCACGGTCCGCCGTGGACCAGCAGATCGCTCAGCTCGCCGAACGTGACGAACAGATCGGCGGCCATGCCGGGACGCTGCGACCCCTGTCCGGGATAGAGGAAGGCCACGGCTGGCGGCCCGCTCTCCCCGGCATCGGGAGCGGCGACGAAGACCCTGTGGCGGGCATCGGTGGTACCGGCGGCGGCCACCTCGAGCGCGACGGCAAGGTCGGCGAACGAGTCGGCGACCAGGCCGATCTGCACCGGCCCGGACCCGGACCGGCACACGGCAGCAGCCACGTCGCGCAGGCGGTGGCGCTGGCTGTGAGGATCGGTCGAGACGATCTCGGCCACGGTCGCGGCCAACTCGGAGACGGCAGCGAGGGCAACGTCGAGCGAGTCCCCGCGGAACGAGAACAGCTCAGCGGGCCACTGCTCCAGCCCGTGGCGCGGCGCATCGTCGCCGTCGTAGGAGGAGAGGACGGTGTGGAAGTTGGTGCCGCCGAAGCCGAACGCGCTGACGCCGGCGAGGCGGGTCGTCCCGGTCCACGGACGGGCGGCGTCGATGAAACGGAACGGGCTGGTCTCCGCGTCGTAGTAGGGGTTGGGCTCCACCAGGTTCGCCGTAGGCGGGAGCACCCCGTGGTGCACGGACTTGGCCGCCTTGATGAGCCCGGCGAGGCCGGCGGCGCACTTGGTGTGGCCGATCTGGCTCTTGACCGACCCCAGCACGACCTGCCCGACCGGCACGCCGGCCTCGGCGAAGACCTCGGTGAGGGTGGCCATCTCGGTGCGGTCGCCGACCACGGTCCCGGTGCCGTGCGCCTCGACGAGGCCGACGTTGGTGAGCTCCCGCCCGGACTGCTGCAGGGCCCGGTGCACGGCACGCTGCTGGCCCTCCTTGCGGGGGGCGGTCAAGCCGAGGTGGCGGCCATCGGAGCTCCCCGCCACGGCGTCGACCAGGGCGTAGATGCGGTCGCCGTCGCGCTCGGCATCGACCCGGCGCTTGAGCACCACGCAGGCGATCCCTTCGCCGAGGGCGATGCCGTCGGCGTTGGCGTCGAACGTGCGGCAGCGCCCGGTAGGCGACAGGGCGTGCACCGAGGCGAACAGCAGGTAGTCGTTGAGCCCGTTGTGGAGGTCGGCGCCACCGCACAGCACCAAGTCGCTGGACCCGGCCCGCAACTCCTTGCACGCGGCGTCGAGCGCGGCCAACGACGATGCGCACGCCGCGTCGACGGTGTAGTTCACGCCGCCGAGGTCCAAGCGGTTGGCGACGCGACCGGCGATGACGTTGGCCAGCACGCCGGGGAACGAGTCCTCGGTGAGCGAGGGCAGCCAGTCCTCCAGGCCCGCCGGGATGGAGCCGAAGATCTGGGGCAGGAACGCCCGGATGCCGTACGCCCCGGCCAGCTCGTTGCCGCTCTCGGCGCCGAACACGACCGAGGCACGGCTGCGATCGAACTCGCGGTCCGAATACCCGGCATCGGCCAGGGCGCGCGACGCGACCTCGAGCGCCAGCAGCTGCACCGGCTCGATGGCGGCGAGCGAGGCCGGCGGGATGCCGTAGGCCAGCGGATCGAACCCGACCGAGGTGAGGAAGCCGCCCCAGCGCGATGGGGTCTTGCGACCGGCGTCCTTGGTGAAGGCGTCGGCGTCGTAGTACTTGGCCACATCCCAGCGCTCGTCGGAGACCTCGGTGACCGAGTCGGTGCCGGCGACGATCGACGCCCAGTACTGGTCGAGGCCGATGGCACCCGGGAAGAACCCGTCCATGCCGACGATGGCGATGTCGAGCGGATCGGGCTCGCGCTCACGATCTCGCACCGATAGCCGGAGGTCGTCGGCGGGCTGCAGCCACTCGGTGCTGCCCCGACTGACCTCGTCGTGCAGGGCGGCGATGGTGGTGACCTCGTGGCGCAGGGTCGCGACCTCGCCGATCATGTACATGCCTTCGCGGCGCTGCTCGTCCTCGGGCGCGGTGCGCACGCCGGACTCGTCGCGCACCAGCGCCTTGGAGGCGATGCGGAGGCGGCCGAGGTTGAGGCTCTCGAGCTCCGCCCAGCGCGCCTTGGGGTCGACGCCATCGGCGACGAGCTCGTCGCGCCGGGCGGCGAAGGCCCGCACGAAGTCCGTCTCGACGCAGCGAGTGGCGTGGCCGGGAGCGGTCTCGAGGAGCACGGTCGTGTCGCAGGTGACCGCGACGTCCTGGAACGCCGGCTGGATGGCGCCGGCCGCTACCGACTCCTCGGTGAACAGGTAGGCAGTGCCCATGAGCACGCCCACGTGCGCGCCTCGCGCCGCAAGGGTGGCAGCGGCGGCGGCGGCCATGGCCGCGGAGCGGGCGTCGTGGATGCCTCCGGCGAAGAGGACCTGGAGGTGCTCGGGATCGTCGACCTGGAGCAACCGGTCGATCTGGGCGTCCCACAGCGCGAACGACGAGCGGGGCCCGACGTGGCCGCCGCACTCGCGCCCCTCGAACACGAACTTGCGGGCGCCGTCCTTCAAGAACCGATCGAGCAGGCCGGGGGAGGGGACGTGGAGGTAGGTGTCGATGCCTGCGGCTTCGAGCGGCGTGGCCTGGCTGGGCCGGCCGCCGGCGATGAGGGCGTGCGGTGGCGCCACCTCGTGCACGACCTCGAGCTGCTCGGCGCGGAGCTCCGCGGGCACGAAGCCCAAGACGCCGACGCCCCACGGCCGGTCACCCAGGAGCTCCTTCGTCTGGACGAGCAGCTCGCGCACCTCCGGGCCGCGCAGGAGCGCAAGGGCGAGGAACGGAAGGCCGCCGCCGTCGGCGACCGCCTCGGCGAACTCGGCTCGGTCGCTGACTCGGGTCATCGGGCCCTGGGCGATCGGGTAGCGGGTGCCGTGGGGACCGGCGACGCCGCGACCCTGGGCCAAGGGCGGGGCGGCGGCCGCCGCCGCGAGGTGGTCGTCGATCGAAGCCTGCACGGCCTGCACCACACCGCCGACCGTGGCGAAGCGAGCAGCCAGTCCCGAGGCGAAGCCGCCGTCCTGGCCGATGGGCACGAGCGCCGAGCGGGGGTCCGAACCGAGGAACGACGCGATCTCGGCCTCGCCGGTGCCCTCGGGCACCGCCGCCGCAGGAAGGTCGGGTCGGGTGAAGAAGCGGTGGTTGCCCACCACGCGGGTCTCGCTGCCGTCCATGGCGTCGAGCGCCCGGCGCAGGTCCACGCCGAGGCCGGCTTCGCGCAGCAGCCCGAGCTGGGCGTCGAGCAGCACGCCCGCCCCGCCGCCGGCGACGACGGCCGCGGCGGTGTGCAGGCCGATGCCGCCGCGCACCCAGACCGGCACACCGAGGCCGACGAGGTGCTGGAACAAGATGAACGCCTCGGTGTCGCCGATGCGGCCGCCCGCCTCGGAGCCCGAGGCGATGAGCCCGGCGACACCGGCCGCCTTGGCGACCTCGCCTTCGGCACGCGACACCACCTGCGCCGTCACGTCGCCCGCGACGGCCGCCCAGGCGTCGATGAGGCGCGAGAACGACGCCGCATCGTGGCCCGCCGGGGACAGGACCACCATGGACGGGGCGAGCGCCGCATCTCGCACATCGCCCGGTTCCAGGCGTCCACCCGGCCGCAGCCACCAGTCGGCGACGGCTCGCCGGTTGAGCTCGGCGGCAAGATCGGTCCACAAATCGGCGGATGCGAGATCCACGATCCCGATGGCTCCGGCCCGGGAGGCCGCGGCCACCAGGCGGACGTTGGCCCGACCACACGGGTCGGCCACCAGCACGCGGCGAGGGTCAGGCGCCACGGGATCCCCAGATCGGGCACTCGTTCATCTGCTGGCGCACCCGATCCCCCCGGAACGTGGCTACGTGGTGCTCGGCGAATGGGCCGACCGGCCTGCAACGCTACACCTCGACCGGGAAAATCCCGAATGGCCACGTCAACGCAGCGTGACGTCTTCCCTTCGCCCGATGAACCCCGAGCAAAAGCTCCGTTCTTGCACCTGACGTGCGAGAACATCGCCTCCAGGCGAAACCGACCTACGGTCGGCCGTTCCATGGGGCACCGACACCGATCCGCCGCTCCCTCACCCAGGGTGCTCACGCGGCGCGCCAGCGCACCGGACCGCGGTCGCCTGGCATGCTCTCGGGCGTGGAGCGACTTGGGGGCAGCGATTCTGGGTTCCTCTTCATCGAGACCCACGAGCAGACGTCGGTCTGCGTCGACCTGCTCGAGCTCGCGCCGGAGGGAGCTGATGCTCCCCTGCTGACGCGGGAGGACGTGGCCGCCCGGGTCCGCGACCGGATCCACCTGCTGCCGTCGTGGCGGTGGCGCCTCCAGCCCGTGCCGCTGCGCATCCACCATCCCGTGTGGGTCGAGGACCCCGACTTCGTCGTCGAGGACCACATCCGCCACCGGGTCCTCCCCGCGCCGGGCGGGCCGACCGAGCTCAACGCCCTGATGGCCGAGCTGGAACCGCTGCGCCTGGACCTCCGCCACCCGCTGTGGCAGATCGTCCTCGTCGACGGCCTCGGCGGTCCCGGCACCACCCGCCAGGCCCTGGTCCTGCGCATCCACCACACGGTGGCGGACGGCGCGGCGATCCTGCACACCTTCGACCTCCTGTTCGGCGACGCCGCCGGCGAGCTGCCCTGGACCGAAGCCCCTGCCGTGTCGCCGCTGCCCAACAAGCGGACGCTCCTGCGGGAGGCCGCGCGCGAGCAGGCCCACAACTGGCGCCAGCTCCCCCGGATGGTCAAGGACACCAAGGCCATCTTCGAGAAGGTCGAGGCCCGTCGCGACGAGGCGGTGGCGGTGGTGCCCCGTCCGATGGGCGACGCCCCGAACACGATCCTCAACCGGCCCGGGCCGGCGGTGCGCACCTACGCGCGGACGACCCTGACGACCGCCGACCTCCAACGGGTCCGCACCACCACCGGTGCCACCCTCAACGACGTGGTCCTCGGGGTGGTGGCCGGCTCGCTGCGGGCGTACCTCCTCGCTCGCGACGCCCTCCCGGAACGGGGGTTGGTGGCCAACGTGCCGGTCTCGGGCGACCCGCCCGGCACCCCGCCGCGCCAGTGGGGCAACCGGTTCGCCAACTTCTTCGCCCTGCTCCACACCGACGTCGAGGACCTCCGTGAGCGGTTGACGGCCATCACCGCCAGCACCGCCGAGGCGAAGCTCCAGCTGAAGCTCCAAGGCCACGACACCCTCACCGAGTGGCTCGACCGCATGCCGCCACTGGTCGGTCGCCCCGCCGCTCGGGCCATGGTGGACAAGAGCGCCCGCAACACCGAGAAGGCCGACTTCAACGCGCTGGTCTCCAACGTGCGGATCACGGCACGGGACTGGCGCATCGGCTCGCAGCGCGTTGCCCACGTCTACCTGTCGGGTCCGATCGGCGACGACACCGGCCTCAACATCACGATCGTCGGCTATGAGGACGAGCTCCATGTGACCGTCGTCGGCAACCCGGTCACGATGTCGGATCCCGACGAGGTGGTCGACGGGATGCACGTCGCGCTGGAGGAGCTGATCGCATGCACCGTCTGAGCGGCGAGGACGCCGGGTTCCTCTCGATGGAGCGGCCCGAGCAGGCGATGAACACCATCGCGGTGGGAACGCTCCGCGCCCCGGAAGGGGGCCCGACCGGCCTCACCATCGAGGACGTCCGGACGCACGTCGCCGGCCGGCTGGACCAGCTGCCGTCGTTCCGCTGGCGCATCGTCCCGGTCCCGTTCGGGCTGCACAACCCGATGGCGGTGCGCGACCCGGACTTCGAGCTCGACTACCACCTGCGCGAGGCCACCCTCGCCGACGGCCAGTCGCTCGACGACCTGTTCGCCCACCTCGCCGAGCAGCACCTCGATCGCCGCCACCCGCTCTGGCAGCTGACGCTGGTCCACGGCCTGCCCGACGACGACCAGGCGCTGATCCTCAAGTACCACCACTGCCTGGCCGACGGCGTCGCCGCGTTCACCACCTTCTCCCGAGTGTTCTCCGACGCACCCACCGAGCCCATCCCCGATGCCCCGGTGCCGTGGGTGGCCGAGCGGATCCCGAGCAAGGTCCTGCTGCTGTGGCTCGCCTTGCTCGACCACCTCGCCGCCCTCGTCGACCTTCCCGGCCTCTTGCTTCGCACCAAGCGCGGGTTCGACGCGGTCAAGGCCCGCCGGGCTGCGACGAAGGTGCGGGTGCCCGACTTCAGCGGCGCCGCCCCCAACAGCGCGCTCAACGATGCCTTCACCCCGCCGCGCGCCTACGCCCGTGCGGAGCTTCCGCTCGCCGCGGTCAAGGCCGCCAAGGACGCCGCCGGCGTGACGCTCAACGACGTCGTCCTCGCCACCGTGGCCGGCGGCCTGCGCCGCTACCTCGCCGAGCGCGACGAGCTGCCGGACCTCCCGTTGCTCGCCAGCGTCCCCGTGTCCTACGAGGCGCCCGACGCCCCGATCCGCCAGTGCGGCAACAAGTTCTGGAGCTTCACCACGTCGCTCGCCACCGACGTCGACGATCCGGCCGAGCGCCTAGCGCGGATCAGCGAAACCGCCGCCGAGGCCAAGGAGCAGCTCACCATCCTGGGTCCCGATCTCATGCCGGCCTGGCTCGACCTCGTCCCGCCGTTCATCACCGAGCCCGGCGCCAAGGCCCTGATCGAGCGCCTTCGAGCGACGGCACCGACCGACCGGGTCGACGCCAACGTCCTCATCTCGAACATCCGCGGCCCCGCCGAACCCTGGACCTTCCTCGGACGCGACGTGGTCGACCTCTACATCGACGGCCCCCCGAGCAACGGCGTCGGCCTCAACGTCATGCTCTGGAGCTACGGCGACCGCCTCCTGCTCGGCATCCTCGCCTTCGCCGACGCCCTGCGCGATCCAGCGGCGCTAGCCCACCACATCGAAGCCGCCTTCGCCGAGCTCGGCGACGCCTTCGTACCGGACGTCAACGCCACTGCGTGACCGTCCGGCGCACCTCGCCGAACCGTTCTTGTCGGGCATCAACGCCGCCAGCGAGCCGAAGCGAGACAAGACCCTTCTCGTCAGATGGCCAGGTCGGACCACCCGGCTGCGAGGCGGGTGACGGCCTCGCTGAGGTCGGCTTCGGGAACGGCGAAGGTAAGGCGGAGGCGGTCGCGGTGGTGGGTCGTCGCCGAAAGGCCGTCGGCCGTCGCCACGGCCACACCGTTGCGGAGCGCGACCGCGGCGAACGGGCTGGCCACCGGCGCCGGCAGCTGGACCCAGAGCGAGAGCCCGCCCGAGGGCACGTGACACCGCCAGGTCGGGAGCGAGTCCGCGAGCAGGGCGACGAGCAGTTCCGAGCGACGGGCCAGCTCGGCGTTGCGGCGGGCGAGGGCTCGGGCATGGCCACGGTGGTCGAGCAGGGCCAGGGCCATCGCCTGGCTGACGGTGGACGACCCGAGGTCGTGCGTCGCCTTGACCCGCACGAGGCGAGCCGCCACGGACGCGGGTGCGCGGACGAAGCCGACGCGCAGCCCAGCCCAGAACTGCTTGGAGAACGAGCCGACGACCGCCACCGGATGGTCGGGGATGTGGGCGGCGAGCGGCGCGGGGCGGCGTCCGTCGGACCAGTCGATCGACGACAGCGCCACGTCCTCCACCAGCGGGATCCGCCGGTCGGCCAACCATCCGGCGATCAGCCGTCGCCGGTGGTCGGAGAGCCGTCCACCGGTGGGGCTGTGCGGTCCGGACTGGAGGTAGACGAGCGCCGGCCGTTCCTCCAGCGCCTCCTCGAGCTCGGCCAGCACGACGCCGTGGCGGTCGACGGGGACCGGCTGGACCACGGCACCAGCGGCGGCCAGCGCTGACAGGACACCCGGATAGGTGGGGTCGTCGACCACCACCACGTCGCCGGGACGCACCCAGCACCCGGCGGCGACGCTGATCCCCTGCTGCGCACCGGTCGTGATGACCACCTGCTCGACCGACGTCGGCAGCCCGGCGCCGGTCAGGTCCGCCGCCACCCGCTCCCGCAGCGCCGGGAGGCCCCACGGGCTGTCGGCACCGATGCCGATGACATCGGCGCGGGCCACCGCCACGTCCGGGATCCCGAGGGGCTCGTGCAGCACCGAGATCGACAGGTCGATGACCGACCCGCTGGCCCCTTCGACCAGGCGCCCGACGAGCGTGGACCCCTCCCTACCAGGTGGCAACCCGAGGTCGGGCGAGCCGGCGACGAAGGTTCCGCTCCCCCGACGCCGTTCGACCAGGCCGTCGGCGACCAGCTCGTCGTAGGCCGCCACCACCACGCCCCGGCTGACGTCGATCGCCGGCGCCAGGGTGCGCTCCGACGGGAGCCGCGCCCCTCGACCGAGGTCGCCGTGCTCGATCGCCGCCGTGATGGCCCGGGCCAGCAGCCGGTAGAGCGGCCCCGCACCGTCGCCCCAGCCGCCGAGGGCGTCGACGATCCGGTCCCGTTCGGCAGAACGGGCCACCTGCGCTGAAGTGGACCTGTTCACCATGGGCCACTTCTGCCAGAGTTCCGGCCCATGGTCAAGTCCCTCGCCGTCGAACGAGCCGGCTCATCCGCCATCCGCGACCTCTTGGAGATCACGGAGCGACCGGGCATCGTGTCGCTCGCCGGCGGCCTGCCGAACCCCGCCACCTTCCCCACCGAGGCCATCGGCCGCGCCACCGCCGCGGCCCTGGCCGAGGACCCGGTCGGCGCGCTGCAGTACGGCCCGACCGAGGGCTACCGACCGCTGCGTCGCTGGGTCGCCGGACGGACTGGGCTCAGCGACGGCGGCGAGGAGCAGGTCCTCATCACCAGCGGCTCCCAGCAGGCGCTCGAGCTGCTGACCCGGGCGCTGGTCGACCCTGGCGAGCTCGTCGCCCTGGCCGACCCGGCCTACGTCGGCGCCCTCCAGGCCTTCCGTGCCGCCGGGGTCGAGCTTGCCGCCATCCCCTCCGACGCCGACGGCCTCTGCGTCGACGTCCTGGCCGACCGCATCGAGCAGGGCGCACGACCCCGGCTCGTCTCCGTCGTCGCCAACTTCGACAACCCGAGCGGATCGACCCTCTCCGCCGATCGCCGCATCGCCCTGGCCCAGCTCGCCGATCGCCACGGCTTCTGGATCGTCGACGACGACCCCTACGGCGACCTCCGTTGGAACGGCCGAGCACCCGTCGCCCTCCGAGACCTCACCGACCGCACGATCACCCTCGGCTCCACGTCCAAGATCCTCGCCCCCGGCCTGCGGATCGGGTGGGCGATCGCGCCGGCGGACGTCCATCGCTCGATGGCGATCCTCAAGCAGTCGGCCGACCTCCACACCAGCTCGCTCAGCCAGCAGGTCGTCCACCGCACGCTGGCCGAGCCCGGCTTCCTCGACGCCCACCTCGCCCTGCTGCGCCGCACCTACCAGCGCCAGGCGGAGCACCTCGTCGGTGCCCTACGCACCCACCTGGGCGACCGGCTCACCGTGGCCGAGCCCGGCGGGGGCATGTTCCTCTGGGCCGAGCTTCGGGCCACCGACGCGGACACCGCGGCGCTCCTCGCACCCGCGGTCGAGCGAGGCGTCGCCTTCGTCCCCGGCGCCGCGTTCGGCGTCGAGGACCTGCACCCCCGGCGGATGCGGCTCTCCTACGCCACCGCGGATCCCGCTGGCCTCGACCTGGCCGTCGAGCGGCTCGTTGGGGTCCTTCCGGCACCCTGAGGCAGACTGTCCGGAGACGTCTGCGAGGGGACACGCACGTGGATCTCACCGTCATCGCCATCCCGGCGTACTTCAGCTCGATGGGCGCCGAGTACGCCTACCTCAAGCGCCAGGCGCAGGACCGCGCCCCCATCGGCGGCGACTACACCCGTGACGACACGCTCGCCAGCCTCGCCATGGGCGTCGGCAGCCTGCTCGCACCGTTGACCCTCAAGAAGCTCGTCGACCCAGTCGCCCCGGGCAAGGGCAAGTACGGCAAGTTCCTGGTGGCCGGGGTCATCGGTGCCGCCGTCGCCACGACCGTGGCCGATGCCGTCGCTCGTCGCGACGAGGCCGGACGCCTGCCTGAGGCCGGCACCATCCCCGAGGACTCCGACGCCGCCCACCGGTCCACCAACCGGAAGACGAAGCGAAGCCTCGCCCGTCGCATCGCCTCCTCCACCAGCGTCGCCACCGTCGCCGGAGGCGTCCTCGCCGCCAGCACGCTGTGGGCCTCCAAGACCTCGGCCCAGAAGCTGTTCGCCCGCCACGACCGCGACTTCGGCGACGGCGTGCTCGCCAACGTGGGCGCCATCGTGGGCTGGGACTTCATCTACTACTGGAACCACCGGTTCATGCACGAGACCCGGTGGCTGTGGGCGATCCACGTCGTCCACCACAGCTCGGAGCACTACAACCTCTCGACCGCCCTGCGGCAGCCGGTGCTCGACGTGTTCGGGATGTTCGTCCCCTACGGCGCCCTCTCGCTGATCGGGTTCCGACCCGACACGATCGAGACCGCCCGCGGCGTCAACCTGCTGTACCAGTACTGGGTCCACACCGAGACGATCGGAAAGCTCGGTCCGGTGGAAGAGGTGTTCAACACGGCGTCGCACCACCGGGTGCACCACGGGTCGAACCGGCAGTACCTCGACCGCAACCACGGCAGCATCTTCATCATCTGGGACCGGCTGTTCGGGACCTTCGAGCGCGAGGACGAGCCGGTCCGCTACGGCCTCACCAAGAACATCCACACCTACAACCCGCTGAAGATCGCCACCCACGAGCACACCGACATCCTCCGGGATGTGGCGGCGTCGACCACGTGGAAGGACCGGTTGAGCTTCGTGTTCCGCGGCCCGGGCTGGGCCTACGACCGCCACCGCGAGATGGCCGACGCGGTCACCCACGGCGACGTCGTCGACACGACGGCCACGCCCACGGTCACCGCCGCCGGCGTGGCCTGACGCACCATCACCACGCGGCACCCTTGGAGGCCGCTTGGAACCAGCGTGGGCCAGGATGGGCTGCTAGGCCGTGCGGATGCTCGCACTCCGTTCCCGGCCGGCAACCGCCCTGGCCCTCGCCGCCATCGTCCTCGGTGCGGCCCTCACCGGTTGCTCGTCGGACAGCGGCGACTCGTCATCTTCGGCGTCCACCACGACCCGCGAAGGGTCGACGACGACCACCGCCGGGCCACTGGCCGAGCGCCTCGACGCCGTGCCCGCCGCGAAGGTCGAGGGGCCGATCACCGGCGGGAAGTACGACATCCCCTACCTCGCCATGCCCGCAGGCTGGGAGGACACGTACGGCTACACCGAGGAGGAGTACTTCCTCTCCGGCGACGCCACCGCCTACTCGGCGAAGGGCACCCTGTCGACGGACGGGAAGTGGGACGTCGCCGCCTCAGACGAGACCGCCCCGTACACGACCCGCATCGTGGTCCGTCATCCGGCCGACGCCGCCGACTTCAACGGCACCCTCGTGGTGGAGTGGCTCAACGTCAGCGCCGGCCGCGACTCGGACCCGGACTTCGGCTTCCTCGCCAACGAGCTCCTCCCCAAGGGCTACGCCTACGCCTCCGTGTCCGCCCAGAAGATGGGCGTCGAGCCCGGCGGCCTCGGCATCGACATCCCCAACGTCCCGCCGGAGGCCCTGGCCCCGCTGAAGACCTGGGACCCGGAGCGCTACGGCTCCCTGTCGCACCCCGGCGACCAGTTCTCCTACGACATCTTCACCCAGGCCGCCCGGACCGTGGCCGAGTCGGGCGAGGGCACGCCGCTCGGCGACCTCGACGTGCAGCACGTGATCGCGGTCGGCGAGTCCCAGTCGGCCTTCCGCCTGACCTCCTATGTCGACGGCATCCAGCCCCTCACCAAGATGTTCGACGGGTTCCTGATCCACAGCCGCGGGGTCGCGGCCGCCGACCTGGCCGAGGGCCAGTCGCCGCCCGCCGGCACCCAGATCCGCTCCGACGCCGGGGTGCCTGTCCTCCAGTTCGAGACGGAGACCGACCTCGACTTCCTCCACTTCGTCGACGCCCGCCAAGACGATCACGAGGACCTCGTGACGTGGGAGACCGCCGGCACCGCCCACGCCGATCGCAGCACGCTCGACTACGGCGTGAAGGCCGGCCGACGCTGGACCGACGCCAATGTCGACCTCAGCACCACCTGCGGCCAGGTCAACGAGGGTCCGCAGATGATCATCGTCCAGAAGGCCTTCGACTCGCTGCACACCTGGGTGGTCGACGGGACGAAGCCCGCCACCAGCCCCCGCCTGAAGACCGACGACGCCGGCGAGATCGTCCGCGACGCCGACGGCATCGCGGTCGGCGGCATCCGCACCCCCGCCGTCGACGCCCCGATCGCCGTCCACACCGGGACCAACCCGACCGACAGCGTGATCTGTTCGCTGTTCGGATCGACGACCCCGTTCACCCCCGAGCAGCTGGCCGCCCGCTACCCCGACCACGACGCCTACGTGGCCGCAGTGACGAAGTCCGCCGATGCCGCGGTCGCCGGCGGCTTCCTCCAGCAGACCACCGCCGACGACCTCATCGCCGAAGCCGAAAAGGCCGACGTCCCCCGCTGATCGCCACCGTCACCCGGCTGCCCCGTGTGGACGCTCGGCAGCCGGTCAGATCACGCGGAGGGTGACCTCGATGTTGCCTCGGGTGGCGTTCGAGTAGGGGCACACCTCGTGGGCGGCGGCAACCAGCTTCTCTGCGGTGTCCTGATCGAGAGCCGGGGCATGGACGTCGAGCTCCACCGCCAGGCCGAACCCGCCGCTGTCGAGCGTGCCGATGGAGACGCTGGCGGACACCTCGGTGCCGGTCACGTCCAATTTGTCCTTCCCGGCCACGAGCTTCAGCGCCGAGTGGAAGCACGCCGAGTACCCAGCGGCGAAGAGCTGCTCGGGGTTCGTCGCTCCGCCCGGACCGCCCATCTCCTTGGGGACCCGCAGGTCCAGATCCAAGATCCCGTCCTCGGAGGTGGCGTGACCGTTGCGGCCATCTCCGGTGGCGGTGGCGACGGCGGTGTAGATGGCGTCCATGGGCAGACCTCGTTCGTGGGGGAGCCCCCAGTCTCGCCCTGCCGCGAGCGAACTGCACCCAGATCGGCCCGAGGTCGGCCAAGGTCGGCCCAAGGTCGGCCGAGCGGCGTGAGTCAGGCGACCCGGAGCCAGCAGGTGCGGTTCCGGCCCTGGTGCTGGGCCAGGTAGAGCGCCTCGTCGGCTCGGCCGAGGAGGTCGGTGGCCACCGCCCCTATCAGCGAACCTGGAGTTCACCAGGCCTTCGTCCGCTGAGGCTTCGCCTCAGCTGACGAAAATGTCGACGCTCGGGCGCATCTGTCCCACGGTGTCGAGCACGCCGTGGATGGGGTGCGACTCGAACTTCGACGACGGGCCCTGGTCGGACTGCTGGGCGTCGAGGGCCGGGAAGCTCTCCTGGACCATGGCGTAGTCGAAGCGCGGCGCCCACTTGCGGGAACCGAGCCGGGCCGTGATCGAGCAGTTGTCGACCATGTAGGCGATGCCCCGTGCGTGCATGTAGGGGTTGAGCGAGTCGGTGGCCTCGATGACGGACTCGTTGACGATCTCCGACAGCGGGTGACCGGCCTCGTTCAACACGTCGATCTGCGCCATCATCGTGGCGACGTAGGCGCCGGCGGTGAAGGGGTCGAGCGGGATGTCCTCCTCGACGCGCTGGGCGCGGACGCCTTCGCCGACGAGCCACATCTCGGTCTGGTCGATGGTGGACATCGGGTAGGTCTTCAGGCGGTCGCCAGCGATGACGACGGAGCGGATCTCGTTGCCCGAGCGAACCTCGTCGTAGATCTCCTGGAGCACGGCCTTCATCGGCAGGTACGACGCGTCGTAGGCCCGCTTGAAGACCTCCTTGCCGGCAGCGTCGAGCTGCTCGTACACGCCGATGATCCCGTGGTGCGAGATCGTCTTGGAGATGGGGCCGGTGACGGCCTCGGCGGAACGCGTGAAGGCCTCCTCGGGCGTGGCGCCCTCGCCGCGGTAGCGGCGGTAGAGGGCTTCGACGAGGCCGTGGACGCCGCCGAGCAGGATGCCCCGCTCGCCGAAGATGTCCGAGCGGTACTCGGACTGCATCGTGGTCTGGAAGCTGTAGGGCGAGCCGAGGGCGACGGACCAGGCCAGGGCGTGATCGGTGGCCTTGCCGTTCACGTCCTGCTGGATGGCGAAGCTGGCGTTGATGCCGGCGCCGTTGACCTCGGCGCCCTGCACGTAGAGCGCCCGGACCGACGGGCCCATGCCCTTCGGACAGACGGCGACGACGTTGACGTCGGCCGGGAAGGTGTCGCCGACGTTGTCCAGGTGTCCGAGCAAGAAGCCGTGCGACAGACCGAGCGTGGCGCCGGGCTTGAGGGCCTCGAAGATCGCCTTGTAGTGCTCGGCCATGGCGGCATCGGAGATGAGCACGATGGCGAAGTCCGACGAGCGCACGACGTCGAACATCTCGCCGAGGGTGCCGTCGTCCTCGCTGAACCCGGCCTCGCGAGCCGAATCGAACGACGCCGATCCCTCACGGAGGCCGACGGCCACCTTGATGTCGGTGTCGGCGAGCGAGTCCCGCAGGTTCTGGGCCTGGGCCGGGCCCTGCGAACCCCAACCGATCACCCCGATCTGGGACACGCCCTCGAGGGCCTTGGGGAGGAGGGGAAGCAGGTGGCGGCCGCCACGCACGATGGCTTCCTGGGTCCCCGCCACCTCGATGATCTCCTTCTCGAAGATCTGCGTCTCGAAGTCGAGTTCCTGCGCCATCACTGCGGTCCTTCCGAAGGAGATCGGGCCGATTGCCCGTCTGTCGAACGACCCGCGAGGCTAGCGGCGAGGTCGATTCCCGACCCCATCCGAACTGCCGCGGCACCGCGGGCCAGCGGGGACGCGCCACCATGGTGGCCCCATGTCGATCCCGCCTCCTGCTCCGGACTGCGCCGTGCGACCTCGAGCCCGGCGCCGAGCGCCCGCAACGACCGCAACGACCGCCGTGCTGGCCGCCACGATCCTGCTCGCCGGGTGCGGCTTGTTCGGCAGCGATGACGCCGCTCCCACCACCACCTCCACGAGCACGTCGACGACCACCACCACCACCCCTCCGGTGGCCCGCAGCCAGGCCCCGGAGCTCCTCGATGCCGGCGACGAGCCCCGCCAGGCGCTGCGCGTCGCCTACACCGAAGGCGACGAGGCGCAGATCACCTTCACGTCGGACTTGCAGGTGACCCAGCAGAGCGGGGGCCGGACCCAGCGCCTCGACAGCCCGCCGATCGCGCAGACGCTGACCTCTACCGTCGGGCGGGTCGGCGACGACGGCGCCGAGGTCACGATCCGCATCGACGACATCGCCGCGAAGGGCAAGGGCACAGGTCTGGGCGAAGACGAGCTGGCTGCGCTCGATGACGAGCTCGAGCCGATGGTCGGCGTGGAGGGCACCGGGCTGGTCACGCCCTTGGGCGAGCTCGAGGGGTTCGCGTTCGACGTGCCCGAAGGCGTCTCGGACACGGTCGCCGCCCAGCTCGATGCCCTGATGGAGCAGGTCCCAGCCCTGGGTCCGGCCCTGCCGTCGGAGCCGGTGGGCGTCGGGGCCTCGTGGCGCACCACCAGCACCACGAGTGCCGGCGGGGCCGAGGTCGAGACGGTGAGCACCATCACCGTGACCAGCATCTCCGACGGCGTCCTCGGCTACACCTCGACGATCCGCACCTCTGCCGAGCCCCAGGACATCGCCCTGGCTGGGCTCGCCGACGGCACGACCGCCCGCCTGGAATCGTCGGACCTGCAGGGATCGACGACCGGCTCGATGGGGCTCGCCCGCGTCGCCTTGACGCTGCGGACCAAGCTCGGCGGCGCGCAGCAGCTCACCCTCACCACCGGGGGCAAGGCCACCGAGCTGACCCAGGACCTCCAGATCGCCTACGTGGCAACCACTGCGCCGGGCTGATCCCGCACCAGACCGATCCCCAGCGACCTACGCTGCCGATCACCGTGACCGCACACGACGACGCCCGCTCCGTCGACACCGACGAGATCCGGCTGTCCCTGCCCGCCCTGTTCCCCTACGGCCGCGTCGCCCGGCTGGCGGTCACCGGGCTCGCCTCGCGCAACGGGTACTCCTACGACGACGTCGAGGACCTGCGCATCGCCGTCGGCGAGCTGTTCGGCGTCCTCGTCACCGAGGAGCTCCCCGGTGCGCGCCTCGTGCTGACCTGCCTGCTACAGCCTGCTGCGCTCGACGTCACCGCCATCCGGCTCCCCTCGATGCCGATCAACCACGTGACGGACCTGAGCCGCCAGATCCTCGCTGCGGTGGTCGACGAAGCCGAGATCGACGAAGCCGACGGACGCATCCGGATCGTCAAGCGCCTCGAGGATGGCCGATGAGCAGCCCCGGCCACCGCGACGACCGCGACGACCAGCGGGAGCTATTCGTCACGTACCACCGCACCCGGGACTTGGCGGTGCGCGATCAGCTGGTGGCCGCCAACCTCCGCCTCGCCCTGCATCTCGCCCGGCGCTTCTCCAACCGGGGCGTCTCGCTGGACGATCTCGAGCAGGTGGCCTCGCTCGGCCTGCTCCAGGCCATCGACCGCTTCGACCCCGACCGAGGCCTCGAGTTCTCCACCTTCGCCACCCCCACGATCACCGGCGAACTCAAGCGCCACTTCCGGGACAAGGGCTGGTCGGTCCGGGTGCCCCGGCGCGTCCAGGAGCTGCACCTGCTGCTCAACTCGCTGGTCGCCGACCTCACCCACCAGCTGGGCCGGTCCCCCACCATCGTCGAGCTGGCGTCGGCTGCCCGGGCATCCGAGGAGGAGGTCCTCGAGTCGATGGAGGCTGCGCAGGCCTACCGAACCGGGTCCATCGACGGACGGGCTTCGAACCATCCCGAGGCCGGCGTCACCCAGCTCGGAGCCGACGACCTCGGCCTCTTCCAGGCCGAGAACCGCCTTCTGGTCGAGGAACTCCTCGCCCACCTCGCGCCTCGCGAGCAGCTCCTGCTGCGGCTCCGGTTCTTCGAGGAGATGACCCAGCAGCAGATCGCCGAGCGCTTGGGCGTGTCGCAGATGCACGTGTCCCGGCTGCTCGCCCGCTGCCTCGAAGACCTCCGCCGTCGCGTGGCCGTCGCCCAGAACCTCAGCTGAGCCCCCACCCCAATTCGGGTCACGCGTGCACCTCTGAGGTGCCCAGACGACCCGACACGACGTCAGTCGTGGCCGGTGGAGCCGAAGCCGTCGGTACCGCGGGCGGATTCGCCGAGGTCGTCGACCGCGGTGAACGACGCCTCCTCGACCCGCTGGATGACGAGCTGGGCGATCCGATCGCCGCGGCGGACCTCGAACGGTGTCGTCGGGTCGAGGTTCACGAGGATCACCTTCAGCTCGTCGCGGTAGCCGCAATCGATGAGCCCAGGACTGTTGAGGCAGGTCACGCCGTGCTTGAGGGCCAGACCGCTCCGCGGCTGCACGAAGCCGGCGGTGCCCGGCGGCAGCGCGAGCGCGATCCCCGTCGGGATCAGGGCCCGGCCACCACCAGGAGCAAGGGTCGCGTCCTCACGGGCTCGCAGGTCCGCACCGGCATCGCCGGGGCGGGCGTAGGCGGGTGCGGGCAGGTCGGGGTCGAGGCGCAGGATCGGGACGTGGAGCACGACGGCACGCTATTGCGGTCGAGCGTGCCGACGCCGACCTAACCTGCCCCGGTGCTCGTGTGGATGGACCTGGAGATGACCGGCCTCGATCCGGAGCAGCACGTCATCGTCGAGATCGCCACGCTGGTCACCGACGACGAGCTGCAGATCGTCGGCGAAGGCCCGGACCTGGTCGTCCACCAGCCCGCCGAAGCGTTCGAGGCGATGGACGACTTCGTCCGCAACATGCACACGTCGTCGGGCCTGCTCCCGGCAATCGAGGCGTCGACGATCTCGCTTGAGGATGCCGGAGCCCAGACGCTGGCCTTCATCAAGGAGCACGTGCCCGACGCCCGCAGCGTGCCGTTGTGCGGCAACTCCATCGGCACGGACCGGCGGTTCCTCGCTCGGTACCTCCCGGAGATCGAGGAGTACCTGCACTACCGCTCGGTGGACGTGTCCACCATCAAGGAGCTGGCGCGCCGCTGGTACCCCGGTGCGCTCTCGGCGCTGCCCCGCAAGGCGACCGCCCACCGGGCCCTCGACGACATCCGCGAAAGCATCGATGAGCTGCGGTTCTACCGCGAGCGACTGTTCCTCCCGACCGGGACCGTCGCCCCCGTGCCGCCGGAGTCACCCGCCGTCTGACCCACCGTCGCCGCCCCCTGGTCCGCCCGGGGCCGACAGGCACACGAAGGAATTCGTGCGCGATCGGCGATAAATCGTTTGACAAGGTCGGGGGCCGCGTGGTGCCCTGTCCAGGCGCCCTCGGGCGCATCTCTGTATCCAACCTCCAACCCGGAGCCGTCCCGTGAACAGCACGACGATCGACATGCGGAACACCACCGCCACCGTCGGTACCGCCGCGCGCACTCGCTGGTCGGCTACCGCCGCTGCCTTTGGCACCTCCCACCACTCGCTCGCCGCCATCAAGCCGATGCCGTCCAGCTACGTGGTGGGCAACGCCAAGGACATTCGCCACCGGCCTCCGGAGAATTCGAGCTAGGGAAACCGAGCTCGATGCAGATCTCCGAAGGCCGCTGGGACATCCCAGCGGCCTTTCGCCTTTTCCGGCCCGGGTTCCGACCCCCACCAGGACATGACCGACCACCACACCGACACCACCCACCCACCACCCGACTGACGACGAAGACCACCACAGAGAGCAAGGGGAAACCGATGCTGACCGCACCGGAGTACGACGCACAGACCGAAACCGAAGAGCTGCCCTGGCAGGACGATGCCCTCTGCGCCACCGGCGGAGCGGGCCTCACCGCCCTGTTCTTCTCCGAGGAACTTCAGGACATCGCCGCCGCCAAGCGGCTGTGCGCTGACTGCCCCGTGCTCGCCCCCTGCCTTGAAGGCGCCATGGCGCGTCGTGAGCCGTGGGGTGTCTGGGGCGGCCAGCTCTTCCTCAACGGGAAGATCCTCGCCTCCAAGCGGCGTCGGGGCCGGCCGCCCAAGGTCGCCCGCCCCGAGGACCAGCTCCCGGAGATCCCCATCCCGGAACACCTGCGTTCCGCCTGACCTGCTCATCGCCTGATCCTCCAGCAGGCGACGAGCACCCCGAGAGCGGTATCGGCAACAGACGTGTCTGAGCCATGACCCGCAACTCACACCACCGTCGCCGGCGGCGCCCTTTTCGGGGCGTCGCCGGTGGCGTCGTCCGGGACGTGACACCGGCCGTGCCGATGGGGGCGACGGGGCGTCATCCCGGTACCGTCATACGTGCCATGGCCGACCTTCCCGAGCCCGCCGTCGACGACCCGAACGACGCCGCCGAGTCCGTCGAAGCGACGTCGTCCGCCCGCCGGGGCCTGCGCTCGCTCGACGGCCGAACGATCGCCATCTGCGCGCTGATCGGTGTGATCGCTGCGATCCTCACGGCGCTCGTCGCCTCTGCCGTGCTGTCCGACGACCCGCCCAAGGACGGCATGCCGCTCGAAGAAGCGACGCAGGTCGACCCCGCCAAGTTGTTCGCCCAGCCGCTCGACACGGTCGATGGCGGCACCACCGACCTCGCCGCCTTCCGCGAGGGAAAGCCCATGCTGGTCAACCTCTTCGCGTCGAACTGCGTGCCGTGCGTCCGCGAGATGCCGCTGCTGACCGCCGCCCACGAGGCCAACCCGGACATCACCTTCGTGGGCGTGGCGACCCAGGACGACCCGGACAGGGCCAAGGCCCTCGCCAAGAAGACCGGCATCCGCTACCCCTGGGCGCTCGACCCCACCGGCGGGTTCTACTACGAGACCAAGGGCGCAGGGATGCCCACCACGCTGTTGATCTCGGCCGACGGCAAGGTCCTCGACAGCACGTCGGGCGCGTTCGACAACCGGTCCGAGCTCCAGGCGTTCCTCGACCAGGCGAGCTGACACGGTGATCGACGCGCCCCTCGCCGCGGCGTTCACCGCCGGGATGGTGGCCACGGTGAACCCCTGCGGGTTCGCCATGCTCCCGGCCTACCTCGGGTACTTCCTCGGCATCGACCAGGGCGACGACGCCAAATCCGGCGCCAGCGTCAGCCGAGCGCTGCTCGTCGGCACCGTGGTGTCGGCTGGCTTCCTCCTGCTGTTCGCCATCGCCGGCGCCCTCGTTCAGTGGACCTCGATCGCCGTCGGACAGTTCTCCCCGTGGCTGACCGTCGTCATCGGCGTGATGCTGTTCGTGATGGGCGTGGCCTTCCTGGCCGGTTGGGAGCCCGCCCTGGCCCTGCCCCGCCTCGACAAGGGCGGCCGAACTCGCGGCCTCTGGTCGATGTTCGTCTTCGGCATCTCCTACGCCATCGCCTCGTTGTCGTGCACGATCGGCCCGTTCACCGCCGTCGTCGCCACCACGTTCGCCCGCGAGTCGTTCGCCTCGGGGGTGGCCACCTTCGTCGCCTACGGGATCGGCATGGCCCTCCTCCTGATGGTCCTGACCGTGTCGCTCGCACTGGCCCGCCAAGGCGTCTTGATCAAGCTGCGCAGCGCGCTGCCCTACTTCACCCGCGTCGCCGGGGGGATCATGGTCATCACCGGCGGCTACCTCGCCTGGTATGGCGTGTACGAGATCCGTCTCATCCAGCAAGGCCGCCAGGACGCCACCCGCGGCCCCGTCGGCCTCGTCACCAACTGGTCGAGCGACATCTCGAACTGGCTCGGGGACCTCGATCCCCTCCAGGTCGCCCTGGCCCTCGCCCTCGTCGTCTGCGCCGGCGTCCTGATCGCCTTGCTCCGCTCCGGCCCGAGCACCCCCGCTGACCCCGCGCCCCCCGCCGACGACCCCGCGCCCAACGCCTAGACAGCCGCCCTCACCCGAACTTGTTGCACAGAGGCACGGCGGGTCCGCGGAACCGGGTCAGGGCGAGAGGCGGGTGATGTCCCAGGTGGCGGCGTCGGGGTGGCGGGTGTATTGGAAGCAGTCGTGGAGGCGGTCGGGCTGGCCCTGCCAGAACTCGACGCGGTCGATGCCGATGCGGTAGCCGCCCCAGTGCGGAGGGCGTGGGATCGGACCGGCGTCGGGATCGGAGCCGAAGCGCTGCTCGGCCGCCTCCTGCTGAGCGTCGAGTGCGGCACGATCGGTAACGGACTCGCTCTGGGCCGATGCCCAGGCGCCGATCTGGCTGCCGCGTGGACGGCTGGCCCAGTACGCGTCGGCCGTGGCATCGTCGACGATCGCAACCGGCCCCTCGATGCGGACCTGGCGGGCGAGATCCAGCCACCCGAACACCAGGGAGGCCTTCGGGTTGGCCGCGAGGTCCCGGGCCTTGCGGCTCGCCTGGTTGGTGTAGACGACGAACCCGGCGGCATCGAATCCACGACACAGCACGAAGCGGGCGGAGGGCTGCCCGTCGGCATCGGCGGTGGACAGGACGCAGGCGGCCGCATCGTACGGATCGGTCGCCTGCCACTCGTCCCACCAGTGCTCGAACTGGTCGATGGGGTCTGCCGCGAGCGCCGATCGCCGCAGCCCGGCCCGCTGGTAGGACTCGCGCAGGGCGCTCAGGTCGCGGCTCATCCGGACTCGGAGGTGCGGAAGCGCACCGACAGGCCGTTGAGGTGCTCGATGAGCTCCGGATCGGCGGCCAGGCCGAACGCCGATGCGAGCACGCCGCGCCGCCCGGTCTCCGGATCACGCAGCCCGAACACCACCATCTCGTCGCCCGGGTCGCTCGGCCCCTCGAACCGGAAGAGTCGCTCGACGACGACATCGCTGGCCGGGCACGCCCGGTCGTCGACGTTGCACCGCAGGTGCCCATCGACCAGCTGGAACTCGACGTCGTAGCCGTCTTCGCGCAGGAGTCGGAGGGCATCCACGACGGTCTCCGGGTCGTTCATGGAGCCAGTCTGGCGGCTGCGGACGCCCTTCGCTCCCGTCGATCCGCGACATCTCGTCGGTCATCCGCCCAGTCTGGCTGGGTGCAGCGCCTGGCTCTGCGTCTCCGAACGCGATCGGAGTTGGATGATCAGCCCTCGATGGCGCGCCGGTGGACCGACCAGGTGCCCCACCCGGCGCGGGACGCAACGCCGTCCCAGTGGCCCGGCAGGGCGCGGTCGACCTCGTCGGCCGTGAGATGGATCGGAGTCTCGGAGCCCCGGGAGTTCACCCACACCACCACGCCCTCGGGGGCGAGCACCCGGTCCACCTCGGCGGGGAACAGGAACATGTTGACGAGGACGAGTGCGTCGAGCGAGCCGTCGACCATCGGCAGGCACGACCCGTCGCCCTGCACCGCCAGCGCCGGGCCTTCGGGTACCAGCCGCACCATCTCCCACGAGAGGTCGACCGTCACCAGCGTCGAGAAGTGCTCCGCCATGACCGCCGAGTAGAGGCCCGTGCCCCCGCCGAGCTCCACGGCGAGCAACCGGCGCGTCGGAGGCAAGGCCGTCAGGCCCCGATCGAGGGCGTCGACGATGGGCAGCTCGCGGCCGACCACGTCGCGCGAGGACCACTCCGGTGCGAGCGAATCGAACAGGGCGACGACCTCGGCCCGGCGCTCTGGGGTCCACCCATCGGGATCGAACGCCACCGCTCGGGTCACCGCCCGCATGGGGTGGTCGACGGCCGACGTCCCCCAAGTGGTCGAGCCATCGGGACGCTCGATGACGACGGGAAGCTCGGTGATCACGTCAGGCGATGCGGGTTTGGCCGCGGAAGTACGGGAGCAGAGCCGGGGGCACGTCGATGCCGCCGTCGGCACGGTGGTAGGTCTCGACGATGGCCGCCCACACGCGTGGGACGGCGAGCGCCGAACCGTTGAGGGTGTGGACCATGCCGGTCCCACCGCCGCCGGGCCGGTAGCGGATGTTGCCGCGCCGGGACTGGTAGTCGCTGAACCACGAGACGGACGAGACCTCGAGCCACTGGTCGGTCCCGGGCGCGTACACCTCGATGTCGAACGAGCGGTGGTGGCTCTGGCCCATGTCACCGGTGCAGATCTCGATGACCCGGTACGCCAGCCCGAGGTCGCGGATGCCGGCTTCGGCCCGAGCCACCATGGCGTTGAGCTCGGCCGGGGCCTGTTCGGGCGTGGCGTACTGGAAGATCTCGACCTTGTCGAACTCGTGCGTCCGGAGCATGCCCCGCGTGTCGCGACCGGCCGACCCCGCCTCGCGACGGAAGCACGAGGTGGCCGCCATGAACCGCATGGGCAACTCCGCCGTGTCGAGGATCTCGTCGCGGTGGATCGAGGTGAGCGGCACCTCGGCCGTTGGGATGGCCCACAGGTCGTCGCGCTCGACCCAGTAGGCGTCGTCGGCGAACTTCGGCAGCTGGCCGGTGGCGGTGAGGGTCTCGCTGCTCACGAGGGTCGGCGGACGCACCTCCTCGAACTCATCGGCGTTGCGGTCCAGCGCGTACTGCAGCAGAGCGCGAGCGAGCGTCGCCCCACCCTTGCGCTGCATCGTGAACATGGCGCCGGAGATCTTCACGGCCCGTTCGTTGTCCAAGATCCCGTACTGCGGGCCCAGCTCCCAGTGCGGGATGCGCTGGTGCTCGCCGTAGCCGTCGGGGTCGAAGCCGACCACCCGCAGCACCGGGTTCTCCGCCTCGCCTGCGCCGTCGGGGGCGTCGGGGTGCGGGGTGTTGGGGATGCGCAGGAGCAGGTCGCGGATCTCCTCGGACACCGTCGAGGCTTCGGCGGCAAGGCCCTGCTCCTGCTCGCCCAACCGGCGACTCTCGGCCTGCGCCTCGCCGGCCTGACCGGCCTTGCCCTCCTTGTGCAGGAGGCCCACCTGCTTCGAGAGGCCTTTGATCTGGGCCCGCAGCTCGTCGCGCTCGGAGGCGAGCCGACGCTGCCGGCCGTCGAGCTCCGCGACCCGGTCGATGTCGGCCGTGTCGATGCCCCGGCGGGCGAGGGCGGCCTTGACGGCGTCGGGTTCGCTGCGGATGCGGCGGATGTCGAGCATGGGCCACGACGGTACTCGGCAGCCCGACGGGTGGACTACGGGGTTGCTCCAGCCCGCAAGTAACGTGATTGCAATGCCCGCACTGGAGGTCGACGACCTCGTCATCACCTACGGAGCGACGCGCGCCGTCAACGGGCTGACGTTCTCCGCAGAGGCCGGCGAGGTCCTGGCCGTGCTGGGACCCAACGGCGCCGGGAAGACCTCGACCATCGAGTGCCTCGAGGGCTACCGCCGCCCGTCTGAAGGCCAGGTGCGGGTCCTGGGCCTCGATCCCATCGCCCAGCACGACCAGCTCGTGCCCCAGATCGGCGTGATGCTGCAGGACGGCGGGGTCTACCCCGGCATCCGGCCGATCGAGGCGCTCGAGCTGCACGCTGCGTTCTACGCCGATCCCGCGGACCCCGCCGAGCTCCTGGACCGGGTGGGGCTCACCCACGTCCGACGCAGCAGCTGGCGGCAGATGTCCGGTGGCGAGAAGCAGCGCCTGTCGCTCGCGCTCGCCCTCGTCGGCAAGCCGCGCGTGGCGTTCCTCGACGAGCCCACCGCAGGGGTCGACGTGCAGGGACGCCAGCTGATCCGCAGCACCGTGCGGGAGCTGGCGCAAGACGGCGTCTGCGTCGTGTTGACCACCCACGACCTCGACGAGGCCGAGAAGGTCTCAGACCGGGTCGTCATCATCGACCGCGGCCACCTCATCACGGTCGGCACCCCAGATCAGCTGATGGCGGCAGGGGGCAGCCGCGAGATCCGCTTCGGCGCGCCCGCCGGCATCGACACCGCAGCGCTCGGCAAGGTGATGCTCGCCGCGGTCCACGAGCGGTTGCCCGGCGACTACCTCATCGAGACCGAGCCGTCGCCCGCCAACATCTCGACGTTGACGAGCTGGCTGGCCGAGAAGGACCTGCCGCTGGCTGACATCCGTGCCGGGCGCCAGACGCTCGAGGACGTGTTCCTGCGGATGACCGCCATCACCGGCGAGGTCCCGGCGGTCCGGCTGGACCAACGGCCGTCGGAGTCGGCCAAGGTTCGCGCGGAGCGCCCCGGCCGAGGGCGCCGGCGCTCGGGCGCAGCGTGACCGTCCCCACCGCCGCCCCCAGCACCCAGGCTTGGAAGGCGCAGACCCGCATCGAGCTGCTGCTCACCCTCCGGCGGGGTGAGTCGGTTCTGCTCACCTTCTTGATTCCGGTCGTCCTGCTGGCATTCTTCGCCAAGGTCGACGTCCTCCCCACCGGCGACGGGGACGCCATCGACTTCCTGCTGCCCGGTGTGCTCGCCCTGGCGATCATGTCGACCGCGCTGGTGTCAGTGGCCATCGCCACGGGCTTCGAGCGCCAGACGGGGGTCCTCAAGCGCCTCGGGTCGACACCGCTCACGCGCCGGCAGCTGCTCGCCGCCAAGACCGCCGCGGTCGTGGTGATCGAGGTGTTGCAGATCACCGTGCTCCTCGCCGAGGGCTTCCTGCTCGGCTTCCGGTTCTCGGCGCCGTCGCTCGGCCTGGCGCTGGTCGCCGCGGTGCTGGCCACGATCGCGTTCGCTGGCATCGGGCTGCTGATGGCCGGCACCCTCCCGGCCCTGACCACCCTGGCGGCGGCGAACGGCGTCTACCTGCTCCTGCTGCTGGTCAGCGGCATGATCTTCCCGCTCGACGAGCTGCCCTCGGGGATGCAGGCGGTGGCGAAGCTGTTGCCCTCGACGGCCCTCGCCCAGGTGTTCCACGGCGCGCTCGGCGACGCCTCGGTCCCCGGCTCTGCGCTGGTGGTCCTCCTCGTGTGGGCCATCGTCGCCCCCCTCGCCGCTGCGCGGTACTTCCGCTGGGAGTAGCGGGGGTTCACCCTCGGCGATCGGTCACCGAAACACGGCGGTCGTTCCTTCAGATTCGGGGCGCTCAGCCGATAGGTGGGCGAAGGAGCGTGCATGAACCCGCACCCGAAGAGCAGGACCGGTGGGCTGCGGCGCGTCGTGGCCGTGGCGATCGCGCTCGGCGTCGTCATCGCGTTGACGGCCACGCCGTCGAGCGGCACGGAGACGCAGGAGTGGTTCAAGCCCGGCGTCCCCCACTCGTACACGTTCGCCGATCCGACGTTGACGGCGTTCGGCCCGATGACCTGGGCCTACGCCACCAACACCGGCGGCGCTGACCTGCCGGCGATGTGGTCCGCCGACAACACCCGCTACACCGCCCGCACCGAGGGCGTGGGCGCCGACGCCTACCAGGACGATCCCGGCGGCTACGGCAACGATGCCTTCCCGAGCGTCCCGTGGGGCATCGACAACGACAAGTGCACCGCCTCCACCTCGGGTTGCGACCCCAAGGAGATGTGGGCCCCGTCGGTCGGCTTCGTCGGCAGCCACTGGGTTTCCTTCCACGCCGTGCGGGTGCAGCCGGTGAGCACGACCCTGCCGTTCGGCCGCTTCTGCATCTACGTCGCCACCTCCACCAGCCCGCTCGGACCCTTCCGCGCCGCATCGACGAGCCCCATCGTGTGCCCCTCGGCCAGCACCGATCCGGCCGGCGCCGTGGACCCCGATGTATTCGTCGACGAGGAGACCGGTCGGGCGTACCTGGTCTGGATGAGCCAGGGCAGCGGGAACGGCCGGCTGCAGCGCTTCTACTCCCGCCAGCTCAACTCGGCCGGCACCGGCTTCGCGTCCGGGTCCACCAACCGGGAGCTGCTGGTGAACGTCCCCGGCAGCTGGGAGGCCACCACCATCGAGAACCCCTCGCTGACGTACCTCAACGGGGCCTACGTCCTGCTCTACTCGGGCAACCGCTGGAACAGCCCCAACTACGCCACGGGCTATGCGGTTTGCTCGGGTCCCTCTGGGCCGTGCCGGCGACCGTCGGCCTCGCCGCTCATGCGCTCGGTCTCGGGCGCTTGGGGCCCCGGCGGAGCCGACGGCCTCGCCGACCAGCGCGGCCGACTCATCGCGATGTACCACACCTGGAACCGTTCCACGGTGGACGGTGCCCGTCGCGTCCCGCACACGGCCGAACTCAACGTCACGGGCACCGGCCTGAACGCCCGGGTGACCGTCACGCGGCGCGACATCGACGGCGGTGTTGGCGGCGACGCGCTCTGGTCGTACGGACCTGGACTCAGCTTCACCCGGACGCCCAAGTCCGTCGGGGGGACCTACGTCCCCGCCGCCGGCGACTTCAACGGCGACTCGTACGACGACATCTACTGGTACGGCACGTGGAACGGCGCCGACGCCCGCTGGAACGGGACGGCCACCACGGGGACGTTCGCCAGCGCCGCGGCATCGCAGGCCGGATCGTTCCTGCCTGTGCCCGGGGACTTCAACGGCGACGGCCGCGACGACCTCTACTGGTACCAGCCGGGCGGCGACCCCAAGGTGGCGAACCAGAGCCAGGTGGGCAACGCGAACTGGGAGCCGAACGCGCGTCCCGACCAGCTTTGGCTGTCCCAGCCGAACGGTTCGTTCGCAGTGTCCAACCTCGCCGTGAACGGTGCGGCCATCCCGCTGCCGGGCGACTTCGACGGCGACGGCGACACCGACATCATCTGGTTCGCGCCCGGCACGGGCGCCGACTTCCTGTGGCGCTTCAGCAACGGCTCACCGGTTTCGACGCCGCTCAACATCGTGGGCAGCTACCGCCCGGTCGTCGGGGACCTCGACGGCAACGGCACCGATGACCTCTTCTGGTACGGCCCCGGCGCCAAGGCCGACTACATCTGGTGGTACGGATCGGGCGCCACCTACACCTCGGTGCCCACGACCGTCACCAAGAAGGACTACCGGCCGTTCAGCGCCGACGTCGACGGAGACGGTGCCGACGAGCTGTTCTGGTACACCCCGGGCACCGGCCCCGACTACATCTGGCCGACCATCAGCCCCAACGGAACGCCCACCAGCGTGAACGTCACGGCGAGCGGCGTGGCCACCCCGGTCGTCGGTGACTACGACCACAACGGGTACGAAGACATCCTCTGGTACTCGTGAGCTGAGGCGAAGCCTCAGGGAGCGAAGCCCGCCGTGGTGTTGCTGAAGAGCTGGAAGGTGCTCAAAGCGATCAGATACACCGTGAACGCCAGGACGACACCCGCATAGAAGACCCGGGTCAGCACCTTGTTGTCGAAGCGCAGGTGCATGAACGTGCCGGCGATGATGACGAACTTCACGCTCATCATCCCGAGCAGCCCGCCCCAGTAGGCGAAGTGCGCCCAGTTGTTCTCGGTGTCCTCGAAGGGCAGGTAGGACCACAGGACCTCGATCGCCGTCACGACAACCAGCAGGAAGAACACCTTCACGAACATCGCGTCCTTGGGGACGTGGTGGTCGTGCGCGCCCAGAATGTGCTCGTCGGCGTGATCGTCGAAGTAGACGTCCTGGGGAACGGGGATCTCGCTCATGACCAGTCCCTTACTTGATGAGGTAGACGACGGTGAAGATGATGACCCACACGACGTCGACGAAGTGCCAGTAGAGACCGACGATCTCGACCGCTTCGGCGTTTTTGTGGCTGATGTGGCCCCGCATCGCTAGTGCGACGGTCGAAACCAACATGATGATGCCGATGGTCACGTGCACACCGTGGAAGCCGGTGAGGGTGTAGAAGGCAGACCAGGCCGGGCTGTGGGTGAAGCCGTAGCCCTCGTTGACG
>JBKJPY010000017.1:0-20704 GCA_046594195.1 Acidimicrobiales bacterium | reverse complement strand
CAGGCGAACACCGGCACGTGCTGGGCGGCGAGGTGTGGCGCGCCGAGGATCGACTTGTTGACGTCGATGTAGGCAATGATCGCGGCGGTCTGCTCGTCGGAGTAGCCCAGCCGGCGCAGCGCGCGCGGCACGGTCTGGTTGACGATGGTCATCGTGCCGCCGCCGACGAGCTTCTTCGTCTTGCACAGCCTGAGGTCGGGCTCGATGCCGGTCGTGTCGCAATCCATCATGAGGCCGATGGTGCCGGTCGGGGCGAGCACGGTGGCCTGGGAGTTGCGCACGCCGGCGACGGCGGCGATCTCGCAGGCCTCGTCCCACGTCTGCTGCGCGGCGCCGAGCAGCTCGGCGGTGACGAGCTCCTCGTCGATCTTCGCCGCCTCGTCGCGGTGCATGTCGAGCACCTGGAGCATGTGCTCCTTGTTCTCGGCATACCCGGCGAACGGACCCATACGGGCGGCCATGCGAGCCGACGTGGCGTAGGCGTGGCCGGTCATGAGGGCGGTGAGCGCTCCGGCCCAGGCCCGACCGTCGTCGGAGTCGTACGCCAGGCCGAGCGCCATCAGCAAGGCGCCGATGTTGGCGTAGCCGATGCCGAGCTGGCGGAACTTGCGGGAGGTGTCACCGATCGGGTCGGTCGGGTAGTCGGCCCGGCCGACGAGGATCTCCTGGCCGGTGAACATGATCTCGACGGCCGACTTGTACCCCTCGACGTCGAACGTGTCGTCGTCGTTGAGGAACTTGAGGAGGTTGAGGCTGGCCAGGTTGCACGCTGAGTTGTCCAGGTGCATGTACTCCGAGCACGGGTTCGAGCCGTTGATGCGCCCGGTGTTGTGGGCGGTGTGCCAGCGGTTGATGGTGGTGTCGAACTGCATCCCCGGATCGGCGCACTCCCAGGTGGCCTGGCTGATCTGGCGCATGAGGTCGCGAGCCCGCATGGTCTTCTTGATCTCGCCGTCGGTGACGCCGCGAAGGTGCCAGTCGGCGTCGTCGACGACGGCCTGCATGAACTCGTCCGTCACACGGACCGAGTTGTTGGCGTTCTGGTACTGGATCGAGTAGCTGTCTGCGCCGTCGAGGTCCATGTCGAAGCCGGCGTCGCGCAGGGCGCGAGCCTTCTGCTCCTCCCGGGTCTTGCACCAGATGAACTCCTCGATGTCGGGGTGGTCGACGTCGAGGATGACCATCTTGGCGGCGCGGCGGGTCTTGCCACCCGACTTGATGGTGCCGGCGGACGCATCGGCGCCGCGCATGAAGCTGACCGGTCCCGAGGCGGTGCCCCCGCCCTTCAGGTACTCCTTGGACGAGCGGATGCGGGAGAGGTTCACGCCAGCGCCCGAGCCGCCCTTGAAGATCACGCCCTCTTCCCGGTACCAGTTGAGGATGGAGTCCATCTCGTCGTCGACCGACAGGATGAAGCACGCCGAGGCCTGCTGCGGGACGCCCTCGACCCCGATGTTGAACCACACCGGCGAGTTGAAGGCGGCCTTCTGGTTGACGAGGAGGTGCTTGAGCTCGGCCCGGTAGGTCTCGGCCTCGTTGTCGTCGACGAAGTACCCACCCTCGGTGCCCCACTGGGTGATGGTGTCGGCCACGCGGTCGATGACCTGCTTGAGCGACGACTCCCGCTCCGGCGTGCCGAGCGTTCCCCGGAAGTACTTCTGGGCGACGATGTTGGTGGCGTTGAGCGACCAGGTGGTGGGGAACTCGACCCCGAGCTGCTCGAAGGCGACCGACCCGTCACGGAAGTTCGTGATGCGGGCGTCACGCGCTTCCCACGTGACCTCGTCATAGGGGTGGACGCCCTCGGTGGTGAAGTGGCGGCGGATGCCGATGCCGGTCTGCTCGGGTGCCATGGCCATGGAGGGTCTCCTCGGGTGAGGTCGAAAGTCAGGAAGGTGTCAGGTGGTCAGCGGTGCCGGATGGTCGGTGGGAAGAGGGCTTCCTCCCTGCCCGGGCGGCGCTGCCCAGACCACAACCCCTTGTGGTCAAGACGTCCCCTAACGCCCCGGCACCACAAGATGTAGAACCCAAACTACACCACGGTAACTACATCGGTGTCAACGGGTTCGGGAAGGTTTCTCCCGAACCCGCTCGCTCCGCCTGGCACGCAGGCCGGGCAACGGACACCGGACCGGACGGGCAGGTCGAAGGGAGACGGGACCGCCTTGCGACGGGCCCGGGGGCCTCCCTCACGTACTCGCTCCACGCTCCCGGGGTGACCCGGCATGCACAGAGATCCCACACCACTTGTTCCGACCGTCCGGCCCGGCATCCGTTGACGCCGTGGTCCAACCTACGGTGCTTGCCCTGTGGGTTGGAAGGGGAACAACCCTGTGTATTTCGCGGGGATTTCCCCGGAGTTCATCCACAACCCCTGCCGACGTTGTGGATTCGACGGGGTGCCCTGTGGGTAAAACGGGCGTCTCATGATGACCTCCCCCTTTCCCGCGCTGCTCGCCGACCCCCGCCTCACCACGATGGGCCTGCTGATGGAGACCCACGCCGGGCTCCGCGCCGCCTACGAGCCCGACCTGGAAGCGCACGGGCTCACGGTTTCGGCGTTCGACGTGCTGATCCGGTTGGCCCGCTCCTCGGACCAGCAGCTGCGCATGACCGAGCTGGCCGGCCAGTCGACCTTGTCGAACAGCGGCCTCACCCGGGTGGTGGACCGATTGCTCGAGGCGGGGTTGGTCCTCCGGCGCCGCGATGCCGCTGACCGACGGGTCTTCTACGCCGTACTGACCCCGGCCGGGCTCCAACGGGTGCTCGACGCGCTGCCATCGCACCTGGCCATCATCGACCGCACGGTGATCGAGGTCCTCGATGCCGACGAGCTGGCCGTGCTGGAACGAGCGCTGCGCAAGGTGCGCGCCGTGGTGAAGCCCGAAGCAGACCCGGAACGACGACTCGCCTGACCGTGCACCTCCTCAGGCGGGGGCCACGTCCACCGGGATGCCGTTGAGGACGGCATTGCCCGACGGGACGTCGACGAGGACCTCATCAGACAAGACGTTGGAGTTGACCCCGGCATGGCGCTCGGCAACGGCGAGGCGGACCCCGGGCAGGTCGTGACCCCATCCGTGCGGCAGGCTGACCACCCCGGTGCGGACCGCATCGGTCACCTCCACCGGCACCTCGACGCTGCCCACGCGACCCGTGACCCGTGCGCTGCCACCGTCGGCGAGGCCCCACCGCTCGGCGTCGTCGGGGTGCACGTGAAGGGTGCAGCGGGGCCGACCCTTCACCAGGACCTCCACGTTGTGCATCCAGGAATTGTTGGAGCGCAGGTCGCGCCGACCAACGAGCACCGCCTCGGGCACCGCCCGGCCGAGCGCGGCGTGGAGCCGGGGAAGGTCGGCCAGGATCGGCTCGGCATCGAGCTCGATCATCCCGCTCGGGGTGCGCAGCACCTCGGGTAGGCGGGGCTCGAGCGGCCCGAGGTCCACGCCGTGGGGATGGTCGAGCAGGACGTCGAGGGTGAGCGGCCCGATGCCCGGTGCGGCCTCCTCGCTGCGGCTGCCGAAGCCGTCGCCGTAGGGACCGGTGCGCAGCAGCAGGTCCAGGATCCGCTCGGGCCCGGTCCGTGGGGACAAGGCGGCGAGGATCTCGTCAGGGTCGCGGCCGGCGGCGGGGCCGTGCTCGTCGCCGACGGCGCTGTGGACGAGTGTGGTGATCACCAGTTCGTCGACGATCGACGGGTCGGCGCCCGCGCCCATGCCCTGGGCGATGAGGGCGAGGCGGGCGAGGATCTCCCACTCGTCGGGCTGCCCGGGCTCGAGCGGGAGGACCGGCGGCGAGTAGTTGGCGACGTTGCGCAGCGCCACCTGCAGCAAGGCCAAGTCGTAGTGGCCCTTGTACAGCGAACTGGGCGGCGGGAGGATCACGTCGGCGTGGCGGGTGGTCTCGTTGAGGTAGATGTCGACGGCGACGTAGAGGTCCAGGCCGGCCATGGCGGCGTCGAGCCGGTCCCCGTTGGGCGTGGACAGCACCGGGTTGCCCGCGACGGTGACCATGGCGCGGATCTGGCCCTCGCCGGGGGTGTCGATCTCCTCCGCCAGGCAAGCGGCCGGGAGCTCGCCCATGGTCTCGGCCAGACCGCGCACGCGGCTCCCGTGGCGGCCGACGCGCAGGCCGCGCCCGGTGCGCGACGCCCCCCGGGTGTTGGCCGCACCCGCGGCAGCCTTGGCGAACATGGCACCGCCGGGTCGGTCCAGGTTGCCGGTCACCAGGTTGACCACGTCGACGAGCCACGATGCGACCGTGCCGAACTCGGCGGTGGTGGTGCCCATGCGGCCGTACACGGCCGCCCGCTCTGCCTCCGCGAGGTCGAGGGCGAGCTGGCGGATCTCGTGGGCCTTGATCCCCACCGTGGGGGCGACGGCCTCGGCGGTGAACGGCGCGAGGGCGTCGAGCACGGCGTCGAGCCCCTGCACCCACTCCCCCGCAGCACCGGGCTCGATGGCACCTTCCTCTGCGAGCGTGGTCACCAGCGCCGCCAGCAAGAAGGCATCGGTGCCGGGACGGATGGCCAGGTGGACGTCCGCCTCCTCTGCGGTGCGGCTCCGGCGAGGATCGATCACCACGAGGCGGCCGCCGCGCTCGCGCATCGCTTCGATGCGTCCGGGCCAGTCGGGAGCGGTGGCCAGGCTGCCGTTCGATGCGTACGGGTTGGCGCCGAGTACGACGAGCAGGTCGGTGCGGTCGACGTCGGGCACGGGGATCGACAGCCCGCCGCCGAACAGCCACGACGAGGTGAGCTCCTTGGGCCGCTGGTCAACGGTGCTCGCCGAGAACACGTTGCGGGTGCCGAGCGCCTTGAGGAGGGGCTTGAGGTACAGCAGGGCCGAGAGGTTGTGGGCGTTCGGGTTGCCGACGTACACGCCCAGGGCTTCGCGCCCGTGCTGGTCGACGACCTGGGTGAAGCGGCGCTCCACCTCGGCGAAGGCCTCCTCCCAGGTCACCTCGACGAACTCGCCGTCCCTGCGCACCAGCGGGGCGCGGAGGCGATCCGGATCCTCGTGGAGCTGCCGGAGGGTGGACCCCTTCGGACAGATGTACCCGTGGCTGAAGACGTCGTCACGATCGCCGCGTATGCGCGTCACTTGATCGCCCTCGAGGTTGATCTCGAGACCGCACCCGGCTTCGCAGAGCGGGCAGGTCCGGATGGCGGTGCGCACGGCGTCAGACATGGGGTCCATCGTGCCAGGGGCAGCGGTACCGTGCCCGAGTGCGCCAACTGCTCCCCGAACCGGCCGACCACGTCGACCCCTACGACGCCCATGCGAACGCCTTGAGGCCTGCCCCGACCGGCCGGCCGTGGATCGCCCTCAACATGGTGACCAGCACGGACGGCGCCATCTCCGTGGCGGGGCGTTCCGGCTCCCTAGGCGGCGAGGCGGACCACGAGGTGTTCCGGGCGATCCGGGCCATCGCCGACGTGATCGTCGCTGCGGCCGGGACGATCCGCGCCGAGGGCTACGGGCCGCCGAAGCCGTCGGAGACCGTTCGGGCAGCGCGGCTCGCTCGAGGGCAGGCGGAGCGGCCGCGCATGGCGGTGGTCAGCGGATCGCTCGACCTCGACGTGACCAGCGCGTTCTTCGCCGAGGCGTGGGAGCCGCCGCTCGTCTACACGACCACCTCGGCACCGTCGGACCGGATGGAGGCGCTGCGCAAGGTCGCCGACGTTCAGGTGGCCGGGGAGTACGGAGTGGACCTCGCGGTCATGGCCCGCCACCTCGGATCCCTGGGCATGAGCTGCGCGGTGGTCGAGGGCGGCGGCATCTTGAACGGGCACCTCCTCGGCGCCGATCTGATCGACGAACTCAACCTCACCCTGTCGCCGATGCTGGTCGGCGGCGAGGCCCATCGGGTCGTCGTCAGCTCGGACGAGCACCCCCGGCACCTGTCACTGGCCCACCTGTGGGAGTCCGACAGCAGCCTCCTCGCCCGGTACGTCCGTACCCAACCCGCCTGACGTTGGTGGCCGGCTGACGCGACGCGAACCGGGTCGCCTGCGAACCGGTGGCGTCAGTGGCGCTTGGGCTCGGTGGCCTTGGTGAGGCGCGACGGCCCCATCAGCTCGTCGAGTTCCCGCTCGAAGTCGGCGAGGTCGTCGAACTCCTTGTACACGCTGGCGAAACGGACGGCCGCGACCACGTCGAGCCCCCGCAGGTGCTCGAGCACCGCTCGGCCGACCTGATCACTGCTGACCTCGCTGCCCTCGAGCCGCAGCGACTCCTCGACCGCGGCCGCGATGCGATCCAAGTCGTCCACGTCGACGGGCCGACCCTTCGTCGCGAGCTCCAAGCCCGACACCACCTTGGCCGAGTCGAACGGCTCGCGGTCCCCCGACCGCTTGACCACCAGCAGGGGCACCTCTTCGAGCCGCTCGAACGTGGTGAACCGGCGCTGGCACGACAGGCACGCCCGGCGCCGGCGGATCAGGAGACCGTCCTCGGACTGGCGAGAATCGATGACCTTGTCTTCGAAGGTTCCACACGCGGGGCAGCGCACGGACGTGACGCTACTTGCAGCAGCGCGATCCCCTCGCAGCGCCGGTGCCGTGGCTCAGCGGGGGACGGTCACCCGCTGGCCAGGCTGCAGCGGCGCCGACCCGTAGGACGCGACCAGTTGGTCCACCAGCGGCCGGACGTCGCCGGTCGGCTGGAGGCGCCGGGCGATGGACCAGAGCGTGTCGCCGGCGCGCACGGTGACGTGGTGCGCCGTCGACACAGCGGACCCGCTGACCGACGACGACGCCGGTGCGCTGGCCGCAGCCGGACCGGGAGCCAGCCCGGCGAGGGCGCCGTTGCCGATCGCCAGGGCGAGCACCATGGCGAGGAGGATGGCCGCGACGGCGGCGGCGAGGTGGACCGGGGTGATGCCAAGGTCCACCGGGGCATCCACGACCCGCCCGTCGTGAGCCGTGACCAGGCGGAGCGCCGGACGAGGAGCCGGGCGGGAGGGCAGTCGGTGGGTTTCGATGATTGCAGCCATGGATCCATGCTCCCCAAGGGGTCTGACAGCGAAGCGTTCCGAACGCCCGTTCCCACGAACGCCTGTTCGGAGATGGCCATGCAAGCACGAACGTCCGTTCGTCGTCAAGCCCTCGGACGAACAAATGTTTGCCCGAACAGGTGTGCGATGCTACGGTCTCGATCGACCACCTGTTCGCCCCGTCGGGGCGGCCTCGCAAGGAGTTCCCGATGACCGAACAATCGCTCACCGCCCGCCAGCGACAGATCCTCGAGTGCATCGATGCCTCCATGCGGGAGAAGGGCTACCCGCCCTCCGTCCGCGAGATCGGGGAGACCGTCGGCCTGGGATCTCCCTCCACGGTGCACTCGCACCTCTCCACCCTCCAGCGCCTCGGCTTTTTGCGACGTGACCCGTCCAAGCCGCGCGCCATCGAGGTCCGCTGGGATCCGCAGTCCGGTGCAGCCGTCGAGCGCCGACCCATCCGCCACGTGCCGCTCGTCGGCGAGGTGGCGGCCGGCACGGACGTCCTCGCCCAGGAGAACGTCGAGGAGGTCGTGCCCGTCCCGGCGGACCTCACCGGCGATGGGGACCTGTTCATGCTCAAGGTGCGCGGCGACTCGATGATCGACGCCGGGATCCTCGACGGCGACTTCGTGGTCGTGCGGGCCCAGCCGGAGGCCCGCAACGGCGAGATCGTCGTCGCGGGCATCCCCGGCGAGGAGGCAACGGTCAAGACCTACACGCGCAGCGGCGACCAGGTCGTGCTGCTGCCCTCCAACCCGCGCCTGTCCCCCATGGAGTTCCCGGCCTCGGAAGTCCAGATCTTCGGCCGGGTCGTCACGGTGATGCGCAAGCTCTGATGCGCCCAGCGGCGCATCCGAGCCTCGTGCGTCAGAGCTTGGCCAGCGCCTCTGCGTAGCGCTCCTGCTCCCGGGCTGTGCCCAAGCTGTCGGTGGCGAACGCGTCGACGATCGTGCCGTCCGTGCCGATCAGGAACGTCGCCCGGTTGGCGCAGCCCACGACGTCGTTGAACACGTCGTAGGCCTGGGCCGTGGCGCCGTGCGGCCAGAAGTCCGAGAGCAGCGGGAACGTGTACCCCTGCTGCTCGGCCCACACCTTCTGAGAGTTCTTCGAGTCGCAGGAGATGGCAAGCACTTGGACGCCGGCCGCCTCGTACGTTCCCAGGTCGTCGCGCAGCGCGCAGAGCTCGCCTTCGCAGATGCCCGTGAAGGTGAAGGGGTAGAAGACGAGCGCCACCGCCTTCATGCCGGCGAAGTCGCTGAGCGACACGTCAGCGCCGTCTTGGTCCTTGAGGGTGAATCCGGGGGCGGGCTGTCCGACTTCGATGGCCATGGGTGGCTCCTGTGGTGAGGCGTCAGCGGCAGTGTACGGAACCGGCCCGGTCCCCCGGTCAGGCCTGGTTGGAGCGTCGAGATCACTCGGTACCGTGAGGCCCCCTCCTCCTCGATCGGACCTCCAATGACCGACACCATCGCCCTCGACAGCCCCGTTTCCGCCGACCAGCCGCAGACCGGCACGGCGCACTTCTGATTCGACCCCGCTTGCCCCTGGGCGTGGATGACCTCGCGCTGGATGCTCGAGGTGGTGCAGGTCCGCCCGGTCGAGGCGCAGTTCCACGTCATGAGCCTCGCCGTGCTCAACGGTGGACGCGACCTGCCGGCTCAGTACCAGGAGATGATGGGGCACGCGTGGGGCCCGGTGCGGGTGTGCATCGCGGCCGAAGCCCAGCACGGCAACGAGGTGCTCCTCCCGCTCTACACGGCCCTCGGAACGCGCATCCATCCTGGTGGCCGCAAGCTCTCCGACCCGACGCTCATCCCCGAGGCGCTCGCCGAGGTCGGTCTGGCGGCCGAACTGGCCGAGGCCGCGACCAGCACCGACTGGGACGACCAACTCCGAGCGTCGCACCACGAGGGCATGGACCGCGTCGGGATGGACGTCGGTACCCCGGTCATCTCCATCAACGGCGTCAGCTTCTTCGGCCCGGTCGTCACCCCCGCCCCCAAGGGCGAGGTGGCAGGAAAGCTCTGGGACGGCGTCGTCCTCGTGGCCGCCACGCCCGGCTTCTAGGAGCTCAAGCGCAGCCGCACCGAGGGTCCCATCTTCGGCTGAGCGACCGGCGCGCCGCTCAGCTGTCGCTGCGATCCAGCTGCCACAGCCTCCGGTAGGCCGCCAGCGCCACGCGCATCGTGGTGGCATCGAGGTCCAGCGCGTCGTCGTGGCGCACGATGACGGTTGCCATCGCCCGGCCACACCACACGGTGAGGTGCTGGTATCGGTCGATGGTGCCGGTCTCGGCGGTCGTGGTGTGGTCCTCCACGGTGATCCAGTCGATCTGACCCAGCGCACCGACCTCCTCCTCGTCGGAGGGGTGGACGCCGGCGATCTCCTCGTCGGGCTTCCACCGCGCCTCGATCCAGCCGGGCGTCACGTCCCGCTCGCGCCACCGCTCACGCCACACGGCATCGAGGCAGGCCGGGCCGAGCATCCTCCAGGCAGCTCGGTGGGTGCGGTCATCGGCGTCCGCGAACGCCTCGACGCGCGGCACCACGAGCACGCGCTCCTTGCGCTGACGCCAGGCGGCGCCTTCGTCGAGGGCGGTGAGGCGCCGCCGGGCGCGCTCGGCTCGCAGCGCCTCCGAGTGGGCGTCGTCGCCGTAGGGGTCCAGTCGCTCGGCGTTGTTCGGCATCGCCACGGTCTGCCACCCGTGACCCAGGTCGCGCGTGATGAGCAGCGGCACCTCGACGAAGGCCTGGTCGTCGTCGTCCCACCAGTGCTCCTCGCCGGGCGGACCGGTTCGGCGGCCCCCGACCGGCGACGTCCGCTTCCGCCCGAAGATCCCCAATGCGCTCAGACCCCAGCGGTGAGCAGGTCGGCCAGCGCGGCGTAGCAGCGCTCGATGCTCCACCGGTCGACGCACTCGTCGGCGGTGTGGGCAATGGTCGGATTTCCCGGGCCGAAGTTGGTGGCGGGAATCCCGTGGCTGGCGAAGCGGGCCACATCGGTCCAGCCCAACTTGGCCCGCACCGGAAGCTCGTTGCGGCTGACGAGCGCCTCGAGGACGGCGTGGCCGAGAGCCGGGGCGGCCGCCGGCGCCACGTCGACCACCTCGCAACGATCACCCTCCTCCAGGAACGGCTCGACCACGGCGCGAACCGCAGCTTCGGCCTCGCTCGTCGTCCGATCCGGCGCGAACCGGTGGTTCAGGGTCACGGTGGCGAGGTCGGGCACGACGTTGCCCGCCACCCCGCCGGTGACCGCGACCGCCTGCAGCGCTTCACGGAACTCGCAGCCGTCGATGACGGGGCGCCGCTCGGGTACGGCCTCGATGGCGGCGAGCACCCGGCCCAACCGGTGGATGGCATTGCGGCCCATCCACGGCCGGGCGGTGTGGGCACGGGCGCCGTGCAAGGTGACCTCGAGGCGCATCGTGCCCTGGCAGCCAGCTTCGATCACGGCTTCGGTGGGCTCGCCCAGCAGGGCCACGTCTGCCATGAGCAGGTCCGGACGGTCGCGGAACAGGTGGCCCAAGCCGTTGTGGACCGCCGCCACTTCCTCGGCGGCGTAGAACACGTACGTCACCTCGACGGCCGGATCGGTCACGGTGCGGGCGAGTTCCAGCATCACCGCCAGCCCGCCCTTCATGTCGGTGGATCCCAGGCCCCACAAGGTGTCGCCCTCGACGCGCGGCACGGCGTTGCCGTGGGCCGGCACCGTGTCGGTATGGCCGGCCAGCAGGACGCGCACGCCGTGGGACCCCGTCGTCCGGGCAACCAGGTTGTCGCCCACCCGCTCCAGGGTCAGGTGATCGAGGGGCGCGAGTTGCTCGGCGATCCAGTCGACGAAGGGCGCTTCGGCGTGGCTCTCCGAGGGGAAGGCGACCAGGTCCCGAGTCAGCAGCAGGAGGTCCCTCACGGGGACGGAGTGCCGCCGTCACCCGTGGGAGGCGGGGGCGGCGGCGCGTCGGCCGGCGAGACGGGCGCATCGCCCGAGGGCTGCCACGGCGGCGGGGCCGCAGGGGCCGGTGGCTGCCACGGGGCAGCAGACGGCGGCGCCTGCGGAGCCGGAGCAGGTGGCGGGGACCAGGTCGGTCCGGGGCCGCCGGAGCCGGGCTGGGTCACCGGCGGCGGGACCCATCCGGGATTGGTGGTCGCTGGCGGCCATCCGCCTGGCGTCGGGGCCGCCGGAGCGCCGTAGCCGGGCGGTGCGTAGCCCGATGGTGCGTAGCCAGGTGCGGCCGGCCATCCCCCACCGGGACCGTTGTACGAGCCCGGGTAGGGCGCCGCCGCCTGGGCAATGCGCTTCTTCGACCGAGACCGTCGGACGGCGAAGACGATCACCACGATGATGCCGATGAGCACGACGAGGCCACCGCCGAAGACCCCACCGAGGATGGCGCCGATGCCGGAGAGCTCGAGGCCGTGCCCCACGGCGATCGTCGTGTAGCGACCGGTGCCCGAATCCTCGCCCCGCGTCACGATCCGGTACTCCCCTGCGCTCGACGCGAAGAAGGAGCCGATGCTGACGCCTTCTCGACCGTCGTAGGTGTAGGTCTCCGAGGAACCACCGGTGCTGACGTTGACCTCGACGCCGTCCGGACCGACGACCTGCACGGCTACGTCCGGGCCGAAGCCGCTGAACGTGTTGGTGCTGAAGCTGCTGCCGCCCTGCGTCGACGGGCGCTCGGCGTAGATGGTCTGGGTCCCGCTCTCCTCGATGCGCACGACGCCGCCGCCCTGGATCGGGACGCGCTGCAGGTCGTCGAAGCCGCTGATGAGCGACTTGGCGCCCACCACGACCAGGACGATGCCCAAGACGATGCCGACCAGGATCATCACCACGCCGATCCAGATGCCGGCAGCACCCTTCGGCTTCTCCGGCACGGCGGGGGCGGACGAGGGGCCTGGTCCAGCTGCTTGAGGCATCACACCCCCAGTCTCGCCCATGGCGGAGGGATGCGGACGGGATTTGGCACTTCAGCCGAGAAGTCGGCTGAGGCCGAGCTCGATCCGTTCCAGCGGCTGGACCGCAGCGACCCGCACGTGGTCGGCGCCAGCCGGACCGTAGAACTCCCCCGGACTCACCAGCAGGCCGCCGCGCCGCGCCAGGTCGTCGGCGAGCGCCCAGGCGTCACCATCCGACGCCGCGACCCACAGGTAGAACGCGCCCCCGGGGAGCGCCACGTCCAGCCCGTAGGAGCGCAGTCCGACGGCGAGTGCCGCAAGGCGCTGGCGGTACCGGTCGCGTTGCACCTCAACGTGATCGTCGTCGGCCCAGGCGGCTGCGCCGGCGAGCTGCATCGGTCCGGGGACCATGAAGCCGGCGTGCTTGCGCACCTCGGAGAGGAAGCGGACGAGGTCGGCGTCGCCGGCGTAGAAGCCGACGCGGGCCCCGGCGAAGTTCGATCGCTTCGAGAGCGAGTGGACGGCGACGACCCCGTCGTTCCCGTGGCTCAGGATCGACCGGCCGGGCCCGTCCCACGTGAACTCGGCGTAGCACTCGTCGGAGAAGACGGGAACGCCGCGCTCGCGACCCCACGACGCTGCCGCTCCGAGGTCATCGAGGCCGCCGGCAGGGTTGCCGGGGGTGTTCACCCAGAGGCACAGCGCCCGCTGGGCGTCGGCCTCGTCGATGTCGTCGAGTCGGATGCGCCACCGTTCATCGACCGGAACCGGGACCGCTCGGCACCCAGCCAGCGTGGCCCCCATGGCGTAGGTCGGGTAGCTGATCTCGGGGTACAGGACCGTGTCACGCTCGGGGGTGCGCAACCGAAGCCAGTGGGGCACCCCCGCGACCAGCTCCTTCGTGCCCATGCAGGCGGCCACGGCGCTTGGTTCCACGGTCGCCCCGAATCGCCGCGCCAGCCAACCGGATGCGGCCGCTCGGTAGGCCGGCGTCCCGACGGACGGAGGGTAAGACCGGGCGGCATCCGCGTTGGCGAGCGCGGTGGCGACGATGGCCGGCGGCGGGTCGCACGGGGTGCCGATGGAGAGGTCGACCACGCCACCGGGCAGCGCCGAGGCCGCCTCGTGCAGCGGAGCCAGACGGTCGTAGGGGTACGGGGGCGGCGTGAACCCGGTCATCGGATCAGTCGTTCTGGTGGAGGGCGGTGTTGAGCGATCCCCAATCCACCGTCTGCGACAGCACCTCCATCGCCCCGGTCGTCGAGTTCTGGCGGAACAACAGGTCCGAGCGACCCGACAACTCGGCGGCCTTCACGACCTGTCCGTCGGGCGTCGTGACCCGCGTGCCGCCCAGGATGTAGCAGCCCGCCTGGATCGTGCAGCGATCACCCAGCGAGATCCCGAGTCCGGCGTTTGCGCCGAGCAGGCAACCCTCGCCGATGGAGATCACGGTCTTGCCGCCGCCCGACAGCGTGCCCTGAATGGAGGATCCACCCCCGATGTCGGACCCGGCACCCACCACCACGCCGGCGCTGATGCGCCCCTCGACCATGGAGGTTCCGAGCGTGCCGGCGTTGAAGTTGCAGAATCCCTCGTGCATCACGGTCGTGCCCTCGGCCAGGTGGGCGCCGAGGCGGACGCGGTCCGCATCTGCGATGCGCACCCCGCTGGGTACGACGTAGTCGACCATGCGCGGGAACTTGTCGATGCCGTAGACGGTCACGGTGTGCCCGGCCACGCGCAGGCGCATCCGAGTCTGCTCGAACCCTTCGACCGCGCACGGGCCGAGGTTCGTCCACACCACGTTGGTCAGCAGCCCGAACAGTCCGTCGAGGTTGGCGCCGTGCGGCCGGATGAGCCGGTGCGACAGGAGGTGAAGGCGCAGGTAGCAATCGTGGGTGTCGACCGGCGGGGTGTGAAGATCGTTGATGAACGTGACCACCGCCGCCCGCCGGACCCGACGGAGGTCGTCGGACTCGGTGAGGCGCTGCACGTCCACCCGGAGGTAGTCGAGCGCCTGGCCTCGGCTCAGCGCGTAGGTCCCCGATCCGCCAGCGTGGCCGAGTTCCTCTGCGAGCCGCAGCGCGCCTTCGGTGGAGCCGAGGATCGGCTCCGGATACCAGGTGTCGAGCACCTTGCCCGAGGCGGCGTCGGAGGTGGCGAGCCCCACCGCCCAGGCGGAGCTCGGAGTCAGTGCGTCAGCGGCGTCGGTCACGGCGGACACCGTACCGGAGCGGCTCGGTCAGCCTCCCAGGCCGGATCCGGCCGGACTCGGACCGGGTCAAGCCACCTGCCAGGCCTGGAGCTTGGCCGAAGCCGCCTCATCGAGCCGGGCGGTCAGCGCCATGCCGCCCTCGCCCACCTCCTCGTGCAGCACCTCACCTTCGCGGTGCACCTCGGCCAAGATGTCGCCCCGATCGAACGGGATCAGCAGCTCGATCACGGCGGTCTGGGCGCGGAGCCGGTCGCCGATGGTGAGCAGCAGGTGCTCGACCCCCTCGCCGCTGAGGGCGGAGATCCCGACGGCGCCCTCGGTGGCGCGCACCAACCGGGCGACCTCGTCGGAGCGGTCGGCCTTGTTGAAGCAGATGAGCTCGGGGACATCACCCGCGCCGATCTCGGCCAGTACCTCGCGCACGGCGTCGATGTGGCTCTGTGGGTCCGGTGCCGATCCGTCGACGACGTGGACGAGCAGGTCCGCCTCGCCCGCCACCCGAAGCGTGGACTTGAACGACTCGACCAGCTGGTGGGGCAGCTTGCGGACGAAGCCCACCGTGTCGGTCAGCAGGACGGCTTCGCCACCAGGCAGCTGGAGCCGACGGGTGGTGGCATCGAGCGTGGCGAACAGCCGGTCCTCGACGAGCACCCCGGCCCCGCTGAGCTGGTTGAGCAGGGTCGACTTTCCGGCGTTCGTGTATCCGACGATGGCGACCTGGGCGGCCCGGCTGCGGCTGCGCTGCTTGTACTGGGTGTCGCGTTGGTGGTTGATGGCGCGCAGGTCAGCCTCGAGCTTGTGGATCCGCCGGGTGATGCGCCGGCGGTCGGTCTCGAGCTGGGTCTCACCGGGGCCACGGCTGCCGACGCGAGCGCCGCCACCGGCCGACATGCCGCCAGCCTGCTGGGAGAGGCCCTTGCCCTTGCCCCGCAACCGCGGTTGCAGGTACCGGAGCTGCGCCAGCTCGACCTGCGCCTTGCCCTCCACGCTCGATGCGTTCTGGGCGAAGATGTCGAGGATCACGGCCGTGCGATCGAGCGCGGTGCGACCGAGCTGCTTCTCCAGGTTGCGCTGCTGCGCCGGACTCAGCTCGTCGTCGAAGACGACGGTGTCGCAGTCGAGGGTCTCGGACAGCTCCTTGAGCTCGGCCACCTTGCCCTTGCCGAGGTACGTGGCAGGGTCGGGCGCGGAGCGGCGCTGGAGGATGCGCCCGACCACGTCGGCCCCCGCGGTGTCGACCAACATCGCCAGCTCGTCGAGGTCGGACTCGGTGCGCTCCGGGTCGCTGCCCCCGAGCGTGACGCCGACGACGATGATCCGCTCCCGGAACGATCGGTCGATGAGCGCGTTCGATGTCGCGCCGAAGTCGCCGAAAGCGCCACGGTGGGACTCCTCGGGCTCGACGAGGTCGGTGAAGTCATCCGCTTCGGTGTCGAACGAGGTCGTGTCGAACGGCGTGTCGAGATCGAAGTCGAGGTCGCCCGGGACCGGTTCCTCAGCGCCCGCGCTCCCGGTGCCGGCGGCGTCGGTGCCCGTGCCGTCGGATCCGGTCACGAGGTCACCACGATGCCGGCGATGAACGCCGAAGGGCCCCGCAGGACCATGGGCTCGCCGACGAGCACCTGCACGTCTCCGCCGGGCATGTGCACCGTCACCCGCTCGCCGGTCAGGCCCCAGTCGTGCGCCGCCCGGGCCACCGCGGTGGCGCCGGTGCCACAGGCCTCGGTGATCCCGGCACCGCGCTCCCACGCCCGCATCGTCATGGCATCGGCCTCATCGGGCGTCGGAGCCACGAAGTGCACGTTCATGCCCTGGTCGAACGCCGCTTCCTGCTCGGCGCCAGCCGCCGCGAGGTCGATGGCCGCCGGATCATCGACCAGCACCACGAGGTGGGGGTTGCCGAGGTCGAAGGTCGCCCGCTTCCGCTCACCGGGAACGGTGGGTGCCGGCCGGTCCGCCGAGGGACCCGTGGCGGCCGGACCCATATCGACGCTGGCTTCGATGACGCCCTGGTGGCGAGCTGAGGTGTCGGTCGCGCCGTACTCCACGGTCCGCAGCCCCCCGTCGGTCTCGATCACGAGCGTCCCTCGCTCCTGGTTGCGACGCATCGCCTCGGCCTGGGCGAGGCAGCGGATGCCGTTTCCGCTCATCTCGGCGATCGACCCATCGGCGTTGATCAGGGTCATCACGAGGTCCGCCCGGCCGCTCCCGTGCAAGCCGATGAGCAGCCCGTCCGCCCCGATGCCGTGGTGGCGGTGGCACCACCGCACGGCACGGGCGATCCAGGCTTTGCGGTCGAGCACTGCTGCGGCATCGTCGGTGAGGTGCACGAGGAAGTCGTTGCCGAGGCCGTGGTGCTTGGTGAGGCGGAACGTCATGGTCCCCCCAGTCTCGCAGCCCGCCCGCCGATTGCCGACCCCGATTGTCCGCAGCGGCCCTTCCACCCGACCGCCCACGATCGGACTTCGTGTGGATCCGGTACGTCGATGGACCGGATCCACACGAAGTTCGGTCCCGGGTCAGGCCCAGTGCGCGTCGGCGGCGGCGAAGACGTCGGGGGCGCGATCGATCGGGTCGTGATCGGCGTCGAGCCAGGTGATGCGGGGGTCGCGGCGGAACCAGGCTCGCTGGCGGCGGGCAAAGGCTCGGGTGCGGCGGACCGCCTCGTCGAGCGCGTCGGCAACGGTCGGGCCGACCTCGCCTGCCCGTCGGGCGGCGAGGTGCGCCAGCAGCTCCCGGTACCCGAGCGCCTGCGCGGCGGTGCGGCTCAGCGGCGGCCCGTCCGCGAGGCGTTCGACCTCGGCGACGAAGCCTGCCGCCAGCTGCTCGTCGTAGCGGGCCGCGATGCGCTCGCCGACCACCGGCTGCGGGAGGCGGATGCCCAGCTGGAGGATGGGCGAAGCAGGCCGGGTACCCACGCCCGGCCCGTAGGAGGAGAAGGGGCGGCCGCTTCCGAGCGTCACCTCGAGGGCGCGCACCACGCGACGGTGGTTCGTCGGCTCCATCCGGCTGGCTGCGAGCGGGTCCAACTCGGCCAGGCGGGCGTGGAGCGCCACGGTGTCCTCCTCGGCTTCGAGCTCGGCGGCGACCTCGGGGAAGCGAGCGGGAATCTCGAACCCGTCGATGACCGCTTGGAGGTAGAGGCCCGTCCCGCCGACGAGGACCGCACGGCGGTCCCGGTTCGCGATGTCCGCGAGCGCGTCGGCCACGGCCTGCTGGAACGTGTGCACCTCGAAGGGTTCCCACGGGTCGACCAGGTCGATCACGTGGTGCGCAACCTCCGCCTGATCGGCCTTCGTCGGCTTGGCGGTGCCGATGTCCATGCCCCGGTACACCTGCATGGAGTCGACGGACACCAGCTCCACGTCGCCACGGTGACGGGCGAGCGCCATGGCCAGCGAGGACTTGCCGCTGGCCGTCGTCCCGACGATGGCGAGCGGCGGCGGGGCGCCCGCAGGGAGCAGCCGGTGGGCGGGCACGGCCGCCTCAGCCGGCGGTGACGGCGATGCGGGTGCGGTGACGGGCTGCGGCGGTGACGCCGACGAGGTCGCCGCGCAGGAAGTGCGGGGCCGCCCCGGTGACCAGGACCTCGGCGTAGGTGCCGACCCGCAACGGCGACGCGCTGGCGAAGTGCACGAGCTTGTTCTGCCGGGTCCGGCCGGTGACCACCGAAGGATCCTTGCGGGACGGACCCTCGACCACGACCTCCTCGACCAGGCCCACGCGAGCCTCGTGCTTGCGCAGGGCGCTGCGCTCGAGGACGAGCTTGAGCCGGTCGAACCGCTCGGCCACCACCTCTGGAGCCACGAACTGGTCGGCCATCTCGGCGGCTTCCGTGCCGGGACGCGGCGAGTAGATGAAGGTGTACGCCGAGTCGTACTCCGCGGCGGCCGCCAGCTCGAGGGTGCGCTCGAAGTCCTCATCGGTCTCGCCGGGGAAGCCCACAATGAGGTCGGTGGTGACGGCGAGGTCCGGGATTGCGGCGCGAGCGGCGGCGAGCTTCTCGAGGTAGCGCTCCGCGGTGTAGCCGCGGTGCATCAGCGCCAGCACGCGATCACTGCCCGACTGGACGGGCAGGTGGAGGTGCTCGCAGACCTCGGGCGTCTCGGCCATTGCGGCGATGGTCTCGGGCCGGAGGTCCTTGGGGTGCGGACTCGTGTAGCGGACCCGGCGGATCCCGTCGACCGCGCCGGCCGCCCGCAGCAGCTCGCTGAACAGGGGACGGACGCGCACGTCCTCGCCCGCCTGACGAGCGGCGAGCGTGAGGTCGCGCCCGTAGCTGTTCACGTTCTGGCCGAGGAGGGTGACTTCGGTGACGCCGTCGGCCGCCAGTCCGGCGACCTCGTCGACGAGACGATCGAACGGGCGGGAGATCTCCTCGCCTCGGACCGCCGGGACGATGCAGAAGGCGCACGAGTTGTCGCAGCCGATCTGGATGGTCACCCAGGCGGTGTAGCCCTCGTCGCGACACGCCGGCATGGCCGACGGGAACAGCTCGTGGTCGTCGGCCACGGTGGCCTCGAGGATCTCCGTGAGCGGGCCGTGCTCCCGACTGGCCTTGAGCAGTTCGGTGGCGCGGTGCACGTTGTGGGTCCCGAACACGAGGTCGACGTAGGGCGCCCGCTCGCGGATGCCCTCCTTGTCCTTCTGCGCGAGGCAGCCGGCGACCACGATCTCCATGCCGGGGTTGCGGTCCTTCACCGACTTCAGGTGCCCGAGGGTGCCGTAGAGCTTGTTGTCGGCGTTCTCCCGGATGCAGCAGGTGTTCAAGACGACGACGTCCGCCTGTTCGAGGTCATCGGTCGCCTCCATCCCGTCCGCGTCGAACAGCCCGGAGATCCGCTCCGAGTCGTGCTCGTTCATCTGGCACCCGAAGGTGCGCACGAGGTAGCGCTTCGGGGTTTCGGCGGACTCGGTCATGGCCCGACAAGCCTACGAGGCCGTGCGCAGGAGCAACGATGTGGGATCGGACCCACTCCCGTGGCGCACGCGGGCCGACTCCGCGAGGCTGGTTCACCTGGGCGAGCGCTTCCGGGACCGCACGACGTGGCCCGATCGGTGGCCGGCGCTGGTTCGGTGCCCGTTGGTCGTGCGCGTGGGGTGAGGATCAGCCGGGAAAACGCCGAGGGCGCCCGGCCCCAGCTGGTCCGGACGCCCTCGACGGGTGTGGGGGAACGAGGTCCCCGTTCGCCTGATGCCGCGCAGGGTCGGCCCGCCTCTGGAGGTGGCGGTTCCTGTCCTGGGGTTCAGGCGGATGGTGCGCTGACCGGAGGTGGCGCCATCCGGTCAGCGACGAAGGTGTGCCCTCCCGCTCGACCCCCCTGGACGGGGGTCGAGCGGGTCACGAGTGACCGACAGAGGGCCGTCAGTCGAGCGTGATGGGCAGATCGTCAGGGTCGAGCGCCAGATCGATCTCGGTTTCCTCGGGTGCATTGGGGTCGGCGTCGACCCCCACCTGGATCCGGATGCGCTCGGACACCTCGACCATGATCTCGGGGTTCTCTGTGAGGAACTGCTTGGCGTTCTCCCGGCCTTGGCCGAGCTGCTCGCCCTCGTAGGTGTACCAAGCACCCGACTTCTTGATGAGCCCGAGGTCCACGCCGATGTCGAGCAGGGAGCCCTCTCGGCTGATGCCCTTGCCGTACATGATGTCGAACTCGGCCTGCTTGAAGGGCGGGGCGACCTTGTTCTTGACCACCTTGACACGAGTGCGGTTGCCCACGACCTCGACGCCGTCCTTGATGGACTCGATGCGGCGGATGTCCAGCCGGACCGACGAGTAGAACTTCAGCGCCCGGCCGCCCGGGGTGGTCTCCGGCGAACCGAACATCACGCCGATCTTCTCTCGCAGCTGGTTGATGAAGATGCAGATGGTGTCGGTCTTGTTGAGGTTTGCGGTGAGCTTGCGCAGCGCCTGCGACATCAGGCGGGCCTGGAGGCCGACGTGCGTGTCGCCCATCTCGCCTTCGATCTCGGCCCGAGGCGTGAGGGCGGCGACCGAGTCGATGACCACGATGTCGAGCGCACCGGAGCGCACCAACATGTCGGTGATCTCGAGCGCCTGCTCACCCGTGTCGGGCTGGGAGATCAGCAACTCGTCGACGTCGACCCCGATGGCCCGGGCGTAGACCGGGTCCATGGCGTGCTCGGCGTCGACGTAGGCGCAGATGCCGCCGTTGCGCTGTGCTTCGGCCACCACGTGCATGGCGAGGGTGGACTTGCCGGAGGACTCCGGGCCGTAAATCTCGATGACCCGGCCGCGGGGCAGCCCGCCGACACCGAGCGCCAGGTCCAGCGCCAGCGCACCCGTGGGGATGGTCTCGATCCCCATGGACGTCTTGTCGCCCATCTTCATGACCGAGCCCTTGCCGAACTGCTTCTCGATCTGCCCCATGGCCATCTCGAGGGCCTTGTCTCGCTCCACGTTCGTTCTCCTTGTGCGTTCCGCCGGCGAGGCCGCCAGCGGGATTCGTTGGTGTGTGGGCTGCGATCAGGCTGCAGCGAGTCGGTAACGATCACCCTAAGCAGGGGGTGTGACAGGGAAGCCGGAGCGGCCTGTCGAGTGGAGCGGTTGCGGCATTCCGGT
>JBKJPY010000036.1:0-43214 GCA_046594195.1 Acidimicrobiales bacterium | reverse complement strand
GCCGAACGGGCGCAGCGACCCGCCGTTGGGACGACCGGACAGAGCGATCTCCTGGTGCTTGCGGCGCACTCGCCTCGATCTCGTGGCGGATTCGTTCGCTGCGACCGCTCCGAGCATTCGCAGCACCAGCAACCCGTCCCCGTCACCGACGTTGAGGTCTCCGCCGGCCACGAACCGCACCGCCCCGACGCCGGCGCTCGTGACGACCTCGACGAACTGCTCCAACTCGATCGGGCGGCGGGTCAGGCGATCGACGTGGTACACGATCACCCCGTCCCGGTAGCCGTCAGCAATGTCGGCCAGCATCCGGTCATAAGCGGGACGGCCCTTGGCGGCATAGGCGGAGACGTCGTTGTCGACGTACTCCTCTGCCACTTCCCATCCGAGGTCCGTAGCGAGCTTGCGGCAGTCGGCCAACTGGCGGGCCACGCCCAGGGCGGTGCCGTCGTCGGAGGAGATTCGGGCGTAGATCGCTGCTCGGGTCATGGGGGCAGACTAGCAATGAGTGGACAACGGGGGACCCGCCTGCGGGAAGCACAACCGGTTCAAGGAACACGGCTTCACCGCCCGGCGAGACGAACGCGGGCGCTGGCACATCTACCGCCCCGACGGCACCGAGATCACCTGACCGATCCCAGGTCCGGCGGTCCGGAGCGCCCGGCGCTGGGTCAGGTCTCGGAACGGGCGTCGAGGAGGTCGCGGACGGCGAAGCGGTGGTGCTCCCACTCCTCGTTGCCGATGACCCGGAGGCAGTCGAGCGCCGTCACCGGCTGGGTGCACCACGGCGGGCCGTCGTTCTCCACGGCCAGCTGTTCGGGCGTCACCGAGGCGAGGTAGGTGCGCACCTGGGCGACGCGACCGGCACGGACGGCGAGCACCTCCTCGTAGGGCGGGGTCGTGTCGACGGCCAGGCCGGCGGCGACCGCCTCGTCGTGCCACTCCCAGAACGGCATGCCGAGCGGGTGGAGGGCGTCGACGTCACCGCTGATGCCCATGCCGAACCAGCTGTCGGTGGCCATCACGAGGTGGCGCAGCGTCTGGGAGAACGACCACTCGCCGTCGACCGACTCGTCGACCAGGCCGGGCGGCAGGGCCGCAGCTCGCGCCATCGTCGGGGCCCACATCACCTCCAGGGCCGCCCACCCCGCCTGCAGCTCCTGGGGATCGGTGGCCCGGCGGATGGCGCGCTCGGGATGGCGTCGGTCCAGCTCGGCGGCGATGAGCGGCTCGACCTCGACCCCGTTGACGGTGAGGCCCTCGATGACCCCGTCGATGTCGGCATCCGCGAGGTACACGCCGCGCATCGTGGCTCGCGACAGGTCGACGTCGCGGAAGATGGCTCCGGCCATCCCGGTCCGGATGATGGCGGCGTCCTCCAGGTCTTCGTCCGTGATGGTCCGAGCCATGGGGTCAGGGTAGGCAGCGCGACGCCGTCGTGCCGATGGTTGGATGGGGGCATGGAGATCACCGACGCCCTCGCGTACATCCGCCCGCACCAGAAGGGCGTGTTGCTCACGCTCAAGGCCGAAGGACGCCCCCAGGCGTCGAACATCATGTACGCGGTCGGCGACGACGGGGTGATCCGCATCTCCGCCACCGCCGACCGGGCAAAGTCCAACAACGCCCGCCGGGATCCGCGGGTCTCGCTGCACGTGACTGCCGAGGACTTCTGGTCCTACGTGGTGGTGGAGGGCGATGCGGACGTGACGCCGACGGCGGCCGCGCCCGACGACGCGACGGTGGACGAGCTGGTCGACCTGTACCGCTCGCTGCAGGGCGAGCACCCCGACTGGGACGACTACCGGGCGACGATGGTGAGCGATCGCCGCCTCGTGATCCGCATCGCGCCGACCCACGCGTACGGCATGGCCTGACTCCGGCGCAGGTCCGCCACGCTCAGCCGTTGAGGCGGGCGTGGATCGGCTTGTGGGCCTTGTAGAGCTTGGTGAACTCCTTGTAGAGCGGGGCGTAGGCCGCCCGCCCGTCGGGGTCGGGGTGGAACTCGCGCTCGATCGTGACGGCCCGGTTCAGCTCGTCGAGCGTCTGGCGGCCGAGCGCCAGCCACGCGACGAAGGCGGCGCCACGAGCGTTGGCGTGCTGGGGCTCGGCGACCCGCCGGATGACGCGGTCGCACACGTCGGCGTGCATCTGGCACCAGAGGTCGGACCGGGCGCCACCGCCGATGAAGTTGAGGCCGTCGAGCGGGCGCTTGATGAACTTCTCGACGGTGTCGAGGAGCCAACGGCTGTTGTACGCGACGCCCTCGAACACCGAGCGCACCAGGTCGGGTCGGGTGGTGGTGAGCGACACGTTGTTCCAGCCGCCACGGATGGTGTGGTCATCGACGGGCGTGCGCTCGCCGTTGAGCCAGGGCGTGAAGATCACGTTGCCGGATCCGGCCGGTGCAGCGGTGGCCAGCTCGTTGGCTTCGTCGACGTCGCGGATCATCTGCGCCTGGTCTCGCAGCCAGAGCAGCGCGCCGCCGCCGACCTCGTGCTCGTTGGCGAGGAAGTACCGGCCCGGCACGGCGGACGGGAGGGCGGCCTGGTTGTTGAGCAGGTCGGTGCGCTTGGTGGGCAGGTGGCACGAGAGCCAGGAGCTGGTGCCCATGTAGAGGTGCCCCTCGTAGTCGCCGAGGGCTCCGGACCCGACGACGGCGGAGTGCACGTCGCCGGTGGCGGTGACCACCTTGGTGGCCGGCGTCAGACCCCACTCCTCGGCGACGGCGGGCAGGAGCGTGCCGGTGACGGAGGCGGACGGGACCAGGTCCGGTAGCTGCCGCTCGGTGAGACCGCACCACGCGAGGAGCTGCGGGTCGTAGCGGACGTTGGTGAGGTCGCGGTTGTCCGTCAGCCAGTGCGCGGTGATCGAGTCGTACGACGCACAGATGCGGCCCGTGAGGCGGGCGTTGAGGTAGTCGCACGGCTCGAGGAACTTCGCCGCCGACCGGTAGACATCCGGCTGGTGGTGCTTCAGCCAGAGGATGTGGCCGAGCGGGTCCTTGCCGGAGTGGCTCGGGATGCCGCCGGTCTTCTGGATCCACGCCTTGAGCTTGAAGGCGTCGTACCCGGCCACGTTGAGCCGTCCGGTGACGAGGTCCTCGACGTAGGGAGCCCCGCGCGAGTCCATCCAGATTACGGCGGGGTAGAGATGGGCGCCCGTCTCGTCGACGGCCACGGTGCCGGACCACTGGCTGGTGACGGACACGGCGACGACGTCGTCGGGCGCCACGTGCCCTCCGGTGAGAAGCCGTCGGACCGCCGTGGTGATGGCCGCCCACCAGCCGTCGGGATCCTGCTCGGCGCCGCCGTCGCCCAGCAGTTCCAACGGCGTGGGCTCGAACTCGTGCGCGGTGATGCGGCCCTCTGGGGTCACGAGTGCCGCCTTCGGCCCTCCCGTGCCCAGGTCGATGGCCAACACGTGCTCGGTTCCCATGTGATCCCCATCCTCCAGAGCGTCGACGGAACGATAGTGAGGCGGCCTCGGCCCGACCGCCAGTGGCCAGGCCGGCGCGGTGGGCGCGATGCTGGCGTGGTGGAGATCGTCGTGGTGCTCGTGGTGATCCTGATCCTCGCCGTCGTGCAGATCCGGCGCCGTGGCTCGCGCCTCCAGCGCGCCGAGGAGCTGCGCCGCTCCGAGCAGCTGCCGCGCCGCGACCCATGATGCTCGAGTCCCCAAGCTGCAAGGCTTCGCGTCCATGACGCAGGTGCACACCCCGTCGGCCGCAGAGCCGACCCCTACGGAGGTCCAGGGCGCGATCGAGCTGTCCGCCCAGCTGTTCGACGCGGTCGCCGCCGCGGTGCGGGGCAAAGACGAGGTCGTCCGGCTCGGCCTGGTCGCGCTTCTCGCCGGAGGCCACCTCCTCGTCGAAGACCTGCCGGGGACCGGCAAGACGCTCCTGGCCAAGAGCCTGGCTGCGGCCCTCGGGGGGCGGTTCGGTCGCGTGCAGTGCACCCCGGACCTCCTGCCCACCGACATCACGGGTACGTCGGTGTTTTCGCCAGCAGATGGGTCGTGGACCTTCCGGCCCGGCCCGCTGTTCGCGAACGTGCTTCTGGTCGACGAGATCAACCGGGCCTCCCCTCGGACCCAGGCCGCCCTCCTCGAGCCGATGGAGGAGCACCAGGTCACGGTCGACGGCCTGACGCATCCGTTGCCCGATCCGTTCTTCTGCGTGGCGACCCAGAACCCGCACGGTCAGATCGGGACGTTCCCCCTGCCGGAGAGCCAGCTCGACCGTTTTGCGCTCGTCTTGTCGATGGGGCTGCCCGACCGAGCCGCCGAGCGGGAGATCCTGACCGGCCGCGGGGGCAACGACGTGTACGCCGTGCTCGAGCCGGTGGCCGATCCCGCCGCCGTCGCCGCTGCGGTCGCCACCGTTCACTCGATCTACTGCGCCCCGGCGCTGGTGGAGTACGTCTTGGACCTGACCGCCGCGACCCGGCTCCACCCCGACCTGACGATCGGCGCCTCGCCGCGGGCGTCGGTGGGACTGCTCCAGGCTGCCCGGGCGCACGCCGTGGTCGCCGGTCGGGAGCACGTGACGCCCGATGACGTGCAGGCGGTGGTCGGTCCGGCGTTCGCACACCGGGTCAGCGTCGGCGGCGGGATCGACACCACCGCCGGCAGCTCGGTCATCGCCGACATCGTCGCTCGGACGGCCGTCCCGCGCCCGTGATCGCGATGGGGCGTTCGGCTCGCTCCGGCTACGACCGGGTCGGCGGCACCCGGCTCACCGCGCTCGGCACGATCCTGCTGCTCGCGATCGTCATCGGGGTGGCCAATCCGCCTCCGGCGTCGGATCGCCAGATCCTGGTGCTCGTGTGGACCGGGATGGTCGTCGCGCTGGTCATCGGCGTCGTGTGGCCACTGGTCGCGGTCCGACGGATCACGGTGTCGGTCAGCTCGCCTCGCGATGCGTCCGTCGGGGATCAGGTGCCGATCGAGGTCAACGTCGGCGGGCACGCCGGGGCCTGCGAGGTGCGGGTGCTCGACCCGACGGGTGGCTGGCACAGCGTTGCTGGAGCTTCGGTGGGGACCATCGGTCACCTCGCCGACCGGCGCGGCGTGTTCCGGATGGTGCGCCTCGAGGTTCGGATCACGGCCCCGCTCGGCGTCCTGGCCGCCCACCGCGTGTTCGAGGCAGCGATCGGTCACCCGGTGGAGGTCGCACCGAAGGCGCTGGCGGTCGACTGGATCCCGGCCGGGGCCCCGCTCGACGGCGGCGTCGACCGCACCTCGCTCGCATCGCTCGGCGGCGACCTGGTCCGTTCCGTTCGGCCCTACGCGCCAGGGGACCCGGCCCACCTGGTCCACTGGCCGTCGACGGCGCGCACGGGTGTGCTCGTGGTCCGTGAGCTCGAGCCGCCGGCTCCGGTCGGCCAGGCGGTGGTGGTCGACCTCCGTGATCTCGGACCCGACAAGGAGCGGGCCGCCTCGTACGCCCTGGGTGCGGCGCGGGCCGTGCTGGCCGCCGGTGGGGAACTGGTGCTGTGCACGGCGGAGGTGTCCGGTCCCGTGACGGGCCGGGTCCGGGCGCCGATCGAAGCCGGGCGGCGCCTCGCCCGCGCCGTCGCCGCCGAGCCGGGCTTACCCCCGGACGGTTGGCCTGTGGTGGAGATCGGACGATGAGCGGACGGATCGTCCCGCGGGCGCATGCGGACCGGGTTGGGTGCCCGCCTTGGCTGAGGCTGTCCCTGGTGGTCGCCGTCGCGGTGGCGGTGGCGGTGACGGTGCAGGCGGCCTTCGCGACCCGCCTCCCGGCGAGCAGCGGGTACCTGCTCGGTTTCGGGCTCGGCGTGCTGACCATGATCGGGCTGCCGTCCCTGTCGCTTCGTCTGCTGGCGCGGGTCCTGCTGCTCATCTCCGCGCTGGGACTGATCCGCTTCGGCCTCATCAGCGGCTCGATCGCCACCGGCGGCCAAGGGTTGCTCCTGTGGCTCGTGGCGGCCGTGTTCGTCCTGGTGCTCGCCGACCGAGTGGGGATCGAGGTCGACCCCTCCCTGGCGAGGACTGCCGACGCGGCCTCGTCGATGCGCCCGTGGACGACCCTGCGGTCCGCCGGCGTGGTGGCAGCCGTGGTGCTGCTGATCGCCGTGGTCCTCGCGCCGGTCCTGCTGCCCTACGTCGGCAAGGCGGTCGAGCCAGGTGAGGGGGCGACGCTCGACCCGGCCGCTGCCGACTCGTCCATCCTCCGAGCCACCGACTCGCTCGACATGACGAGTCGCCCGGACCTCACCGACGAGGTCGTGTTCACGGTGGACACCGATCGGGCGACGTTCTGGCGGGGCCAGACGTTCGACGTCTGGGACGGGGCGCGCTGGACTCGCAGCGACGGCCGCTTCACGCCCCTTGCCGGGGCCGACACGCCCCAGCTCGCAGCCGATGACCTCGGTGTTCGTGGCTCCGACGTGGTGGAGCAGCGGTTCCGCCTCGAAGCGGCCTACTCCGACGTGCTCTACGCCGTTCCGACGGCCGTCGAGGTCCAGATCGACCGGCCCGTTCGCCAGCGCGCCGACGGCACCCTCCAGTCCGCACCGCTCGGTCGCGGTGCGACGTACTCCGTGACCAGCCGCAGGACTCCGCTGACCGCCGAACTCCTCCGCTCGGTCGAAGGCGAGATCCCCGAGGCGGTCCGCACCCAGTACGCCCAGCCCCCGGTGACCTCCGATCGCGTGCTCGCTGCTGCCACCGAGGCAACCGCGGGGGCATCCACGCAGTACGACGAGGTCCTCGCGCTCGAGGCCTGGATGGGCGACCGCGTTGAGTACTCGTTGGATGCCTCGCTGGCACCGAAGGGCGTCGACGTCGTCGACCACTTCCTGTTCGATGCCGAAGCGGGCTGGTGCGAGCAGATCGCCTCCTCGCTCGTCGTGCTGGCCCGTGCGAACGGCATCCCCGCCCGCCTCGTCACCGGGTACGTCCCCGAGGACCACGACCCGGTCACCGGGCTGTTCACGGTCCGCCAGCGCGATGCGCACGCGTGGGCGGAGGTGTGGTTCCCGGAGGTCGGCTGGGTGCCGTTCGATCCCACCGCCGACGTCCCGCTGGCCGGTGACGATCGTTCGGAACCGACCATCGGGGAGTGGATCCAGGACCACCTGGTGGTCATCGGCCTGGCCGTCGGCGCCGTCGTGCTCCTGATCGGCCCCGTGCGCCTGTTCGTCCGGCGAGCGCGAGCGCGCCGAGCGTCCCGCCCGGTGGGGTGGACGTCCGTGGCCGCCCACCGGCTCGACGAACTCGGCGCTCGCATCGGGCGGCCGCGCCGGGCGGACGAGACCGCGTCGGCCTACGCCGTCGTCCTCGCCCGGCACTACGGGGACGCGCGCCTCGTCGAGGTCGGTCGGGCCATCGACGACGCCACCTATGCCCCGGAGCCGCCCGACCCGGTCCGCCGAGCGGAGGTCGAGGGCGTGCTGGCGGAAGTCGCCGCCCGACCTGCGCCCGACGACGAGAACGAGCGCGTCCCGGCGGGCGCACGCTGACCGGCGGCCGGCCGGGTCCTGGTCCGCCGGTAGGGTCAGCCGGTCCGCATCCCGGAGGTGAGCTGGTGACCGTGCACGTCGAGATCGTCGGAGAGGACGAGGCCATCACCGTGGTCACCCTGGACCGGCCCGAGCGCCGCAACGCGCTCGACCATGCCACCCTCGCCGAGCTCACCGAGGTCCTCGCAGCCGCCCAGCAGCGGCCGACCCGCGTGCTCGTGCTCACGGGCGCATCGGGTCACTTCTGCGCCGGTGCGGACCTGCAGGGCGTCGAGGATGCGAGTTTCGCCACCCTCCTCCAGGGCGTGCTCGACCGCCTCGTGGACGTGTCGTTCCCCACCCTGGCGGCCATCGACGGGGCGGCGCTCGGCGCCGGGACCCAACTGGCCGTGGCCTGCGACCTGCGGGTCGCCACGGCCGGGGCGTCGTTCGGCATCCCCGCCGCCAAGCTCGGCCTCATGGTCAACCACTGGACGGTGCAGCGGGTGGCGACCCTCCTGGGTCCGAGCACCGCACGCTCGGTGTTGCTGGCCGCCGAGGTCGTCGACGGGGAGCGGGCCCTGCGCCTGGGCCTCGTCAACCGCCAGGGTGCCTTGCCGGAGGCGATGGCCTGGGCGGAGCAGATCGCCACGCTGGCGCCGCTGACCATCGCCGGGCACAAGCTCATGTTGAACAAGCTCGAGGCCGTCCCCGCCGCCGATGAGCACGTCGCCGCGGCGTTCGCGCGCGCCTGGGAGAGCGCAGACTTCGCGGAGGGGCTCGATGCCTTCCGGACCCGTCGGACCCCGACGTTCCGAGGTCAGTAGTTGCCGGGGAGCAGGCGCCCGAAGTTCTCGAAGAACACGTAGAGGGCGACCATGAAGATCGGCACGCCCACCAGGTAGGGCGTCCACGTCAGCAGGCGCTTGCCGCGGCCGGGCACCTCGCCGTCGGCCACCTGCGAGCGGAACCGCCGCCGCAGCAGGGTCTGGATCACCCAGGTCACGAACCAGATGGCGGCGGCGACGAGGCCCCAGAAGACCGCCGGCCACTTGGCCTCCTTGGCCCCGCTGAGCCCGCCGTCGATGCCGGCCCCTTTCGCCAGGGCGTCGGTCGCTCCCGCTTCTCGGGCCTTGTCCTGCGCCTCGGCCTGACCGGTGAGCGCTGGTGCGGGCTTGCCCACCAGCTTGCCGATGACGATGAGGCGCTGGGCAGCCGAGTATTTGGGGTGGCAGGCGATGAGGGTGATGCGGTTGTCGCCCTTGTCCTCGAGGATCTCCACCTGGTCCGGCTGGACGACCTTCGACTCGGTGACCTCGTAGATGAACTGTCCCTGGAGCGTGTCGAAGACGACCTGATCGCCGACTTTCACCTTGTCGATGTTGTGGAACGGCTGGCCGTAGGTGGTGCGGTGCCCGGCGATCGAGACGTTGCCCGCCTGCCCGGGCAGGGGCGTCTCGGGGTAGTGGCCCGGGCCCCGCTTGAGCTGGCCGAGCGCTACGCCCTCGACCACGGTCCGGCTCACGCCGATGGACGGGATGCGGATCTTGGCGATGGGCTCGCCCTCGGCCGGCAGTGGCAGGTCCTGGGTCCGGGGCGCGGTCTTGGCCACGGTGATCTTGGGCGTCCCGCCGGCGCTCGGCGCCGTGGTGGTCGTGGGGGGTGCCGTGGTGGTGACGGGGGGCGCGGTCGTCGTGGTGGTCTGGTCGACCGAGGCGAGCTGGGCGTCGAAGTCCTTCGAGAGCACCTTCTGGGCCTTCGCCTCCTGGAGCCCCGTGCCCCAGAGCTGGTACGCCACGAACAGCAGGATGAGGGTTCCGGCCGTGATCAGCGTTCTTCCGATTCCACCCAGGACCTTCGACAACACGAGGGGTGAGACTAAGCGAGATTCCATCTGGTTCCCGGTCGTCCTCGGAATCTTCGCGAGCCGGTGGCGCCGGGTTCGTTGCAGACGCTGGGGCGCCGGTACCGTTTGTGGTGCCCATGGACGCCGTCGTCAGATTCCGCGCTGCGGTCTGTCTGCTCGGTCGCTTTCCCGCACTGGCCGGCGTCGATCTCGACGTGGCCGCAGGCGAGATTGTGCTGCTGCAAGGACCCAACGGTGCCGGCAAGACCACGTTGCTGCGCGCCTGTGCAGGCCTGGTGCCGGTGACCGACGGTGTGGCCGGGGTGCTCGGCGTCGACCTCGTGGCGGACCGTCGGCCCGTCCGTCCGCTCGTCGGGCTCCTCGGGCACCACACTGGCCTCTACGACGACCTGACGGTGGTGGAGAACGTCCGCTTCTGGTCCAAGGCGGGCCGTTCGAAGCGTGCCGACTCCGACGCGGCGCTCACCCGCCTCGGACTCGACGGCCGGCTGGCCGACGTGCCGGTCGCCAAGCTCTCCGCCGGCCAGCGGCGCCGCACGGCCCTGGCGATCCTGGTCGCTCGCCGGCCTCGGCTCTGGCTGCTCGACGAGCCCCACGCCGCCCTCGACCAGGACGGGCGCGACCTCGTCGACGGCCTCATGGTCGATGCCGTCGCCGCCGGTGCCACGGTGGTGTTCGCGTCGCACGAGCTGGACCGGGCCGAGGCCGTCGCCCATCGGTCCGTCACCGTCGCCGGGGGCACGGTCAACGGCCTCCTCGCGGAGGTGCCCGTTGCCTGACCTCGCGGCGGACTCGATGCTGCGCGACGCCGCCATGGTGGTGGGCAAGGACCTCCGTCTGGAGTGGCGCAGCCGCGTCACGCTCAGCCAGATCCTCCCGTTCGCCCTCCTCGTGCTGATCCTGTTCGCCTTCGCCCTCGACCCGGATCGCCGCATCCTCGAGGAGGCGACGCCCGGCCTGTTCTGGCTCGCCGTGCTCTTCTCGATGCTCCTCGCCATCCAGCGCGCCTACGCCGTCGAGACCGCAGACGGGGTGATCGACGCGCTGCGCCTGTCCGACCTCGATCCGGCCGGGATCTTCCTCGGCAAGGCCGCGGGGATCGGGCTGCACCTGTTCGTGCTCGAGGTCGTGCTGTTCGCCGGGGTGACGGTGCTCTACGGCGCCACCCCGCACGGCGGCCTGCTCGTCGGAGCCACGATGCTCCTGGCGACGACCGGGCTCGCAGCGGCCGGAAGCCTCTACGGCGTGCTCGCCGCCGGCTTGCGCGTGCGCGACACGCTGCTGCCGATCCTCATGCTCCCCGTCGTCGCCCCGGTCCTGATTGCGGGGACCGAGGCGTTCAGCGCGGCGTACGCCGAGACCTCGGGCGCCGGCTGGAAGTGGTGCGGCCTGCTGGCTGCTTTCTCCGTCCTTTACCTCGCGATCGGGATCTTTGCCTTCGAAACCCTCCTGGAGGAATCGTGACGTCCACCCCCACCGACACCGGTGCTGGCCTGATGCGCCTGCACCCGGATGGCACCGCGTCGCGCGGCAGCCGCATCCTCGGCATCGTCGTGCTGGTGTCTGTCGCCGTGTTCCTCTCCGTCGCTCTGGTGGCGTCCGCACCGGACGAGAGCCTCGATGCGCAGGGCCAGCTGGTGCGGATCATGTACCTCCACGTGCCCTCGGCCATCGTCTGCTACACCGCGTTCTTCGTCACCGCGGTCGCCAGCGCGATGTACCTCTGGAAGCGCACCTCGGGATGGGACGCCCTGGCGGCATCGTCAGCCGAGATCGGCGTGTTGTTCGTCTCGCTCACGCTCCTGACCGGATCGATCTGGGGCCACACGACCTGGGGAACCTGGTGGGAGTGGGACCCGCGCCTGACCAGCACGGCGCTCATGTTCGTCTTGTACCTCGGCTACCTCGCGCTGCGCCGGGCCATCATCGATCCGGTGTCGCGGGCCAAGCAGTCGGCGATCTTGGGCATCATCGCCTTCGTGAACGTGCCGATCGTCCACTTCTCGGTGGACTGGTGGCGCAGCCTGCACCAGACCGCCACCGTCGCGAGCCTCGACCCGCAGATCGACGGGCTCCGCCTCTTCGCCCTCATGTTCGGGATGATCGTCGCCCTGCTCCTCTACGTCTGGCTCATGATGCACCGCTTCCGCCTGGCCTATGCGGAGGCTGCCCTGGAGTCCAAGGGCCTGGACGTGGCGCTGGCTGAGCGTCGGGCGGAGGCCCGTGCCGATGGCGGGCCCGTCCCGTCGTCCGTCACCACCGAGGGGGTCTCCTGATGGCCGTCGTGCTGGCGGAGGCGAGTGCCTGGACCTACGTGACCGCGTCGTACGCGATCGCCGTCGGCCTCATCGGCGGCTACACCGCGTGGATCCTCCGTCGCGGACGCAAGATCGGGCGGCAGCTGCCCCCCGAGGATCGGACGTGGTCGTGACCCCCGAACTGCCCGACGACCGGGACCTGGACGAGGGCGGTCTCGACCTCACTCCGCGCGCCGATGCGCCGGCACGAGCGGCTCGCACCACGCGCCGGCGCTGGGCGCCGATCGTCGTGTTGTGCGTGCTCGGCCTGGTCATCGGCGTGATCGCCCTCCAGGCTCGTGGCGCGTCGCTCTACTTCAAGAACGCGGATGAGGCCGTGGCACAGCAGGACAGTCTCGGGACCAAGCGGTTCCGGCTGCAGGGCACCGTGGTCGGCAAGCCGGTCGAGCAGGACGCAGGCACCGTGTTCAAGGTCCAGTACCGCGGCGTCAACGTCACCGTCCGCCACACGGGCAGCGAGCCGGCCATGTTCAAGGCGGGGATCCCCGTGGTGGCCGAGGGGGCGTGGAACGAGGCCGGCACGGAGTTCGACAGCGACCGGCTGCTCGTCAAGCACGACGCGGACTACGAGGACTACGACAAGAAGAACCCCAAGCGCCTCGACGGCAACGAGAGCAACGACACGTGAACGCCGCCCTCGGGTTCGGCGGCGTGGTGCTCGGTGTCGTCGGGTGCCTCGGCGCCATCGTCACGCTGGCCATCGGCATCAAGAACCACCGCGCCGACCTCCTGCGCATGTCGCGGACCTACGCGTTCATGATCTTCGGTGCCGCCGTCGTGTCGTTCGTCGCGATGGAGCGGGCCCTCATCACCCGGGACTTCTCGCTCAAGTTCGTGGCCACCAACGGGTCGTCCACGACGCCCGCGCTCTACAACTTCGCCACGCTGTGGTCGGCGCTCGAGGGCTCGATCTTGCTGTGGACGCTGATCCTCGCGGGCTACACCGTCGCCGTCGTGCTCAAGTTCCGCAAGCGCCTCACCGACCCGCTGGTCGGCTGGGCGATGCTCACCATGTTCGTGGTCGCGTTGTTCTTCTTCGGCCTGATGCTCGGGCCGGCCAACCCGTTCCGCACCCTGGCCGTCCCGCCGCTCGATGGCCCGGGGCCCAACCCGCTGCTGCAGAACCATCCGCTGATGGCGTTCCACCCGCCGATGCTCTACCTCGGCTACGTCGGCTTCACCGTGCCGTTCGCGTTCGCCATCGCGGCCCTGACCACGGGCCGGCTGGGCGAGGGCTGGCTGGTCGAGACCCGGCGCTGGACCCTGTTCGCCTGGTCATTCCTCACCATCGGCATCGTGCTCGGTGCGTGGTGGTCCCACGAGGTCCTCGGGTGGGGCGGGTACTGGGCGTGGGATCCCGTCGAGAACGCATCGTTCCTCCCGTGGATCACCGGCACGGCGTTCATCCACTCGGTGATGGTGCAGGAGCGCCGGGGCATGCTCCGGGTCTGGAACCTGTCGCTGCTGTGCGCCACCTTCTCGCTCACCATCCTTGGGACCTTCCTCACGCGGTCCGGGGTGCTGGACTCCGTGCACGCCTTCAGCGACTCGACCATCGGGCCGATGCTGCTCGGGTTCTTCGGGCTGATCGTGCTGGTCACGGTGGGCCTGATCGCCTGGCGCGGGGACCGGTTGCGGTCTCCGGCGCGCATCGACTCGCCGGTATCTCGGGAGGGCGCGTTCCTCCTCAACAACATCGTCTTCGCCGCCTTCGCCTTCGTGGTGCTCCTGGGCACGGTGTTCCCCCTCATCGCCGAGGCGGTGAACGGCGACCGGGTCACCGTCGGCGTCCCGTACTTCGAACGGATGACGATGCCCATCGGCATCGTGCTGCTGTTCCTCATGGCCATCGCGCCGGTCCTTCCGTGGCGGAAGGCCTCGGCCGAGACGCTTCGCACCCGCTTGCTGTGGCCGGGTTGGATCGGCGCCGGCGCCCTCGTGCTGGCGCTGCTCCTCGGTGCCCGTGGCTTCTCGCCGCTGCTCGCCTTCTTCCTCGCCGGGTTCGCAGCCGGCTCGGCGCTGCGCCAGCTCGTGCTGGCCACCCGCCGGCAGGGTGTGCGCGGACTCCTCGGTCGCACGAACGGCGGCATGATCGTCCACCTCGGCGTGATCATGCTCGCCGTCGCCTTCACCGCGTCGAATGCGTACCAGTCCGAGCGCGAGGCCCGGATGTGCGTCACGGCGAAGGAGGGCTGCCCCTCCACCATCACGATGGCCGGCCACGAGATCACCTACCTGGGTCCGGTCGACCTCTCCACGGCAGCGCGAACGCAGATCAGCGCGCGCCTCCGCATCGACGGCAAGGTGTACAGCCCGGGGATCCAGCAGTTCCCCAACGGCAACCAGCAGATCGGCAAGCCCACCGTCCGCAACTCCCCACAGGACAGCCTGCTGATCGCGCTGCTCAACCTGCCGACTGGCACGGGCGACGCCAGCTCGGTCCAGATCCGCGTCGTGCACCAGCCGCTCATCGTGTGGCTGTGGACCGGTGGCGCCATCATGGCGTTCGGGTCGCTGCTGGCCGCGTTCCCGGGCAAGCGCCGCAACCCGATCGACCCCGTGTCCGCGCCGATCACGGCGGGCGGTTCGCCGCCCGATCCGGAGCCGGACTCCGAGTCGGGCCCGGTTCCGGTGGGGGCGGGGGCATGACCGCTGCGGAGGCGGCCCCCCGTCGCTCGCGCACGGTCATGTTCGCCGCCATCGCCGTGGGCCTGGTGATGGTGCTGCTCGTGGTGCTCCTGCTCACGCGCAAGAACGCCGAGGAGCGTTCGACCAACAGTCCGCTGATCGGCAAGACGGCCCCGGCGCTCAACGGCGACGCGCTGATCGGGGAGAAGTTCGACATCGGCACGACGGACCGCTGGCTCCTCGTCAACTTCTTCGCGACCTGGTGCGTCCCGTGCGTCGAGGAGCACCCGCAACTGCGGAAGGTGGCCGCCGACGGGGAGAAGTCTGGCAAGGTCGAGGTGGTCAGCGTGGTCTACGGCGACAAGTCTGCCGACGTCCGCCGCTTCTTCCAGGAGAAGGGGGGCGACTGGACGGTGCTGGACTCCGACAACGGGCGCACGGCGCTGGACTGGGGCGTCGCCAAGGTTCCCGAGTCCTTCCTCGTCTCGCCGACGGGCGTGGTGGTGGAGCGGTTCCAGGGCGGCGTCGTCGCCTCCGACGTCGCGGACCTCATCGCGCAGGTGGAAGACCAGGCCGCCAGCACCGGATCATCGGGGGAGGGCGGCTCGTGAGCACCTCGTCGCCGTCCGGCCTGCGATCGTGGGCGCCGTGGATCGCCCTGGCGGTCGTGGTCGTCATCGCCCTCGACATCGGCACGTTCGGTCAGTCTGCCCCGACGCCCGAGGAGCGGGCGCAGAACCTCGCCGAGACCATCCGGTGCCCGTCCTGCAAGAGCCAGGCGGTGGCCTCCTCCGACACGCCCTCGTCACAAGCCGTCCGCCTGCTGATCCGCGAGCGGATCAAGGCGGGGGACTCCGACGAACAGATCCGTGACTTCGTCGCCTCGCGCTACTCGCGGGAGATCCTCCTGGACCCCTCGGGCCGCGGCTTCGGCACGCTGGTGTGGGCGCTGCCCGTCATGTTCGTGGTCATCGCAGTCGCCGGACTCGTGGTGCGCTTCCGCGACTACCGGCCCGGTGACCGCACCGTGACGCAGGCCGATCGGGACCTGGTGGCCGAGGCCCTCGACGCGCCGACGCCCCACCACCCGGAAGCCCCGGACGCGCCCGACGCACCGGCGGCCCCGGTGGAGGAACCGGTGTGACCGCGCCGGCCACGCCGAAGAAGGGTCCGGCGAAGCGGTCGGCGCTCGACCCCGACGAGCTCGCCGCCCTCGAGGAGCAGCGGGACTTCCTGCTGCGATCGATCGAGGACCTCGACCGCGAGCACGACGCCGGCGACCTCGAAGACGACGACCACCGGACGCTCAAGGACGACTACACCGCCCGGGCGGCCGACGTCCTCCGGGCGATCGAGGAGCAGCGCACGGCCTTCGACGCGGCCCGCAGCTCGCGGAGCCGGGGCCGCACCCTGGCGTGGGTCGCCGCGGTCGTCCTGTTCGCCGTCGTGTCGGGTGTCGTGGTCGCCAGTGCGCTCGGCTCCCGCAAGGCGGGCGAGTCCTCCTCCGGCGGTATCTCGGTCGCTCAGACCGGCACCCAGCGGGCCAACGCGTGCATCCCCAAGATGCAGACGGACCCGCAGGCTGCGTCGGACTGCTTCGAGAAGATCCTCGCCGAGGACCCGGCGAACGTGGTCGCCCTGACCTGGTCGGCGTGGCAGCTCTCGCTCAGCGCCGACAACTTCGACGAGGTCGAGCGGCGCACGGCCAAGGCACTGGCGGCGGTTCGGCTGGACGCCGCGGTGGAGAGCGATGCGCGCTACAGCTACGCCCGCGCGTTCCGCGCCATCGTCGCCTACCGCAACGGTCGCTACGAGGACGCCGCGACCTACCTCCAGGAGTTCAAAGACAACGACCCGGCGTCCGATGCCGCCGCGATCATGGATCAGATGGACCTCGAGGCGAAGCTGGCCAAGGCACTGGCGGGCCCGGCCAACGCGACCACGTCGACGCCCGGCGCCATGCCCACCACGACCGCCCCGGCCGGCTGACCCAGCCTCAGAGGAGGGGTGGCAGCCCGATCGGGTTCGGATAGCGGAGCACGCCGGCCTGTGACACCGCCGAGGCCGCCGGGGTCAGCAGCTCGATCACCCGGGTGCGCTCGACCTCGTCGAGGTGCTGCCACGGAAGCGCCGCCAGGTGGTCGGTGGTGTGCTCGACCGATGCCCGCAGGTCACGCCCCGCGTCGCTGAGCCCGCCGGTGGCATCGACCAGGTTCCGATGGCGGAGGCGGTCGAGCGCGGCGTCCCAGTCCTCGGCCGTCCAGCCGCGGGTGCGCTGCAGGTCGAGGGGATCGGTGCCCAGATCCAGGGCGATGAGGACGTGGGCTTCCAAGCCGTCGATGCCCGCTGCGGTGAGCGCGGCGACGTGCCCATCGCCGCGGTGCTCGCGCAGGGTCGTGCACCGCTGCCACAGCGCGGCGACCTCGTTCGATGGCAGGGTGAGATCGCGGTTGGCGGCGAACAGCGGCCGGCCGGCTGCCGCACCGGCGGCGATGGCGACGTCCAGGAACGGTGCGACGGCACGGGACGTCGCGGCCAGGTCGGGCACGATGCGCTCGAGCGTCGTCGCCGCCGCCCGACTGCGGGATTCGATCAGGGCGTGGGGTGCTGCGATCGACCACACCTGAGGGATCCATCGGCGGACGAACGAGGGCGCGAAGTTGAAGAAGGTGGCATCGACCGTTCCGGGCTCGACCGCCCCGAGCGGCGCAGCCCGGAACCCGAAGTAGCCCATCCAGAAGCCGGTCACGCCGAGGTCGGCTCCGGCGGACTGCATCTCCTCGCCGAAGTAGGTGACGGCGTGGAGCGTCTCGATGCGCAGCCAGAGCGAGCGGGCGAAGTCCACGGTCGCCTCAGGTGTCCCCGTCGGGCGCCGCGACGGCCTGGATGTGGCTGACCTGGCCGTCGACCACGGTGCACACGTAGCGGCCGCCCTTGCTGATGGCCCGCGGCCCTTCGAGATCGGCGCCGCGCCGGGTAGCGGTGGCCACGACCGCCGGGATGACGTCGCCGTGGCTGCAGACCGCAACGGTCCGACCGTCCGCGGCGGCTGCGAGCAGCGCATCGAGGGCGGGTGGGCCGTCGTTGCCCTCATCGAACACCTCGACCACCTGGACCTCCAACCCGGTCGTCTCGGCGAGGGGGATCAGGGTCTGGCGGCAGCGCAGCGAGGGGCTGGTCCAGAGCTCGTCGATCCCCGCGTCGGTCAACGCCACCGCGATTTCCTTCGCCTGGCCCTCCCCACGCGCCGAGAGCGGGCGCTTGTGGTCGGCCTTGTCCCAGGCGGACCGGCTCCCGGCATGGGCGTGGCGGATGAGGTGGATCAGCATGGGCGTTCCGTCAGTTCGTCCGGGAGAGCGGGGGAGGTGGGACTCACTCTGTCGTACCGGGGGCGGCCGTGCCCAACATACGGAGCCGGTCGATGGTCGGGGCGAGGGCGGTGAGCAGGAGGTCGATGTCGGCGTCCGTGCTGGACCAACCGACGGAGATGCGCAAGGAACGGTGCGCATCGACCCCCATGGCCTCCAGTACCGGCGACGGCTCCAGTGACTCGGTGGCACAGGCGCTGCCCGAATGGGCGGCGATGCCGGCCCGATCCAGTCCAAGCAAGACGCCCTGCGGCTCGATCCCCTCGATGCCGAGGCACACGAGGTGGGGGAGGCGGTGGACGGGGTCGCCGTAGGGCTCGACTCCCGCGAGTTCGGTGACGGCGGCCCGGACCCGATCCGTCAGCCGGACCGAAGCCGCGGACTCGGCTGGCAGGGCGGTTCTGACCTCGTCGGCCGCGGCGCCCAGCCCGACCAGCGCCGCCACCGGCTCCAAGCCCGCCCGCCGGGCCCGCTCCTGGTCGCCGCCGAGCAGGAGCGGGGCGAGTCGCAGACCTCGGCGCACGAGCAGGGCGCCGGTTCCGGTCGGGCCGCCGAACTTGTGGCCGCTTACCGACAGGAGGTCAGCACCGAGGTCGTCGAATGCGATCGCGACCCGCCCCACCGCCTGGGCCGCATCGACGTGGACCAGCACCCCGCGCTCGCGGCAGCCGGCGACCACGGCCTCGACGGGCTGGACGGTCCCTACCTCGTGGTTGGCCCACTGGACGTGGACGCACGCGGTGGCTGGGGTGATGGCGGCGAGGACCTCGTCGGCGTCGACGCGCCCATGGCGGTCGACGGGGACCACCGTCACGCCCCCCGCACGCTCGGCGCTGAACCGCACGGCCGAATGCTCGACGGCGGTCACCACGTGGTGCGTGCGGCCATCGGAGTCGGTCAGGCTCTTGCCCTCGGCCCGCTCGGCCGCACCGAAGACGGCGGCGGCGATCGACTCGGTCGCACCGCTCGTGAACACGACCTCCCGAGCTCGAGCGCCGAGCAGCGCGGCCACCTGCTCGCGCGCCTGCTCCAGTGCCACCCGGGCCGCCATGCCCTCTTCGTGGATCCGCCCAGGGTCGCCCGTCAGGTGGGTGAGGGCGGCGACCATCGCGTCGCGCGCGGCCGGCCGAAGCGGCGAGGTGGACGCATGGTCGAGGTACGTCCGGGTCACAGGCCGAACCCTACCGATCGCCCCCGCCGACTGGCTCGAAGCCGAATTGGGTCGTTGGTGCACCGGTGGGGTGCACACGTGATTCCATTCGGGCGTGGTGGCGGGTCAGGGTTCGGCGCGCAGGAGCCGGCCGTAGCCGCGCTGGTCGCCGAAGCCTTCGGCGAAGGCGCCGTCGTGCCAGGTGATGCGGCCGTTCACGAGCACGGCGGGGACGCAGTCGTCGTGGCGGCGGACGAGGCGGTCGAGGCCGGGCATGCCGACCATCTCCTCCTCGGTGATCTCGTCGAGGCGGGCGTCGAGGGTGGACGGGTCGACCACCACCAGGTCCGCACGGCGGCCGACCTCGAGGTGGCCGGCGTCGATCCCGAGGTAGTCGGCGATCTCGCCGGTCACGCGGTGCACGGCCTGTTCGCGGGTCATGAGGGTCCGGCCCTCGGCCTCGGCGTTGACGACCAGGCGGAGCAGGTGGAGCGGGAAGTCGTAGTACGCCATGTTCCGCAGGTGGGCGCCGGCGTCGGAGAACCCGATGAGCACCGTGGGGTGCGTGACGACGTACTCCAGCTCCTTGACCCGGTCGTTGCCGACCACCGTGTACCAGCGGAGGTCGTTGCCGAACTCGGTCTGCAGGTCCAAGAAGCAGTCGAGCGGCTCGATGCCGCGCTCGGCCGCCACCGAAGCAAACGAGCGGCCGATGAGCGACGGATCCGGACAGTCGATGATCTTGGGCTCGTCGAGGTCTCGGTGCCAGGCCTTCGGCGACAACGGGTTGGTCCACTGCTTCTTGAACATCTCGCGCCACGCCGGATCGGCGAGCAGGGCGCGGCGGGTCTCGAGATCGGTCTCGTGGAGCGCCTGGGTGCCGGCCCCGAGTTCCTCCATCACGGGGACCTCCATGCCGTCGACCCACAGCTCGAACGGCAGCGGCAGCGACTGCCAGCGCATCTCGGCGTGGAGGCGGTCGTTGAGGAACGAGGTCATGGCCCCGGCGATGCGGTGGGTCCCGCGCATGGCGACCGAGTCGACCATCGAGATCACCATCATCTTCAGCGACTTCCGCCCGACGCCCGTTGACATGACGCCGATCAGTGGGATGTTCCAGCGGCCGGCAAGGTCCGGGACCATCTGCATGACCCGCTCGCGCGCCCGGAGCACCTTGGCGAAGTGCCGGTACTCCTTCCACTTGGCGTACACGGACGGCGTGCTCTTGGACCGGTACCGGTCGCCATCGAGCTTGTCCCACGGCAGCGTGTTGAAGCTCATGCCCAGGTAGCCGGCGTCGAGGGCGACGTGGAGCTGGCGGGTCATCTCGTCGAGCTCGGCGGTGGTGGGCCGGGCGTCCTCGTCGACCGAACGCCCGAGGCCCATGACCGCTGAGCGAACCGCGGAGTGACCGAACATGGCAGTGACGTTCGGGCCGAGCGGCAGGGCGTCGAGGTGGTCGAGGTACTCCGCCGGCGTCTCCCAGTCCTTGATCTTCTCGAGCAGCGGGAGGACGGTGTCGTAGGGGACGGCCTCGACCCGGCAGAACTGGTCGGCCAGGTCCTCGGGCGTGCCCATGGCGAACGACAGGCCGCAGGATCCGACGAGCACCGAGGTGACCCCGTGGCGGACGGATTCGCCGAGCGCCGGCGCCATCTCGATCTCGGCGTCGTAGTGCGTGTGCAGATCGACGAACCCGGGCGTGACCCACTTCCCGTTGGCATCGATGATGGTGGCGCCGTCGGGTGCCGGGAGGTCCAGGCCGATCTGGGCCACGATGCCGTCGCGTACCAGCACGTCGGCTCGTAGCCCCGGCCGCTGGCCCGACCCGTCGAAGACCGTGCCGCCACGGATCAGGACCGGGGGAGCGGTGTCAGCCATGGGCCGAGGTTACGGCCGATCCGGCAACTTGACCAGCGGGTCAAGTCGGCGTTCGGTCGGCTCCTCCTTGGCGGCGTCGCTGCTGCCTGCGACCAGGGTGGCCATCGGCAGGAGCGTGAGCGCCGCAGCGGCGATCAGCTTGGGGTCGAGGGTCGTCGGGGTCCATCGGTTCGAGCCATCGACGCACCCTGGGTACCCTCGGCGTCCGGGGTCGGGAGGGGCGCGATGGGGCGAGCGAGACGAGGAGGCCCGGCGGCGCTGCTGGTCGGGTTGGTCGCGGCCCTGGTGATCGCCGTGGTCCTCCGCACGGCCGACGGTGACGCCCCTGATGGTTCCACTGCAGCCACGACGGTGGTGGTGACGCCCTCGCGGACGTCGGCTCCACCCGCGCGCTTGACCACCTCGCCTCCGGTGGCGCCGACGACCGGGGTGCTTGAGGCCGACTCGCCGCAGCAGCTGCTCGCGGGCCTCGTCGTGCGGGCGGCGGACTCGCCGAGGCCGTACCGGCGCGACGAGTTCGGCGATGACTGGAACTACGACCCGGCCACCGGGTGCAACACCCGCGAGCTGGTGCTGATCGACGAGTCGCTCGTGGGCCCCGAGGTGGACGATCGGTGCCGGACGACGCGTGGTCGCTGGCGGTCGATCTACGACGGCGTGACCACGGACGACCCCGCGGACCTCCAGATCGACCACGTCGTCGCGCTGGCGGACGCCTGGCGCTCCGGTGCCGACGACTGGACTCCCGAACGCCGTCAGGCGTTCGCCAACGACCGCACCAGCCCCGACACCCTCGTCGCCGTGACCGGCTCCACCAACCAGTCCAAGGGCGACTCCACTCCCGACGAGTGGCTCCCGCCCGACGAAGGTGCCTGGTGCACCTACGCCGAAGCCTGGGTCGAGGTGAAGGCGGCGTGGGACCTCTCCGTCACCGCCGCCGAGCACGCTCGCCTCGTTGAGCTGCTCGCCGCCTGCTGAGGGAAGGTTCAGCCGGTGATGGCGGTGATGCAGGTTGCGTCGCCGCCGGCCCGGGACGCTTCGGTGAGCGCGGTGGCGTCGCCGTAGAGGGCTTCGAGCATGCCGCGGACCATCCCGCGGTCGACGGCGCAGATCACCGGGTGCTCCACGGCGGCGTCGCCGAAGGGGCAGTGGTCCGAGATGATGCGCAGCTCGTCGCCGTGCTGCTCGGCGTGGGCGGCAAACCCGTGGGCGCTGAGGGCGTCGGCCACCGCGTGCAGGGCGGTGCGGAACGATCGCTGGACGTCGCCGACCTCGCCCATGGCCTCGGCCATGGTGCGGCCGTACTCCACACCGACTTCCTCGGCCATGGCCTCGGCCTGGTCGGGCGGGAGCATGGCGAGCGCCCGGCCGAGCAGCGTGATCAGCACGTCGTCGTGGCGGACCGGGAGGTCCAGCTCCATCGCCTTGCCGTGCGTCCGGTAGCGCTTGGACGGGCGGCCGGCGCCAGGGGAGCCCGGGCTGCGGCTGACCGAGACCTCGAGGTGGCTGCCCGCAGCGAGCTTGTCGAGGTGGTGGCGGGCCACGTTGGGGTGGAGGTCGAAGCGGTCGGCGACCTCGCTCGCCGTGACACCGTCGGGGCACTCGTGGGCGAAGAGGTAGATCTGCCGCCGGGTCGGGTCGCCGAACGCCGAGGTGATGGCGGTGACGGCCGAAGAGAACTCGGTGGGACTAAGGGTCTCGCGCGTCACGTCGGTATTCTACCTATGCGCGTAGGGGAAATCCCTGGGCGACGAGGAACCGAACGAACCCGAGGACCAGCTGTGCCCACCGAAGCCGAGATCATCGAGGCCCTCCGCCCCGTCGAAGACCCCGAACTGCACCGCAGCATCGTCGACCTCGGCATGGTGAAGGAGGTGGCCCAGGCCGGCACCAACGTGCGGGTGATGATCGCCCTGACCACGCCCGGCTGCCCCCTCAAGAACGAGATCAACACGCGGGTGCGCAGCGCCGTCATGGACCTCGGCGGCGTGGAGGCCGTGCAGGTGGACTTCACCGCCATGACCCCCGATGAGCTGGCCGCGCTGCGCCAGGAACTCCACGGCGACCCGGCGTCCACCGCCGGCTCGCAGCCCGCCCACGGCCACGCCGAAGGCCGTGCCATCCCGTTCTCCGAGGCCGGCTCCAAGACCCGCGTCCTGCTCATCGCCTCCGGCAAGGGGGGCGTCGGCAAGTCCTCGGTGTCCACCAACCTCGCCATCTCGCTCGCCAACCGGGGCAAGAAGGTGGCCCTCGTCGACGCCGACGTCTGGGGGTTCTCGATCCCGCGCATGCTGGGCATCTCGCACCCGCCGCAGGTCATCGACTCGATGCTGATCCCACCGGAGGCGCACGGCGTGCGGTGCATCTCGATGGGGTTCTTCGCCGAGGAGGACCAGGCGGTCATCTGGCGGGGACCGATGCTCCACAAGGCCCTCGAGCAGTTCCTCACCGACGTCTTCTGGGACGACCCGGATTACCTGCTCATCGACCTCCCCCCGGGCACTGGCGACATCTCGATCTCCATCGCCCAGTTCCTGCCCCGCGCCGAGGTCCTCGTCGTCACCACCCCGCAGCCGGCCGCGCAGCGCGTCGCCCAGCGGGCCGCAGCCATGGCCGAGAAGGTCAACCTCCAGGTCCGCGGCGTCATCGAGAACATGGCGTGGTTCACCGGCGACGACGACCAGCGCTACGAGATCTTCGGCGCTGGCGGTGGCCAGGAGCTTGCCGACAAGCTCGACGTGCCGCTGATCGGCCAGATCCCGCTGCTCCAGGACCTGCGCGAGGGGTCCGACGAGGGCAAGCCGGTGGCGGCCATCGACCCCGACGGCGAGGCCGGGCGGGCGTTCGCCGCCATCGCCGAGGCGGTCGACGTGACGCTCGCGCCCAAGCGTCGCTACAACGCCGGTCTGAAGCTCATCGACAGCTGATCGATGCTGGCCGCCACCAGGCGGGCCTGGGGCTGGCGATCCAGCGTCAGGTGCGTCCCGTCGGCGAGCCGCACGCGCGGGACCCCACCGCCCACCTTGTAGCCGTCGACGTTGATCACCTCGTGCAGGGGGACCGTCCCGCCGCGCCGCAGCGTGCGCCAGTGCACCCCGTCGTCATCGACGGACACCCATCGGAGCCCGCCGACCTCGTCGGACCGAGTGACGATCCATCCCGCCGCGCCGGCATAGAGCAGCGGCGTCAACGCGGTCAGGTGGATCGCTCGGGTGGCCAGGACCACCAGCGGCAGCACCACCAAGCCGGCCAGGACGAGCGAGCCCCAGGGCTCCAGCGGCTCGCGGACCCAGACCGCCGGGTGTGGCCGGTGCCCACGGCGCTTCAGCGCCGCGACCAGCGCCACGGCCACGGCCACCACGGCCACGACGGCGGCGACGACGGTGAACCCGACGAGCTCGGGCGGGATGGGGGCTCCGGATCCTGGCGACATGGCCCTTGTCCATCGGCCGACGAACGGCGTGGTGAAGCCGAGCTGGCTTCGAGGGCGTGGTCCTCGCCCTTCATCGCCTCGTGGCCGGGGCTCGTGGGGGGAGTCAGACCCGCAGCCCCTACGATGACCGCCGGATCACCGACCCCTCAGGAGACACAGGCCGTGGACGTTCGCATCGGAGTCAGCCAGACCGCCAAGGAGCTCGATGTCGAGCTTCCCGATGGCGCCGATGCCGAGGCCATCAAGGCCGACATCGATCAGGCCATCAAGGACGGATCCACCCTGTGGCTCACCGACCGCAAGGGCCGCCAGGTCGGCGTGCCGGCCGAGAAGATCGCGTACTTCGAGATCGGCCGCCCCGACGACGGTCGCCACATCGGCTTCGGCGGCTGAGCCGACGACCTCCGGTCCGGCTCGGCGTGCCCATGGTCACGTTGCGGCTCGGCGGCCATCGCTGCGGGTAGGAGATCCCCCATGACGACCCACCTGCTCGGCCGATGACCGCGCTCCTCGATCGCAAGCTGCTGTTCGTCACCGGCAAGGGCGGCGTCGGCAAGTCCACCATCGCGGCGTCGCTCGGCCTCCTGGCCGCGGAGCAGGGCAAGCGGACGCTGGTCTGCGAGGTCGACGCCAAGGGCAACCTGGCCGACTTCTACGAGGCGGGCGAGACCGCCTTCCAAGCCCGGGAGCTCCAGCCCAACCTCTGGGCGATGTCCATGAACACCGAGGAGTCGCTCAAGGAGTACCTGAGCCTCCAGCTGAGGATCCCGCTGCTCGCCAAGATCGGCCCGCTCGCCCGCACGTTCGACTTCATCGCCAATGCCGCACCCGGGGTCAAGGAGATCTTGACCATCGGCAAGGTGGCGTGGGAGGTCAAGGAGCGCCACTACGACCTGGTCGTGGTCGATTCGGTGGCCAGCGGGCACATCATCGGCCAGCTCACGGCGCCGCAGGGGATCAACGAACTGGTCCAGGTGGGCGTCGTCCGCAACCAGACGCAGTGGATGCTGGACATCCTCACCGACCCCGACCAGACCGGCGTGGTCATCGTCTCGGCGCCCGAGGAGATGCCGGTTGCCGAGACCATTGAGCTCGCCGACCGGCTCAACACCGAGACCGACGTCGACCTGGCCGCCGTCATCGTGAACCGGGTGCTCCCCGAGCTGTTCACCGAACGAGAAGAGGCGCTGTTCGAATCGCTGCGCACCCCCGAGCGCATCGAAGCCCTCTCCGCCGGCGCCGACGGCGATGTCACCCCCGTGTTCGATGCCGCCGAGCTGGCCGTCACCCTGCGCCGCACCCGAGCCGAACACCTCGCCACCCTGCGGCGGGCCCTCGACCCCACCCTGGCCCTGATGTACGTGCCGTACCTGTTCACCCGCAGCCACGGCGCACGGGCGACCCGCAGGGTCGCCGAGTTGTTGGCGGAGGAGCTCTGATGGCCGCCAACAGCCGCAAGGCCGCCGCACCCGCCCCGAACACGGGCTCCTCCAACGACCGGGCCCGCACGCTCGAGCAGCTGCTCGCCACCAAGGAGATCGTCATCTCCTGCGGCTCCGGCGGCGTGGGCAAGACCACCACCGCAGCAGCCGCCGCGGCGATGGCGGCCACCCACCTCGGCGGCAAGGTCCTCGTGCTGACCGTCGATCCAGCCAAGCGCCTCGCGAGCGCCCTCGGCTTGGAGCGCTTCGGCAACGTCGAGACGCGCGTGCCCGACAGCGCCTTCACCGCCGCCGGCATCGAGCCGCGCGGCGAGCTGTGGGCGGCGATGCTCGACACGAAGCAGTCGTGGGACGACCTGATCGCCCGGCACGCGCCCGACGCCAAGACCCGCGAAGCGATCCTCGCCAACTCGATCTACCAGAACATCTCCGGGCGCTTCGTCCAGAGCCATGACTACATCGCCATGGAGCGGCTCTACGAGATCCACTCCTCGGGTACCTACGACCTGATCGTCGTCGACACCCCACCCACCCGCAACGCCATCGACTTCCTCGAAGCACCGGACCGCATGGCCGACTTCTTCTCTTCGAAGCTGCTGCGGTGGCTGACCGCTCCCTCGAAGAGCCGGGTCATGAACTTCGCGTCGAAGCCCTTCTACACCGTGGCCGATCGCATCCTCGGCTCGCAGTTCCTCGAGGACATCGCCGAGTTCTTCAGCCTGTTCCAGGCCATGGCCCCCGGCTTCGTCGAGCGCGCCGACGCCGTCACCAAGATCCTGGCGGACAAGCGCACCACCTTCCTGGTGGTCTCCACGCTCGAGGCCGCACCGCTCCACGAGGCCGAGTATTTCATCGGCGCCCTCGACGAGCGCAACCTCCACCTCGGCGCCCTCGTGCTGAACAAGGTGCTGCCCTCCTACCTCCGGCGCACCGCCACCACCGGCGTCGCCAAGCGGCTCTGCTCCGACGCCGAGGACCTCGCCAAGACGGTTGCCGACGCTGGCGATCCGGCCGACACCGCCCGGGTGCTCGCCACCATCGGCGAGAGCTTCCTCAACTACCAGGTCGTCGCCAAGCGAGAGGCCGAGCAGCGCGCCGGGCTGGCCCGCACCCCCGAGGTCGTAGCCGCCGTGCCGTACTTCGACGCCGACATCCACGACCTCGGCGGCCTCCTCCAGCTCGGCGACCAGATCTGGCGATAGGGGCTCGCTCCGCTTCGCCCCTTCTCCTCACTCGCTTCGCTCCGTTCGTCGAGCTGACCCATTCGGAACGCCTGACGGCGCCGCCTTCGCAGCTCGGCACGACTGCGTCGCACCTCGCTGATCCTGGGGGCTCCGCAAGCTCTGCCCCCAGACCCCCGAGCTCGCTCCGCTCGGAACCCACCCTCGCGCTGGGTCGTCTGCGCTCCGTTGGGGGTTGGGTCAGCGGGTCTTCCGGGCTGCTTGCAGCTGCTTGAGCTTGGTGAGGAGCCAGGCGACCGGGACGATGATCAGGGCGGTGAAGCCGAACACGCTGACGACGTTCTGCATCCCGGACGAGTTCACGAGTTCGATGCGGCCCAGGTCCTCAGCGGCCGGATCCTCGCCCGGGTTCAACGGACGATGGTCGTAGGTCTTCTTCGACCAGGTCATGTGGTGCTCCCGTGGGCGATGTCTGCTGGTAAGGCGGGGGCCTCGGGACCGGGCGCCGTGGACGGCAGGGCGTAGGTGCAGGAGCTGCTGGCGACGATCTCGTCGTCCGCAGTGGAGTAGATGCGGATGCTCACGACGGCCTGGCGGCGGCCCAGCTTGAGGACCTCGCCGGTGGCTCGCAGGTCCGCGGGCGGCGGCTTGCGGAGGAAGTCGATGTCGAGGTGGCTCGTCACCGTCAGGAACTGCGGACCGATGTGGGACACGACCGCCACGTAGGCCACCGTGTCGGCGAGCGTCATGAGCGTCGGGCCCGACAACGTGCCGCCCGGACGGAGCTGGTTCTCGTGGTACGGCCAGGTCACCTCGACGCCGGCCTCGTCGGCCCGGGTCACCCGCATGGGCAGCTGCGCGTCGGGGAACGCCGCAGCGAGGAAGGAATTCAGCTCGTCAGGACCCATGGCGACCATGGCCGGGCACCCTAACCTCGACCTGTGGCATCGCTCGCGGAGATCGTTCGCACCCGCTCGAGGCTCTCGCTGTCGGAGTTGGTCCACCTGCAGCGCCTCGTCGCGTCGTGGAACATGCTCGCCGACTTCTGCTTCTCGGACCTGCTGTTGTTCGTGCCGCTCAGCGTCGACGAGCCGGGCGCCGATCCTGACGACACGGAGTTCGTGGTGGTGGGCCACGTGCGGCCGTCGACCACACAGACCCTCTACCGCCACGACCTGATCGGCGAGCAGCTCGACGAGAGCGAGCGGCCGCTGGTGGCGCGCTCGATGCGGCTCGGCGAGATCATCGAGGGCGAGATCACCATCTCCGTCATCCGGGAGCGGGTCCGTGTCTTGTGCATCCCGGTCCGGCTCAACGGCAAGACCGTCGCCGTACTGTCCCGGGAGTCGACCCCGTCGGTCGGACGGTCACCGGGCGAGCTCGAGCGCACCTACGTCGACATCTTCAACCGCTTCGCCCGCATGATCGCCGCCGGCCAGTTTCCGTTCCCGGCCGACGACAGCGACTCCAAGGAGTCCCCGCGGGTCGGCGACGGGGTGGTGGTGCTCGATCGCGCTGCGGCTGTGGAGTACGCCTCGCCCAATGCCGTTTCGGCCCTCCACCGCATGGGCGTGCACGCCAGCCTCGACGGGATGCGTCTGGGGGAGCTCGGCCTCGACGACGAGCCCGTGCGGGACGCGTTCGGGGTCGCCAAGCCCGTGACCGAAGAGGTCGAGCGCGGCGACGTGATCATCTTGGTGAAGACGATCCCGATGCGTGACGCACAAGGCGTCTCGGGCGCCGTCGTCTTGTTCCGCGACGTCACCGAGGTCCGTCAACGAGACCGGCTGCTGCTGTCCAAGGACGCCACCATCCGCGAGATCCACCACCGGGTCAAGAACAACCTGCAGACGATCTCCTCGCTGCTGCAGCTCCAGGCCCGCCGTACGGGCTCGGACGAGGCAAAGGAGGCCGTCGCCGAATCGGTGCGGCGGATCCAGTCGATCGCCCTGGTCCACGAGACGCTGTCTCGCGAAGCCGGCGAGGATGTGGCGTTCACCGAGATCCTTCGCCCGCTGGTGCAGATGGTGGCGGCCGCCGTGTCCTCGCCTGATCGCCAGATCGAGTTCGAGGTGCGGGGCGAGGCCGGCACCCTCCCCGCCGAGGTCGCGACGCCGATGGCGGTGGTGCTGACCGAGCTCCTCCAGAACACGGCCGACCACGCGTTCCCCTCGGAGGCGCCCACCGATGCGCACTATCGGGTCGTGATCGAGCTGGCGGAAGGGGCCGACGAGTTCGTGGTCCGCGTGGTCGACAACGGCATCGGGGTCCCGCCGGACTTCAGCGTCGAGAAGGCGACCGGCCTCGGCCTCTCCATCGTGCGAGCGCTGGTGACCTCCGACCTGCGAGGGACCATCGACATCTTCGGTCCGCCCGATGGGTCCCCCGGGACGATCGTCGAGCTGCATGTCCCGACCGACGTGACCGCCACCGTCTGAGGGGCCGACGCCCCAAAACGCGACGATGCCGGCCCAGGGCCGGCATCGGGCGAGCTGCTTGGAGCGGTGGGTCAGGCGGTGCGGCGCTGACGTGCGGCGTACTGCTTGCGCAGCTTGCGGCGCTCCTCCTCGGAGGTGCCGCCCCAGATGCCGGAGTCCTGGTTGGTGGCGAGGGCGAACTCGAGGCAGTCGCGCTGAGCGTCGCACTGGCGGCAGACGGCCTTGGCGTTCTCGATCTGCTCGATCGCCGGGCCGGTGGTGCCCACCGGGAAGAAGAGATCCGGGTCGGTGTCACGGCAGGCAGCCGTACGGCGCCATTCGTCCGATGCGATGGTGAGCGAGAGCAGATGCGCAGAACTCAGAGCCACGGGTGCCTCCAGACACAGGTCGTCACGACGAGTTCGTGACTTGGTTCACATACCGTTCCGCTCTGCCGGGGGAGAGATGCGGGTCGGTTGGGCCGGAGCCAACCGTAGGCGCGGATGCTGCCTCCTGCAAGCACTTTTTCGCACAATTTTTACATGGTGGTCATGTTCGTCTAAGGAGGCGTCCACCTCAGCGGTCCGATGCCCTCGAGGAAGACGCTGACCTGGTGGTTCGCGGCCGATCCATCGGGTGCACCGGTGGTCGGCATCGCTCCTTGCGATGTCACGTGACCGACATCACGTCCGGAACCGGGCCCGCAAGCGCACGGGACCTACGCTCCGGACATGGTCCGAGTCATCGCCCACCGCGGCGCGTCCGCCGCCGCCCCCGAAAACACCGTCGAGGCGTTCCGCCTCGCCCGGGAACTGGGAGCCGATTGGGTCGAACTCGATGCGCGCCGCACGGCCGACGGCCAGGTCATCGTCCACCACGACGCAGAACGGGCGGACGGGCGGGCGATCGTCGACCTGCCGCGGGCCGATCTGCCCGACCACGTGTGCGACCTCGTTGAGGCGCTGGACGCATGCGAGGGCATGAGCATCAACATCGAGATCAAGAACTGGCCCGCCGACCCGGACTTCGACGAGACGGAGGCCGTGGCCCGGTACGTGGTCGGCCTGGTCCAGGAACGATCCCTGCACGACCGCGTCCTGATCTCGTGCTTCCACTACCCGACGATCGAGCTCGTGCACGAACTCGATCCGACCATCCCGACGGCGTTCTTGCACCTGCTGATCGACCGTTCGTGGGACGAACTGGCCGCCGACGTCGCCGCCGCGGGCCACACCGCGCTGCACCCCTGGGACGGCCTCGTCGACGAGGCGCTGATGGCCGCCGCCACGGCCCACGGTCTCGAGGTCAACGTCTGGACCGTCGACGACCCCGACCGCATGGCCCAGCTTCTCGCCCTCGGCGTCCACGGCCTCTGCACAAACGTCCCCGACGTCGCCCGCCAGGTCGTCGACCAAAGCTGACCCGGCGGGGCAGGAGGGGTCAGGGGCTCGGGGGGAGGGGGAGGACGAGGTCCATGATGTGGGGGTTGTGGCGGAGCTCGATGCGGCGGATCTCGCCGAGGTAGTCGCCGTCGATCTGGTACGGGAAGGGGCGGTCGTCGAGGGCTTCGACGACGAGCTCGTCGACGTTGGGGCGGTAGTGGACGAAGCGGTCTTCCTGGAGGGAGCCGTTGGCGCGCAGGGCCTTGAACATGATGCCCAGGAAGCGGTCGGGGCGCAGCGAGCGGACCGTGACCATGGCGAGGCCGTTGTCGAGGTGGGCGTCGGGGGCGATGTCGAACGGCGTGTTGCCGACGTAGGTGTAGGGGTTGGTGTTGCAGCACACCGCGAAGTAGCCGTCGTCCACGCGGTCGCCGTCGGGGTAGGCGACCGTGAAGTGGGGCTTCGACCGGTCGTAGTGGCGGAAGAACGTGGTGAGGCCGGCGTAGATGAACAAGGGGTGGCCGGCCCACCGCTTGAGGCCCGAGCGCCTCTCCACCTGCTCGACGAGGGCGGCGTCGTAGCCGAGGCCTACGTGGAAGCAGAAGTACCGCCCATTCGCCGAGCCGAGCCCGACCCGCTCGATCGAGCCGGCCTCCATCGCCTCGAGCAGGCGGGTGGTGGCCGCGATGGGGTCGTTCGGGAGCCCGATGCTGCGCGCGAACACGTTGGTCGACCCGCCGGGAAGCACCCCGAGCGCGGTGTCGGTGCCGGCCAGGCCGTTGGCAGCTTCGTTGACGGTTCCGTCGCCGCCGAGGACCACGACCACATCGACACCCGCAGCCGCCGCACCCTGCGCCAGCCGGGTGGCGTGGTTGCGTCGAGCGGTCTCGACCAGCTCGACCTCGTGGGCTCCGGCGAGCGCCTTGCGGATGAGGACGCGGGTGCGCGCGGTCACCGATGACGAGAACGGGTTGACGAGCAGCAGGACCTTCACGCACCGGCGACGGTAGGCGCTCGGCGAGTGGCGGGGCGAGGCCCGATCGGACGGTGGTGGCTGGAGGTTCGTCCGAACTACCATCGACGGGGGAGCTGTGCGCCCGACAGGGCTGCGCAGAACGATCGGGGAGGTCGTCGATGAGGGGCTCGAACGTGCACGCACGAGGCCGTACCGGTGCGGTGCGACTCGGTGCGATCGCGATGGTGGCTGCGCTCGTCGCGATCGGCGCCACTGGTTGCGAGCCGGCCCGGCCCGACGACAAGACCAAGCCGGTGCTGCTCATCCACGGCTGGGGCCTCGGCGCCGACACCGACTGCGGTGGGACCTTCGACGGGATGATCGCCAAGCTGAAGGCGGCTGGCTTCACCGGGCCGTTCGTACGAGTCGGCTTCTACTCCGGTGGCACGAACTGCGACGTGAACCTGCGCAGCTGGGGCCCCGTCGATGATGGATCGCACTCGAAGGTCGTCGCCCAGGCGTTCTCGAAGTACGTGTACGCCACCTACACCGCGAAGGGGAAGGCCGTCGACGTGGTCGGCTACTCCATGGGCGGCAACGTCGCCCGCGGTGCGGTCCAGGGCGCCCAGGCGGGCGAGACCGGCTTCTCCGCTCCCCTCAAGGTGGAAGACGTCGTCTTGTTGGGCGCCCCCATGAACGGTGCCGCCTGGTACTCGAGCTTCTGCCTTTGGGGCATGTGCTCGTCGCTCAAGCCCGGGTCCGATGACGTGAACTGGCTGCAGCGGGTCGGCAACCCCCAGGGCGTGGGCGGGACCGAGTGGACCGCGTTCGGCTCCGACGCCGATGCGGTGACCCCGGTGGACTCGGCGTTGAAGATCGACGTCGCGGCCAACCGCAAGGTCCGCTACTCCGATGTGCCTCACACCGGATCCGCCAACTACATGGGTCGAGCCGATGTCGTCGCCAAGGCGGCCAACGCCCTCGCGAAGGTGGACAACTAGATGAAGACCCGTCTCAGCTCGCCCGTCCGCGTGGTCGCTGCTGCTGGCGTCGCGCTGCTCGTCGCCTTGGGCGCCAGCGCGTGCGAGCCGCCACGCGCCCCGGCGAAGGACCACGCGATCATCTTCGTCCACGGGTACTCGGCGCTCGGCGCTGGCAACGACTGCAACGGGAACTTCGGCTCCCTGAAGACGGCGCTGCGCGCCAACGGCTTCACCGGGCCCATGGTCACGGTCGGCTACTACGACAGCGACCGCAACTGCGACGTCAACCTGCGCAGCTGGGGCTCCATCGACAACTCCACGTCGTGGAAGGACCTGTCGAAGGTCTTCTCGAAGTACGTCTACGAGACCTACACGAAGAAGGGGGTCCCGGTGGACCTCGTCGGCCACTCCATGGGCGGGCTCATGACGCGGGGCGCCGTGCAGGGTGCGCAGGCCCGGGAGTCCGGCTTCTCCCCGCCGCTCGACGTCGAGGACTCCATCACGTTCGCCGCCCCGTTCCAGGGCGCCGCATGGTTCTCCTCGGGTTGCCTGTTCGGGCAGTGCAGCCAGTTGAAGCCAGGCGCCGGCGACATCAAGTGGTTGCTCACCAACGGCGCGCCCCAGGGCGTCAACGGCACGGATTGGACGGCCTTCGGGTCCACCAGCGACGACACGGTTCCCGATGCATCGGCGCTGGCCATCGGCGTCCCGGCTACCCGCAAGATCCTCTACACCAACGTCGAACACAGCCAGTACATGGGCAACACGATCGCGCAGGCCCGTGCTGCCAAGGCGCTGGCGGAGGTGGAGAGCTGACGCCCCCGAGGGCGAAAACGCCGTCGATTTTGTGGTGGTCGGCTGCGCCGAACAGACTCGCCGACATGAACGTCGTCGTCTGTGTCAAGCAGATCCCCGATCCCGCCGATCCCGGCGCACTGAACGCGGATCACACCCTCAAGCGCGATGGAAAGCTCATCCTCGACGAGTCCGACTCGTACGGCGTCGAGATGGCTCTCCAGTTGGTCGACAAGGCCGGTGAAGGCGAGGTCACCCTCGTTTCCATGGCTCCCAACGGCGAGGTGTCCGGTCTCCGCACCGCCCTCGCCATGGGTGCCGCCAAGGCCATCTTGGTGAGCGACGACGCCCTCAAGGGTGCCGGTGCGCTCGACACCGCCAAGGTCCTCGCTGCCGCCATCAAGCGGGTCGAGGGTGCGGACCTGGTGCTCGCCGCCACCGAATCCTCCGACGGCTACACGGGCACCGTGCCCGAGCAGATCGCCGCCATCCTCGACCTCCCGTCGATCACCTTCGCCAAGTCGGTGGAGATCGCCGACGGCACCGTCAAGGTGCAGCGCCAGACCGAAGCCGGCTACGACGAGTGCGAGTCGCCCCTCCCGGCGCTCGTCTCCGTGACCGCTGGCGTGGTCGAGCCCCGCTACCCCTCGTTCAAGGGGATCATGGCCGCCAAGTCGAAGCCGGTCGACACCCTCACCGTTGCCGATCTCGGCATCGATGCCGCCATCGTCGGCTGGGCCGGCGCCGGCCAGGAGATCGTCAACGTCGAGGCCGCCCCTGAGCGCGAAGCCGGCGAGGTCATCGAAGACAACGGCGAAGCCCACCTGAAGATCGTCGAGTTCCTCGACGGCCTCAAGGTCCTCTGACCCAACCCATCGAAAGGAACGTAGACATGGCTCTTTCCAAGGTTTGGGTCCACGCCGAGCTCAACGAGAACGGCGTCGCCCCCATCACCCTCGAGATGCTCGCCAAGGCCCGTGCGATCGCAGATGTCGTCGAGGTGTTCACCGGCGGCGACGGCAACGAGCTGGCCGCAGCCGTCGGCGCCCACGGCGCCACCACGGTGCACGCCACCGGCGACCTCTCCGGCAAGCTTCAAGGCCCCCACGTGGCTGCAGCCCTGGCCGCTGCCATCGAGGCCGGCGGCGCGCCGGACCTCATCATGTTCGGCACCACCTACGACGGTCGTGACATCGCCGCTCGCCTCTCGGTGAAGCTCGACAAGCCGGTGCTGACCAACAACGTCGACGTCGACGTGACCGACGGGATCGTGGTTTCCACGCAGATCTTCGGTGGCTCGCAGATCGTCAAGACCAAGTTCGCCGCCGGCTCGCCCGCCATCGCCCTCTTCCGCCCGAAGTCCTTCGTAGCTGAGGAGTCCGGTGGCGCCGCTGCCGCCGTCAGCGAGCTCGCCGTCCCCGACACCGGTGCTGCCGGTGCCGCCAAGATGCTCAACCGCCACGTTGAGGAGACGACCGGTCCCAAGCTCGACGAGGCGGCCGTGGTCGTCTCTGGCGGCCGGGGCCTGGGCGAGGCGTCCAAGTTCGAGCTCATCGAGGACCTGGCCAAGACGCTGAAGGGTGCGCCCGGTGCGTCCCGCGCCATCGTCGATGCCGGCTGGGTGCCCTACAGCTACCAGGTCGGGCAGACCGGCAAGGTCGTCAAGCCCACCGTCTACATCGCAGCGGGCATCTCCGGTGCCACCCAGCACATGGTGGGCATGAAGGGCTCCAAGAACATCATCGCGATCAACAAGGATCCGGAGGCCCCGATCTTCGGTGTCGCCGACCTCGGCATCGTGGGCGACGTGCACAAGGTGCTGCCCAAGCTGCTCGAGGCCCTGCAGGGCCGCTGATCCTGCGAGATCACGTGAGTACCAAAGGGCCCCGGCCGTTGCGCCGGGGTCCGTTCGCGTCCTGGGGTTGGCCATGAGCCTCCGCGACCGGCTGCGCGGCCGGCGCGATGACGGTGCCCTGCGCGCCGAGTTGAGCCGTGGCGGGCTGGTGCGGGTGCCGTGCCGGATCCGGCGGACCTCGGCGCGGGGGTGGGGCCCCTGGACCGACGGGGTCGTGACGCTCGGCGCCATCCCCGATGGCGAGGCGCGCTGGAGCACGGACGATGCCGTCGCCGTGGGGTTCGCCTCGACCAACGCCCACGTCGACCTCCCGTTCGAGGAGGTCTCGGACGTGTACCTCCGTTCGGTCCGGTTCCGCACCGAGGCGTTCTGGGGAATGGAGAACGACATCGTCGTCGTCGTGAGCGAGCGAGGGACGATCGAGGTCGCGGTCACGCCGGGCGATGCCGAGGCCGTCGCCGCGCGCATCGACGAGCTGGTGCAGCCCCAGCGCTGACCCACGACTCGGCTCGTGGTGTGGAGCGAGCCGGGTAGCGTTCCCGGCGTGACGGGCGAAGATCTGACCATCGACCAGCTCGCCGCCCAGGTCGACATGACCGTGCGCAACATCCGTGCGCACCAGGCGCGCGGGTTGCTCCCGCCGCCCACCATCAAGGGCCGCATCGGGTACTACGGGCTCCTCCACCTGCGGCGGCTCCAGCAGATCCGGGCCATGCAGGACGAGGGCCTCAACCTCGCCGCCATCGCCAAGGTGGTGAACGACGGCCAGCTGACGGCGGTCACGACCGAGGTGTTCACCGATTCTGGTCCGGCCTGGTTCGACCCCGCAGACCTGCTCGGCCGCTTGGGGGCCGAGTCGGGTGACGGCGTCGCCGAGCGCGCCCTCGAGCTGGGGCTCATCGTCCTCGACGGCGAGCGCATCCGGATGGACATGCCGCGCCTGCTCCCCCTAGCCGAGGAGTTCCTGGCCATGGGGGTCCCGCTCGACGCGCAGCTCCATGCGCTCGCTGAGGTCGGGGTGGCCACCGCTCAGGTCGCCTCCGCCTACCTGCAGCTGGCCGACGAGCACCTCATCGCCCGGGTGGCGGTGGACTCAGGCGGTGATCTCGAGGCCATCCGGCGATCGGTGGCCCGGCTGCGCGACCTGGCTCGGGTGGCGCTCGATGCCTCGTTCGACCATGCGATGTCCGAGGCGTTGCGCGTGCACTTCGACGGGTAGGCGGCCGCCCGTCAGGGGCGTTCGGTGGCTTGGAGGATGTCGACCCCGCCGACGGTGGTGGCGGGCCGGTAGTGGCGGTCGATGGCCGCCCCGAGCCTGCCGGTCGGATCGCATCGTGCGGCCGGCTGGTGCATGGCCAGGTAGGTCGGGCGGTCTGGGCCGTCGAGCAGGGCAGCCAGTTCCTGGCGCGCACCGCGAGCGAACCGCACGTGGTCGACCCACAGGTAGCGGATCCGGGGAAGCTGCCCGGCATCGGGGTACCAGGTGACGCTGGCGCACAGCGGGAGCAGGTCGTCGTCGGGTGATGTTTGGTGCTGGCGGTACCAGCGGACGATGGCCGCATCGGCGTCGACCCGTGGATCGCGCTCCCACGACGGGTGGGCGATGAGCGCGAGCGAGATGGCGAGCGGCACGACGAGCGCCAGCGCTGTGGCCCGCGCCAGCTGGCGCTCGGTCACCCGGGGTCCGGCCGTCAGCGCCACCGCGGCGGCGGTGGCCACGGGGAAGGTGAGCTGGATCCAGTAGTGGCGGTGGTAGTTCCCGCCGGCGAAGAACCCGGCGGCGGCGATGCCGGTCCAGAGCAGCACGAGCACGTGCTCGGGCCGGAGGCGAGCGGTGAGCGGGCCACCGAGGGAGCGCAGGCGACGCCCGGCGAGCACGACTGCAGGGCCGAGCAAGGGCAAGACGACGAGCAGGGTCAGCGTCATGCGGCCGCCCTGGGGACCGGCGAGGGCGCTGCGGGCGTGGATGCGGAAGCCGTACAACGCGTAGGTGTAGGCGGCCCAGCCGAGCGACGCCCCGTGCCAGATCGCAGCGCCGAGCACCGCTGCGGCGCCGAGGAGGAGCCAGGCGGCCATGGCTGCTGCTTCCCGCGGCCGCCGCCAGCGCTGCCGGCCGGCCACCACCAGCCACACCCCGAGCGCCACCAGGACGTCGAAGGCCGACTGCTTCACGGTGACACCGGTGGCGGCCAGTGCTCCGACAGCGACGAGCCACGGCGGCGGCAGCCGACGCGTGACCACCAGCGCGCCGATGGCCATCGCCGGCACGGTGACGGCCCCGGCCAGCAACTCGCCGTTGGCGGCATGGCCTTCGATGGCGGCGGAGGAGGAGACCACGGCCACGATCCAGGCGGCCACCGCACTGGCCGACCAGCGACCGGACGCGGCGCGAGCGATCACGGCACACCCGAGGACGACCGCGATCCCAGCGAGGACGGCAAGGAACCGGACGGCCGCTGTGCTCGGGCCGAACAGGTCGTCCCAGCGCTGGTAGGCGAGCACCACACCTTGGGGTCGGTCGATGAACGTGTCGACGTAGAGCCGCTGCCCTGCGCTCCAACTGCGGGCGACTGTGAGCGCGCCGGCCTCGTCGACGCTCAGCGGGGCGCGGAGGTACACCAGCCGCAGGAGCACGGACGTGAGCGCCGCGCCGGTGATCCACCAGCCGAACCTCCGGCGACCTTCCCGCGCGATCGTCGGATCGTCGCCGGACGGTCGTTGCGAAGGTGCGGTCACGTGGCGGCTCGACCGGAGCGGGCCATCCGGGCGACGCCGCGCAGGTCGGCCGCCGCCGTCGGGATGATCCGGACGCTGCTGTGGGGATCGTCGACCCAGCGCACCGGGATCTCCTCGATGCGCAGGCCGTGCCGCTGGGCGAGCAGCAGCAGTTCGGTGTCGAAGAACCAGCCCTGGTCGTGCACGAGGGGGAGCAACGTGGTGGCGACGTCGCGCCGGATCGCCTTGAACCCGCACTGCGCGTCGTGGAACCGGGCGCCGAGGAAGGTCCGCACGATCACGTTGTAGGCACGGGAGATGCCTTCGCGTGCGAGGCGGCGTTCGACGTCCGCTCCGGACACCAGCCGGCTCCCGATCGCCACGTCTGCTCGACCCGAGGTGATGGCGTCGACGAGCGGGGCGAGGGCCCCGAGGTCGGTCGAGAGATCCGCATCCATGTAGACGAGGACGTCGGCGGTCGAGCTCGTCCACGCGGCCCGCAGCGCACCCCCTCGCCCGGCCTCGGGAAGGTGGAGGGCGCGCACCCGGGGCAGTTCGGCGGCCAGGCGATCCGCGCTCCCTGCGGTTCCGTCGGTGCTGGCGTTCTCGGCGATGGTGAGCTGCCAGGGCGACGTGACGTGGGTGCTCAGGTGGCGGTGCACCGTGTGGATCGTGTTGGCGATGATCTCGGCCTCGTCGTGGACGGGCACGACGACGTCGATGGCGGCATCCGGGCCGAAGGATCTGGTCACCATGGGTGACCAACGCTACCGACCGGGCGCGTCGCGTCCGGTCGGCAGGCCGAGAGGCTGGGGCTCAGGCGGCGATCGTCGGCTCAGCGGCCGGCTCGGAAGCCTTGCGGTCCTCGTCGTAGAGCCCGCACCGGCGCCAGACGGCCTTGGCCAGCGGGGTCATCAGGCCGAGGTCGCGGCAGAGGCGGCGGAGCTTGGCGACCGACTCCTTGCGGAGCTGCCGGCCGAGCGGGCTGCGCCGGGCTTCGCGCAGGACCTCCTTCGGCACGCCGTGGACGTGGTGCAGCTCGGAGGATGGATCCACCATGAGCGGCGCCATGATCCACAGGACGATCGGCGTGCGGATCGAGAGCATGGTGCGGCGGAACCGGCCGAGGCGCGGGACGAGGTCCTTCAGGTACGTCCGCGCGAAGGCGATGTGGCGTGCTTCCTCGGTGATGTGGATCTTCATGATCTGCTCGATCAGGGGGTGGGTCGTCCCCTCGCGCAGCTGCCGTCGCTGGAGGTAGTCGACGGGGTCCTCGCCACCGAGGACGAGCACGAAGAACTGCTCGGGGAGGAGGCGCTGGAAGACCGGGACCGCCATGGTCGCGGTGGCCCGAAGCCACAGGGGCATGCCCTTGACCGGCATCCCGCTGCGGTTGACCAGCTCCTGGAACATGAGCGAGTGCTGCGACTCCTCGATGATCTCGTGGTGCAGGTACCGGTACTCCGGCGCACCGTTCGGCAGCCGGAAGGCGTAGGACAGCAGGCCGCGCTGGAGCAGGTTCTCGAACTGCATGCCGACCTTGAAGGCGCAGCAGATGCGGTGGAGACCGACCCTGGCCTGCACCTCGGGTGGCTGGTTGCGGTACCAATCCGTCTCGCCAAGAGGGTCGAACTCGAACAGCCCACACCGATCGTCGTCGGGGCCGATCGCCAGCTCCGGCGCGTCCCAGTCGATGTCGAGGTAGGCGTCGGAGCGCTTCTCGACGGACTGGCGGTTCAGGCGGGGCAGCAGGGCCGGCAGCTTGGGGGCCGGTCGCTCGGTCTGGGGAGGGAGGGTCGCCGTCATCGGGTGCTCCTGGGTTGGGCGGACCAGGCCATCATCCCATGTGACATCAAATCATGTCAACGTTGCACCCGTCACATGCCCACCCTGACCTGCGAAGGTGTTCCGTGAACCACCCGTACGGGTGATAGCGGAGAGCTTGCGGCGGATCAGACTAGGGGCCAAGGGACGCGATGGCCGGTGTGGTCGATGGGGAACCGTCCCTCGGTGACCAGGGCTCGCGCCCGGGTCCTGAGGGCGTCGCGCTCGAGCGGGTCGATCAGCTCGGCGAGCGCATCGGGGAGGGGCCGATCGAGGAACGCGCACAGGTCGTCGGCCAACTCCGCCGGGAGCGGCTCGCCGCCGAACTCCCAGATCACCGTGCGGAGCTTGAACTCGGCGTGCAGGCACAGTCCGTTGTCGATGCCCCACAGGTGGCCCTCGTCGTCGATGAGGACGTGGCCGCCCTTGCGATCCGTGCTGTTCGCGACGATGTCGAAGGCGCACATCCGCATCAGCTGGGCGTGGTGGGCCTCGTCCTCCACGAGCGTGAAGTGGTGCTGCTCGAAGTCGGCATCGATGAAGAGCTGGACCGAGCCCACTCCGAACGGGCCGCCGCGTTCGACGGTCGGGGGGACGACATCCCAGCCGATCGCACACGCCAGCTCGTAGGCCGCGACCTCTCGCCGGTAGAGGCCGTCGGGGAAGTCCCACAGCGGTCGCTCGCCGGCGTGGGGTTTGTAGATCGCCCGGGCCAACGGCACCGAAGTCTCGTCGATGGTGGGGGCCTCGTCGCCGTCATCGGCGGGGAGACCCCCGTCAGGACGGCTACCGGCCTCGTGCAACTCGCAGAGGAACGTGGCGTTGGAACTCCAGGGCATCCGGCCCTCGATGACGAGATCGCCCGAGCGGAGCAGGCCGGACCCGTGGTCCTCCGGATCAGTTGAGCCGGGGGCAGGCATGGCCGCTGGGGTCGATGGGGGCATCGCAGAGCCGGCAGAGGGGTCGGCTCGTGGCCATGAGCGCCTCGACCTGCGCGACGTACGCCTGGACCTGCTCGGCCGAGATGCGCAGCCGCACCTGGGCAGGATCGGCGGTCAGCGGATCGTCGTCATCGTCGGGGTCGAGCATCTCCTCGAACATGACCAGCAGGCGCAGGGCTTCACGGTCGACCCCCAGGCTGATGGAACCGACCGGCCAGATGAGCTCCGTGGGCGGCAGGGCTTCCGCCGGCGCAACGGGATTGCCGGAGTCGTGGGGGAGGTCATCGAGGAGCTTGACCAGGTGCTCGGCGAGGGCCTGGGCCTGCTGCTTCTCGCACTTGACCGCCACCTCCACGCCGTCGGCGAACACCTGAAAGTAGAAGACGCGGTGGCCGGGCTCGCCGATGGCACCGACCGTGAAGCGGCCGACGTCGCGAAGGTCGAACGAGTCGTTCACGACGGCACCAACGCCTTCAGGTCGTCGCCCGTGGAGTTCACGGCGAGGACGATGGGCCCGCCGGCCGAGACGAGGATGGCCGAGACCGAGCACGGCGAGATGACGATCCGCTGGAAGAGGTCGAGGTGGGTCCCGAGGGCGTGGGCGACCGCGGCCTTGATGGGGTCGGCGTGGGACACCGCGACGATGGTCTCGCCCCGGTGCGCCGCCGCCAAGCGGTCAAGCGTCGAGGTCATGCGGGCCTGCATCTCGGTGAAGGACTCGCCGCCGGGGAACCGGAACCCGCTGGGGTGGCGCTGGACGGTCTCCCACTCGGGCTTCTTGCGGAGGTCCGCCAGCTTGGCGCCGGTCCACTCGCCGAATTCGCACTCGAGCAGCCCGCGGTCTGCCTTGACCTTCAGGTCCAGTGCCTTCGCGATGGGTGCAGCGGTTTCCCGGGTGCGCTCGAGCGGCGAGGCGTACACCGCCTTCACGTTGCGCAAGCCGGCGATGCGGGCTGCGACCGCACCGGCCTGGATCCGCCCGCTGTCCGCGAGGTGCAGGCCCTTCGCCCGGCCCGGGAGCGTGGCGCCCGTGGTGGGGGTCTGCCCGTGGCGGACCAGCAGCAGCAGCGTGCTGGTGGGCGGGGCAGGGGTCTTCTTGGAGCGGGAGGTGGCAGCCATCGGTCGGGTCACGCTATCGGCCGCCGGCGCCTTCGGAGCGGGCCGCCGCCCGAGACCAAAGGGACTCGCGCATCTCGTTCAGATTCGCCACTCATCTGCGTGTGTGAATGGAACCTGTCTGTTTACGGCGAGGACACGGCGGAGAGATTCCCCTTCCGTACGTTGCGCTCCGACCGATGAGGCGCACGCGCTGCGTGCCAGGAAGGGAGTTGCTGTCATGGCTCAACGCCACGAACGGAACCAGGCCGGAGGGCGATCATGAAGGCCAAGAAGTTGATCGTCGGCGCTGCTGTCGCAACGGGCGGTCTCGCCCTTGCCATGATGGCGCCATCAGCCGCTGGGGCTCAGGCGGCGAGCGAGGTCGAGGTCCTCGGCACCCAGGTCAACCTCCTGTGGGTGGTGCTGGGCGCCGTCCTCGTCATCTTCATGCAGGCCGGGTTCGCCCTGGTCGAGACCGGCTTCTGCCGAGCCAAGCACGCCACCCACGTGGTGAGCACGAACTTCGCCATCTTCGGCCTGGGGTTCGTCGCCTACTTCCTGGTCGGTTACGGCCTCATGTTCGGCGGGTTCAGCTACGCCGCCTTCGGCATGAACCGGGCCGTCGGCGGCCCGCTGATCGGTAGCGGCGAGTGGGTCTTCCTGTACAAGGGCGGCTTCGCACTCGGCGACATCGGCAAGGCCGGTGGTGCGGCGGTGGCCGGATTCTTCCTGTACATGGTGGCCTTCATGGACACCGTGGCCACGATCCCCACGGGGTCGATGGCGGAGCGCTGGAAGTGGAAGTCCTTCGTCCTGTGGGGCCTCTTCTGTGGCGCCATCTACTACCCGCTCTTCGGTGCCTGGACCTGGGGTGGCGGCTGGCTCAGCCAGCTCGGCAACTCGATGAGTCTCGGCCTCGGCTACGTCGACTTTGCCGGTTCCGGCGTCGTGCACGCGGTCGGTGGCGTGGCGGCGCTCGCCGGTTCGATGGTCCTCGGGGCCCGCATCGGCAAGTTCAACAAGGACGGCTCCGCCAACACGATCCCAGGCCACCACCTCCCGATGGCGATGCTGGGCACGTTCATCCTGCTGTTCGGCTGGTTCGGCTTCAACGCCGCCTCCACCTTCGCGGCGACTGACGTGCAGTTCGCCACGGTGGCCGCCAACACGGCCATCGCCGCAGCGTTCGGTGCGGTCGGGGCGATGTTCTGGATGATGAAGACCACCGGCAAGCCCGATCCCGGGATGATGGTCAACGGCATGCTCGCTGGCCTCGTGGCCATCACGGCGCCGTGCGCCTTCGTGGACCCGTGGGCGGCGGCCGTGATCGGCGTGACAGCGTCGATCATCGTGATCCTGGCCGCTGGCTTCATCGAGCGGCGCGGCATCGACGACCCGGTCGGTGCCATCGCCGTTCACGGCATCGGTGGCACCTACGGCGTGCTGTGCGTCGGCATCTTCGCCAACGGCTACTACGGCGCCGGGTGGAACGTCACCACCGAGGGCAAGATGTTCGAC
>JBKJPY010000075.1:0-9299 GCA_046594195.1 Acidimicrobiales bacterium | reverse complement strand
CTGGGTGATCTTGCGCTGGCCCACCGCCCCCTGCTCCTGCCACTGCTCGAGCTTGGGGATCACGACCGCGAGGATCTGCATGATGATCGACGCCGTGATGTACGGCATGATCCCGAGCGCGAACACCGCGAACTGGGTGATGGCGCCGCCCGAGAAGGTCTGCAGCAGGTTCAGCACACCGCTGGAGTCAGCTTTGTCCTGGATCTCCTTGATCTGTCCCAGATCGATGCCCGGCACGGGGATGTGGGCGCCCAGGCGATACAGGGCGATCATCAGCAGCGTGAAGAGCAGCTTGTTGCGTAGCTCCGGGATCTTGAAGACGTTGCGCAGGGTCGACAACTCGCGCTCCTGATGGGCGATCGACGCGGCCCGTGGGCCGACGGGTCAGCGGTTGGTGAACTGGTTGCCCTTGGCGGGCGGACGGCCTTCGCCCCACGGGAGGGCAAGGCGCTCCACCGTACCGCCCGCTGCCGTGATGGCTTCTTCGGCGGACTTGGAGAAGGCGTGGGCCTGCACCGTGATGGCGCGGGTCACCTGGCCGCGGCCGAGCACCTTGACGAACGAGCCCTTGGAGACGAGGCCCTTGGCGTGCAGCGACTCGGGGCTGACCTGGTCGAGGCCCGTGGCCTCGAGGGTGTCGAGGTTGACGGCCTGGTACTCGACGCGGAACGGGTTGTTGAAGCCCTTGAGCTTCGGGATCCGCATGTGCAGCGGCATCTGGCCGCCTTCGAACGATGCGGGGATCTGGCCACGAGCGGCCTGGCCCTTGGTGCCTCGGCCGGCGGTCTTGCCGCCCTTGCCGCCGATGCCGCGGCCGACGCGACGCCGGCCCTTGTTGGAGCCCGGTGCGGGCGCAAGATCATGGACCTTCACGATCAGACCTCTTCGACGGTGATCAGGTGGGGAACCCGGGCGATCATCCCGCGGATCTCGGGACGGTCGGGCAGGGTGTTGGACTGGCCGATGCCGCGCAGGCCCAGGGCGCGGACCGTGCCGCGGGTCTTGGGCTTGACGCCGATCGTGGAGCGGATCTGGGTGACCTTGAGCTCGGCCATGATCACTTCACCTCTTCGAACTGCACGGGCCCGCGCTCGGACAGGTTGTAGGCGTCGAGCAGGCCCTTGGGGACGAACTCCTCCGGCGAGAGGCCGCGCAGGCGGGCGATCTCGTCGGGACGCTTGAGGCCCCGGAGGCCCTCGATGGTCGCCCGGGCCACGTTGATGTGGTTGGCCGAGCCAAGCGACTTGCAGAGCACGTCGTGGATTCCGGCCTCTTCGAGGATGGCGCGAGCGGCACCACCGGCGATGACGCCGGTACCGGGAGCGGCGGGCTTGAGCATGACCCGACCGGCGCCCATGATCCCGATGGTCGGGTGGGTGATGGTGGAGCCAGCCAGCGGCACGGAGAAGAGGTTCTTGCGAGCCTCCTCGGTGCCCTTCTGGATGGCGAGGGGCACCTCCTTGGCCTTGCCGTAGCCGAGGCCGACGCGACCGGCGCCGTCGCCGATCACGACCAGGGCGGTGAAGGAGAAGCGACGGCCACCCTTGACCACCTTGGCCACGCGGTTGATGTTGATGACGCGCGACTCCCGGAGCTGAGCGTCGTTCGAGTTGGTAGCCATCAGAACTCCAGTCCGGCCTTGCGGGCGGCTTCGGCGAGCGCCGCGATGCGGCCGTGGAAGAGGTTTCCACCACGGTCGAAGACCACGGTGGTGACGCCGGCGGCCTTGGCCCGCTCGGCGATGAGCTCGCCGATCTTGGCGGCGGCGTCGACGTTGCCACCGTTGCCACCGACGGCGGGCTCGGTGGTGGACGCGGCAGCCAGCGTGTGGCCAGCGCGGTCGTCGATGATCTGCGCGGTGATGTGCTTGTTGGATCGGAAGACGGCCAGGCGCGGGCGCTCGGCGGTCCCCCGGACCTTCTTGCGGACCCGCCGGTGACGGCGGATGCGGGCTTCGCGCTTCTGCTTCGCTGAATCGCTCATGGTTCCTACTTCCCGGACTTTCCGGCCTTGCGGACCACGTGTTCGCCGAGGTAGCGCACGCCCTTGCCCTTGTAGGGCTCGGGCTTGCGCAGCTTGCGGATGTCGGCGGCCACCTGGCCCACGAGCTCCTTGTCAGAGCCCTTGACGTCGATGCGGTTGGGACTCGGCACATCGAAGGTGACGCCCGCAGGGGCCTTCACCTCCACGGGATGGCTGAACCCGAGGGCGAGATCGAGGGTGTCTTGGCCCTTGGCGGTGGCGCGGTAGCCCACGCCGATGATCTCGAGCTGCTTGGTGAAGCCGTCGGTCACGCCGACGACCATGTTGTTGACCAGGGAGCGGACCAGCCCGTGCATGGCACGGCTCTGGCGCTCGTCGTCGGGCCGCTCCACGAGCAACTCGTCGCCTTCCTGGCGGATGGTGATGGTGCCCGGGATGACGCGGTCGAGGGATCCCTTGGGACCCTTGACCGTCACCCGGCCGTCGGCGACGGTGACGTCGACGCCGGAGGGCACGGGAATGGGGGCTTTGCCGATGCGAGACATGGGTGCTCCTACCAGACGAAGCACAGGACTTCGCCGCCCACGTTGCGCTTGCGCGCTTCGCGGTCGGTCATGAGACCCTGGCTGGTCGAGACGACGGCAACACCGAGTCCACCGAGGACACGGGGGACTTCTTGAGCCGGCTTGTAGACCCGGAGACCGGGCTTGGACACCCGGCGGAGACCGGAGATAGTCCGGGCCCGCTCGGGCGAGTACTTCATGGTGACCGTCAGGGTGCTTCCCGGACGGTCGTTGTTCGTGGCCACGCTGAAGTCTTCGATGTAGCCCTCCTTCTTCAGGAGCGCCGCAAGGGCTTCCTTCTTCTTGGAGGACGGCATCTTCACTTCGTCGTGCATCGCCACGTTGGCGTTGCGCACACGGGTGAGCATGTCGGCGATGGGGTCAGTCATTGTCATGGGTCAGTCCTCCTCACCAGCTCGCCTTCGTCACACCGGGGATTTCCCCGGCATGGACCATGTCGCGCAGGCAGATGCGGCACAGCTTGAACTTCCGGTACACCGAGTGCGGGCGACCGCACTTCTGGCACCGCGTGTAGCCCCGAACCTTGAACTTGGGCTTCTTGTTCGCCTTGTTGATGAGTGCCTTCTTGGCCATCAGTTGGCCTGCCCTTCACGCTTGAACGGGAACCCGAATGCATCGAGGAGCGCCTTGCCCTCGGCATTGTTGGCAGCGGTGGTCACGATGGTGATGTCCATGCCTCGGGGTTGGTCGATCTGGTCGTAGTCGATCTCCGGGAAGATCAGCTGCTCGGTGACGCCGAACGTGTAGTTGCCACGTCCGTCGAAGCTGTTGGCCGGGAGGCCGCGGAAGTCCCGGATCCGGGGGATCGCCAAGGCGATCAGCCGGTCGAGGAACTCCCACATGCGATCGCCGCGCAGCGTGACCTTGGCGCCGATGGCGTTGCCTTCACGGAGCTTGAAGTTGGCGATGGACTTGCGGGCCCGGGTGATCAGCGGCTTCTGGCCGGTGATCAAGGTGAGGTCCTTGACCGCGTTCTCGAGGAGCGAGGCCTGGCCGACGGCACCGCCGACGCCCATGTTCACCACGATCTTCTCGAGCCGCGGGACCTGCATCACGTTGCCGAGGCCGAGGGCCTCCTGCAGCTGGTCGCGGATCTCGTCGTTGTACTTCGCCTTGAGGCGAGGGATCTCGATGGTCTCAGTCGTGTCACTCATGGGAGCTCCACCCCCGTGCGCTTGCAGATGCGCACCTTCTTGCCGTCCTCGAACTTGTAGCCAACGCGAGTGGGCTTGCCGTCGGACGGGCTGATGACGGCAACGTTGCTGACGTCGATCGGCTTGTCGATGTGGATGATGCCGCCGGTGTCGGTGGCCGAGCGGGCGGCACGGTGGCGCTTGGCGGTGTTGACGCCTTCGACCACGACCTTGCCCTCGGTGGGCAGTGCCTGGTGGACCACGCCCTCCTTGCCCTTGTCCTTGCCGGACAGGACGATGACGCGGTCGCCCTTCTTGATCTTCAACCCAGCCATCAGAGGACCTCGGGTGCGAGTGAGACGATGCGCATGAACTTCTTGTCCCGCAGTTCGCGGCCCACCGGGCCGAAGATGCGGGTGCCACGCGGCTGCTGCTGGTCGTTGATCAGCACGGCAGCGTTCTCGTCGAAGCGGATGTAGGAGCCGTCGGGACGACGCTTCTCCTTCTTGGTGCGCACGACGACGCACTTGACGACGTCGCCCTTCTTCACACCGGCACCGGGGATGGCGTCCTTGACGGTGGCGACGAAGATGACGCCGATGGAGGCGTAGCGCCGGCGGGAGCCGCCCAGCACCTTGATGCAGAGCACCTCCTTGGCACCAGAGTTGTCAGCGACTCGAAGTCGCGATTCCTGCTGGATCACTTGGCACGCTCCAGGACTTCCACGATCCGCCAGCGCTTGAGCTTGCTCAGCGGGCGGGTCTCGGCGACACGGACCTTGTCCCCAACCTTGAGGGTGTTCTCCTCGTCGTGGACGTACAGGCGCGTGGTGCGAGCCATGCTCTTCTTGTAGCGAGGGTGCGGCTTGCGGGTAATGACGGTGACGACGGCGGTCTTGTCCATGCCGTCGGACGTGACCTGGCCCTCGCGCACCTTGCGGTTGTTGCGATCAACGCTCTCGGCGTTCTCGTTGCTATCGGTGGTGGGAATGTCTTCAGCCATCAGGCCTTCTCCTCTTGGGCGAGGGCCTCGGCGGCCTCGATCTCGCGAGCCCGCAGCTCGGTTTCGTAGCGGGCGATCTCCTTGCGGGCGGTGCGCAGGCCGGCGGTGTTCTCCAGCGTGCCGGTGGCGCTCTGGACCCGCAGCTTGAAGAGGCGGTCCTTCTCCTCGGCCAGCCGCTCCACGATGGTGGCGGTGTCGAGGTCCGCAGCGGTGGTGGTGGTGGTCTTCGCCATCAGAACCCCTCGTCTCGGGTCACGAACTTTGCCTTGATCGGGAGCTTCTGGATCGCCCGCTCGATGGCCTCCTTGGCGACCACCGGGTCGCTGTAGGAGAGCTCGAACATGATCCGGCCGGGCTTCACGACGGCGACCCAGCGCTCCGGGTTGCCCTTGCCCGAACCCATGCGGGTCTCGGCGGGCTTCTCGGTGACGGGCTTGTCGGGGAAGACGGAGATCCAGACCTTGCCGCCGCGCTTGATGTGGCGGGTCATGGAGATACGAGCGGCCTCGATCTGGCGGGCGGTGACCCAACCGGGCTCGAGGGCCTGGATCCCGTAGTCACCCTGGGTGACACGGGTGCCGCCCTTGGCGGCGCCGGTGAGGCGGCCACGGTGCTGCTTGCGGTGCTTGACCTTGCGGGGCATCAACATGTTCAGTCACCATCCCCAGCACGGAAGTGGGGGGTCTCGTGGGCTTCGGTGATCGAGCGCTCGATCGCTTCCTCTTCTTCGAGGAGCTTCTCGATCTCGGGATCGGCCTCGGCCACCAGCGGCTTCGGCTCTTCCACGGCATCGGGCTCGACGGCGGGATCGACCGGGGCAGCCTCGGTGCGACGGCGAGCCGACGACGAGACGACCTTGGCCGGAGCGGCATCACCCGAGGTCTCGCCCACGGCCATGGCGGCCTCGCGGGTGATCTTGTCCTCGGTGGAAGCCTTGTAGGGCAGGATGTCGCCCTTGTAGATCCAGACCTTGACGCCGATGCGGCCGGCGGTGGTCTTGGCCTCGCGGAAGCCGTAGTCGATGTCGGCGCGCAGCGTGTGCAGCGGCACCCGACCTTCGCGGTACCACTCGGTCCGGCTCATCTCGGAGCCACCGAGGCGACCCGAGCACTGGACGCGGATGCCGAGGGCACCGGCCTTCTGGGCGTTCTGCACGGCGCGCTTCATGGCCCGGCGGAAGGCCACGCGACCGGCGAGCTGGTCGGCGACGCCCTGGGCGATCAGCGCCGCGTCGAGCTCGGGCTGCTTGATCTCCTGGATGTTGAGCTGCACCTTGTTGTTGCCGGTGATCTCAGCGAGGCGCGAGCGGAGGCGGTCGGCCTCGGCGCCGCGGCGGCCGATGACGATGCCCGGACGAGCCGTGTGGACGTCGACGCGAAGCCGGTCACGGGTGCGCTCGACCTCGACGCGGCTGATGGCCGCGTGCGGGAGGTCGGTCATCAGGAGGTCCCGGATCTTCCAGTCCTCGATGATGAACGTGCCGTACTCGGAGCGGCTGGCGAACCAGCGCGACTTCCAGTCGGTGGTGATGCCCAGGCGGAAGCCGTAGGGATTGACCTTCTGGCCCATCAGTCTTCGTCCTTCTCGTCGGTCTCGACGTCTTGCTTCTCGGCGCCGCCGGCGGGCTCGTAGCCCGCGGCCTCGGCGTCCTCGATGGTGGCGAACCACACCTCGGGCTCGGTCTGGTCGTACCACTGGCTGCCGGGCACGTGGTACTTCATGGAGTCCGCATTGCCCTTGATCTCGGACCCTTCGGGCTGCTGCTTCACGACACCGCCAGCTGCTTCGTAGCCAGCCGCTTCGGCTTCGGCCGTCGTCTCGAACAGCACCTCGGCGTCGGTCTGGTCGTACCACTGGCTGCCGGGCACGTGGTACTTCATCGACTCGGCGTTGCCCTTGATATCACCCGAGCCGGTGGGCCCGTCCGTGGCCTCGACCTCGGTGGCGTCGGCCTCCGTGGCCTCGCCGGCCTCGACCTCGTCGACCTCGATCGCGACATCGGTGTCGAGCACCTCGTCGTCGTGGTCGTGGTCGTGGTCGTGATCGTGACCCTCGGCCTGGCGGCTCTTGGCCACGCGGCTGCGGCGGGAGGCGCGACCGGCGGTCCCGCCGGCGACACGGCCGCTGCGGGCATCGCGCTCGGCACGGATGCGCAACTCGTTCTCGCCCAGCCGGCTAACGATGATCGTGATGTGGCAGGTGCGCTTGCGGATGCGGGTGGCGCGGCCACGGGCACGGGGGCGCCAGCGCTTGAGCGTCGGGCCTTCATCGGCGTAGCAGGCCGAGACGAAGAGGGTCTCGGGATCCTGACCGTCGTTGTTGGCGGCGTTCGCCACCGCCGAGGCCAGCGCCTTGCGGATGATGATGGCGATGTCGCGCTCGACGAACTGCAGGATCTCGTCGGCATCGGCGACGTGCTTACCGCGGATGAGGTCGAGGACCTCACGAGCCTTGTAGGCCGAGACCCGGACGTAGCGGACCTGGGCACGGGTGCCGGGGCGCTCGTTGGTCTTGTAGATGGTCGCGCCCTTGCGGGTCTCGCGAACACCGGCGATCTTGGTGCCGGACTGCGCCATGGTCAGCGCCTCCCCTTCACGTTGCGCTCTTGACCCGCGTGGAACTTGAACGTGCGGGTGGGAGCGAACTCACCGAGCTTGTGGCCGACCATCGACTCGGTGACGTACACCGGGACGTGCTTGCGACCGTCGTGGACGGCGATGGTGTGGCCGACCATGTCGGGGATGATGGTGGAACGGCGGGACCAGGTCTTGATGACCTTCTTCTCGCCTGCGGCATTCAGGACGTCGACCTTCTTGAGAAGGTGGTCGTCGATGAAGGGGCCCTTCTTGAGTGAACGAGGCATCTCGGACTCCTGGCCTTACCGGCGCGAGCCGCGGGTGCGGCGACGACGGACGATGAGCTTCTGGGACGGCTTGGTCTTGTCTCGGGTGCGGCCCTCTTTCTGGCCCCACGGAGACACCGGGTGGCGACCACCCGAGGTCTTGCCCTCGCCACCACCGTGCGGGTGGTCGACGGGGTTCATGGCCACACCGCGGGTCTGCGGGCGAACGCCCTTCCAGCGGGTGCGGCCGGCCTTGCCGATCTTGATCAGCTCGGCTTCGGCGTTGCCGACCTCGCCCACCGTGGCACGGCAGTCGATCGGCACGCGGCGCATCTCGGTGGACGGCAGGCGCAGGGTGGCGTAGTCGCCCTCCTTGGCCACCAGCTGGACGCTGGTTCCGGCCGCTCGGGCCATCTTGCCGCCGCCGCCGGGCTTGAGCTCGACGTTGTGCACCGTGGTGCCGACGGGGATGTAGCGCATGGGAAGGGCGTTGCCGGGACGGATCTCGGCGCCCTGGCCGCTCTGCAGCTTGTCACCGACCACGACGTTGCGCGGGGCGAGGATGTAGCGCTTCTCACCATCGAGGTAGTGGAGCAGCGCGATGCGGCAGTTGCGGTTGGGGTCGTACTCGATGGCGGCCACGTGAGCGGGCACGCCGTCCTTGGTGCGACGGAAGTCGACCAAGCGGTAGGCCTGCTTGTGACCGCCGCCCTTGTGGCGGGCCGTCTTGCGGCCGTAGGAGTTGCGACCACCCGTGTTGCTCTTCGAGACGAGGAGCGACTTCTCGGGCGTGGTCTTGGTGATCTCCTTGAAGTCCGAGACCGTCTGGAACCGACGGCCCGGGCTGGTGGGCTTGCGCTTGCGGAGCGCCATGGCGATCAGGCCTCCTTGAAGAGGTCGATGGAGTCACCCTCGGCGAGGGTGACGATGGCCCGCTTGCGGGACGGGCGGGTGCCGACCTTGCCGGTGCGGCGGTTGCGCACGGTCTTGCCCTTGCGGTTGAGCGTGTTCACCTTGGCGACCTTGACACCGAAGATCTCTTCGATGGCGTTGCGGATCTCGGGCTTGGCGGCGTCGTTGTGGACGACGAACGTGTACACGTTCTGCTCGATCAGGGCGTAGCTCTTCTCGGACACGACCGGAGCGATGATGACGTCTCGGGGATCTTTCACTTCGCCTCCTCGGCGGTGGTCGCCGCGGCGACCGAGGTGGGCAGGTTGTCCTGGGTGAACACGACGTAGTCGTTCACCAAGACGTCGTAGGCGTTGAGCTCACGGGAGTTGATGACCTGCACCTCGGGGAGGTTGCGGAACGAACGAGCGGCCACGCCGTCGCCGTCGGTCAGGACCACGAGCACTCGGCCCTCGGTCCCGAGCGCCGCCAGGGCACCCTTGGCGTCCTTGGTCTTCGGGGCATCCCAGCCCCAGGAGTCCACCACGAGGACCTTGCCCTCGGCGGCCCGGTCCGACAGTGCCGACCGGAGGGCCAGGCGCACCATCTTCTTGGGGGTCTTCTGGACGTACTTGGGGGGCTTCGGGCCGAGGGCCACGCCACCACCACGCCAGATCGGCGAGCGGCTGGACCCGGCGCGAGCGCGACCGGTGCCCTTCTGGGCCCACGGCTTGGCGCCGCCGCCACGGGTTTCCGAGCGGGTTTTGGTGGACTGGGTTCCGGCACGCCGAGCGGCCAACTGAGCGGTGACCACCTGGGCCATCACCGACACATTGGGCTCAAGACCGAAGACAGCATCGTCAA
>JBKJPY010000069.1:0-19223 GCA_046594195.1 Acidimicrobiales bacterium | reverse complement strand
TGGACGGGGAGCCGGATGGTCCGGCCGGTGTTGGCGATGCCGCGGGTGATGGCCTGGCGGATCCACCACGTGGCGTAGGTGGAGAACTTGAAGCCCTTGCGCCAGTCGAACTTCTCGACCTACGCCACCTGGTGGATTCGTCAGGCCATCACTCGGGGCATCGCCAACACCGGCCGGACCATCCGGCTCCCCGTCCACGCCGGCGACACGCTGGCCCGCCTCCAGAAGGCCCGGGCCCGCCTCGAGCTGAAGATGGGCCGGCCCGCCACCCTTGCCGAGCTGTCGGCCGAGGTCGAGATGCCCGAGGACAAGGTGACCGAGGCCCTCCGCTTCGCCGCCGAGCCCCTCTCGCTCTCCGAGCCGCTGCGCGAGGACGGCGACGCCGAGCTGGGCGACGTGGTCGAGGACCGCTCTGCCGAGTCCCCCTTCGAGGTCGCCGCCACCGCGCTGCTGCCCGAGGAGATCTCCCGGCTCCTGTCCCCGCTCGACGAGCGCGAGCGCGAGATCCTGAAGCTGCGCTTCGGCCTCGACCGCGGTGAGCCTCGCACCCTCGAGGAGGTGGGCGAGCACTTCAACCTCACCCGGGAGCGCATTCGCCAGATCGAAGCCCGCGCCATGAGCAAGCTGCGTCACCCGTCGTCAGACACCGGCGCCCGGGACCTGCTCGCCGTCTAGCTGTCCCGCCTCGCCGGGCCTGCAAGGCCCGGAGCTTCGCGGGTGCTTCCCCCACGCAGGGATCGAGCCGCATCGCTCCTGACCCGCGTCGGTCGGTACTTCGGCGCGGGCCGGGACCTCAGTCGGAGACGTAGCCCAGGGGAAGGGGGGGCTGGAGCGTCTCCGGGGCAGGCGGGTCGAGCTCGTAGATCTTGACCCGTGTGCCGCGCTCGGTGAACTGGTGCACGAGCTTGAGGCCAGCGGGAGCACCCGTCTCCCGCATCAAGATGTCGTAGACCTCGGGGCGCCGGCGCCGGATCGTGTTCTCGTCGGCGACGATGTACGACACGCCCATCCGGCGGGCGAACTCGAGCATCGCCCGGTACTCGGCCGATGGCATGGCGACGACGTCGCGTTCGGAATAGCCCTGCACGTGGAACGAGCGGGTCATGACCCGAGCGTCCTTCGGCGTGTTCTCGGCCAGCCACTGGCCGGCCGTGCGCTGCTCGGTCCGCTCGGCCGTGTTGCTGTAGGGCAGCAGGTTCCACGACGCCACGATCAGCGACAACACCATGAGCCCGCCCATGACCCACCAGGCCAGGCGGCGCCGGCCGAGGGTCAGACGGTTGGTCCAGTGGACGAGTCCCCATGCGCCGAACGGGATGAGGACCGCGGTCGTCATCATCAGGTAGCGGGGGAGGGCGAAGAAGAGGAAGCAGGTGGCGAGCGGCGCGGCACCGAGCCCGACGAAGAGGAGCGTCGATCCCCTGCGACGGGTCTTCCACATCTGCCAGATCGCCGGCACCGTCAAGAACACGGGGATGAGCTCCCAGGTAGGGCCCGTCTCCCAGGGGCGGCCGACGTAGTCGCCGAAGATGGTGGTGGTGTTGATCCAAGCGATGGTGAGCCAGTTGCGGGGGTGCTCGCGGGCGATGGCGGTGAGCGACACCGTCTCGGGCCCGAGGCTGACGCCGTCGGGCTGGATGGAGTACAGGATCTGGTCGCGCTCGAGGCGATCGTCTTGGGCGACCGCACGCCACGCATCGATGGAGGCGTCCTTGGTCTTGGACGTGAGGGACCAGGACCCGCTGTTGGAGTGGGTGTAGTTGACGTACGGGGCCACGAAGAGCAGGGCAGCGAAGCCGAAGGCGGCGCCGTTTCGCAGCAGGAGGCCGAACCGCTGGCCCCAGGTCTTGCGCGTGTCGCGGAGGGCGAACAGGACGACGGCGAGGCCGATGACCGCACCGGGCATGAGGGCTTCGGGTCGGGTCAGGTAGGCCAGGCCCACGAGCGCGCCGGCGCCTGCCAGCAGGCCGAGGCGCTTGGCGTTCGATCGATCCGAGGTGCGCTCCACGGCCAGAAGCGTCAGCAGGCCCGACGCCAGCAGCATCACGACGACGGGGAGCTCGCTGCCGCTTCCGGCGCGGATCGACAGGGCGACGACCCCGGGCACGGCCACGGCGATCCACGCGGTCGCGACGACGACGTCGTCCTCGCGGCTGAGGAACCACGCGACCGCCGTCAGGATGCCGACCGCGGCGAGGGTCCAGAACAGCTCCCACGTGCGCAGGGCGTACATCTGGTTGCCGAAGAACTTCTCCAGCAGGCCGAACGAGACCGGTGCGATGGGCGGGAAGTGCATCTCCGGAGCGCCGCTGCGGGTGTAGCCGCGGCCGTTGACGAAGTTCCGACCGGTCTCGAAGTACGACATGGAGTCGACCGACGGGATGCGGTCGCCCAAGACCAGCAGGAGCTCCACGACGAAGGCCGTGAGGAACGGCCAGCGGAGTCGCTCGCGCAGCGGAGCCTGCTCAGCGGGCCCCTCCGCACGCGCGAGGTCGGCGGCGTGCGCCGCCTCGACCTCGGGCGAGGGTGGGACCGCAGGGGTTGCGTCGAGCAAGGAGAGGCTGCCTCGGTAATCGGGGTCGGACGCAACGAGCCGTCCAACAGTTGCCCGAAGTCTACGAAACTCCGGCTCGCCAAGGGGAGTCGGTGGTGCCGATGGCAACGCAGCGTTCACGGAGGCACGCCCTTGGGCGGGGACCTAGACTTCTGCACCATGAAGAAGCTCCTCGTCCTCGTCGTTCTCGTCGCCCTCGCCGCTGTCGCCGCCAAGAAGGTCCGGACCGTTTGAGTCCCCGGGATCGGCTCATGGCGGGGCCGCTTCCCGACCGCATCCACGGCCACCGTCGAGGCTTGCGCCGAAGCGGCGGCGTTGCCATCGCGCGGACCTTTTGAGCCAGGACGGAGTTGTCTGTTCCTGACCGGTCCCTTCTGATCGATGCGCCCGGCATCCCGTCGGGCACCCGAACAGGAGCGATGCACATGGTGCGACACAAGACGGCAGCAGCGATGGCAGCGGCGGCACTGATGGTGGCCGCCTATGGCGGCGTGGCGGGGGCTGAGGACACCGGCGGCCGCAATCCGAGTTCCGAGCGGATGAACGTCACCGTCATCTGCAGCCAGTTCGGGGGCACCGTCTGGGCGGACACCGATGGCAATGGCTCCATGGATTACCACGCAACCTTCAGCTGCGGATTCATTCGGGGGATCTGGCACCTCTAACACGTCCCAAGTACCTGGCCGGCGGGCAGAGGAGCGATGACATGGAGTCATCGCTCCTTTCCTGTTTTCTTGACCCTTTTGATGGTTGGCGGTAGGATGGGTCTCGCCTTCCCGCAGGTTCGTTCGTGGCGCGGGAGGTGCCCTGGTGCTCGTGTGTTGGTCCGTCGGCGGTGGCGTCGGCACGTCGGTGATCGTGGCTGGCTTGGCGGCAGCGGCGGCGCGCGCCGGCGAGCGCAGCCTGGTCCTCGACCTCGCTGGCGATCAAGCAACGCTCTTCGGAGCACCCGACCCGGGAGGCCCCGGCCTGTCCGACTGGCTGGGCTCAACTCCAGATGTCCCGGTCGACGCGCTGCGCCACCTCGAGGTCGGGCTCGTACCTGGGGTTTCGCTCCTTCCGCGGGGTGCGGGAGGGCTCGAGGCGTCCCGGATCGCATCGTTGTCGGTAGCGCTGGAGGACGACGAGCGGTTCGTGGTCGTCGATGCCGGGTCCTCTGAACACGCGGTCGCGGCGCAGTTGGTGGCGACAGCATCCCGGACCCTCTTGGTCGTGCGGGCGTGCCCGATCGCCCTGCGCCGGCTCGAGCACCTCCCCATGGAGCCGACCGGCATCGTCGTGGTGCGCGAGCGGCGACGGTCGGTGACTTGGCAGGACATCGCCACCGCGGCGGGCGCCCCGGTGGTGGCGGAGCTCGAGATCGACCCGGGCGTGGCGGCAGCGGTCGATGCAGGGCTCGATCGTCGGCCGCTTCCCCGGTCGTTCCTGCGGGTGCTGGACGGGCTGCGGTGAGCACGGTCGAGGAGCAGATCCACCGGGCGCTGGTACGAGCCGCAGAAGGACGCGTGCCGGGCGCGGACGAGATCGCCACGCTCGTGCGAGAGGCTGACCCGTTGCGCCGTCCGGAACACGTGGCTCGCTCGGTCGACGCGATCCTCGCCCAGCTCGACGGGTTGGGCCTGCTGGAGCCGTTGCTCCGAGATCCCGACGTCACCGACGTGATGGTGAACGGTCCCGGTCCGGTCTGGGTCGAACGTCGCGGTCGGCTCATCGAGACGCCGGTGGTGCTCGACCGCGCGGAGATCGACCTGTTGGTCGAGCGGATCGTGGCGCCGCTCGGACGACGGGCCGATCCCGTGCACGCGCTCGTCGACGGTCGCCTCGCGGACGGATCGCGGGTGCACGTGGTGGTCCCGCCCCTCGCCGTCGATGGGCCGTGCATCACCATCCGCCGGTTCTCCGTGCGGCCGATCGAGCTCGACGAGCTGGCCGCTCCGCCGGTGGCCTCCCTGCTGCGATGGGCGGTCCGATCTCGCTGCAACGTCGTCGTGTCCGGCGCGACCGGGTCCGGCAAGACGACGCTGCTCAATGCCCTCGCTGCAGCGGTGCCGATCGGGGAGCGCATCATCACCGTGGAGGACGCCGCCGAGCTCCGGTTGGGTGCGCCGCACGTCGTGCGGCTGGAGAGCCGCCCACCGTCGTCGGACGGCGTGGGCGAGGTCACCATCCGCGACCTCGTGCGCAACGCGTTGCGCATGCGCCCCGACCGGCTGCTCGTCGGCGAGGTGCGGGGTGTCGAAGCGCTGGACCTCCTGACGGCGATGAACACGGGCCACGACGGGTCGTTGTCGACGGTGCACGCCAACGGCGTGGCCGATGCGATCAGGCGGCTGGAAACGCTCGTGCTGATGGCAGGCGTCGGTCTTCCCGCTGGCGCCGTGCGGGAGCAGCTGGGCTCGGCCATCGACCTCGTCGTCCACCTGGAGCGGTCGTCCGATGGCGCTCGACGGGTGGTGGAGGTGGCCGAGATCGACCTGGGCGACGACGGACGTCCGGTCGTGCGAGCGGTCGCCCAAGGCGATCGCATGGTGGCGGCGCGCCGGGTCACCGGCCGACGCCCGGTCCCGGTTGGCCCATGACGTTCGTCATCGTCCTCGGCACGGTCCTATTCGGCTGGTCCGTCCGACGCGCCCGCACGCATGCTCGTCGGAGAGGCAAACAGCCCGATCGGTGGGGCACGGCGGGCGTGGTGCTGGGACCGGTCATCCGCAGGTGGACCGGGCGCTTTGGTCGGCGGCCCGCGCCGGTCGATCCGACGCCGCTGCTGCAGTTCCGCACGGCCATCGAGCGGGGCGCATCGGTGCTCCAAGCGTTCGAGTCGGTGGCGATGGGGACCGGCAGGTGGGCCGAGGGCGCCGGCCGCGTCGTGCGCCGGGTCCGTGCCGGGTCCGGGGTGCAGGACGCCGTCGACATCTGGGTGGACGAGGACCCCGATCCGTCGGTGCGCCTGCTCGCGGACGCCGTGGCCATCAGCACCGGGACCGGCGGCTCGCACGTGCGCGCCGTCGATGCCGTGATCGACGCCGTGCGCGAGCGGGCCAGCCTCCAACGGGAGGTGCGCGCGTTGGCGTCTCAGGCCCAGACCTCCGCGGTGGTCCTGGTCGTCCTCCCGGTGGCGTTCGCCGTGGCCATCGCCGCGATCGACCCGCGCGTGCGCGCCTTCTCCATCGGGTCGCCGCTGGGACTGGTGTGCATCGCCGCAGGCGGACTGCTCGATGCGCTGGGAGCGTGGTTGATGCTGCGCCTGGTGCGGTCTGTCGCATGAGGATCGTCGCCGCGTTGCTGAGCGTCCTGGTCGCGGTGATGGTGGGGTGGCCGTGGCGCCACCATGCCGCTCGCCCCCGGAGCGACCGATCGAATCGGGCAACCGCGCGCCGGACCGTGGCCTTCGACGCTCGCTCGGTGCGTCCCGTGGCCGCGGGTGTGGCCTTCGTGTTCGGCTACGTGGTGGCGGGACCGGTCTGCGCCGTCGCTGCCGCTGCCGCGACGGGCCTGGTCCCCCCGGCGGTGGACCGCCTGCGCGACCATCGGCGACGAGCAGCGGTCGCCATTGCGGCACCGGATCTGATCGATCTCTTCTTGGTCGCCGCCTCCGCCGGGCAGACGGTCGCCGGATCGCTGGCCGTCGTGGCCGCGCGAGCGCCGACGGCCGTGGTTGGCGCCGTGCTCGCTGCGAGCGACCGGTTCCGTCGCGGCCTTCCGCTGTCGGAGTGCCTTGGCGAGCTCGGCGCAGCGCTCGGTCCGGACGGTCCGCAGCTCGCGGATGCGCTTCGTCAGGCCGCATCGGCCGGCGTCCCGCTCGTCCCGCTGCTGGAGGGGGTGGCCGCCACGGCTCGAGATCGGCGGCGCCGGCGAGCGCAGGAGGTGGCCCGCCGCCTCCCGGTCACGATGCTCTTCCCGATGGTCGCCTGCATCCTCCCCGCCGCGATCCTCCTCGCCGTCGTGCCGGTCCTCCTCGTGTCGATCTCGTCGTTGAGCCCCTAGGCGTCGCCCGTTCCGTTACCTCGTCGCCCGGCGACCTCCTTCGCACTTGGTGCCGCCTGCCTTCCGGGCGCTTCCGCGCCTCACTGTCAAGGAGTTCCCGTGCTCTCGATCCTCATCCGTCTCTTCCTGACTGCGGCCGTGCTCGTCGACCGCCTGCAACGCCGGCTCGACGCCCGCAGCCGCCTCCGCCGATCAGCCGCAGAGGCGGGTCAAGCCACGGCCGAGTACGCGCTCGTACTGCTTGGAGCGGCCGCCATCGCCCTCCTCCTCGCCGCCTGGGCGGCCAAGTCCGGTGCCATCGGGCGCCTCTTCGACGCGGTGGTCGACCAACTCGTCGCCAAGGTCGGGTGACACGCCCGCGCCGCGGCGAGGGGGGCCAGGCCGCCGCCGAGTTGGTCCTGGTCCTGCCGGTCGTGATCCTGGGCCTGCTGCTGGTGATCCAGGTGGGCCTCATCGCCCGCGCCCAGGTCCTCGTCGTCAACGCGGCGCGAGAGGGTGCCCGCGCTGCGGCGGTGGAAGGCCCTGGCGCGGCGGAGGCCACCGCGGCCGCATCACCGGGGATGCGCGACGACCACCTCGCGGTGTCGGCGGCCACCGAGCCGGGTCAGACCGGGGACCTCGTGCGCGTGCAGGTCCGCTACCGGGTCCCGACGGACGTCCCGCTGGTCGGTCCGATGGTGGGCGTACCCACCCTCACCGCCGAGGTCGTCATGCGCGTCGAGGACCCGGGCGGGTGATCAGGTGAGGTCGGGGAGGCCCGCGGCTCGGATGAGCCTTGCGGCGGCGTGCTTGTCGAGGGGCTCGTTCCAGTTGCCGCACTTGGGGGACTGGACGCAGCTGGGGCAGCCGTCGCGGCAGCGGCAGCGGTCGAGCACGTCGACGGTGGCCTGGAGCTGGCGGTCAGCGAACTCGAATCCCATCTCGGCGATGCCGGCGCCGCCCGGGTGGCCGTCGTAGATGACGATGGTGGGGCCGCCGGTGTCGTCGAGCCACGGGGTGGAGACGCCGCCGACGTCCCAGCGGTCGCAGATGGTGAACAGCGGGAGGATCCCGATGGCGGCGTGCTCCGCGGCGTGGAGCGCGCCGGGGACGGTGGCGTCGTCGATGCGGGCGCGGCGCAAGACGTCGGGCGGGATCACCCACCAGTAGCCGCGGGTGGTGAGCTGCTGCGGGGGGAGGTCCAGGTCCTCGTGGCCGAGGATCTGCCCGTTGAGCACGTCGCGCCGCTGGTAGCCGGTGACCCGGCTGGTGACCTCGATGGCACCGAGGCCCAGCTCGAGGTCCCCCAGGCGGCGTGTGGAGTCGACCGACAGCACCCGCAGGTCCACGTCGGTGCGCGCCAGCGTGTACTCCCGGCCGTCGTCGGGCTCGACGATCGCCGCGCCGTCCTTCAGGTCCAGATCCACGACCTTGTGGGGCCGGCCCTGGTGCAGGTAGATCGCGCCGGGGTGCACCAGCTCGCACGCCCGGCTGCGGTCGACCGTGCCGACCATCGAGCCGTCGGCGAAGGCGATGCGAACCTCGCTCATCGACCCGCTGCGCAGCCCCATGTTGGAGGACGGACGGCCACGAGCGGCCCAGAAGGCACGGATGCGATCGGCGCGCGAGCGCAGCCGGAGGCGGTCGTCCAAGACGAGTCGGTGGACGCCGTCGTGGAGGTGGTCGCCCCACCAGCGCTCGTCGCGGTGGCCGAGCGGCGTCTCGTAGGCGGCGCACGCCAGGTGCGGGTCCAGCACGAACGGGTTGGCCAGGTTGACTACCGCCGGCTCGGGGGAGCGGGAGAAGACCTCGTCGGGGTGGGCGAGGAAGTAGCGGTCGAGCTGGTCCTCGCCCGCCACCAGGACCGACAGCGACGGCTGGCCCTCGCGCCCGGCTCGGCCCATCTGCTGCCACATCGAGGCGATGGTCCCGGGGAAGCCGTTGAGCACGCAGGCGTCGAGCCCGCCGACGTCGATGCCCAGCTCCAGCGCGGAGGTGGCCACCACGGCACCGAGCTGGCCGCTGAACAGCTGGGACTCGATCTCGCGCCGCTCGGCCGCCAGGTAGCCGCCGCGGTACGGACGGACCCGCCCGACGAGGTCCGGGTGGCGGCGCACGACCTCGGCCGCCACCACCTCGGTGCCGGCCCGGCTGCGGCAGAAGGCGAGCGTGCGGTGCCCGGAGCGGACGAGATCTGCCACCAGCCCCGCGGTGACCTGGTTGGCCGACCGAGCCGCCTTGGGTCCGCCGATGCCGAGAGGGTCGACCAGGGCCACGAGCCGCTCGCCTCGGGGTGAACCGTCAGCGGTGATCTCGGTGACCGGTAGGCCGGAGATGTCCTGGGCGAGGCGACCGGGCTCGCCGATGGTGGCCGACGAGAAGACGAACGTGGGCGACGAGCCGTAGTGGTCGCAGATGCGCCGGAGCCGGCGCAGCAGGTGCCCGACGTGGGTGCCGAACACGCCTCGCAGCACGTGCAGTTCGTCGATGACGACGTAGCGCAGGCGCATGAAGAACGTGGCCCACTTCTCGTGGTGCGGGAGCAGCGCGCCGTGCAGCATCTCGGGGTTGGTGAGGATGACGTTCGCGTTCTGGCGCGCCCACCGGCGGTTGTCCGGATCCGTGTCGCCGTCGTAGGTGGCGGCCACCAGGTTGGGGATGGCGAGGTGGCCGAAGCTCTTGAGCTGGTCCTGCGCCAGCGCCTTCGTGGGGAAAAGCGCGATGGCCGTTCCCGGCTTGATGGGGTCGTTCACCGCTTCGGCGATGGGCACCTGGTAGCAGAGCGACTTGCCCGATGCGGTGCCGGTGGCGACCACGGCGTGCTGGCGGTCGCGCAGCAGGTCCACCGCAGCGGCCTGGTGCTCCCACAGCGCCGCGTAGCCGAGCTCATCGAGCCGGTCGTCGAGCCAGGAGGGCAGCGGGCGGGTCAGTTCCCCCGTGCGCGCCGGACGAGGCGGGAGCCGCTCGACGTGGATGAGGCCGTCGTCGCCCAGGCGCTGGCCGAGCGCGTGCAGCAGCGACGCCGCCGGATCGAGCGAGGTGAGGGCCATGGAACGTCAGACCGGGAAGGGAACAGGCGTTCGCAAGACTACACCCGTGTCGTTCGATCCGGGAAGGGCGCGGGTCGCCTCCCAGCCGATGGTGGGGGTGACCGGGGCGCGCGGCGGGTAGGAGAAGGCCCAGCAATCGCCGCGGAGGCAGCCTCGTCTCCATCGGCGCCCATGCCCCGCAGTAGCGTCGGGGCTGACACGAACCTGCAGGAGCGGTGGATGGATCTACGACTCGAGGTCAGCGAGCGAGGCGGGTGGGCCGTCGTCGAGGTGGGCGGTGAAGTCGACGTGGCCACCGCGCCGCGCCTGCGCGAGCAGCTCATTGCCCTGGTCAACGACCAGCGCTATCACATCGTGGTGAACCTCGAAGCTGTCGACTTCATCGACTCCACCGGCCTCGGCGTCCTCATCAGCGGCCTCAAGCGGGTGCGCACCCACGGTGGCCGCTTCGCATTGGTGTGCACCGAGCCGCGCACCTTGAAGGTCTTCGAGATCACCGGTCTGCTCGCCGTGTTCAACGTCTGCGGCACCGTCGAGGAGGCTGTCGCCCCCGAGGCCGATGCCGTGGCCGACGAGGTGGCGCCGTGAGCACGGGCTGCTGGGACCGGGCGGAACGATGACCCCGGACACGGCCGCGGTGAGCGATGTGGTGGAGCTGGAGCTCCCCGCTCGTCCCGAGGTCGTGTCCGTCGCCCGTCTCATCATCGGCGCCCTGGTGGCCGCCGATCCGCTCTTCGACGAGGAGCGCTCCGCTGACCTCCGCCTGGCTGTCTCGGAGGCGTGCACCAATGCGATCCAGGCCGAGATGGCCGTGCACCCAGACGAGCCGCCGGACCCCGACGCTGACCCCATCCTCATGCGCTGCGTGCTCGCCGACGGTCACATCGAGGTCGCCATCACCGACCACGGCGGCGGCTTCGACCCCGCCGGGCTCGAGGCGCATCCGGAGGTCACCAGCCCCGACCGCCTGAACTACGAGGGCGGCCTCGGCATCCCGCTCATCAAGATGCTGGCGGACTACCTCGAGTTCCAGCCCACCGCAGACGGCACCACCGTCGTGATGCGCTTCGAGCCGAGGGCACCCGACATCCGCCGGGTCATCGGCGTCAACGGCTCGATCGGGTCCGGACCCTCGTCCGACGGCGGGTAACCTGGGGGTTGGAGTGCCGGGAAGCCTGGTCGGCGTCGTCGTTCACGTCGCCCCAGGAGGGCTGAAACCTTGACGGATCCGCCCACGGTCGGCACCTCGCCCGACCTGCCCCAGACCTGGATCGAGAGCGAGCACCCGCTCGCCCGCGCCGTCGGCCGACCCCTCCAGTCGTTCCTCGCGGTGGAGGCCGGCGGCGGGATCATGCTGGTCGCAGCCACCATCGTCGCCCTCGTGTGGGCGAACTCGCCGTGGAGCGCGTCGTACGAGGCCTTCATCCACACGCACGTGGCCATCGACATCGGGTCGTTCTCCTACGACGAGTCGCTGGTCCACGTGATCAACGACGGGTTGATGACGCTCTTCTTCTTCGTCGTCGGGCTGGAGATCAAGCGCGAGTGGGTGGCCGGCGAACTGCAGGACCGGCGGGCAGCGATCCTGCCGGCCGTCGCCGCGCTCGGCGGCATGATCGTGCCGGCGCTCATCTACTTCGGGCTCAACGCCTCGGGGCCGGCGAGCGATGGCTGGGGGATCCCCATGGCCACGGACATCGCGTTCGCCCTCGGGGTGGTCGCGGTGCTCGGCCGACGGGTCCCGAGCCCGCTCAAGATCTTCCTGCTGACCCTCGCCATCGTCGATGACATCGGCGCCATCTTGGTGATCGCCGTCTTTTACACGGCGGACCTGGCGTGGCCATGGCTCATCGGCGCGCTTGGGGCCGTGGTAGTCGTGGTGCTCTGCCGCCGCATGCGCGTCCGCTACCACGCCGTCTACATCGGGTTGGGCCTGGCGATGTGGTTCTTCGTCCTCGAGTCGGGCGTGCATGCCACCATCGCTGGCGTGGTCATGGGACTGCTGACGCCGGCACTCCCCTCGCTGTCGCCGGAGGGCACCGAAGCCCTCGTCGACGAACTGGAGGGTCGCAACGACCTCTCGGCTGCCGACGTGCACCGGGTCTCGATCCTGATCTCCGAGGCCTCACCGCTGACCGAGCGGCTGGAGTACCTCCTCCACCCCTGGACCAGCTACCTCATCGTGCCCGTGTTCGCGCTCGTCAACGCCGGGATCCCGCTCACTCGGGAGGGGCTTACCAACCCGTCGAGCATCACCGTCGGGGCCATTCTCGGGTTGATCGTCGGCAAGACCGTTGGGATCAGCCTGTTTTCGTGGATCACGCTGCGCCTCGGCGTGGCGCAGCTTCCCGATGGCGTCCGGTTCTCGCAGCTCGCCGGAGTCGCCGTGCTGGCGGGCATCGGGTTCACGGTCTCGCTCTTCGTGTCGAGCCTGGCGTTCCCCACCGGCCCCCACTTGAGCGACGCCAAGGTCGGCATCCTCCTGGCCTCGGTGGTGGCCGCCGTGATCGGATCGGTTGTCCTCGCCGTCGCTGCCCGGCGACCCGCCGCCACCTGAGCCGCGAATCGGGTCACCCGGGCACCCGCATGGGTGCACGCGTGACCTGGTTCGGATCAGACGCGGCCGACGTCGGGGGGGATCTCGGTGGGGGTGTAGCGGCCGAGCTCGCGCTTGGCGACCTGGCGGCGGTGCACCTCATCGGGGCCGTCGGCCAGGCGAAGCGTGCGGATGCCGGCATACATCGAAGCCAGCGGGAAGTCATCGCTGACGCCGCCGCCGCCGTGGGCCTGGATGGCTCGGTCGATGACGCGCAGCGCCATGTTCGGGACGACGACCTTGATGGACGAGATCTCCGTGGCCGCACCCTTGTTGCCCACGGTGTCCATCAGGTATGCCGCTTTGAGGGTGAGGAGGCGGGCCTGCTCGATCTCCATCCGGGAGTCGGCGATCCACTCCCGGATCACGCCCTGCTCGCTGAGCGGTCGGCCGAACGCCACCCGGTCGGTCACCCGCCGGCACATGAGCTCGAGTGCCCGCTCGGCGGCGCCGATGCAGCGCATGCAGTGGTGGATGCGCCCGGGGCCGAGGCGGGCCTGGGCCAGGGCGAAGCCGCTGCCCTCGGTGCCCAGCAGGTTGGTGACCGGGACGCGGACGTCGGTGAACTGGATCTCGCAGTGGCCTTCTTGGTCCTGGTAGCCGAACACCGGGAGGGCACGGACGATCTCGACGCCTGGGGTGTCCCGGTCGACCAGGATCATCGACTGCTGGACGTGGCGGGCGGCCTCCGGGTCGGTCTTGCCCATGAGGATGAAGAGCTTGCAGCGCTGGTCTGCTGCGCCCGAGATCCACCACTTGCGGCCGTTGATCACGTACTCGTCGCCGTCCCGCTCGATGCGACAGGAGATGTTGGTGGCATCGGAGCTGGCGACCGCCGGCTCGGTCATGGCGAACGCGCTGCGGATCTCGCCTTCGAGCAGCGGGTAGAGCCACTGCTCCTGCTGCTCGGGCGTGCCGAACATCGTCAGGAGCTCCATGTTCCCGGTGTCGGGCGCCGAGCAGTTGCAGGCCTGCGAGGCGATGTGGCTGCGGCCCATGATCTCGGCCAGCGGCGCGTAGTCCGAGTTGGACAGGCCCTCGGTCCACTGCGTCTCGTGCGGGAGGAAGAGGTTCCACAAACCGCGGCTGCGGGCCTCCTGCTTGAGCTCCTCCATCACCGGCGGGTGCAGGTGCGGGTCTCCCGAGTCGACGATCTGCTGGTGGTACACCGACTCGGCCGGGTACACGTGCGAGTCCATGAAGTCGAGCAGCTCGGTGCGGAGCGCCTCGGCCTTGGGGGAGTAGGAGAAGTCCATGCGTCGGACCGTACCCGGCTGATCCCGTCACCGACGGCGGTAGGTGACGGGGGTGGGGCGGTCGGCTCGGGCGACGCCGCCGATCTGGCGGGTCAGGGGCCGCGGGTCGGTGAAGCCGGGGGTGAGGTCGTAGGCGTCCGTCACGGCGTGGACCGCGGTGCGGATGGCCGAGATGCTGAACCGCTGCGCCGGGCAGGTGTGGCTGCCGTGGCCGAAGGTGCTGACCAGCTCCTTCGCCGGGAGCTGGTCGGCAATGGCCGGGGCGAGCCTGCGTCCGTCGTAGTGGCCGGGGTCGAAGCGGCTGAGGGACGGCGCCGCGGTGGGGTTGGTGACCGAGAGCATCGTGGTGATGAGCACGCCGGGATCGAGGCGGTGGATGCCGTCATCGGCCTCGAAGTCGATGGGCCGCAGCACCTGGCGCATCGTGATCGATCGCTGGGCGGCCCGGATCGACTCGTACGCGTACCGCGTCAGCAGGTCGTCGTCGCCAGCCTGGACGGCCGCAAGGTCGTCAGGCCGGGCGAGCAGGTTTGCGATCGTCCACGCCAGGGCCGCGAACAGGTTGGACTGCGACCCGAGGTGCAAGACGATCACGTCGCGTGCGACGAGTTGATCGTGGCGGGGCTGGTCGATGTCGGCGAACGATTCGTCGATCTGGTCGAGGAAGTCACCGGGTCGGTGGTCCGGCGCCGCCCGCCGCGCGGCGAGGATGGCCCCGATCAGCACCTCGATCTCGGCCATGGCCCGACGCTCGCGGCGCTTCTTGGTGGCGAGGGTGACGGCCGTGCGCATCGGGTGGACGAACGATTCGGAGGTATCGAGCCGGTCGAGGGCATCGATCAGCGGCTCGACCGACGGGGGCGACGCAGCCTCGTGGCCGGCCCACGAGGCCAGCCCGAGCCGGTGGCCGATACGTCGGCACTCGTCGAAGAGGTCGAACGTCCCGGTGTCACCGAGGGCGTCGACCTCGGCCGCCATCGCCTCGTCGAGGTTGCGCAGGTAGCCCTCAACCTTCTGGTTGCCGAAGAGCTTGTGGGGCGGGTTGCGGATCTCCGAGAACAGCTCCTCGGGGACCTTCGTCTTCACCATGTTGTAGGTGGCCAACCCGAACGAGGCGTCGCGCTCGGCCACCCCGTAGAGCGACGAGACGCCGACGGGGCCGAACACGCAGAAGAACCGCTGACCCAAGGCATCGACGACGAACGCGTCGCCGTGGCGGGCGCGCTGGCGGGCGAGCCACTCCGTCGGGTTGCGGAGAAGGCCCGGTGCGGCGCCGATCCACGGCACGACGCCGCCGATCCGCGCCGGCAGCGGCGACACCTCGGGGAGCGGGGATCGTCGCACGAGGCCCATGGCTACTGCACCCGTGCGGGGTCGGGACGCTGCGGGGCGAGTCGTCTTGTCAGCAGGTGATCCCGTGGTCGATGGGGATGACCGTGCCCGTGATGGAGGCGGCCTCGTCCGACGAGAGGAAGGAGATGAGCCCGGCCGGCTCCGACGGGTCGATCATCTTGTTGCCGGGTGCAATGGACTTCTCGATCAGCTTGAAGTCCATGCCCGCGGGGAAGTCGACGACGTTGGTCATGGGGGTGTCGACGCCGCCGGGTGCGATCGCGTTCACGCGGATGTCCCGCCTCAGGAACTCCCACGCCAGGGCCCGCGTGAGCATGGCGACGCCACCCTTCGACGCGGCGTACCCCGCGAGGTAGGCCTGGCCGAAGACGCCGGCCGAGGAGGCGACGTTCGTGATGACCCCGCCCCCGTTGGCAAGCATCGAGTGCACCACGGCGCGGGCCATGAGGAACGGGCCCTTGAGGTTGACGGCGAGTTGGAGGTCGAAGTCCTCGACGCTCGAGTCCTCGAGGATGGAAAAGCGCAGCACGCCTGCCACGTTGGCGAGGATCCGGGTCGGGCCGAGGTCGCCCTCGACGGTGGCGACCGCCTTGGCCACGCTGTCGGGATCGCTCACGTCGACGGTGGTGGCGACGGCCTGGCCGCCGGCGCTCAGGATCTCCGCGGCGGTGTCGTGCACGCTGGGGGCCATGTCGAGGCAGCCCACGGCCGCGCCGTCAGCGGCCAGCCGCAGCGCGGTGGCTCGGCCGATGCCGGACGCGGCGCCGGTCACCAGTGCGGTGCGTCCATCGAAGCGATGAGGTGTCGTCATGGTCCGGGACCCTAGATCCAAAACGAGAACACGTTCTCGTTTGACGCGAGTTGCCGGCGGCGGCCGTTCTTGTCAGGCGTCGGCCCGCTCACGTGTCGTTCTCTGCCAAGAACGGAGGCAGCACTTCGTTGCGGGGGCGTGGGAGCATCGGGGGATGGCCGATGACGACCTTGCCGTCTCCCGAGGGGTGCGCATCCCCCGGCGGGAACTGCTGGTGTCGTTCTCCGCGTCCGGTGGGCCTGGCGGTCAGCACGCCAACAAGACGGCGACGCGCGTCGAGCTGCTGTTCGACGTGGAGCACTCGTCCGCCTTCTTGCCGGTGCAGCGCGAGCGGGTCCTGGCGAAGCTTGGGCCGATCGTGCGGATCGTGGTCGACGACGAACGCAGCCAGCTGCGGAACCGGTCCATCGCCGAGGAGCGCCTGGTCGCCAGGCTCAGCCAGGCGCTCCACGTCGAGGCGACCCGGCGCAAGACCAAGCCGTCCCGAGGCGCCAAGGAGCGTCGGCTCCAGGGCAAGAAGCAGCGCTCGGAGACCAAGGCCAACCGCCGCCCACCCCGCCACGACTCCTAGCTTCCCGGGATCGCCAGGCTCGCCCAGTTCGCGTGGATGTGCAGCTCGGGCTCGCCTGCGAAAACCGTAGGGTCATCCTCGTGCGGCTGGGTCCGATCTGACCGTCGCCAACGGGGGACAGCGGGCCGCCCCGTCAGGGGAGCAGGTCGGGGCGGTGCTCGCGGATGGCGTCGGCGAGCTTGCCGGCGGGCCACTTGGGGGCGAAGTCGTCGATGGGGATGATGCGGTCCCAGCCCCGCTGCTGGATCTGGGCCCGGGTTGCGGCCGTGTGGGCCCAGCGCAGCGCGCCCTTCTTCAACACGATGGCCTGGGTCGGGCCGGTGGGGAGGTTGGCCTCGCCGATCCGGTCCAGGTCCGCCCAAGGTGTGCGCAGCACGAAGGTGCCGGCCTCGTACTGCAGCCCGTTGTCGTCGACCTTCAGGGAGATGGTGCGCTGCTGGCCGACCCCGAACAGGAGGCCGACGGTCCAGATGACGACGAAGCCCAGCGCGACCTGCCAGTTGACGAGCGCGAAGAGGATGGCGGCGATCGGGATGGAGGCGACGAGGATCATCACGCCGAGGCGCAGGAGGCGGTCCCGCTGGGACCGCGTGGAAGGTGTGAGGACCATCGACACGCCGTCTGGCCTAGCCCCCGGCAGCCGTCATGGCCAACCCTGCGACCGCGGGCCCCGAGGACGGATGTCCGGCCTGGTGTTGACAGCGGTGCGTCACATGCCGTTCTCTACTGCGCGTGCCCAAGCCACTGGTGATCGTCGAGAGCCCGGCCAAAGCCCGCACCATCGCGGGCTTCCTCGGCGACGCCTACAACGTGGAGTCGTCGGTGGGCCACATCCGTGATCTCCCGTCGAAGGGCCTGTCGATCGACACGGAGCACCACTTCGAACCAACGTACGAGGTGCACGCGTCCAAGAAGGACGTGATCAAGCGGCTGAAGGCGCTCCTGAAGGATGCCGACGAGCTCTATCTCGCAACCGATGAGGATCGCGAGGGAGAGGCCATCAGCTGGCACCTCCTCCAGGTGCTCCAGCCCAAGGTGCCCGTGAAGCGGATGGTGTTCCACGAGATCACGCCCGCGGCCATCGAGCATGCGGTGGAGAACTGGCGAGACATCGACGAGGGCCTCGTCGATGCCCAGGAGACCCGGCGCATCGTCGACCGGCTCTTCGGCTACCCGGTGTCCGAGGTGCTGTGGCGCAAGGTGAACGCCGGGTTGTCGGCCGGTCGGGTCCAGTCGCCTGCCGTCCGCTTGGTCGTCGAGCGCGAGCGCGAGCGCATCGCCTTCAACTCGGCGGCCTACTGGGACCTCGACGCTGCCTTCGCCACCGATCCGCGGTTCTCGGCCACGCTCGTCGCCCTCGAGGGCAAGCGCATCGCCAGCGGCAAGGACTTCGACGACACCGGCCACCTCACCCGGGACGTGACCGTCCTGACCGAGGACGAGGCGCTGGCGCTGCGCGACGGTCTCCGCTCGTCGGACTTCACCGTACGCTCGGTCGAGGAAAAGCCGTTCAGCTCGAAGCCCAAGGCCCCCTTCATGACGTCGACCCTCCAGCAGGAGGGCGGGCGCAAGCTCCGCATGAGCTCGGCGCAGGTCATGCGGGTTGCCCAGGACCTGTACCAGAACGGCTACATCACCTACATGCGAACCGACAGCACCACGCTGTCGGAGACCGCGCTCAACGCCGCCCGTAGCCAAGCCCGGCAGCTGTACGGACCGGAGTACGTGCCGGACAAGCCGCGCACCTACGACCGCAAGGTCAAGAACGCCCAGGAGGCCCACGAGGCCATCCGCCCGGCGGGTGACTCGTTCCGAACGCCGGACCAGCTGGCGGGCGAGCTGCGCAACGACCAGCTCCGCCTCTACGAGCTCATCTGGAAGCGCACGGTCGCCTCGCAGATGGTCGATGCCCGGGGTCAGTCGGTCCAGGTGCGCATCGGCGCGCCGGCCGCCGACGGCCGCGATGCCGAGTTCGGTGCCTCGGGCCGCTCGATCACCTTCCCCGGCTACCTCCGGGCCTACGTCGAAGGAGCGGACGATCCCGACGCCGCGCTCGACGACCGCGAGACGCTGCTGCCGGTGCTCGCCGTCGGCCAGGCGCTCCCGTCGCCGGACCTGGAGGCGAAGGGCCACACCACCTCGCCACCCGCCCGCTTTACCGAGGCCTCGCTGGTCAAGCGCCTGGAGGAGCTCGGCATCGGCCGTCCATCCACGTACGCGTCGATCATGCAGACCATCCAGGACCGCGGCTACGTCTGGAAGAAGGGCACTGCCCTCGTCCCGACGTGGACGGCGTTCGCCGTGATCCAACTGCTCGAGCAGTACTTCGGCGAGCTCGTGGACTACGCCTTCACCGCCCGCATGGAGGACGAGCTCGACGGCATCGCCCAGGGCCAGGTGGAGCGCGAGCCGTGGCTCAACAACTTCTGGTTCGGCGACACCGCCGGCGACGTGCTGCCCGCCGACCTGGCCGACATCAACCCCGGCTCCCCTGGCCTCAAGGTCCTGGTCGAGCGGGGCAAGGAGACCATCGACCCCGCCGAGATCAACGTCGTGGGCCGGTTCGTGACCCCCGACGGCGAGGAGATCCTCGTCAAGCCCGGCAAGTTCGGGCCGTACCTCAAGCGCGGTGAGGACTCGGCGTCGATCCCCGACGACCTCACCCCTGACGAACTCGACGTCTTCAAGGCGATGGAGCTGCTCGACGCCCCCAACGGCGATCGGGTGCTCGGCACCGACCCGGAGTCCGGCCTCGATGTGGTGGTGAAGGCCGGCCGCTTCGGCCCGTACGTCCAGGTCGGCGAGATGCCCGAGGGCAAGGGCAAGATCAAGCCCGAGGACAAGCCCAAGACGGCCTCGCTGTTCAAGACCATGACCGTCGAGCGGCTCACCTTCGAAGACGCCATGCAGCTGCTCTCGCTGCCTCGCACCGTGGGCGTCGACCCGGCTGATGGTGGCGAGATCACCGCCCAGAACGGCCGCTACGGGCCGTACCTCACCAAGGCGTTCAACGATCCCGAGACCGGTGCCGCCAAGACCGAGACCCGCTCGCTCGAGACCGAGGAGCAG
>JBKJPY010000044.1:0-16880 GCA_046594195.1 Acidimicrobiales bacterium | reverse complement strand
TCGGTGTGGGGATAGTCGGTCTCGAAACAGATGTTGTCCACTCCAACCTCACCGAGCGACGCGAGCCCGTGCCGATCGGCGGTGAAACAGCCGAAGATGCGGCCGTAGTAGTAGCTGGACGGCGGCTCCGGGATCAGCTCCTTCGAGTGTTGCCAGCTGTCGTGTTGATCCCACACGGTGTCGGCGCGTTCGAGCGCGTAGGGGATCCAGCCGATCTGGCCCTCGGAGTACGCGAGCTTCAACTTCGGGAACTGAATGAGCTTCCCGGAGAACAGCCAGTCGGCGAGCGACGCCATCGAGTTGTTGAACGACAGCGATGCCGCCACGGCCACGGGCGCATCGGGGGACGTGGCGGGCATGCGCGATGACGAGCCGATGTGCATGTTGATGGTGGTCTCGGTCTCCTCGCAGGCCCGGAGGAAGGGGTCCCAGAACCCGGAGTGGATCGACGGGAGCCCCAGGTGTGGCGGGATCTCGGAGAAGGTGACGGCGTGGACTCCACGGTCGGCGTTCCGCCGGATCTCCGCTGCGGCCAACTCCGCGTCCCACAGGGGCACGATGATCAGCGGGATGAGCGCGCCGTTCGAGTCGCCACACCACTCCTCGACCATCCAGTTGTTGTACGCCTCGACGCAGGCCAGCCCCATCTCCCGATCGGGGTGCTCGGTGAAGGTCTGGCCGCAGAACCGGGGAAACGACGGGAAGCACAGCGATGCCTCCACGTGGTTCATCTCCTGGTCCTCGATGCGGGCCTTGGGGTCGTAGCAGCCCGGGCGCATCTCGTCGTAGGTCATCGGCGTCATCGTCATCTCGTCGCGCGAGAACCCGACCGCTGCGACGTGGCGCTTGTGGATGTAGACGAGGTCGCCGAAGACCCAGCAGTCCGCCGGGCGTCCATCCGGGTCGAACTCCTGCTCGTAGGTACCGCCGCCGATGTGCTTCATCGCCCCGACGCCCCGACGCTCGATGTGGGGTCCATCGGCCTTGAACCGCTGAGGCAGGTACTCCCGCCACACGTGAGGTGGCTCGACGACGTGGTCGTCGACGCTGATGATCTTCGGTAGCTCGGCCACGAGCCCTCCCGGTTTCTGACGGACCGTCAGATCCTACCTGACGTCCTGTCGAACGCGCATCGGCGACCGGGCTCGGTGGCCCCGCTCAGCTCGCCGGTGGAGCAAGGGCGTCCACGGGCCGCAGGCCGGTGGCGAACACCAGCGGAGCGGCGAGGCCCGTGTCGAGCGGATTGTCTGGCCGGTGCCCGAAGAGCGCACAGGCCCCTGGCCGCGCGGCGCAGTCGTAGGCGGTGCCCTCGACGGTGATCACCCGATGGATGGGCACCTTGGAGGCGAGCGTGCCGCCGGCACCGACGTCCACGGTCCGAGTGGTCGACGGGTCGCACCCGCCCACCTCGAAGCGCGTCCCGGTCTTGGCGAGGCACGTCGACACGTCGATCGGTCCGGGCGACAAGCTGGTTCCGCGCAGGGTGGTCGCCCCGCGGTCGGCCAGGCCCCTCGAGGTCGCGAGGGTGGCGCCGGACGGCTCCATCCCGGTGGCCGGGGACGGCCCCAGCTCGTCGAGGGTGGAACTAAGGGTCGACACCTGAGCATCGGGAGTGGTGGCCTTTGTCCTCGAGGCCCCGCCACCACCTGTGCTGGACATCACGGTGGAACCCAGCCACACGGTCAGCCCGATGCCGATGATCAGGCTGCCGAGACCGAGGACGCCGCAGCCAGCGGCACTCGCTCCTCCCACGGCACGACCCATCGGGCCAGGGTACGGCGAACCCGGGTCGAGAGCCGTTCAGCCGGCCACGGTGTAGGCCAGCACAGCCGAGCGCTTGGTGTCGGCGGCGGCCGCGACCACGATCGAGCAGCCGCCGGAGGCGGCCGTGCACGAGACCTGCCCGGGCTCGCGGCGCATGCTCGTCGTCGACCCCGTCGGACCCGACCCCGTCGGTGGGGTCCGGCCGTGGCGAGTGGTGGTGGTCGTGGCGACTCCTGCGGTGGAGATCGGAGTGATCGCTGCTCGGGCCCGCAGCGTGGTGGTGAAGGCACCTGCATCGCTCGCTCGCACGGAGATGCCCGCGAGCGACACCCCCAACACGGCGTTGAACGCAGCGGATGGGTCCTCGGGATCGCAGGATTCGATCCCCACCTCTTCCAGCGCAGCGGTGCAGTAGGCCACGAGGAGGGGCTCGCCAGGCTGGAACCCCGATGCCAGCACGTGGAGCGAGGTGCCGGAGGCGAGGGGTCCGTCGATGGCGGGATCGGCGCCGATCGGGAGGTGATCCGTCACCGGTCGGACGGTCACCGGCGGCTGCGTTGGGGCGGCCAGTCCTGGCTGGTAGGTCACGACTTGACCGCCCGACTGGTCGTAGTCGCCGGCGTCGGCGGCCACCACGAGGCACCGGTTCGGCTTGGCGGCGCAGTCGAACGCCCGGCCTCCGATGGTGATGACCCGGGGAACCAGGTAGGTGGCGCGCAGCTTCCCGGTGCCGTCTGTGGCGTAGCGGGCCCCTTGGACGTCGTCGCACGCTTTGGCCCCACGTCGCTCCGTGTCCGCACTCCGCAGGCAGACGGCGACCCCGACGATCGAATCGGCATCGAACGCCCCACTCTCGACGACGACGGTGGAACGATCGGTGAGCCCGGTGCGAGGCGTCACCGACACCGGCAGGTGGAGGGAGTCCTTCCCCTCGTTCGACCCGCCCAGCGTCAGGTCGCAGCTCGAGGCGAACGAACCGACCACCATGACGAAGACCACGAGGACGACGACCACCGCGCCGATGCCCAGCCCACCGAGTCCCAGGCAGCCCGCAAGCCGCTTTGCCAGGTCCCGGCCGTCGGCGGGATCCGATCGTTCCGGAAAGGGCACGTACTCCGCCATCGCACACCTCGTCGCTCCGGGTGGCACGACGTCGTGCCACCCGTGACTCGCTGGGGGCCAGGCTACGGCAGCACCTTCCCGGGCCGGGGTCGCCCCGCCGTCGTCCTGACACACCGTCAGATACGCTCGCCGCTCGTGCCTGCACCGTCGCTCGCGTCACTCGTCGTCCCCGGATGCACTGCCATCATCACGTCCGAGGTCCAGAACGGGGTGGTGGGCGAGCGCTCGGCCCTCCCGGCACTGGCCGAGGCCGCCGTGCCGATGATCGGCAGGATCGCCGTGCTGTGCGCTGCGGCTCGCGCCGCCGCCGTCCCGGTGATCCACGCCACCGCGTCCCGCCGAGCCGATGGCGCCGGGTCCAACGCCAACGCCCGGCTCTTCCTCGCCGTCCGGAAGTCGCCGGTCGCGCTGCTGCCGGGTTCCTGGGAGTCCGAGGTCGTCCCCGAGCTGGGGCCCGAGCCGGAGGACCTGGTGCTCAACCGCCTGCACGGGCTCAACCCGATGGCCGGCACCGACCTGGATCCGATCCTGCGCAACCTCGGGGTCACCACCGTGGTCGTGACCGGCGTGTCCGTGAACGTGGCCGTCACCAACCTGGTGATGGACGCCGTCAACCACGGGTACCAGGTGGTCCTGCCCCGAGACGCGGTCTGCGGGCTGCCCGCCGACTACGCCGATGCCGTCATCGATCAGACGCTCTCGCTCCTCGCCACGGTCACCACCGTCGACGACCTGGTGGCGGCGTGGGCCAGCAGCTCGGAGGATCCGTCGTGACCGACCAGACCCCACCCGCAGGCGCCGATCCGGATGGAGACGACCCTCGTGCCGACCTCCGGTGGGGCACCATCCCGGCCGCGTTCCGAGCGGCGGTCGAGGCCGGCGGCGATGGGGAGGCGCTGGTCGACGGCGCGGTCTGCTGGAGCTGGTCGGACCTGGGCCGCGAGGTCGACCGCGCCACCAAGGCCTACCTCGCCGCCGGCATCGAGGTCGGCGATCGCGTGGCCATCTGGGCCCCCAACTGCGCCGAGTGGGTGGTCGCCCTGCTCGGCCTGCAGTCCGCCGGTGCGGTGCTCGTCCCCCTGAACACCCGGTTCAAGGGAGCGGAGGCCGCCGACATCCTCGGTCGGAGCCGGGCGCGGATCCTCGTGACCGTCGACGGCTTCCTCGACAACCGCTACATCGCCATGCTCGATGGCCATGACCTGCCGCACCTCGAGCGGATCGTCGTGCTGCGCACGGAACCGGGTCAGGACCTCCCGGCATCCGCCGAGCGCTGGGAGGCGTTCGTCGATTCGGGCGGGGTCGACGCCGTCGGCGACCTGTCGGTCGCGGCGCGCCGAGCCCAGCTCACCCCCGACACGGTGGCCGACCTCCTGTTCACGTCCGGGACGACCGGCAAGCCCAAGGGCGTCATCTGCACCCATGGGCAGACGCTCCGCACCGTGGCCACCTGGGCCAACGTCGTGGGGTTGGGCGACGAGGACCGCTACCTCGCGATCAACCCCTTCTTCCACTCCTTCGGGTACAAGGCCGGGATCATCGCCTGGCTGGTGACGGGGAGCGTGCTGGTGCCCATGCCCGTGTTCGACGTCCCGAAGGCCATGGCGCTGATCACCGAACAGCGCATCTCGATGGTGCCGGGCCCGCCGACCCTCTACCAGACGATCCTGAACCACCCCGATCGCGATCAGTTGGACTCGTCGAGCCTGCGCCTCGCCGTGACCGGCGCTGCCTCGGTGCCGGTGAGCCTCGTGGAGCAGATGCGCGACGACCTCGGGTTCGACACGGTGATCACCGCCTACGGGCTGACCGAAGGCTGTGGCTTCGCCACCATGTGTCGCCGGACGGACGATGCGACGACGATCGCCTCCACCTCCGGGCGGGCGATGCCGGGCATCGAGGTGCGGGTGGTGGACGTCGAGGGTGGTCCCCTCGCCGCCGGCGAGGCCGGCGAGGTCGTCATCCGCGGGTACAACGTGATGCAGGGGTACTTCGAGAACCCGGAGGCCACGGCCGAGGCGATCGATGCCGACGGGTGGCTCCACACCGGTGACGTCGGGGTCATGGACGAGCGCGGCTACCTGCGCATCACCGATCGGATGAAGGACCTGTTCATCGTCGGCGGCTTCAACGCCTATCCGGCAGAGATCGAGAACCTCCTACTCGACCATCCCGACATCGCCCAGGCTGCGGTGATCGGCGTGCCCGACGAGCGCATGGGAGAGGTCGCCGCCGCCTTCGTCGTGGCAGCATCCGGTGCTGCACCTGACCCAGGTGAGATCATGGCGTGGGCACGAGAGCACATGGCCAACTACAAGGCTCCACGCCAGGTGCACCTCGTGGACGCACTGCCCTTCAACGCCGGAGGCAAGGTCATGAAGTTCGAGCTCCGGGCAATCATCGAGGAGACCTGATGTCACTGATCCTTGCCAGCGCTCCGACGACGGCCTTCGACTCCAACGACGGGTTCCACGCGGGTGTCCTCCTCATCCGCGTGGTCGTGGGCCTCACGCTGGCGGCGCACGGCTATTACAAGTTCTTCAAGGGAGGGAAGCTCGCGGGCACCGCCGGATGGTTCGACTCCATGGGCATGAAGCCCAACGGCAAGGTCCACGCCCTCCTGGCGGCCACCACGGAGATCGGTGCTGGGCTGCTCTTCGCAGTCGGGCTGCTGACGCCGCTGGCTGCCGCCGGGTTCGTCGGCCTCATGTTCGTTGCGGCCTGGACGGTCAACCGCCCCAACGGCTTCTTCAGTGCCAACCACGGCTACGAGTTCAACCTGGTCCTGGCCGCCGTCGCCGTCGGCGTCGCGACGATGGGCCCGGGGAAGTACTCCGCTGACTGGCAGCTCGACCTCGCGTTTCCCTTCCATCCCAAGATCGCCCTGGCGATCTCGGCCGGCCTGGGCCTGCTGTCGGGCATCGCGCTCGTCGTGTGCTGCTGGCGCCCGCCTGCACCGGAGGCTCCGGCGCCCGGCACGTCTGACGCCGCCTAACCTCGCTGCCGTGATCGCGAACCCCGATGCGTCCGGCTCCGAGTCGGACCTCGAGCCCCGAGCCGCCGATGGCCGCGTGCCCGGCCGGCGGGGCCAGGCGACACGCCAGAAGCTGCTCGACTGCGCGGCCGACATGCTCCGGACGACCTCATACCGCGACCTGAAGGTCGTCGACATTGCTCGGGAGGCGGGCACCTCGCCGGCCACCTTCTACCAGTACTTCCCGGACGTGGAGTCGGCGATCCTCGTCCTCGCCGATGAGATGGTGGCCACCGGCACGGAGCAGTTCGCCGACCTGGTCACCGCCAACTCCTGGAAGGGCCGGGCCGGGTACGAGGGTGCGGAGGCGCTTGCGGGCGCCATGCTCTCGTTCTGGGCGCAGCACCAGCCCGTCCTGCGGGTCATCGACCTCGCCACCGACGAGGGCGACCCCCGCTTCGCCAACATCCGGATCCACCTCCTGAACGACCTCAACAATGCGCTGGCTGCTGCCGCCAAGGAGCACCAGAAGGCAGGACGGGGCCAGCCCGGCATCGACTCCGAGGCCATCGCCGGGGTCCTGGTCGCGATGCTCGCCCACGTGTCGGCCCACCGGCTCGGGTTCGAGCTGTGGGGCGTGCGCGCCGACGACCTCCAGTCGACCATGGCGCGGATCGTGTTCTGGACCGTGACCGGCCAGAAGCCTCCATCCGCCTCCCCAGGCCTCTAAGCCAGACCTCGTCGCAGCGCACCTGTTGTCATGGGGTCGCCTGCGTGGCTGGTTCCCGTCCCGATCGGATACCCAACCCGGCTTCCGCTCTCCGGCGTACGGTGGCTGGAATGAAGCTCGATGACGTCGACGGCGGGGACTTCCAGATCGAGGACCGGCGCGGCCAGAGGCCGAGCGGCGGCGGTCTCGGGTCGGTGCTCGGCGGGGGTGGCATGGGCGCCAAGATCGGCATCCCGGCGCTCATCGTGGTCGTCATCGGGATCTTCCTGTCACAGGCCGGCGGCGGAGGTGGCAGCGCGACGGGCGGCATCGACGACATCCTCGGTGAGCTCAGCGGCGAGGGAGTCACGCAGCAGACGGCGCCGCCGAAGCCGGACGGGACCAAGGACGCGCAGTACCAGTTCGTGGGCGACGTCGGTTCGCTGCTCGAGGGCTTCTGGTCTGACGAGTTCCAGGCGTCGGGCGAGCCGTTCGAGAAGGCGGGCCTGGTGATCTTCGACACCCCCACCGACACGGGCGGGTGCGGGGTCGGGCAGCCGCAGGCCGGGCCGTTCTACTGTCCGCCGTCGCGGAAGATGTTCATCGACTTCGGCTTCTACCAGCAGCTCGAGGACCAGCTGGGGTTCGACGGTGACTTCGCCATGGCCTACGTGCTGGCCCACGAGTACGGCCACCACGTCCAGAACCTGCTCGGGATCGACGACCAGGTGCGCAAGGCGCAGGAGGGTGCGTCGGAGGCGGAGGTCAACGCGCTGTCGGTGAAGATGGAGTTGCAGGCCGATTGCTTTGCGGGCGTGTGGGCCAAGGACGTGTACGACCGCCTCGAGAGGGGTGACCTCGATGAGGCGATCGATGCGGCGCAGGCGGTCGGGGACGACGCCATCCAGGGCAGCAACGCCAACCAGGAGTCCTTCACCCACGGCACCTCGGCGCAGCGCAAGCAGTGGTTCACCACCGGCTTCGAGTCCGGCGATGCCAGCGCCTGCGACACCTTCGCCTGACGCTCGATCCAAAACTGCAACACGTTCTAAAAACGTGACCTAGTGTCCGGGCGATGGGGACCGTGCTGCCAGACGGTCGGCTTGCTGTGGGCATGCAGCTGCCGATCCAGTCGAAGTCGACCAACTTCGTGGAGCCGTGGGAGGCCCACGCGGGCGCAGCGGAGCTGGCGGCAGTCGCCCGAGCCGCAGATCAGGCCGGGTTCTTCTACGTCGGGGTCTGCGACCACATCGCCATCCCGTCGGAGAAGGCCAGGGTCATGGGTACCGAGTGGTGGGACACCGTCGCCACCCTCGGTTGGCTGGCAGGGATCACCTCGAAGGTGCGTCTGCTTAGCCACGTGTACGTCCCCTCCTACCGGCACCCGCTCCAGGTCGCCAAGGCGTTCGCCACGATCGATGCCATCTCCGGCGGTCGGGTGATCATGGGCGTCGGTGCCGGGCACGTCGAGGCCGAATTCGATCTGCTCGGTCTGCCCTTCGCCAAGCGGGGCGCCCTGCTCGACGAGTCCATCGATGCGGTGCGCGCCGCGTTCGCCGAGGACTACCCGACCCTGCCCGGACCGGTGTGGCCCGCCGCTGACATGGGCCAGCACCCCCGAGCGATCCAAGAGGACGGCCCGCCGATCTGGGTCGGTGGGTCATCGCCCGCCGCGTTGCGACGTGCCGCCCAGCGGGGCGACGGCTGGTTGCCCCAGGGCCCGGTCACGCCCGAGATCATCCACGAGATCAAGGCCATGCGGGACAAGGCGGGCCGTCACGACGCGTTCGACTTCGGGGCCCTCGTGGGTCCCGTCTACGTCGGCGAGGCCGACTGGGACTTCGGAGCACCGACGCTCGCCGGATCACCCGACAAGATTGCCCACGTCCTGGGGAAGTTCCGGACGATGGGTGTGGGCCAGGCCCAGGTGCGGTTGCGGTCGCGATCGCTCGACGAGCTCATCGACCAGATCGGCCGCTTCGGCGCCGAGGTCATCCCCCAACTCGACTGAACGCCCGTACGGATCTGGAGAACTGCATGTTGCTCGAAGGCAAGGTCGCCATCGTCTCGGGAATCGGCCCCGGAATGGGGCGCGACATCTCGCTCGCGTTCGCCCGCGAGGGGGCCAGCGTCGCGCTCGGTGGACGCACCCTGAGCCGGCTCGAGGCGGTGGCCGAGGAGGTCGAGGCGCTCGGGGTCCGGGCCTTCCCGGTCGTCTGCGACATCGCCGACGAGGCCCAGTGCACGGAGGCCGTGGACTCGGCGGCGAAGGAGCTCGGCCGCCTCGACATCTTGGTCAACAACGCGTACGACGGCGGCGACGCCAAGCTCTTCATGGACGCCGACTTCGATCGCTGGCGCCAGACCATCGAGGTGAACCTGTTCGGCTCGTTGGCCATGACCCGTGCCGCCGTGCCGCACCTCGAGGCCAGCGGCGATGGCCGCGTCATCATGATCAACACCATGTCGACCCAGCGCATCCAGGAGAAGTGGGGGGCGTACGCCGCGTCCAAGGGGGCGCTCCAGACGGTGACCAAGACCCTGGCGCTGGAGCTCGGCCCCCGCGGCATCCGGGTCAACGGGATCCACCCCGGCTACATCTACGGGGAGTCGGTCGAGTGGTACTTCAACCACCAGGCCGAGAAGCGGGGGATCACCTTCCAGGAGGTCTACGACGAGGTGGCGGCGGAGACCTGCCTCAAGTACCTCCCGCACTCCGAGGAGATCGCCGGCACGGCGGTGTTCTTCGCCTCGCCGCTCGCCAAGCCGGTGACGGGCCAGATGATCGGCGTCAACGCCGGCCACTGGTTCAACGGGTAGACCGAGGACATGAGCTTCACCCCGGGACCCACCCCCAACCCACCCGCCTCCGCCGACCAGGCCGTGATCGAGGTCACCACCTCGTTCTTCGTGTTGGCCTTCGTCCTCTACTTCTGCAAGGCCTACGTCTGCATCGACGGCCAGGCTGCGCCGCAGAAGTGGGGCGCGGTGAGCATCCCGGTCACTCCCGGTCGTCACCAGGTCGAGGCGTGGACCAACTACTTCATCGCCCCGCAGATGGGACGTAATGGCGTCACCGTCGACGCTGCGCCCGGCACCGTCACCCGGGTGCGCTGGAAGGCGCCCTGGCTGATCTTCCTCAAGGGTCCGATCAAGATCACCAGCGTCGAGCCCCTCGGCGCCGCCCCCGTGGCGTCGCTCGCCGCACCCCCGGCTGCGACGTTCGCCCCAGCTCCTCCGGCTCCTGCGCCGCCGGCCGCGGGTGGATGGCACGCCGATCCGTCGGGCCGCAACGAGCTGCGCTACCACGACGGGTCGCAGTGGACCGAGCACATCAGCAATGCCGGAATCGCCGGCATCGATCGACCGGAGTGACATGCAGCTGTTCGCCTTCGTGAAGCGCAAGGCGGGGATGTCCCGGGAGGACTTCCTCGACTACTGGCACAACCAGCACGGCCCGATGATCCGGGACACGCCGGAGCTGGGTGGACGAACCACGGGCTACGTGCAGTATCCGTCGGCGCCTCAGGACCAGTCGGGATGGGACGGGGTCGCCGTGCAGGAGTTCGCCTCCTGGGATGACTTCCTCGCCATGCTGTCGGGGCCCGCCGGCGATCAGATGCGCGAGGACGAGACCAACTTCCTGGACTCCTCGTCCATCAAGGTCGTCTTCACCGAGGGCAGGGTCGTGATGATCGACCCGGCGGGCCCACCAGCCGCACCATGAGCGGCAGGTTCGATGGGCGCCAGGCGCTCGTCACCGGTGGTGGTTCAGGCATCGGCGAGGCTACGTGCCGGCTGTTCGCCCGCGAGGGTGCGGCCGTGACGGTGCTGGACCGCGACGGAGACGCCGCGGCCCGGGTGGCCTCGGACATCGGCGGCCGATCAGTGGCGTGTGACGTCCGCGACGCCGACGGCGTGAACGTGGCGGTCCTCGATGCGGCGTCGGCCATGGGCGGGCTCACCGATCTGGTCAACAACGCGGGCCTGGGCACGGCGAAGCCGCTCATCTCCTACACCGACAAGGAGTGGGCGCTGCTCATCGGGGTGAACCTCACCGGGACGTTCCTCGGGATCCGGGCGGCCGCGCCGATCATGCTCGAGGCCGGGACGGGCTCCATCGTGAACAACGCGTCGCTCACCGGCGTGCGTCCCACCCGAGGTGAGGGCCCGTACTCGGCAGCCAAGGCCGGGGTCTTGAACCTCACGCAGACTGCGGCGCTGGAGCTGGCACCGGCCATCCGGGTCAACGCGGTGGCCCCGGGGATGATCCACACGCCCCTTACCGACATCGTCGTGACGAACGACGAGTGGCGGTCCGCCGCCGAGTCGGGCACGCCGGCCGGCCGGGTCGGTCACGCTGACGAAGTGGCCGAGGTCATCGCCTTCTTGTCGAGCGACGCGGCGTCGTACGTGACCGGCCAGACGATCGTCGTCGACGGCGGCTCGGTGCTTCCCAGCCTCCAGTCCGACGCCCTCCTCCGGGCCATCTCGGCATCCGGCTTCGGGCTGGGCTGAGCAGTACCGCCCGTGCTCACCGACACCGATCGGCTCCGCAACCTGCTCGGTCGGTACTGCGACCTCATGGACACCGGCGACTTCGACGGCGTCGGGGGTCTCTTCGCCGCGGCCGTGATGGCCGCCGGTGACGGACCGCCGTTCCTCGATGGCGCCGAGGCGATCGCCGCCTTCTTCCGGCGCGGCACCCAGCTCTACGACGGGAGCCTGCGCACCAAGCACCTCATCCTCAACACCCAGTTCGACGAGCCGCTCATGGACGGGACCGTCGTCGCCCGGTCCTCCTACGTCGTGCTCCAAGCCGTCGAGGGCCTGCCGTTGCAGCCGATCATCGCCGGTCGCTACGTGGACACGTTCGGCCGCGACGCCGAGGACGGCTGGTGCTTCGTCGAGCGGCGGTTCCACGTCGACCTCGTGGGCGACCTGTCCCACCACCTGGCCGACCCGTCCATCGCCGAGCCGGGAGCGACCTCGTGAGGCTGGACGCTTCTCGTCACGGTTCTGCTCGGCATGGGTGTCGTTTCCTGACAACAACGGCCGCAACGCCGTTCTTGCGGCTCCGGGACCGGCCACTCGAAGCGGCGTACGCCGATGCATCCGAGGTCCTGGCCGGCAACCTGGCGATGGACGACGCCACCGAGGGGATCGCCGCCTTGTTGAAAAGGTGCCCACCTCGTTGGAGCGACTCGTGACGGCCCCTTCCGCGTCGGCCACCTGGATCACGCCGCTCGACCCGGACCTCGACCCGTTGGCCTCCCCCGACGGCATCCGGCTGGCCGTGAAGGACTGCATCGACGTGGCCGGCGTGGTGACCACCGCCGGATCGCCGGCTGTCGCCGAGGCTGCCGAGCCAGCTGCGTCAGACGCTCCGTGCCTCGAGGTGGCGCGTGCGGCCGGCGCGCGCATCGTGGGCAAGGCGAACCTCCACGAGCTCTGCTTTGGCAGTAGTGGGGTCAACCCCCACTACGGCACGCCGGTCAACCCGATCGATGCCCGCCGGATCCCCGGCGGGTCGTCGAGCGGTTCGGCGGTCGCCGTGGCGACCGGCGAGGCCGATGTCGGCTTCGGCACCGATACGGCAGGGTCGATCCGCAACCCGGCCGCGTGCTGTGGCATCGCCGGCCTCAAGACCACCTTCGGCCTGGTCCCGGTTACCGGTGTCCGGCCCCTCGCTCCCTCGCTCGACACGGTGGGCGTGCTGGCGGGGGACATCACCATGCTGGCGACGGGGGCGACGCTCCTCGACCCTCGCCTCACGGACGGGGACCTGACCTCCAGCTCCACCGCAGGCCGCCTCCGCCTTCCGGCGACCGACCCCACCATCGACGCCGCGATCGACTCGGCGCTGATCGAGGCCGGGATCGAGGTGACGGAGATCGAGCTCCCCGGATGGGACGATGCCCTCGCCGCCGCGCTCACGGTCCTGTTCGGCGAAGCCCTGATCGTCAACGACGACCTCTGGCGGTACCACCATGGAGCGCTGGGCGCCGATCTGGTCGAGCGGTTCACGTTCGCGCAGGCGATCAGTCCGGCCGAGCTCGGCGACGCCCGGGCGAAGCGGGAGCCGTGGCGTGCGGAGCTGGCCGACGTCCTCGGCTCGGTCGGGGTCATCGTGCTGCCGACGATGATCGCCTACCCGTCACGCATCGGGAGCCAGCACGTGGCACCCAACGCGGCGTGCCCGGCCATCAACCTGGCCGGTCACCCGGCCCTGTCGATGCCGGTGCCATCGGGTGGCCTGCTCCCGGCGAGCATCCAGCTCGTGGCCCCCGACCACCACGAGCCTCGCCTGCTCGCCACGGCCGCGCTGATCGAGGCCGCCGTCTCCTAGCCCCGGTCAGCTGGAGCAGGACGCCGCCGCCGGCTCGGGGTGGGCAGGCGTCGTCGTGGTTGTGCCTCAGAGGCCGGTGCCGTGGGGGAGGAGGTCGTCGAACGCCGGTTCGCGGCCTTCGCCCTTGGCGACGAAGGTCTCCATCATGTCGGCCGGCTGGAACATGCCTGACTGCCAGGCCGCCATGTGGCGGAGGCTGTCGGCCACGGGGTGGTCACGGGTGTAGGTGGCCATCTCCTTGGTCCCCCAGATGGCGAGCGGGCTCTTGGTGGCGATCTCGCGGGCGATCGCGAGCGTGCCAGCTACCAGGGCGTCGTGGGTCTCGAACACCTCGTTGACGAGGCCCATCTCCCGGGCGCGCTCGGCGGGCACCCGGTTCCCCCGGTAGGCCATTTCCCGGGCGAGGCCGTCGGGGATGATCTTGGGCAGGCGCTGCAACGTGCCGACGTCGGCGGTCATCCCGAGGTTGATCTCCTGCACGCAGAAGAAGGCATCGGCGCTCGCATAGCGGAGGTCGGAGGCGGACACCATGTCGACGGCTCCGCCGATGCATCCGCCCTGGATGGCGGCCAGGACCGGGAACCTCGCTTGCTCGAGCGTGGTGAACGCCTGCTGCAGGGCGAGGACGGTCTCGCGCAGCTGAGCCCGGACCCGGCCAGCCTCCTTGGAACCCGTCCCCTCGCCGACGGCTCCACCGGTGAAGACCCCGAGGTCCATCCCGGCGCAGAAGTGCTTGCCGGTGGACGAGATGACCAGGGCGCGGACCGAGCCGGTCGCATCGAGGGCTCGGACCGCCTCAGGCAGCTCGGACCAGAACTCGCGGGTCATGGAGTTGTAGGCGTCGGGGCGGTTCAACCGCAGGTGGGCGACCTTGTCGGTCGTCTCGATCTCGAACGTGGTGCTCATGGCCGCATGTTCGCACCTCAGCCGACCCGGCGCCTCCGAGGTCCGGCGAGCTGATGGCGCGAGGGGCCGCTAGGCGTGGCAGGATGAAAACGAGAACACGTTCTCGTTTTCATCCACCTCGGCCCGGCAGCGCTCGGGCACCTCGGCACCACAGGGGACCCACGTGCAGGACCTGGGAAGCGGCAAGACGGCGGAGCGTCCGGTTCGGCTGGGTGGCGCCCTCGTCACGATCGTCGAGCCGCACAAGGGCCACGAGGTGGCCTACAACCGCTGGTACGAGCGGGATCACTTCTACGCCGGCTGCATGATCGGTGCCTGGAACATCAGCGGCCAGCGGTTCGTGGCGACGAAGGACTTGAAGGCGCTGCGCTATCCGGCGGATTCTCCCGTGATCCCGGACCCGACCAGCGGCTCGTACCTCGCGCTCTACTGGGTGCTGGCCGGCGGGTTCGGCCAGTGGATGCAGTGGGGGAGCGAGCAGGTCAAGTGGCTTCACGAACACGACCGCATGTTCGAGGAGCGCGACCACGTCCATACGCTCATGTACAAGTTCCGCACCGAGTTCGAACAGCCCGACGGGGTGCCGGTCGAGTTGGCGCTGGACCACCACTCGCCCTACGTCGTGGTGGTCATCGGGGAACCGGCTGCGGGTACGTCGCTCGACGAAGTCGACGCCTGGTTCCGCTCCCGCCCCCTGCCCGGCGTAGTTGGGGCCGAGCTCACGGCGATCCCGCTGCCAACCGATGCCGCCAAGGGCGTCAAGGCCGACTCGGCCGAGAACCGCTTCTGCCAGCTCTGGTTCGTCGATGCCGACCTTCCGGCCACCTGGGACGACACCTTTGCCACCCTCGGCGACGACCTGGCGGCCGCCGGCCTCGGCGAGCTCGTTCTCGTCGCCCCCTTCCGCGCCACCATCCCCGGCACCGACCGGTACACCGACGAGCTCTGGTAGTCCCACCCACCAACTTCTGACGGTCCGTCAGATCGGAGATAGCCTCCATGTCCATGGATGAGAACTTCCCGAAGATCATCTCGGTCGATGACCACGTCATCGAGCACGGCCGGGTGTGGCTCGACCGCCTGCCGGCCAAGTACCACGACGTCGGACCCCGGACCATCCAAGAGCGCGGACAGATGCAGTTCGTGGGCGGGGTCTTCAGCTACGAGCCTTCGGACGATGGCGAGCTCTGCGACTGGTGGCTCTACGAGGACAAGCGCGTCCCCCAGACCCGGCTGTCGGCCGCCGCCGGCTTCGATCGTGACGAGGTCAAGGTCACGGGCATCACCTACGAGGAGATGCGCAAGGGGTGCTGGGACCCCAAGGCCCGCATGGAGGACATGGATGCCAACTGGACCGAGGCCCAGATGTGCTTTCCGTCGTTTCCCCGCTTCTGTGGGCAGGTCTTCATGGAAGCCCAGGACAAGGTCCTCTCCGACCTGTGCGTGAAGGCCTACAACGACTGGATGGTCGAGGAGTGGTGCGGCGACTCCGGCGGTCGCCTCATCCCGCTCACCATCACCCACCTCTGGGACGCCGACCTCGCCGCCGCCGAGGTGCACCGGAACGCCGCCCGTGGCGTGCGGGCTGTGTGCTTCAGCGAGATCCCGCCCTACCTTGGGCTGCCGTCGATCCACGGCGACTACTGGGAGCCGTTCCTCCGGGCCTGTGCCGAGACGGGCACGACCATCAACATGCACATCGGTTCGTCGTCCAAGATGCCGTCGACCTCGCCTGATGCGCCGGCGGCCGTGGGCTCCACCCTCACGTTCGGCAACGCCATGAGCTCCATGACGGACTGGTTGTTCTCCGGATGGCTGGCCCGGCTCCCTGACCTGAAGATCGTGTACTCGGAGGGCCAGATCGGCTGGATCCCCTACATCCTCGAGCGGGCGGACAACGTCTGGGAGGAGAACCGGGCCTGGGGTGGGTTCGGCGACAAGGTCCCCGAGCCGCCGTCGACCTACTACTACCGCCAGATCTACGGCTGCTTCTTCGACGATGTGTACGGCCTGGAGAACATCGAGAAGTGCGGCATCGACAACATCTGCTTCGAGACGGACTACCCCCACTCGGACTCGACCTGGCCCAAGAGCCGTGAGGTCGGCCAGAAGCTGATGGGGAACCTGCCCGACGACGTCATCTACAAGCTGGTGCGGGGCAACGCGATCAAGCTGCTCGACCTCGACTTCGACAAGTAAGCCCGCGGGGGAGGCCAGTTCCAGCGGCCGACCGCCAGTACGACCGGGACCGCCGCGGCGTCACGCTCTCCACCACTGTCGAGCCGTGCCTCATGTGCTTGGGGGCGACGGCCACGGCCATGGTCGGGGCGGATCGTGTGGCCATCCAATCCGATGGAGATGACGTCGACCGCCTCCTGCGCGGGTGGACCGACGATCGCGCCGCAGATCTTCCCCGCATCCACCTCCCCGAGGTCACCGGTCCCGTCGGCGGTGCCGCCGCAGCTGACCTGTTCTGGTCGTACGTCGACGCCCGAGCGGACAGCTGCGACCCGTTCGTCCGCTGGGCGGCCACCCTCGTCGGGAACGACGCGACGGCGCCGTAGGCGGTTCCTCCCCGAGGTGAACCGGCGGTCGCTGGACCTGGCCGACGAAGCACAGGCCGCGACGGTGGCGTTTCCTGCCATCTCGACGGGGGTCTACGGGTATCCGATCGGCCTCGCCACCGAGATCGCGATCGACACGGTGCGCTCCGCGTCGACCGACGTGCGGGAGGTCACCTTCGTCTGCTTCGGCCCCGAAGCCCGCCGCGTCTACGAGGCAGCCCTGGCCTGACCTGCCTGCGCTCGCGACGTCGAAGTCCAGCCGGGCCAGGAAGCCGCGCACCCGTCATCGACCAGCTGCGGCTCCAGGTCTTCCTGCCGCCGGCGTCGGCCCGTCGCTCAGCAGAGGGCGGTTTGCTCGTGGTACTCGGGCTGCTGGATGCGTCGGGTGAGTTCGGCTCGGCGGGTGTGGTCGATGGGTCGGCCCTTGCGGGCGTCGCGGTCGAGGATGCGGGCTTCGAGTTGGGCTTCTTCCCGGTCGGTGAGGGGTCGCTG
>JBKJPY010000008.1:0-13038 GCA_046594195.1 Acidimicrobiales bacterium | reverse complement strand
CGTCGTCGGATCATCATCATGCAACGTCTTCGTGATCGCCGCAGTCAGCGTCGTCTTGCCATGGTCGATGTGACCCATCGTGCCGATGTTCAGGTGCGGCTTATTCCGCTCGAACTTTTCTTTACCCATGGCAGGTGCCCTGGAGCCTTTCGTCTACGTGTTCGGTGGTTGGTAAGAAACGTGGTGGATGGAGAGCGATTACTCGCCGCGCAGCCGCGCGACGATCTCTTCTTGGATGTTGCTCGGCATCTGCTGGTAGCTGTCGAACTGCATCGTGTAGTTGGCGCGACCCTGGGTGCGCGAACGGAGGTCAGTAGCGTAACCGAACATCTCCGACAGGGGCACTTCGGCCCGGATGGCGGTGGCGTTGCCGCGCTGCTCGTTGCCGCTGAGGCGGCCCCGGCGAGACGACAGATCGCCCATCACGTCACCCATGTAGTCCTCGGGGGTGACGACCTCGACGGCCATGATCGGCTCGAGGAGGACGGGCTTGGCCATGCGGGCGGCTTCCTTGAACGCCATGGTGCCGGCGATCTTGAAGGCCATCTCGGAGGAGTCCACGTCGTGGAACGAACCATCGAGCAACGTGGCATGGACGTCGATGAGCGGGAAGCCGGCAAGCACGCCCGACGACAGCGCCGCCTGGATGCCCTGATCGACCGGGCCGATGTACTCCTTGGGGATGCGCCCACCGGAGATCTTGTCGTCGAACGTGTAGCCGGCACCGGGCTCGCCCGGCTCCAGCTTGATGGTCACGTCGGCGAACTGGCCCGAGCCACCCGTCTGCTTCTTGTGGGTGTAGCGGTGCTTCTCGACCGTCTTGGTGAGCGCCTCGCGATAGGCCACTTGGGGCTTGCCGACGGTGGCCTCGACGCCGAACTCCCGCATCATGCGGTCGACCAGCACCTCGAGGTGCAGCTCGCCCATGCCGGAGATCAGGGTCTGACCGGTCTCTTCGTCCGTCTTGACGACGAAGGTCGGATCTTCCTCGGCCAAGGAGTAGAGGGCCTTGCCCATCTTGTCCTGGTCGACCTTGGTCTTGGGCTCGACGGCAACTTGGATCACGGGCTCGGGGAAGGTGAGGTCCTCGAGGATGATCGGGTTCTTCTCGTCGGAGATGGTGTCGCCGGTGCGGGTGTTCTTGAGGCCGATGCCCACGGCGATGTCGCCTGCGGACACGTAGTCCAGGTCCTCGCGGTTGTTGGCGTGCATGAGCAAGATGCGCCCGACGCGCTCCTTGGAGCCCGTGCGGCTGTTGAGGACGCTGTCGCCCTTGTGGAGCGTGCCGGAGTAGACCCGGAAGTAGGTCAGCTTGCCGTGCGGGTCGGCGACGATCTTGAACGCCAGGGCCGAGAACGGCGCCTTGGCGTCGGGGTCGCGGGTGGTGGGGGCGCCGCCCTTGAGCTCCACGCCATCGACCGGCGGGAGGTCCAGCGGGGAGGGGAGGTAGTCGACCACGGCATCGAGCAGGGGCTGGACGCCCTTGTTCTTGAACGCCGAGCCGGTGAGCACCGGGACCAGTTCGTTGGCCAGGGTGGCCTTGCGGATGGCCTTCTTGAGGTCAGCCTCGGTGATCTCTTCGTCGCCGAGGTACTTCTCGAGGATGTCGTCGTCGACCGAGCCGACGGCGTCGAGCAGCAACTGGCGGAACTCCTCGGCCTTGTCGGCGAGGTCGGCCGGGATGTCGACGATGTCGAACTTGGCGCCGAGTTCCTCGCCGCCCCACACGAGGGCCTTCATCTTGAGGAGGTCGACCACACCGGAGAAGTCGCCTTCGTACCCGATCGGGATCTGCAGCACGGCGATGTTGGCGCCGAGACGATCCTTGATGGATGCCACGGCGTCGTAGAAGTTGGCGCCCATGCGGTCGAGCTTGTTGACGAAGCACATGCGCGGCACGCCGTACTTGTCGGCCTGGCGCCAGACGGTCTCGGTCTGGGGCTCCACCCCGGCGACGCCGTCGAACACGGCGACGGCACCGTCGAGCACGCGCAGCGAGCGCTCCACCTCGACCGTGAAGTCCACGTGGCCGGGGGTGTCGATGATGTTGATCCGGTGGTCGTTCCAGAACGTGGTGGTGGCAGCGGAGGTGATCGTGATGCCACGCTCCTGCTCCTGGACCATGTGATCCATCACGGCCGCGCCCTCGTGGACCTCACCGATCTTGTACGTCTTGCCGGTGTAGTAGAGGATCCGCTCGGTCGTGGTGGTCTTGCCCGCGTCGATGTGGGCCATGATCCCGATGTTGCGGTAGCGCTCGAGTGGGATGTTGTCGGGCATCTGCTTGATCTCAGTTCACGTCTGGTGCCGGTTCCATGCCACGACCGGGTCCCGCTTCCGCGAGCCCGGTCGTTGCATGCCGAGCCCGAAGGCTCGCAGGAATGGGGAAGGTCGGGTGCCCGGAGGCGACTACCAACGGTAGTGGGCGAAGGCCTTGTTCGACTCTGCCATCTTGTGCAGGTCCTCACGGCGCTTCACCGAGGCCCCGATACCGTTGCTGGCGTCGAGGATCTCGTTTGCCAGGCGCTCGGCCATGGTCTTCTCACGGCGCTGCCGCGAGTAGCCCACGAGCCAGCGGATGGCGAGGGTGTTGGCCCGGCGGGGCTTGACCTCGACCGGGACCTGGTAGGTGGCGCCACCGACGCGGCGGCTGCGCACCTCGAGCTGGGGGCGGACGTTGTCGACCGCACGCTTCAGCGCGCCGACCGGGTCATCGGTGCCGGTCTTGGTCTGCACGATCTCGAGCGCTTGGTACACGATGCGCTCGGCGGTGGAGCGCTTGCCGTGGCGGAGGACCTTGTTGACGAGCTGCGTGACGACGACCGACCGGTAGATCGGGTCGGGCATGAGCTCGCGACGGGGTGCGGGACCCTTGCGGGGCATGTCAGCCTTCCTTCTTCGTGCCGTAGCGGCTGCGTGCCTGCTTGCGGTCCTTCACACCCGAGGTGTCGAGGGTGCCGCGGATGATCTTGTAGCGAACACCGGGGAGGTCCTTCACACGACCGCCACGCACCATCACGATGGAGTGCTCCTGGAGGTTGTGGCCCTCACCGGGGATGTACGCCGTGATCTCGACCCCGCTGGAGAGGCGGACGCGGGCGACCTTGCGGAGCGCCGAGTTCGGCTTCTTGGGGGTGTTCGTGTACACGCGGGTGCAAACCCCGCGGCGCTGCGGTGCGCCCTTCAGGGCCGGCGTCTTGCCCTTGACGGGCTTCGCCTGGCGGCCATTGCGGACCAGCTGCTGGATGGTGGGCACGAACGAACCTCTCGATGACTTCGGTAGTGGCTCCCGAACGACGACATCCGTCACTGAGCCGAGTTGCCATGCTAGGAGCCAACCTGCGCGAGGAGCAAAAGTGCGAGCCGGCCGGTGGGCGCCACCATCGCGGCCGGTTCAGGCTTCGCCGGGGGTCAGGTCCAAGAAGCGCTTGTCGAGGTCGATGTCCCAAGTCGCAGGCTCGGCCAGCAGGGCGGCGAAGCGGTCCGCGCTGTCCCCGCCGCCGAAGTGGCCGCCCGCGGGAACGCGCTCGATCGCCAAGGCGGCATCGAGGGCCGCCGAGATCTCCTCGCGGGTCCCTCCACACGAGAGGATCGACGCGTGGTGGAAGCGGTCGCGCTGGCGGGTGCCGATGTTGACCGTCGGCACGCCGTACAGCGGCGCTTCGCGGATCCCGGCGCTGGAGTTGCCGACGACGACCTCGGCGTGGTGCAGGAGGGTGAGGAACGCCTCGAACCGCACCGACGGGAAGATCCGCAGGTCAGCGTCGTCGGCGAGTTCCCCGTAGACGTCGAGGATCGCCTCGCTGCCAGGATCGTTGTTGGGGTAGATGACCACGGCCGGGAGGCCGGCGGCGCGCACCGCGTCGATCAGCGCTCGGGCGGTGGCACCGACGACCTCGGTCGGTTCGGTCGTCACGCCGTGGAACAGCACCACCGCGTAGCGGTCGAACCCGATCTCGTAGGCGCGGCGTACCTCATCGAGCGAGGGCAGGTCGTCGGAGAGCATGGCGTCGATGTCGGGCGAGCCGATGACGCGGATCGTGGACGGATCCTCGCCCAACTGCTCGACCCGTCGCGCCGCCTCGTCGTTGGCGACCAGGTGCAGGTGCGACAACTTCGAGATGGCGTGGCGCAAGATCCCGTCGATGGTCCCGGAGCGCTCGCCCCCCTCGACGTGCGCGACCGGGATGCGGCGCAGCGCGCCGAACGATGCCCCCGCCAGGGCTTCCACGCGGTCGCCGTGGACCACGAGCAGGTCCGGCACCTCCTCGTCGGCCACCAGCCCGCCCAGCGCCGTGATCGTGTCAGCGAGCACGGCGTCCATGCCCGCCCCCTCGGCCTGGTTCGCGAACTCCCGCACCCGGATCGACTCGGGCAGCCGGCGCACCTCGAGGACCGTGAAGCCGTAGCGGTCGAGCAGGTGCATCCCCGTCGCGACCACGGTCACGTCGACGTCGGGCCGGGCGTCGGCCGCCACGATGAGCGGCTTCAGCTTCCCGAAGTCGGCCCGCGTGCCGGTCAGGAACCACAGCTGCCGGCGGTCGGGCGCCGTGCCCCTCACGCCGTCAGCCGACATCGGCCCACGACACCTGGTGGCCGACGGGCAGGTCGGCCCGGGCCGTGCCACCCAGGACCTCGGCCAGGCGAGCCGCGGGGATCTCGCCGTCGCCAGGACGCTTGACCCAGGTGTTCGAGTCGTCGAAGGCAGCACCCGCGGCGATCGGCGCGATGGTGACCACCGAGGCGAAGGCGAAATCGATCGTGACCTGCTCCTCGTCCAACACGGTCTTGGAGCCACCCAGCGCGGCGTGGATCTCGCCGGCACCGGTGATGAGGTCGGCCAGCGCCAGTGGATCCATCGAGACCTCGATGTCGGGCCCGGGCCAGTTGCGGTCGCTGGTGAAGTGGCGCTCGAGGATCGATGCGCCGAGGGCCGCCGCAGCGAGGCACGTGTGGTTGTTGAGCGTGTGGTCCGACAGCCCGATCACCGCATCGGGGAACGCCTCCCGCAGCTCGGCGATGGCCCCCAACCGGACCAGCGATGGCGGTGTGGGGTACACGCTGGTGCAGTGCAGCAGCGCAAAGGGCACGCCGTGCGAGCGCAGCACGTCGACCGTGGGCCGCAGCCGGGCGGTGTCGTGCATGCCGGTCGAGACGATCATCGGCTTGCCGAACGAGGCGATGTGGTCGATCAGCGGGAGGTTCGAGCACTCCCCCGACCCGATCTTGTAGGCCGTCACGTCGAGCGCCTCGAGCTGGTCGGCGGCCTCCCGGCTGAAGGGCGTCGACAAGAACGCCATGCCGAGCTCCTCAGCTTCGGCCTTGAGGGCGGCCTCGTCAGCTGCACTCAGCACGGCTTCGCTGATGATGTCCCAGATCGAGCGGGTCTCGTTGCCGGGCACAACGTCGTTCGGCACCATCTCGGCGGCCGGGATGTGGGTCTGGAACTTCACGATCTCGGCGCCGGCCTGCGCCGCGTCGTGCACCATGCGGCGGGCCTTCTCCATGCTCCCGACGTGGTTGATGCCGATCTCGGGCACCACCAGCGGCGGGTGCTCGAGGCCAACCGGGCGACCGGCGAGCTCGATGACGGGGGCTGGGCTCACCACGCCGTCCACCCGCCGTCGACCACCAGGTTGTGGCCGGTCACGTAGCGCGACAAGTCGCTCACCAGGTACACGATCGCCCCCTTGTAGTCCTCTTCCACGGCCATGCGGCCCAGTGGCGTGCGCTCACGGTAGGCCTCGACGAACGAGGACGGCTGCCCGCGTTCCACGCCGCCGGGGGTCAGCGTGTTCACCCGGACCCCGGGAGCGAGCGTCGTGGCCAGCCACCGGGTCAGCGCGATGATCCCGCCCTTGGACGCGGCGTAGCCGGCGGCGTTGCCCATGTCGGTTTCGGCGTAGATGCGCCAGTCCGGTCCCACCAGTCCGTAGGTCGATCCGACCAGGACCATCGAGCCGTGGCCGCTCGCCTCGAGCGCCGGTGCGCACTCGCGCGCCAGCACGAACGCCGCGGTGAGGTTGACCTCCATCGCCCGGCGCCAGGTCTCGGTTCCCTGGTCGGCGACGGCGGTGGTCCAGCCGGGGAGCGGCTCTGCACTCACCAGCGCGGCGAGCTGCACGAGGCCGTCGATGCGGCCCAACTCGTCCAGCACGCGTGGCGCAATGCGAACGACATCGGCCTCCTGCTCGAGATCGGCGGCGATGGCCGTGGCCGCCCCGCCGGCGGCGACGAGGGAAGCTGCGACCTCTTCGCAGGCGACCCGGTCCCGGTCCACGACCACGACGTGGGCACCCTGCTCGGCGAGGCCGGCACAGGCGACCCGGCCGATGAAGCCGGCACCCCCGGTCACGATGACCACGCGCTGGTCGAGGCGAGCGAGCTCGTCGAACCGGCGGTGCGGATGGGGCTGGTCGGGTGCGGTCACGAGGGGTCCTCTCGGAGGCCGTGGATCGCCCGGGCGATGGCCAGGTCCTCCGGCGTGTCGATGTCGATGGCGGTGGCGACGTCGACCTCGACAGCACGGACCTCGCCGTCGTAGAGCGAGGTCGCCCGGAGCACGTAGCGGGCATCGGCCACGAACGCCACGGTGCCGACGTCGAACACGGCCGGCGCATCCTGTCTGCGGTGGATCCGCTGGGCCGGTTCGTTGACGAGACGGGCGCGGCCCTCATCGTCGAGCGTCACCATGTTGAACCAGGGGTTGCGATGGGCGGGGCTCACCGTCAGCACCACGTCCACTCCGGGCTCGGCGGCGACGGCCAAGCAGCGCTCGAGGTCCTCGACCCGGCGCAAGGGGGCGGTGGCCGGCACCACGAGGAGGCGGTCGGGCAGTTCGCCGCGCTCGTCCAGCCAGCCGAGCAGGTGCTGCCAGGCATCCCACTCGCGAGCCTCGGAGGTCGCAAGGGCGGCGGGGCGCAACCAGGGCACCTCGGCGCCTGCAGCGGCTGCCGCCTCGGCGATGTCCGGGTCGTCCGTGCTGACGATGACCCGCTCAATGCCGCGACAGGCCCGAGCATCGTCGACGGCCCGGGCGACCAGGCTGCGACCACCCACCTCCTGCAGGTTCTTGCGCGAGATGCCCTGCGAGCCGCCCCGGGCGAACACGGCGGCGATCACCCCCATCAGCGGACCCCGCCGGCCACGCCGGAGGCTGGTACGACCTCCACCGCCGCACCGCTCACCGCACTGGCACGGGCGGCGTCGATGACGGCGAGCACGGCCAGCCCGTCGTCGATCCCGCACATCGGCCGCTCCCCACCGGCCGCCACGGCAAGTGCGTGTCGGACCAGTCGCTCCTCGGCGCGGTCCCTCCAGCCGGACGGCACCTGCTCGTCGACCGGTGCTCCCCCTCCGATCGCCCGGACGCTCCCGGTGAGCAGGTCCGCCTCGATGACCACCTGATTCGCCTCCGCCCGCCACGTTCGGAACGCCGGGATGCTGACCATGTCCAGGTGGATGCGGCCCGTGGCCCCCGATGCCATGGTGAGCTCGAGGTCGGCGACCGTCTCCACCAGCCCATCGGTCGGAGCGCCGTCCATGCGGAGTTCCGCCCGCACCGACGCCACCGGCCCGAACGCATCCAACACGGCATCGATCTCGTGGCTGAGCTCCAGCAGCACCCCGCCACCCAGGTCACGGCGAGCAGAAACCGTCTGATCGGCCGGCACCGACGGCCGCCACCAGCCGAGGTGCTGGCCGACTCGGAGCTCGAACGTGCCGACCACGGGCAACCGCTGGCGGACGAGTGCGGTGAAGCGGGTCGCGACGTCGTCGAAGCGGAGGTGGTACCCGAGCACGACCGGCCGACCCGTGTGCGCTGCGGCGGCGCCGATCGCCGCTCCCGCTGCGGACGACACCGCCAAGGGCTTCTCGACGAGCACCGCAGCACCGGCTTCCAGAAGGGCGGTGGCGTCGGCGGGGCGGTTGGTCGCCGCTCCGGCCACGATCGCCAGGTCAGGCCTCCGCGCTGCGGCCTCGCCGACGCTGCCGACCAGTTCTGCCCCCAACTGGATCAGCTGCTCGACCGGTTGGGTACTCGCGAGACGCCGGACCACTACGAGGTGGTGGTCCGGCGCGAGCGAGCGCAGTGCGGCAGCGTGGCGCCGACCCGCGCTCCCGGACCCCACCACCACGCACACGGGCACCCGCGCACCTGTGCTCATGGTCCCCCTCGTGCGCAGCCGGATCTTTGCCGGGCCACGTTATCCGCACACCGGGCGACCGCCGAGAGGCCGGCACGGCCTGCGGAGGCAGCCGCCACGGCGCTGAGCGGGCCGGCCAGCGAGTCGGGTGCCGGTAGCATCACCGGCGATGGGGACGGACCGAGCGCGCGTTGCGATCCTCCTCACCTACGGCCTCTCGGTCCGCTACCTGGTGTCGACCGGGTTGCTCCGACAGCTGGCGGAGGTGGTCGAGCCCGTTGTCGCCCTGGAGTGGGACGACGCCGAACTGGTGGCGGAGCTCGAGCGCTGCGGCGCAAGCGTCACCCGTCTCCCCGATCCCGTCTACGACCACGCCCTCCTGCGCGTCGATCGGCTGCTGGAGATCGACTTCGAACGTGCGCTGGCGAGCCCCACGACCGCGATCACCCGCCGGTGGCGACGGCGCGTCCTCCCGCCCGGGGTTCGAGCGATCCGGCAGGTACGCGAGTTCCGGGACCGCCAGCTCGTTCGCACCGGGGCGCAGCGCAGACGCCGGGCAGTAGAAGCCGCCACGCTGATGCAGACCGCGACCAACATCGATGCCTACGGCAGCTGGCTGGAGGAGCAGCGGATCGAGGCGGTCTTGTCCCTCACCCCCTACCACCGTTCGGATCGGATCATGCTGGCGGCGGCGCGCGGATCCGGGCGTCGCTCGATCTCGTCCATCATCTCGTTCGACAACCCCACGACGCGCGGCCGCCTCCCCGTCCTGAGCGACTCGATCCTCGTGTGGAACCGCTACAACCAGCAGGAGCTCGAGCGGGCCTACCCTGACCTGGCCGACGGCCGCACGAAGATCGTGGGGGCACCGCAGTTCGACCTCCACGTGGACCGCTCCCACGTGCTCCCGGAGGCGGCCTGGCGGGAGGAGGTCGGGTTGTCGCCCGACCGTCCGGTCATCCTCTTCGGTGCAGGCCCCCGCGTCCTGTTCCCGCGAGAGCTCGAGCTGGTGCGCGCCATCGACCGGTCGATCGACGAGGGCCGGATCCCCGGCGATCCCCAGGTACTGCTGCGCCCCCATCCCGCCGATTCCGATGCGGTGTGGGACGGCGTGGAGCAGCTCCGCAACGTCGTGCGCGTCCGGGGCTGGGGGAAGGGCGACGGCGGCAGGGCGTGGCCGAGTGCCCACGACGTGGACCTCCAGATGTCCACGCTGGCGCACGCCGCCGTCCATGTCAGCATCTGCTCGACCATGGTCCTCGACGGCGCGGCGTTCGACCGGCCCCTCGTGGCACCGACGTTCGTGCCGGGGTCCAGGGCCGAACACGCCCACGTCCGACGCTTCTACCGCCAGGAGCACTGGCAGCCCATCGCTCGGAGCGGAGCCGTGGCACAGCCCGACTCCATGGCCGAACTAGAAGCCGCGGTCGCCGACGGGTTGGCCCACCCCGGTCGGCTCGCACCGCAGCGGCGAGCGATGCTGCGCGACCTGATCACCTTCGACGACGGCGCAAGCGCCGGACGGGTAGTCCGCGAGGTGGAACGCCTGGTCCGGTGAGGTGCCGTGGCACTGGGCGGTCGACCGTGCGCCGAGCGACTCAGTCCTTCACGACGTAGACCGGGGTGTCGGCGATGTACGGCATCCGCTGGATCCGTGGAGGGCTCGCTCCGAAATGCTCCTGGAACGCGAGCGTCTCGCCCTCCCAGCGGCCGTAGTCGTCCAGGATCATGACGCCACCGGGCACGAGGCGGGGCCAGAGGTGTTCGAAGATCACCCGGGACGGCTCGTAGATGTCGACGTCGACGTGCAGCAGCGCGATCGGTGTGTCCGGGTTCGCCTCGACCCACGACGGGACGGTGTCGCAGATGTCGCCCTCGACGAGCTCCAACCCCGTCCCCTGCCCCTTCTCCTCGAGCAGCAGGCGCAGCTGGGCCGCGCCGATGCTGGTGTCCCCGGCCTCGGCGATGAACTGCGTGAGCCGATCCTGGTCTGCGGCGAGACTCGTCGCCGGGAACGTGCCGAAGGTGTCGAACCCCACCAGAGGCTGGCTCGACGGATCGCCGATCAGCTGGCGGAACGCAGCCAACCGGGCGAAGGACGCTCCCTTGAACACGCCGCACTCCACGACCGCGCCAGCGCAGTCCGCCACGAGCGAGAACATCTCGAAGTGCGCGAGCAGCTTGCCGATCCTGCCTGCCGGTGCCCCCAGGTAGAAGGCGTTCTCGTGGTCGAAGATGGATCCGGGATCAGGAAGGTCGTGCACCGGCGCACGGTACCGCCGACCGGACGGGAGGCGGGAGCCGCCACAACCGCGTGCTACGCCGACCGCCCCCGGGCGCGACGAAGGGCGCCCCGCAGGGCGCCCTTCGCAGCGAAGATCCACCGGCCGAAGCCGGTCTCCTCAGGTGATCAGGCCTCCGACGGGGTGGGGAGGTCGATGACCTCGGCCACCGGCGCGTCGGCCTGCTCGGCCACCACGTTGGCCAGCCACTCGCTGTCGTCGATCTGCTCGCCGTCCGACGAGTAGAAGGCCATGGGCTGGTAGTCCGGCGCGTGCGTCTCGATGTCTCGGTAGACGTGCTTGCCGGTACCGGCGGGGATGAGCTTGCCGATGATGATGTTCTCCTTCAGACCCACGAGGGAGTCCGAACGGGAATCGATGGCCGCCTCGGTGAGCACCCGCGTCGTCTCCTGGAAGGAGGCGGCGGACAGCCACGAGTCGGTGGCCAGGGACGCCTTGGTGATGCCCATCAGCTCGACGCGGCCTTCGGCCGGCTGCTTGCCCTCTTCGACGAGGAGCTTGTTGGCATCGGCGAACGCCTTCTGATCGACGCGCTCCCCCGGGAGGAAGTCCGAGTCCTTGGTCTCCAGGATCGTGACCCGACGGGTCATCTGGCGCACGATGAGCTCGATGTGCTTGTCGTGGATCGACACGCCCTGCTCGCGGTACACCTTCTGGACCTCGGCCACGAGGTAGCTCTGGGTCTCGCGGACACCACGGATCTCGAGGAGCTCCTTGGGATCGCGGGCGCCCTCGACCAGCGCATCGCCGGCCTCCACCTCGTCACCGTCGTTGACCTCGAGACGGGCCAGCGAGGGGACCGTGTACTGGTCCTCGGTGGCATCGTCGCCGACGATGGTGATGACACGGCCCTTGCCCTCGTCCTCGCCGATCCGCACCACACCGGTGATGCGGGCCAGGGTGGCCTTGCCCTTGGGCGAGCGAGCTTCGAAGAGCTCGACGACTCGGGGCAGACCGCCGGCGATGTCGGAGCCGGCGATGCCGCCGGTGTGGAAGGTCCGCATGGTGAGCTGCGTACCGGGCTCGCCGATGGACTGGGCGGCGATGACGCCGACGGCCTCACCGACCTCGATGTCCTTGCCGGTGGCCAGCGACATGCCGTAGCTGGCGGCAGAGATGCCGGCCACGGAGTCATCGGTCAGCGGCGAGAGCACCCGGACCCGGGTCACCGTCTCGTCGTCACGGAGGTGCTCCATGATCGGCTCGTTGACGATGGTTCCACGGGGGTACACCGTGCCGTCGGCGCAGGTGACGTCGTTGGCGAGGGTGCGGCTGTAGAGCGTGGTCTCGATGTAGGAGCGCTTCTGCGGCGTGTCGCCGTGGATGTTCTCCAACCAGATGCCGCGGATGGGCGAACCGGTGGCCTCGGCCTTCTCGAACGGATCTTCGTCGTTGATGATCAGTTCCTGGGCCACGTCGACGAGGCGACGGGTGAGGTAGCCGGAGTCGGCGGTCCGCAGGGCGGTGTCGACGAGGCCCTTCCGAGCGCCGGGCGTGGCGATGTAGTACTCGAGCATCTCCAACCCCTCACGGAAGTTGGACTTGATGGGACGAGGGATCATGTCGCCACGGGGGTTGGCCACGAGGCCACGCATGCCGGCGATCTGACGGACCTGCATCATGTTGCCGCGAGCACCCGAGCCCACCATCATCTCGATGGGGTTGAACTGTTCCTTCTTGAGGTTCTTCTCCATCGCGGTGCGCACCATGTCGGTGGCATCGGTCCAGATCTCCACCTCCTTCTGGCGGCGTTCACCATCGGTGATGATGCCGCGGCGGAACTGGTCCTCGACCTTCTGGGCCTGGAGCTCGTGGTCCTCCATGATTCCGGCCTTCTCCGGCGGCGTCTTCACGTCGTCGATGGAGATGGTGATGCCGGACTGGGAGGCGTAGCGGAAGCACAGGTTCTTGATGGCGTCGAGGCTGCCCGCCACGATGCCCTTGGCCTCCTTGTTGGCCAGACGGTCGGTGATGTTGCCCATCACCTTCTTGTCGACGCGGAGGTTGAAGTACTCGAAGCTGTCCGGCAAGGCCTGGTTGAAGAACAGGCGACCAGCAGTCGTGTCCTCGGTGACCAAGCGCTCGCCGTCTTCGAGGCCACGGAACTGGATGGGTGCGTGCAACTCCAGGTCCCCAGCCTCATAGGCCCGCTCCACCTCGTGGAGGTGGCGGAACACTCGTCCTTGGCCCTTGGCGCCCTCGACGACCTCGGTGAGGTAGAAGGCGCCGATGATCATGTCCTGGGTCGGGGTGACCAGCGGACGACCGTGGGCGGGCGACAGCACGTTGTTGGCCGACAGCATCAGGACGCGGGCCTCGGCCTGCGCCTCCGACGAGAGCGGGAGGTGGACGGCCATCTGGTCGCCGTCGAAGTCGGCGTTGAAGGCGGTGCACACCAGCGGGTGGATCTGGATGGCCTTGCCCTCGACTAGCACCGGCTCGAAGGCCTGGATGCCCAAGCGGTGGAGCGTGGGGGCACGGTTGAGCATGACCGGGTGCTCCTTGATGGCCTCTTCGAGGACATCCCACACCTGCGGGCGACGACGCTCGACCATGCGCTTGGCCGACTTGATGTTCTGGGCCAGCTC